>CALUWI010000031.1 GCA_944324465.1 uncultured Mucispirillum sp. | reverse complement strand
AGTAACATTTATTGACCTGCTGATAAGGGATTGAAACTGTCATGCACTTTTTTATGGAAACCTAAACATACTGGTAACATTTATTGACCTGCTGATAAGGGATTGAAACGATTGTTTATGCATAGCAAATTTGTGTAATAATTCAGGTAACATTTATTGACCTGACTATAAGGGATTGAAACGATGCGATACTATTTACACAAGATGATGTTTTTGTGAGTTGCATTTATTGACCTGACTATAAGGGATTGAAACAAGAAAAGACCATACTGACATGGTACACCTCCAATAAAGTTGCATTTATTGACCTGCTGATAAGGGATTGAAACTGTAATTTCTTCGTACATATTTCACCTCTCGTATTTATGGTAACATTTATTGACCTGCTGATAAGGGATTGAAACTCGTAAAGGTCGTCGTAGCCTGTGTAAGCGTTCCCAGAGTAACATTTATTGACCTGCTGATAAGGGATTGAAACTGTAATTTCTTCGTACATATTTCACCTCTCGTATTTATGGTAACATTTATTGACCTGCTGATAAGGGCGAGCGGTTTTTGCGAGGACACTTTTTTCCGACTGAGTAAGGAGGAATCAAAAAAAAGTGGCTGGGAAGGGTTTTAGATAGAAAGAGACCTGCTGATAAGGGATTGAAACTTTTATTAGCTCGTGTGAATAACACACTAAAGTTCTGTAACATTTATTGACCTGCTGATAAGGGGCTGCGATTTTTGCAGCGGCATATTTCGCCGACCGAGTAGGGAGGAAACAGAATTTGCACAGGCTGGACTGTGAATTTGTCATTCTGATCGTTTAGCGAAGAATATGTGATGTTCATATTAAAAATTATCTACTATTTGCTAATAATTTATATATCTAGTATATTTAAGATATTTCGCTTGCTTTTGCTCACTTAGTATGATACTTCTGATGTATTATAATTAAGTGAGAATGATATGACCTACTAATAAAGGCTTATTTAAATATTTTACTTAATAGATAAATCATTGTGGTATTTTACAGTGTAAAATAATGCATATAGTTACATAGCTAAGACGATATTTTAGGTATATATATTGATTACTTAAAATTATTATTCCTTGCAGATATTTCATCTTTTATTTTAGTGCATATATTTTCAGGGGATATAACTTTTACATATTTGCCCAGCTGTAAAATAGATGATATAATTTCTTCCTGCTGTGTATCATTATAAGATATTTCCATAAATATTTTACTATCCTTTTCATATATTATTCTGTCATACAGTGCAAATTTATATGTGGCACGCTGGAAAGCATTATCTTTATTTTCTATTTCTATAATTACTGGATTTTTCTGCCGCATATATTCTAGTGCATTTGTTATATCCTGCTCAGTTTTTTTATATTTTTTTATATTGCCGTTTATTTTAACAGTCTGTATCATTAAAACAGGTATAGTATGCAGTGATTTTTCTGTATTATCATAGTAAATAAGGTGTAAAGAATCATCTTCCTGCCTGTATTCTATTTTATAGGGCACTGCATTATCAATAATATTTTTTTCAGATGTATCTGTTTTTTAGTAATAATTGTAATATATTTTTTATTTTCTAAAGCACTTATTATTCTATTAAATATGCCTTTTTCTTCAATAGTATATATATGCGGCTCTGTGTTATTTAATTTTTGAATATGCAGCTCATTATTTGATAAAATATATGGAAGATTATTTGTATTTTCTAAATCATTAATAAGCATATTTATGGCATCTTTGTCTAAAAATAATAGAGCTTTTGGGTCATGAAGTATATCATAAAGCCATGCCCTTTCTGCTTTTGTAAGGCGTGCAATAATAGGGTTATTATAAACTGGTATCAGGTGATTTTTTTCATTTTTATAAAATACACAGTTATTATTTTTTATTACATATTTTTTTGTTTCATAAAATGATTTTGTTTTATTAAAAAATTGCAGTATTTTATAGGTGCTTAAACTATTACCGCTGGATAAAACAGTATTAATATAATTAATTAAAAAAGCAAAATCTTTATTTTTATATTTATTAAATAAGTCCATATTTTACCATCAGTTCATCATTATGTTCTTTTAATTTATTATATATCAAAGGGTTAGTTTCTTTATCCACCTTTACATATCTTCCAAAGCTATTTATCCATGGCACAAGTTCTAACTGGTTTGTAGTATGTATTTCATAAATAATAGTATCATAGTATGTTTGTATAACAGTGCCATTTCGTTTAGTAGTATTTATTTTTTGAATAATTTTTTCCCTTAATTTTTCATCTTCTGGAAGAGTAAATATAACTTTTACATAATCACAGGTTAAAGAATCTGCCACCATCCACTTATGCTCAAAATCTTTTTCAAAATCATTTCTGGAAGATTTACTATGTTTGCTGTCATTTATTACTTTAAGGTTATTTATTTTATCTATTCTGCTGTATAATATTCCTTTGTTTCTGGGTCAAATCCATAGCAGTATTGGCGGTTATATTCATATTCTATAACTATTTTTTCAGGAACAATATTTGTAAGAGCACAAGACATATGTTACAAACAAGTGGATAAAAAAATACCTCTTAGTTATATAATAGTTATCAAGTAAAATAAACTAAACTAAGAGGTATCACAATGAATAAAGTGATAATAACAGAAGAGATGTTATTTCGTCAACGATTATGTGAGTATGCGAAGAAAAAAGGCGTGATAAAAGCAGCCCGCAAATACCAAACGAACCGAATGTTTGTATATAGGCAATTAAAGAAATGGGATGGAACAGTAAAGAGTTTAAGTTTGCG
>CALUWI010000030.1 GCA_944324465.1 uncultured Mucispirillum sp. | reverse complement strand
AAATATTATTTTATTTAAAGAGATTTAACAACCACTTTTTTTATATCATTTTTCGCAATCGTTTTTAGAATTTACCTACAAACACTCTGTATATCACAACTGCTTGACTAGAATATTCTTATATGGTAATCTACCAAAGTTTGAACAGATACTTTTTTGTTTGACTTAAAACTTTTTTGTTAGTAAAATAGAACATAAAAATAAATTGTGCTAAAATTGCATATATTTAAGTGGAGGAAGCATGGCACGCAAAAAAACTATTATGGATGGTAATATGGCAGCAGCCCATGTGGCTCATGCTGTAAACGAGGTAATAGCTATTTATCCTATTACACCATCATCAGTTATGGGTGAAATATCTGATGAAAAAAGTGCAAAAGGTCAGGTGAATATATGGGGCTCTGTCCCACATGTGGTTGAACTGCAGTCTGAAGGCGGTGCAGCAGGAACTGTACACGGCTCATTAACTGCTGGTGCTTTAACTACTACATTTACTGCTTCTCAAGGTCTTTTATTAATGATACCTAATATGTATAAAATAGCAGGGGAACTTACTCCTACTGTTTTTCATGTTAGTGCAAGAGCATTAGCTGCTCAGGGTCTTTCTATTTTTGGCGACCATTCAGATGTTATGGCTTGCCGTGCATGCGGCTGGGCTATGCTTGCTTCTAATAACCCACAGGAAGTTATGGATATGGCATTAATTGCTCAGGCAGCTACTCTTAAAAGCCGTATTCCATTTCTGCATTTTTTTGATGGTTTTAGAACATCCCATGAACTTTCTGTTGTAGAAGAATTAACTTTTGATGATATGCGTCATATGGTTGATGATGAACTTGTGAGAGAGCATAGAAAAAGAAGCCTTACTCCAGATAAACCAACTATTAAAGGAACTTCTCAAAATCCAGATGTTTATTTCCAAGGCAGAGAAACAGTTAATAAATATATGGATAATGTTGGTGCTGTTATGCAGAGTGAAATGGATAAATTTGCAGCATTAACAGGCAGACAGTATCATTTAGTAGATTATTATGGTGCAAGTGATGCAAAAAGTGTAATTGTTGCAATGGGCTCAGCATGTGATGTTATAGAAGAAACTATTGACCACCTTAATGCAAACGGCGAAAAACTTGGTGTTGTTAAAATTCACTTATTCCAGCCTTTCCCAGTAAAAGCATTTGTAGATGCACTGCCTAAAACTGTAGAAAATATTGCAGTGCTTGATAGAACAAAAGAGCCTGGTGCTGTTGGTGAGCCGTTATATTTAGCAGTCCGCACAGCAATAGGCGAAGCAATGGCTGCAAAAATTACTCATTTAGAAAAATATCCAAGAGTTCTTGGGGGCAGATTTGGCTTAGGCTCAAAAGATTTTACACCTGCTATGGTGAAAGCAGTTTATGAAAATGCAGCGTCAGCTAATCCGATTTTTGGTTTTACTGTTGGTATTGAAGATGATGTTACTCATAAATCATTAAAATTTGATGCTTCATGGCTTATTCCATCAAAAAGTTATAATGCCATGTTTTATGGTCTTGGCTCTGACGGTACAGTTGGTGCAAATAAAAATACTGCAAAAATTATTTTTGCAGAAACTGGCAAAAATTCTCAGGCTTATTTTGTTTATGATTCTAAAAAAGCAGGCTCTATGACTACAAGCCATGTTCGTTTTGGAGCAGAGCAGATAAAAAGCTCATATCTTATTCAGGAAGCAGATTTTATAGGCTGTCACAATTTCAGCTTTTTAGAAAGATATGATTTACTTTCACCACTTAAAAAAGGCGGTGTATTTTTACTTAACAGCCAGTACAGCAAAGATGAAGTATGGAGCAAACTTCCATCACTTGTTCAAAAAGAAATCAGAGAAAAAGAAGCAGAGTTTTATGTGGTTGATGCTGTAAAAATAGCACAGGAACTTGGACTTGGCTCTCGTATAAATGTAATATTACAGTCTGCATTTTTTGCAATATCTGATATTATTCCAAAAGATAAAGCACTTAATGCTATTAAAGGTGCAATCCAAAAAACATATGGTAAATATGGGGAAGAAACTGTTGCAAAAAATAATGCTGCAGCAGATGCAGGCTTTGAAAAACTTTACAAAGTAGACTATTCTTTATTAAAAGATGAAAGTACACTTCATACATTAATTAATGGCTGCTTAACAGATAAAAAAGCAAGCAGTTTTGTAAAAGAAGTAACAAGTGTATTAGTCGCAGGGGAAGGGGATAAAATTAAAGTATCTCAAATGCCTGTTGACGGTACATGGCCAACTGGTACTGCAAGATTTGAAAAAAGAAATATTGCTGTTAATATTCCAGTATGGGACCCAGCAGTATGTATTCAATGTGGAATATGCTCTTTTGTATGCCCACACTCAGCAATCCGTATGAAATATTATGATAAAGAACAGCTTAAAAATGCACCAGCATCATTTAAATATGCTGATGCAAAAGGCAAAGAATTTGCAGGCTATGCAGCAACTATTCAAGTTGCACCAGAAGACTGTACAGGATGTAATGCCTGCGTTATAGACTGTCCTGCAGTTAATAAAGCAAACCCTGAAAGAAAAGCTATAAATATGGAACCGCAGATTCCATTAAGAGCTCAGGAAGTAGAAAATTTTGAATTTTTTGAATCTATTCCTGAACTTGCTGTTGAAAAATATAATAAATCAACAATTAAAGGCAGTCAGCTTGCACCTCATTTCTTTGAATTTTCTGGTGCTTGTGCAGGCTGCGGTGAAACACCTTATATAAAACTGTTAACTCAGCTTTTTGGCGACAGACTTTTAATGGCAAATGCTACAGGTTGTTCATCAATTTACGGTGGTAACCTGCCTACAACTCCATACTGCACTCGTAATGACGGCAAAGGTCCTGCATGGAGTAACTCATTATTTGAAGATAATGCAGAGTTTGGCTTTGGTATGCGTTTAGCTGTTGATTACTTTAAAGGTAAAGCAGTAGATTATTTAAATGCTAATAAAAATATTGCTGATGCTGCACTTATTGAAGATATTCTTGCAAATACAGATACTCATAACCAGGAAGAAATAGAAAAACAGCGTGAAAGAGTAGCAAAATTAAAAGACGCTGTTAAATCATCAAATGCAGCAGGAAAAGATGACTTTTTAAGCATTGCTGATTATTTAACACCAAAATCTGTATGGATATTAGGTGGTGACGGCTGGGCTTACGATATAGGCTACGGCGGTTTAGACCATGTGCTTGCAAGTGGTGAAAATATTAATGTACTTGTACTTGATACAGAAGTATATTCTAATACTGGCGGTCAGGCTTCTAAATCTACTCCACTTGGTGCATCTGCAAAATTTGCTACAAGCGGTAAAGTGAGGGAGAAAAAAGATTTAGCAATGATATCTATGACTTATGGCAGTATATATGTGGCAAAAGTTTCTCTTTCAAACCCTGCTCAGTGTATTAAAGCATTTATTGAAGCAGAGCGTTATAACGGGCCGTCTATTATTATAGCTTATGCACATTGTATTGCTCAAGGTATTGATATGACAAAAGGCTCATCAGAGCAGAAAAAAGCAATAAATGCAGGCTACTGGACACTGCTTAGATTTAATCCTGAATTAATGGAAGAAGGTAAAAGTCCGCTTATTATTGACAGTAAAGAGCCAGGTAGTGATTTAGCTGGGTTTATGGATGGTGAAAACAGGTTCCGTTTAACTAAAAAAGCTAATCCAGAAAAATATGAAAAACTTGTAGATATTGCTACAACAAAACTTAACCGCAGAAATAGAATAATGCGGATTATGTCTGAACATTTAGCAGATAATAAAGAATAAAATTAAAAATATCAGGCTGTCAAAAAAGTTATTGATAATTATAATAAGAAATATTATTTGCATTGACAATTAATTTGTTTAACTAAACTTGGAGCGTGTATCCAAGTTTAGTTATCATTATAGCCTAATAAAATGCGCGAGTGTTTTTTACGAGGACTGCCAAATTCCCGACCGAATAGGGAGGAAAAAGAATTTGCACAGGCTGTAGAGCATTATTAGGCTCATCAAAAGACTTGCGAAAAAATGTATTTTTTCGACAATATAAAGGGGTGTTTAAAAACACCCCTTTTTTCATGATATATGAAAAGTTTTAAGTTTAATTATCTCTGTTTAATTTTTTATATATTTTTTCAATAAGTTTTTCTTTTTGATTAGTTTTTGCAGGTCTGTCAGAAAGTCCTGGAACAAAAATATCTGTTTTTTGCTGGTCTTCTAAAAGAAATGTATCTATTTCTGAGCGTTTTCTATAGTATTCTTTTCTAACATACATAAAAAAGAATACAAGCCCTATAATTATACCAATCAGCAAAAATATACCAAATATTATATTACCAATATCCAGATTTGCTGCAACTGCCTGCTGTATACTTGTGATATATTCTGCATAATTCATATTAGATACCTCTGCAAAGTGGTTTTACTAATTTATCGGCAGTATTTTAAAAAAATTAATAGTTAATGATAAAGTTGACACTATATATAAGCAGTGTTTGTATTAATAGTATGTATAAATATTAAATTTTATGCAATGATATTGTTTGCTTTGTAATTAAAAACATAAAAAAAATATGCTTAAAAGTATATAAAAACATAGATTTTTAATTGATTTCATATAATAAATATGATTTAATAAAGCGATTAAAATAGTGTTTAAGTATTGGGTTATGAGGATGTATTATGCTGCGTAATAACAGTATAGCTGTAAAGTTCTTTTTAGGTTTCTTTTTAACAAGTGCTGTAGCCATATTATTAATGATGGTTATTGTATATTTTACTGTAAAAAGTAATGTTATTAATACAAGAATTGACCGTTTAGAAATTATTCATAACATAAAAGTGAAACAGCTTCAAAATACCGTTAATGATATGGAAAATCCTATACTTAGATTTTTAAAAACTAATTCTGATGCCTATGGCTTAGATAAAATTATAAATGCTTATAATGATTTACCAAAAGGTATAAACAGTAAATCTATTGAAGTGTGCAGAAATGAGCTTTCAAAACAGTATGCAGGCCAGTATAATAATGAACCAATTCTTGACTATCTTAATATCTCATCTAATGATGCTGTACCAATAAGCAATTCTGGTATTATTGCTCAATGTATGGATTTAATGAATAAAATCGGCATAGAATCTATGGCTGGTATTAATTATGATATGCCGTATATTAAAAAATATAAAGAATTATCAGAATATTTTTCCAGCACATTTTCTCTGCTTTTAGATACATCAGGTTTTGAAAATATTTTATTTGTATCGGCAGATGATGAAATAGTTTTTGCACCGCGAAAAAATTCTGTTTTAGGGCACAACCTTGTTTCATCATATTGGATAAAAGGTCTTTCTACTCAAATTTCAAAATTTCATACTATGGCACACGAAGGTGGCAGCGACTATTATTTTGTAGATATGCAGCCATATATGCCATTAGACGGATATCCTGCATTTTTTATTATTGCACCAATATTTAAAGACAGTAAATACTATGGCAGTATTATTTTAGTATTATCTTCTTTATTTGTAGATACAATTTTATCTGATAATAATAACTGGCATGAAGAAGGATTAGGTAAAACTGGTGATGCTTATATTACAACCTTAAACGGTATGTTCCGCTCAAATAAAAGAGATTTAGTTGAACATCCACAGGATTATTTATCTCTTTTAAAAAATGTAAAAAATCCATCTGTAGTATATAATATGGTAGAGAAGTTTGGCACAGTTGCTTATTATTCATCTATTTTAAGAAATCCGCCATTAGATGCTTATGCAGGAAATAAAGGGTATGAATTTTCTAAAACTATTGATGGTATAGATATTGTTACATATTATTCACCAGTTAATCTGGGCAACCTTAAATGGATATTATTTGTCCGTATGGAATTAAGCGAAATAGTAAGTGAAGTAGAACCGATTAAAATCTTAATGCGTAATATGATTATACCTGTACTTATCATACTGCTGACTGTTACAGCAGCTTTTGCTTACTATATTACAAAACCTATCAGGCAGATGCAGAAAAGCTGTATGGCTATAGCATCTGGTGAAAGTTCTTCAATAGATGTAGAAGGCTCTTATAAAGAAATAAATGATTTAGTAAAATCATTTGATACAATGATTACTACATTAATAGAAAATGAAAAACAGACTGATGAAGTTAAGAAAGCATTAGAAGATTCTATTCTTAATCAGGCTGTTATTGCTCAGGAATTAAAAGAAGAAAAAGATTTTATTACACGCATACTGGATGCTAAAGGTTTTATCATATTTGTTATTGATGAAAATGATAAAATTATTAGAACAAATAATGCTATTAAGTCTTACTATCCTGATTTAGATTTAATAGGCTTAAATTATGAAGAAATAGTGCCTGATGAATACAGACGCAGAGTAGTTTCTATTGTATCACTTTTAAGAGGTGGTGATGCTCAAGTACCGCACTTAATAACAGAAACTAAACAGAATGATAAATCAATATTTATTGAGTGGAACTTTTCTGTATTTACAAGCAGAGATTTTGAAGACGGACATTTAATGCAGTTTATAACCGCAATAGGTGTAAATGTTACAGAAAGATATGAAGCAGAAAAAAGCTCAAAAGAGAATGCTGCAATGTTCCATAGAATATTCTCTAATGCTTATGATGCTATATTAATTGCAGATGAAAATAATAATATTCTGCTTGTAAATAAATCTTTTGAATCTCTTTTTGAAGTAGATTATGTGGATTTAGTTGGCAAGCCTGTTATTACTAATATTATTTCAAATGAATATAAAAATGTTGTTCTTTCAGATACTCAGGAAGGTAAATCTTTAGAGATTGAGGCTCTCCGCTCTGATAAATCAAAATTCCCTGTTGATATATCAATATCTAAAATAATGTATCAGGGTAAACTTAGTATATTATATATCTTAAGAGATGCTTCCCTTAGGAAGAAAAAAGAAAGAGAATTACAGGCAGCTCTTAAACGGGCAAAAGATGCAGAAAGGACAAAAAGTGAATTTCTTGCAAATATGAGCCATGAAATTCGTACACCTCTTAATGGTATTATGGGGTTTATTGATTTATTAAAAGAAACTAATCTTGATAATACTCAAAAAGAATATTTAAAAATTATTAATTCCAGCTCAGATGGATTATTCAGTATTATTAATGATATATTAGATTTTTCTAAAATTGAAAGCGGTAAAATGCAGCTTGAATCTATAGAATTTAACTCATGGAATGTATTTGAAGATTCTGTTGCAATATATGCTGCAAAAGCAATGGATAAAAATATTTTATTAATATGCTTATTCAGCATAGATATGCCTAAATATTTGTTAGGTGACCCGCTGCGTATAAGGCAGATAATAACTAACCTTATTTCTAATGCTATTAAATTTACTGATGTAAAAGGCAGAGTAATAGTAAGGGCAACAGTAGTTTCAAAAACAAGTGAAAAATGTAAAATAAGAATATCTATTAAAGATAATGGTATAGGTATTACAAAAGACCAGCAGAAAATTATTATGGATGCATTTTCTCAGGCAGATACATCTACTACTCGTCAGTATGGCGGCAGTGGCTTAGGGCTTGCAATATCTAAAAGTTTAACTCAGTCTATGCATTCCTCATTAAATGTATACAGTGAATATGGAAAAGGAAGTGAGTTCTATTTTACTTTAGAATTACCTGTGGTTGATAAAAAAGATATTCAAACTAAAGTAGATTTTTCTAATACCCGCATTATCCTTTTAGGCTGCGAAGAAGACTGTCCTGCAAGAGAACTTTATGAAGAATATATTAAAAATGTAAAAGCAGAAGTTCATTATACTACACATATAGATGACATACGAGCAGATGATATAAAAATAGTTGGTATCAGCTATGATAATAATGACTATAACTTTATTAAAAAAGTAGTAAATGAATTCCCTGAAAAATCTTTTATTATATTCAGCACTACTTCTCTTGATAATAAAATATATGATTTAGGTGGTACAAATGTTTATCCACTTGTTCCACCTCTTAGTATGTCAAAACTTATATCCGTGTTATCTGATATACTTGGGTACAATAAGTCATATCTTGCTAATAATAAAAAGCAGAGAAATACAGTATTTACAGGCTCTGTTATGCTTGTAGATGATAATGAAGTAAACAGCAGACTTTCAGAAATTCTGCTTAAAAATATGGGGCTTAAAGTTGATATAGCAGAAAATGGACAGGTAGCAGTTGATAAATATAAGAAAAATCAATATGATTTAATTTTTATGGATATATATATGCCTGTAAAAGACGGACTTACTGCAACAAAAGAAATTGTTGCTTATGAAAGAGAAATGGGGCTTCATCATGTGCCTATTGTTGCTCTTACTGCCAATGTTGTAGAAGATGATATTGAAGAATATATTTCTACAGGTATGGATGATTTTGTTGCAAAACCTATTGTAAAAAATAAACTGGAAGCAGTATTAAACAGATATTTAAATAAAGAACAGACATTACTTAATGAAGATTTGGCAAAAGGTGTGGCAGAATACATTAAATCTGATGACCATGAATTAATTACTGCAGCAGTAAATGAATACTGCCAGATTTCATGGCATTATGCTCAAACACTTTTCCATGCAGTTAGTGAGTTTAATGAAGGTTCATCATTATATATTATTGATAAAATGCTTGTGCTTTCAGAAAAATATCAATTTTCATCAGCTATGAATGTGCTTTATAAAATTAAGCAGAATATTGAAGACGGTATGAATGAGCATATTTTTGGATTAATTGATGAATTAAAAGATGTAATATATAAAATAAAACATTCTATCAGGCTGTTTAAATGACGGATACAAGAAAGTTAAATCTTTTATATTATAATATATTTCCAAAATGCAGAGATATAGTAACAAATGCAGCAATACCTATAGATATAAGTATTTCATATACTGATGATATAGATGTAGTAATGAAGTATATAATGAGCAGTAATAATACAGATATGCTGTTTCTTGACTATGACGGCAGTGATGCTGTAATAGATTTAGTTTCTACAGTACATAAGTATGATGAAGATTTACTTATCTATTTTATAACAGATATTGAAAGCGATGAAGAAAAAATCAAAGCATATAATGCTGGAGTAATAGATTATTTTTTGCTTCCCTTAAGCAGTCATGTATTACAGGCTGTCCTTAAAAATATGGCTGGTCTTCGCGGTTCACGGCTTAAGCTGCATAATAAAACAAATATTTTGCAGTATGAAGTAGAGCAGGCTGTAAGGACTGTTAAAGAAAGAGAACTTGAATCACTGCTTTTACTTGGCAGAGCATCAGAATATAAAGATAAAGATACTGCAAGCCATATTTTAAGAGTAGGTAAATATTCTGCTATGATTATGGAAAGTTTAGGCGGCAGTGATGAAGATAAAGAGCTTATGCTTTATTCTGCACCTTTACATGATGTAGGTAAAATTGGTATTGCAGATAATATCTTAAATAAATCATCAAAACTAACAGAAGAAGAATATAATATAATGAAAACTCATACCACAAAAGGCTATGAGATACTTTCAGGCACTAAAAGTAAATATTTAGAAGCTGGTGCTATAATCGCTTTATCACACCATGAAAAATATGACGGAAGTGGATATCCTAATGGCTTAAAAGGGGACAGTATTCCTTTATATGGCAGAATTGTTGCTGTTGCAGATGTATTTGATGCATTAATTTCTCAAAGAGTATATAAAAATTCCTGGACATTAGAGCAGACAGTAGAATATCTAAAAAGTCAGTCAGGTATTCATTTTGACCCATTAATTGTTGAAAAATTCCTTGAAAAAATAGATGAGGCTGCAGATATTTTTAAAAGCCTTATGCCTGAAAAATAATATATTTTAATGCAGGCAGTATATAAAAAGAATATTTGTATTAATTATTTCTTTTCTTCCCATTTATTTTAAAACTAATATAACAGTGAGTAGTGTTTAAACTTGCAGATATATAAAAAAAGGCTGATAAACTTTTATTTATCAGCCTTAATATAATAAAAATATTTTTTATACAGTATATTTATTGACCAGTATGAACAGGCAGGTTTAAAATTATT
>CALUWI010000029.1 GCA_944324465.1 uncultured Mucispirillum sp. | reverse complement strand
AGCACCTTTAGATGCTGCAGGTGATAGAGGCTTATAGCCGAAGAGCAAACTACCCGTTAAACGGGTAGTTTTGATTTATATTTACAGTAGTTCTATATATAATTTTTCTAATATAAGTTTTTCTCGTTCTTTAATAAAATTTTCAAAATTATTAAAATCTAAATCTATCTTAGGTATATAATGTTTTGTCATATAGTCATTTTTACTTATTTCATCACTAAATATTTCATTTAACCATGCATCAAATTCTTTGCATGATTTTTCCTTATTTGGAATTTCATTTAATAATTGTAAATTGGCAATACTATCGCAATGTTCTAAATAAAATTTGATTTTCTCTTCAGAGTATCCCCTTTGTTTCAATTTTTTTTCTGTCATTAAGCTTTTAGGGAAAATATGATCAATTTGATTTTGATATTTAAAATTTATCCATGGATATATTAAGGCAAGTAATACCATAGCATTTTGTGCTTTATATTTTATAGTTAATAAATTATCAATATTTTCCTTTGTAAAAGAAATATCTCTATTAGTGTTTTTAAAACGATTAGTAATGTAATCTAATGGAAAAGTATTAGGATAAGTTTTTATTATATCTCTCACTGGTTTTAATACACCATCAGGAACAAAGCTAAAAACTCTTTTTATTAGAGAAGATATAAACCATTTTTTTATTAATTTTCTATCTTCTAAATATTGCATGCTGTCTACAAAATTGTTTGGAATACCAATTGATTTGATATAGTATGCAATTGGTGTAAATAAAGTATTAGATGTGATATTTTCTCTACTAAACCCAAAACTGGCAACTAGTTCAACAGCTATTCTGTATGCATTTTTTATATTATCCCATTCATTTTCTATTGTAATCATATTATTGTGATTAAAGTTATCTACTTTGAATGAAATATCACTTATATCACATAGCATTAAGCATGCTTTTAATAGAACATCATTTTTGATATTAAATCCTGGATGTATTTGATTTATCTCATCAATAAAACCATTAATCTCTTCTCTTGCATTTCCTTTTTCCCATTGAGTTGTTGCAAAAGAAAGTAATAAATCGGAATATGATAAAGTTGTTCCACCACTGTTAACACGAATAAAAATATTTAATACTTTGTCTAATTCTTCGCTTTTCTCAAGATAATAGCTTATTGTTGGTGTTTGGTGAATTGCAGAAAATAGTATATTAAGTGTATTACTAGCAAATATGACTAATTCTTCATCATAATTATTTAATGTAATGTTATTATTGTTTAAATATCTACTTACATCATAAAGTGCAGAAAAATTTAAAATTTCACCTACAGGAAACCAATAGTGTTTGGTATCAATTTTTTTAGCTTCTTCTTCAGTTAAAAATCTAAAATCATATTTTAAATCCGAAGTTTTAGAAGGTGCAAATAAGTTAAGGTATAGTTTTCGTTTTGGGTATGCAGCTGGATTATCCCATCTCTTATTAGGAATTTTATATGCATAGCTTCCTTTCAGGCCAATATATAAAGATGATAATCTTTGTTGACCATCTAATATAGCTAAAATTTCTTCTGAGCCATTTAAGTTAGCTGTTGGATTATGTTTGTTTATTAATTGGTTATAATCTCTTATGAATTCATAAAATTTAAAATCATGAATTTTATTTCTAGGTACTTCCCAAAATAAAAATGCATTAATAGGGTATTCTTGCATAATACTATCAAATAATCTTTCTATTTGATCAGTATTCCATACGAATTCTCGTTGAATAGATGGTAATAGATATTTTCTTTCATCAATATATTTAATGACTTCTTTAATTGTTTTTGCAGTTTGGTATGACATCTTAAACTCCAATTTTATTATTTGTTGTTACATAAAATGAGTGTATCATATTTAATATATCTTTTATTGTACCAAAGATATAAATTGATATATTTAGCTGTCTGATATTTTTCAGACAGCTTAAAAAGAATTATTTTCTTAATTACAGCAACCAGCTTCACCATCTTTATTTGGTGGAGTATAGCCGTCTTTTAAATACTGTTGAACTCTGTTATATTCATCATCTATTTCTTTATTTGTATTTGGTCTAAAATAGTTTATTACAAACATTACAATAATATTTGCTAAAAAGCCGGGAACTATTTCATACATATATTTATTTAATCCTGTAAAATACCATGTAAGCATTACTATTGTTCCTACAACCATACCAGCAAGAGCAGAATACCATGTTGTTTTTCTTGAATAAAGAGCCATAAGAACAACTGGTCCAAATGCTGCACCAAAGCCGCCCCAGGCAAATGTTACAAGCTGAAATATATTGCTTGATTTATCAAAAGAAAGAATAAGAGCAACAATTGATATTATAAACACAAAAGTTCTGCTTACAAACAGAAGTTCTTTACTGCCTGCTTTTGGTTTAATAACATTGGCATAAATATCTTCTGTTAATGTTGATGAGCATACAAGCAGCTGAGATGAAATAGTAGACATAATTGCTGCTAAAATAGCTGCTAAAAGCACACCTATAAAGTATGGAGATACAAAATCTCTTATCATATAAATAAGAACTTTTTCTTCATCTCCACTTGGAAGCTCTTTATATAAAGGTATTCCTAAAAGTCCAATAATAACTGCTCCAGCAAGGGATATAATAACCCAAACCATAGCAATAGTAATAGAGCGTGGAAGAAGTTTAATATTTTTTACACTCATAAATCTAACAAGTATATGCGGCTGACCAAAATATCCAAGCCCCCATGCAGCACTTGAAATAATAGATAAAATTACTGCAATAACAGCTCCCTGCGGAATAGGGTTAAATGTGCCGTCTTTTGCTGCAAATGCTTTCGTCATTGTATCTGGGTCAATATTGCTATATGCAATAAAAGGAAGTACTACAATCGCAAATATCATAAGAAGTGCTTGAAATAAATCTGTCCAGCATACTGCTAAAAAGCCGCCTAAAAGAGTATAAAATATCATTACAGCCATACCAATAACTACTGCTGTTGTATAATCTATATTAAACATGGATTCAAATAGTTTACCAGCACTAACAAGACCTGATGCAGCATAAACAGTAAAGAATAATAATGTAATAACTGAAGATATCAGCCTTAAAGAGTTTGTTGGGTCTTTAAATCTTTTTCCAAGGAAAGAAGATAGTGTCATAGAGCCTGTTTCGCCAGTATAAAGTCTAAGCCTTGCAGCAACAAAAATCCAGTTTAAGAATGTGCCTATAATAAGACCAACAGCTATCCATATTTGGTTCATACCTGCAAGATAAATTGCTCCAGGAAGTCCCATTAAAAGCCAGCCGCTCATATCACTTGCCTGTGCAGAAAGTGCTGTTACCCAGCTACCCATGCCTCTGCCGCCTAATAAATAGTCTTCTAGTTTACGGGATTTAAAATAAAAATGTATTCCCATAAAGATTAAGATTAAAAAGTATAGTATAAATGCAGCATAAGTCATCCAGTTATTCATTATAAACTCCAGTTTATTTATAATTAAGTTATGATATTATCATAATTTTAATAGATATGTAAACAAATTTTTATGCTTATTTATACTTATTATAAAAGTATTACAGCAATATAAAACATATTGCATAATATTTTAATAATTTATTAAGATTTATCTGATAATATTAAAGATTACATTATAAAAGGGTAGTGAATGAATATAATAATATTAGTATTATATCAATGTATTATATGCAGCTGTTAAGTATTAAATGTTGTAAAAAGATAATAAAAAAGGTCTGCTTTTTGAAAGCAGACCTTATATTTAAAAATTAATTTAATATCACTTATTTAGGAAGTGTGTGACATTTAGTGCAAGTTTTGCCAGGAGTTTTGTTTGGTTTTGGTGTTTTATCGTGGCAAGACCAGCAGAATTTGTGAGCTGCATTGTTAGCGTTAGCACCTTTAATGTCGCCAGTTAAAGCGATTTTGCTGTTACCATCTGGAGTAGAGTGGCAAGAATCGCATTTGTTGTTTAATTTAGCAAGGTGAGTTTCGTGGTTGAAAAGAACACCTTTTTGTGTTTGTTTAACACTCCAAGCTTCGTTTAATTTAATTTGAACTTTGTCAGCTGGAACTGTTTGAGCATAAGCTATAGCAGCAAATGTAAAAAGTGCAGCCATTGCGAGTAAGATAATTTTTTTCATAATCAATCTCCTTTATTACACATTAGAATACATATACTCCTTTTTTATGAATATGTCAACAGTAGATTTTATGTTTTAAAAGAATAATTTATAAAGAATGTTTTATTATAAAAAAAACGACAAATACTGCACAATTACCTTATTTTTACTATGTTTTCACCACTTATATCATATATAGATGAGCTGATATTCTGGATAGTACAGCCCTCTACAAATAAACTAATTTTGTTAAAATTTTTAATAATATCTGAAATGTTGTTTAAAAAACTCTGTCCGCTTTCATTTACGCTTGTTGCAGTTACTGGAAAGCCATGTTGTAATAAGGCTTTGCATAATATATCTTTATTTGGTATACGGACTGCGGCTTTATTATCTTTTTTAAAAATATCTGGCAGGCTGTCTTTTGCTTTTATAATAAAAGTAGTGTATGTATTATAGTTTTCACACATAAATTTATAGTTAGTGCTGTTTAAACTTGTTAAATCAGCAATTAATTCTGCCTGCTCAAAACTGCCTGCAAGTATAGGAAATGGTTTATCTGCTGGTCTTTTTTTTATTTTATATATTTCTTGATTTGCTACGATACTAGATATTGATGCACCAACACCGTATATTGTATCTGTTGGAAAAATTAAAGGCATATTTTCTCTGGCAGAGATATTGAACATCTCCGCCAGATTATTAATATTTTCTTTTAAAACTAACATTAACCAATTAATGATTTAAGAGCTTCATTATCTTTAGCTATTTTATCAGCCATTTCTTTTCTGTAAAGCTCTAATTTTTCATAAAGTACTGCATCATGTAATGCAATAATCTGGCATGCATAAATTGCTGCATTTTTAGCACCTGCTTTGCCTATTGCCATAGTAGCAACAGGTATACCGCCAGGCATCTGTACTGAAGAAAGCAGACTGTCTAATCCGCCTAATGTAGTAGATGCAACAGGTACTGCAATAACAGGCAGATTTGTTTTTGAAGCAATCACACCAGCTAAGTGAGCAGCAGCTCCTGCAAAGGCAATAATTACAGATATACCTTTTGATTTTGCAGCTTTTGTCCATTCAACTGTCTGTTCTGGTGTTCTGTGAGCAGATGAAACTATAACATCACATTCCACACCAAAAGATTTTAATGTATCAATACTTTCTTTTACAATATCAAAATCAGATTTACTGCCCATGATTAATCCAACTTTTGCCATGATATTCTCCTATTTATTTAATCCTTTTTTACCAATATCTTTTCTGAAAGCCATATCTTTAAATGATATTTTAGCAACGCCTTCATAAGCCTTATCAATAGTAGATTTTAAGTCTTTATTAACAGCAGTTACACAAAGCACTCTGCCGCCGCTTGTTAAAATTTTACCATTATCAGCTTTTGTACCTGCATGGAAAACTTTTATGTTTTCTATTTTATCAGCATCTGCTATGCCTGATATTTCATATCCTGATTTATAATCTTTAGGATAGCCGCCGGAAATTAAAATAACACATGCAGCAGTCATATCTTTATTGATAACTTGTACACCGTCAAGGCTGCCTTTAGCTGAGCCGATAACAGCATCTAAAAAGCCGCTTTCTATACGGGAAAGTACAACCTGACATTCAGGGTCCCCAAACCGGCAGTTAAATTCAACTACTTTTATGCTTTCTCCATTAATCATAAGCCCTGCATAGATTACACCTTTATATATAATTCCACGCTTTTTCAGCTCTTTAATCATAGGATAAGCTATTTCGTTAGTTACACGCTCCATTTTGCTGTTATCGCATATTGGAGCAGGGGCATAAGCACCCATACCGCCTGTATTTGGTCCTTTATCATCATCATATACTCTTTTATGGTCCTGGCTCACAGAAAGAGGGATAATATTCTCTCCGTCTGTAAAAGCAAGATATGTAGCTTCTTCGCCTTCCATAAAATCTTCTATAACAACTACATTATTTTTTTCGCCAAATATTTTATCTAAAAATATTTCTTTTAAGGCATTAATTGCTTCATCTACTGTTAATGCTACAGTAACACCTTTACCAGCTGCCAGTCCGTCTGCTTTAACAACAATAGGAGCACCTTTTTTAGTAACATAGGCTGCTGCTTCATCATAGTTTGCAAATTCAGCATAGTCAGCAGTTGCAATTCCAGCATTTTTCATTACATCTTTTGCAAATGCTTTTGATGCTTCCATTTGTGCAGCTGCTTTATTAGGACCAAATATTAAAAGGCCTTCTTTTTCAAAAGTATCAACAATACCATTTGATAAAGGGTCTTCTGGACCAACAACTGTCAAATCAATATTATTTTCTTTTACAAACTTAATTAATGCATCAAAATCATTAACTTTAATATTTACATTTTCGCATTTATTTTCATATGCAGTTCCACCGTTACCTGGAGCTGCATATATCTTTTCTACTCTGTCATCCTGGCTTAATTTCCATGCTATTGCATGTTCTCTGCCGCCTGAGCCGATTACAAGTATTTTCATTAACTTACACCTGTTTATATTAATGTCTGAAATGGCGTATGCCTGTAAAAATCATTGCAATATTATGTTCGTTTGCTGCCTGAATAACTTCTTCATCTCTTACAGAGCCTCCAGGAGAAACAATAGCTGTTACGCCATAAGCTGCAGCAGCATCTATATTATCTCTAAATGGGAAGAATGCATCACTTGACATAACTGCACCTTTAACAGCATCTTTGCCAAAAGCCTGTTCAGCTTTCATGTGTGCAATTTTTGTAGAGTCAATACGGCTCATCTGTCCAGCACCTACACCAATTGCTGCACTTCCTTTAACATATACGATAGCATTAGATTTAACATGTTTTGCAACTTTCCATGCAAATTCTAATGACTGCATTTCTTCATCAGTTGGTTTGCGTTTAGTAGGGCATGGAAGTGATTTAAAATCATCAAATGTGTGTAAATCTCTGTCCTGCAGTAAGTAACCGCCAGTAACTTTTTTCACATCATATTCAACACTTCTGCCTTCAATCTGTTCCATAACCATAATACGGATGCTTGGTTTTTTAGAAAGAATTTCTATAGCTTTTTCGCTGAAAGAAGGAGCTGCTACAACTTCAACAAATATTTCAGCTATTTTTTTAGCAACATCTTCATCAACTTCTCTGTTTAATCCAAAAATACCGCCAAAAGCACTTACAGGGTCGCAGGCAAGAGCTTTATCATAAGCCTCGCTTAATGTATCAGCTTCAGCAACACCGCAAGGGTTATTGTGTTTAATAATAACGCATGCAGGGCGTTTAAATTCTTTTAATAATTCTTCTGCAGAGTTTAAGTCTACTATATTATTAAATGAAAGTTCTTTACCGTGTTTCTGCTCAGCATAGCATACACCAGTTTCACGCATTAATGGTTCTTTATAAAATGCAGAATCTTGGTGTGGGTTTTCGCCATATCTCATAGTCTGGATAAGTCTGCCGCCAACAGTAAATTCTTCTCTAAATCTAAGCTGAAATTTTCTGCCTAAATAGTTTGAAATTACTGTATCATATAACGCAGTATGGCTGTATGCTTTTGCAGCTAAAACACGCCTTGTTTCAATACATGTAGAGCCTTGCTCTTTAATTTCCTGTAATACTTTATCATAATCATGAGGGTGAACTACAATTGTAACATAAGCATGGTTTTTTGCCGCACTTCTTACCATTGCAGGGCCGCCTATATCAATATTTTCAATAATGTCTTCTAATGTAGATGAAGGATTTCCTGCTACTTTTTCAAAAGGGTAGAGGTTTACAGCTACAATATCAATATTTTCAATATTCATTTCTTTTGCTGTTTTTTGATGAGCTTCGTTATCTCTAATATTTAATATACCGCCGTGAACTTTTGGGTGAAGTGTTTTAACTCTGCCGTCAAAAATTTCTGGTGAGCCTGTAAATTCAGAAACTTCTGTAACTGGTATGCCAGCTTCTTTAATAGCTTTTGCAGTGCCGCCAGTAGATAACAATTTAACGCCAAGGTTATGTAAACCACGAGCAAATTCTACAATACCTGTTTTGTCTGATACGCTTAATAAGGCGTAGTTTGGTTGATTTCGCATTTTTTACCCTCTATAAATATTTAAAAATAATTCATAGACAGCTTATATTATTATAAGATAAATTGCAATAATAGATTAAAAAAAGGACACAAAAAATTTGTAATTGTTTTTTAATATTTTATAAAATAAAAATCCGCAGAAAATTTGTATATAATCTGCGGATTTATATGTGAAATGATTTTTAATTATTTTTATTCATCTGCTTTTTCTTGTTTAAGAAAAGCATGTCAATAATTATAAGTGCTACTCCAATAGTAATGCAGCTGTCTGCCACATTGAATGCTGGAAAATGGTATGTTGAATAGTAAAAATCAAGAAAATCTACAACTTTTCCAATATATATTCTGTCAATTAAATTGCCTGCTGCACCACTTAATATAAGAGCAAACCCTGCAATACTTATTTTTGATTTTTCCAGTGTAAAAATATAAAGTATTATAAATATTGCAATTATTGTTACAGTTACAAAAAATAACTGTCTGTAGCTTTCATTCATATCATGCATAAAACTGAAAGCTGCTCCAGGATTTAATACATATACTATATTAAAAAATCCATCAATTACAGGTATTGCACTGTAAAGCTCCATTGTAGATTTAATAATATTTTTTGTAACAATATCTACTATTAAAGGAAGCAGGGTAAAAATCAGCAGATATTTTTTTCTATTAACTAATTCTTTCCAAACATTTTTTATATTAGCAGCTGCACTCATTTACTTTAAAGCCTCCGCACATCTTTGGCATACTTCTGGATGAGCTTCATCTTTGCCAACAGTTTCAGAATGTGTCCAGCATCTAGCACATTTTGGAGCGTTGCATGGCTGTACTAATACTTTTATCTGTCCGTCTTCTGATACATAGGCTTTTTCAATATCGCCAGTAACAACAACAGCTTTTGAAACAATAAACATTCTTTCAAGGCCTTCATCTACTGTTAAATGTTTTGCCATATCTTCGCTTACAGAAATAACTACTTCTGCATCAAGTGGGTGGCCAATTACTTTATCTGCACGGGCAATTTCTAATGCTTTATTAACTTCTTTACGAACATTAGTAATCACACTCCATTTGTAGTCGATTTTATAATCTTCTACTTTTGGGAAAAATTCTTCAAAAACAAATTCTTTTTTGTCATTCCATTTTGGCAGATATTCCCATATTTCATCTGCAGTAAAGCTTAAAACAGGATTTATAACAACTGCTATTTCTTTAATTAAAGTAAACATAGCAGTTTGTGCAGAGCGTCTTTCATAGGAATGGTTTTTAGATGAATATGCTCTGTCTTTAATAATATCTAAATAGAATGATGATAAATCATTAATACAGAAGTTTAAAAATCCATGGTAAAAGCCGTGGAACTGGTAAGTATTATATGCATCATATATTTTTGCTTTAGTCAGCTGCCATCTGCCTAATATATTTTTATCAAGTTCCATAAGTTTGTCATATTCAACCATATCTTTATCAGGGTCAAAATCACTTAAGTTACCTAATATATATCTTGCAGTATTGCGGATTTTTCTATAGCTTTCAGTAATGCGTTTAATAATGTCTTCTGATATACGCACATCTTCTGTATAATCTTCTGCAGCAACCCACAGTCTTAATATTTCTGTACCGTATTTATTAATAATATCCATTGGTGCAACAGTATTGCCAAGAGATTTAGACATTTTTCTGCCGCTTCCGTCCACAACAAACCCATGAGTTAAAACTTCATCAAATGGCGGCACACCTCTTGTAGCCATACTTTCTATAATAGAGCTTTGGAACCATCCTCTGTGCTGGTCGCTTCCCTCTAAATACATATTAGCGCGTTTTCCAAGTTCTGGGCGTTTTTCGCATACTGCTGCATGGCTTGTACCAGAATCAAACCATACATCAAGAATATCTTTTTCTTTTTTAAGGTGAGTAGAGCCGCATTTAGGGCATTTAGTGATGCCGTTTAAGAAAAATGCTTCATCATGTTCAAACCATGCATCTGCACCTTCTTTTTTAAATGCTTCTACTGTTGTTTTTTCAATATCATCATTAAATATTATTTCACCGCAGTCATGGCATGTGATAAATGCGATAGGCACACCCCATAATCTTTGACGGGAAATACACCAGTCAGGGCGGTTTTCAACCATAGATTGAATTCTGTTTTGTCCCCATGATGGTATCCATTTAACTTTATTTTTTATAGCATCAAGAGTGCGTTCTCTTAAGCCGTTTTCACTCATTGAAATAAACCATTGTGGAGTAGCACGGAAAATAACTGGTTTTTTACATCTCCAGCAGTGTGGGTAAGAGTGAGATATATCATTTTGAGCAAGAAGTGAACCATGTTCCTGCATATATGCAACTATTTCTTTATTTGCTTTATTAATATGCATACCGTCAAATATACCAACATTTCTTAATACTCCGTTATCATCAACAGGTGATAATATATCTAAATTATAACGAAGTCCTGTTTCATAGTCGTCCTGACCGTGTCCTGGTGCAGTGTGTACAAGTCCAGTACCAGCATCAAGAGTAACATAGTCTGCTAAAACTATCATAGAGTTTCTTTCATAGAATGGGTGGCGGGCATTAAGATATTCAAGTTCTGAGCCTTTAACTATTTTAACTTCATCATAGCCTGTAATTTTAAATGTGCCTGCTAAATTTTCAAGCATTTCTTTTGCAACTATAATATATTCGCCTGAAGATAAGTTACTATTATCTGCTGCATTTATTTTAATGATAGAATATTCGTAATCTCTGTTAACAGCTATTGCCACATTGGCAGGCAGTGTCCATGGAGTAGTAGTCCATATAACAGCTGATACAGTACCTGTAACTCCTATTTTATTTTTTGCTTCATCATCAAGTGGAAATTTTACAAATACAGATGTAGATGTATGGTCAGCATATTCAACTTCTGCTTCTGCAAGAGCAGTTACGCATGAATGGCACCAGTAAACAGGTTTAGAACCTTTATATACTTCACCTTTTTTATAACATTTATAAAGTTCAGCAAGAGTAGTAGCTTCATATTCAAAGTCCATAGTAATATAAGGTTTATCCCATACACCAAAAACACCAAGTCTTTTAAAATCAGTTCTTTGTATGTCTATATATTTACCAGCATAGTTTCTGCAGACTTTACGGATTTGGGCAACAGTCATATCTTTTTTCTTTTCGCCTAATTCCTGGTCAACTTTTAATTCAATTGGAAGACCGTGACAGTCCCATCCAGGAACATAAGGTGATTTAAACCCTTGTCCTGTTTTTATTTTAATGATAAAATCTTTTAATATTTTATTTAAAGCAGTACCTATATGAATATTACCATTAGCATAAGGAGGGCCGTCATGCAGAATGTATTCAGGACATCCATTTCTTGACTGCTGTATTTTATCATACACATTATTTTCTTCCCATTTTTGTAATCTTTTAGGCTCCTGTTCCGCAAGGTTTGCTTTCATAGGGAACTCTGTTTTAGGTAAATTAAGAGTATTTTTGTAATCTGTCATTATATATTCTCCTTAAATAATAGCACAAGGTAAATTCATAGAAGTATTCTTTTATCACTTTATTGTATTATAATCAAGGCTTTTTATAGGGTAATAAAATTTTTTTAAAATTTTTTAAAAAAAGTGGTTGACAAATTAGTAGAAGTTTGATAGAAAATACTTCCCTTGATGATGAGGCACTTTTAAAAAGGGTGTTTTAAAAGGGAAAAGATGATTTAAAAGATAATAAATAATGCTTTAAAAATTATTTGTTTTAAGAGCTTAAGAAAAAAAGTTTTGAATAACTAAAAAAAGTTCTTGACAAGAATTGAAAAAAGTATTAAGGTTATCTTCCCTTGCGAGAGTGAGGGGGGATGAGAGATTGACAACAGAATAGGTTAAATTGTGATAGACAGCTTAGTAATTAGTTAGGTAAGAATTTTTTTGGAATACAATATTTGTATGGAGAGTTTGATCCTGGCTCAGAACGAACGCTGGCGGCGTGCTTAACACATGC
>CALUWI010000028.1 GCA_944324465.1 uncultured Mucispirillum sp. | reverse complement strand
GTAGGCAACTGGAGCAATACACCAGCTAAAAACTGTATAGTATGTCATAAAACAAGACCAATGACAAAAGCTGGTGCCTTGCATACTATGAAGTAAGAGATAAGATATTTTATCTTATTTAATAAATAATATTGTCCGCTCATAATATGGGCGGACATATAAATATATAAATGATTATTAGCAGGTATCTTTTCCCATAAGGTATCTACCATTAAATATTTTGCCGGTCCGTTTTTGCAGTGTATGGCAGGGCGGACATTTTTTTATAATATCAATTTCCTCTTTCAAATATATAGAAATTATTTCTACAGTATATAAAACTCTTGTATAATTTATCAAAATTAATTATCCTATAAAACAAATAAATTAGTTGGTGAAATATGGCTTATAACGATTTAAGAGAGTTTATTAAGGCTTTAGAAAAGAAAGGCGAATTAAAACGAGTTTCTGTTAAAGTTGACCCTATATTAGAAGTGGCAGAAATAACTGACAGAGTATCAAAAAATTATGGTGAAGCACTGCTTTTTGAAAATGTGGACGGCTCAGACCATGATATAGTAATAAATATATTTGGCTCTATAAAAAGAATGTGTATGGCTTTAGAAGTTGATGATTTAGATGAGCTTGGTGAACATATTATAAACCTTGTTGATAAAAATACTCCGCAAAACTTTATGGATAAAATAAAAAGCCTGCCTATGATTATGGAGCTTAGCAATATTCTTCCAAAAACTGTTAAAAAAGGCCCTTGTAAAGAAGTTATTTTAAAAGGGGACGATGTAGATTTATTTAAATTTCCAGTAATCAAATGCTGGCCTCAGGATGCAGGCAGATTTATAACAATGCCTTGCGTTTTTACTAAAGACCCAGAAACTGGCACAAGAAACTGCGGTATGTATCGTATGCAGGTATATGACGGCAAAACAACAGGTATGCACTGGCATATTCACCATGGTGGAGCAGACCATTTTAGGAAAGCTCGTAGAATGGGACTTGAAAAATTAGAAGTAGCTGTTGCTCTTGGTCCTGACCCTGTTGTAACATTTTCTGCTACTGCTCCTGTGCCAGATGGTATTGATGAAATGCTGTTTGCTGGCTTTATTAGAAAACAGGCAGTTGAAATGATAAAATGCGAAACTGTAGATTTAGAAGTACCTGCAAACAGTGAAATAGTTTTAGAAGGCTATGTATTAACTGATGAACTTCGCAGGGAAGGACCTTTTGGCGACCATACAGGTTATTATTCTTTAGCTGATGATTTCCCTGTATTTCATATTACATGTATCACTCATAGAAAAGATGCAATATACCCTACAACAATAGTAGGCAAGCCGCCTATGGAAGACTGCTATATGGGGGTGGCTACTGGAAGAATATTCCTGCCTATCCTTAAAAAACAGGTTCCAGAAATTGTTGATATGTATATGCCTCTTGAAGGTGTATTTCATAATATTATGTTTTTATCTATTGATAAAAAATATCCTATGCAGGCACATAAGATTATGCACTATGTGTGGGGCACAGGGCAGATGATGTTTACTAAAATGATAGTTGTAGTTGATAAAGATGTAGATGTTAAAAACACAAATGAAGTTTTATGGAGAATGGGAAACAATGTGGACTGGGAAAGAGATACATGCATAGTTAAAGGTCCTGTTGATACATTAGACCATTCATCACCTTATGCTTTCTGGGGTAACAAAATAGGCATAGATGCAACTAAAAAACTGCCTGGCGAAGGTCACATGCGTGAATGGCCTGAAGATATAGTTATGAGTGAAGATATTAAAGAACTTGTAACAAAACGCTGGAAAGAATACGGACTTTAAAATGGGCGGTAAAAAAGATTTAGCTCCATTTATGGAATATTTAAAAGAGCTTTTTCCAGAAGCTCACTGTGAGCTTATATATAATAACCCTTTTCAGCTTTTAGTAGCTACAATACTTTCTGCCCAGTGCACAGATAAGCAGGTGAATAAAGTAACACCTGTGTTATTTGCAGAATATCCTGATGCAGAAAGTATGGCTCAAGCTCCAATAGAAAAAATAGAAGAATTAATACATTCTACTGGGTTTTATAAAAACAAGGCTAAAAATATTAAAAGCATGGCATACGCTCTTGTAAAAGAGCATAATGGAAATGTGCCAGATAATATGGAAAGCCTTATAAAACTTCCTGGTGTTGGCAGAAAAACAGCAAATGTGGTGCTTGGTAATGCTTTTAAAGTACCGGGTATGGTTGTAGATACCCATGTTAAAAGAATAACTAACAGGTATGGGCTTACAAAAAACTCTGACCCTGAAAAAATAGAGCAGGATTTAATGAAAATCTTTCCGAAAGAAAGATGGACAGAGCTTTCACATCAGCTTGTACTTTTTGGCAGATATTTCTGTACTGCTAAAAAACCAAACTGTAATGAGTGTAAAATATTTGCTTACTGCCCAGCAGGTAATAAACTGGTAAAATAATATGAAAGAATTATACTTGGATATGACTACTGGTATTTCTGGGGATATTATGCTTGCAGCTTTAGCTGGGCTTGGAGCAGATATTAAGAAATTATCAGATATATTATCAAAAATGCTTAATAAGCCTGTAGAATTAGAGCTTGAAACAGTATGGCGAAATGCTGTAGCCTGCAACAGGCTTATTATAAAATGTGATATAGAGGGCGAGCCTTTCAGGCATTTAGAAGATATTAAAAAGATGATATATTCTGCAGAATGTGATGATAAGGTAAAAGAAAATGCAGTAAAAACTTTTGAAATAATAGCTGAAGCAGAAAGCAAAGTGCATGGAATAGGTATAGAAGAAGTTCATTTTCATGAAATAGGTGCTGTGGATACTATTATTGATGTTTTTGGTGCAGCCTGGTGTTTAAATGAATTAAATATTGATAGAGTAATATCAAATATTCCTGTAACTGGTTATGGTTATATTAATGCAGCCCATGGCATAATGCCGCTTCCAGCCCCTGCAACTCTTAAAATATTAGAAAATGTACCATTAAAAAGAGTAGATACAGAAGGTGAGATGATAACTCCAACTGGTGCTGCTTTGCTTAAAACTTATATTTCAGAATATACAAACTCTTTTTCAGGCACTGTGGTAAAAGACAGCTTTGCAACAGGTCAGAAAGAGTTTAAAGGTATGGCAAACTTTATGCGTGTTATTATATTAGAAAATGGTTATAATGACAGCATAATAAATATTACTACAAATATAGATGATATGACAGGGGAGCTTTTAGGCTATCTGCATGAAAAGCTCATGGAAAAAGGTGCAAAGGATGTATGCTTTATCCCTGCTTTTGGCAAGAAAAACAGACCGTTATATGTTGTCAATATAATGTGTGTAGAAGCTGATAAAGATAATATAATATACACTTTATTTAAGTATTCAAGCACAATAGGTATGCGGGTAGAAAAAGTAAACAGAATAACTGCCCAAAGAGATTTTATAGAAAAAGATTTTATGGGTGAAACAATAAAACTTAAACGCATAAAATATAATGATATAGAAAGACTTTCTCCAGAATGGGAAGACTGCAAAAAAGCGGCAGAAATATTAAACCTTACACCGCTTGAAATAATGAATAAAGTTTCAGAATAAAGTATGATTACATTGAAGCATATAAAATATTTCATTATTTTTATACTGATTAGTATAATTTCATGGAGTGTTATAGAAAGTATCATTGGTTATTTTTCATTATATACATATTCTAATACATTATCGTATGATAAATACAGCAGTATAGAAAGTCCATATAATATAAAAAATAATTTTTCAGAGCCTTTTATATCAATACATGCAGTTTACAGTATAGAAAAATTAAAGAAGTATTTTAATAAATATAAATGTTTTGAAACTGATATTGTATTTTATGAAAATAAATTTATTATTGCTCATGATAATATTAATTTAGATATAAATAAAAATAGTTATTTATACTTAGATGATATATTTGCAAATATAAGTAGTATTAGTGGTGGGAGGTCTGATTTAAAATATATTTGGCTTGATTTTAAAAATATGAATAGTGAAAATTACTTAAGTATTTTAGATATATTAATAAATCTTGTAGCTAAGTATAATATAAATAAATCGTCTATTATTATAGAAAGCCCTTATCCTTCATTACTGCAAAGTTTTTTAAACAAAGGTTTTATTACATCATACTATTTTGAACCTGTATTTTATGAAGATAGAGAAAAAAATGATTTAATAATAAAAAATATTATTGATATTGTAGAACAATATCCAGTAGATTTTATAAGCTGTAATGTAAAATATTTTAGTCTTGTTAATAATATATTTCCTAATATGCATAAAAACTATTGGTTCAGTGGCAGTTCTCTACAAATGCAGTTACGCTCTTTATTTATAAGATTATATGTACTTAATCAAGATACTACAGGGATTTTGATTTTAGACTATTAAGTACCATAACAAGATAGTATACTATTAATGATACTATCTTGTTATTAGTGAATATGTAAACTATTCTGCTTTTTTACTTATATAATTTATAAATTCATTAGGTATTTCTTTTAAATTTTCAGAACATATGCTTAATTTTTTATCAATAATGCTTGATTCTATGCCTGCACATGATGTTATTGAATGAAAGATTATATCATGTGTAGTAATTTTATCTTTATTATTCATTATTGTGTTAATATTAACATGTTTTTTCGCTTTATCTGAATACCATACAGCAAAAGGAACTACCCCTACTTCTTTAAAATTCATTCTTCCTTGGGCATGCAGACGAAGTCCACCTTCTCCAAGGAACTGCCCATGGTCAGATGAAAAATAAATTACTGCATTTTTATCCTTTACTCTTTCAACTATATTTTTTACAAGTGTATCTGTAGTAAGTATTGTATTATCGTAAGAATTAACTAAGTTTTCAACAGGACAGTCAAGTGCAAAATTTTCACATAATGGTTTCCATTCTGCATCTTCTAATTTAAACCTTGTATTATAATCCCAATGACTTCCATTTAGCTGAATAGCTATTAATTTATTTGGATTGCTGTTATTTAAAATATTATCAAAATATGGCAATAGTTCAGTATCATACTGCACATCAAAATTGATATTAAAAAAACTATAATCAGCATCATCTGCAATAATAGTCTGCCCTGTGTCTGATGTAGAAATTGAGCTTTGTGCAGAGATAAAAGCAGTATAAAAGCCAGCTTTTCTAAATATAGTAAATATCGAAGGTTTTTCAAGATATGTAAGAAAATTTTCTCCCCTATTCATACTTGTCAAAAGACATGGAACGGAACGGGTTGTAGATGTTTCACAAGCATACATATCATTGAATGGGATAAATCCATAATGTTTCATATATGGTGTTGTTTCTCTGTTATATCCATACAAAGACATATGGTCAGGTCGCAGAGCATCTGTAAGTATAAAGATGACAATCTGTTCTTCTGTATTATTATAGACTATATCATTGATTTCAAAATTTTTTCTTTGATATATCATATATTTTGTTTTGATTTTATTTCTGAAAAGGTGGTAGAAGTTTTCATATATTTTTTCAGGCATTATATCAAAACCTCTGCCTACATTTATGATATCATTTTTAGAATAACCATATTTAACTGTTTTCATAAAATTTTCAGGTAATTTACCTAATAATAGAAAGATTAATGCAGTAAGAAGGAGTAATTCCCCCCCCCATTTGTTTTTGTTTTATTTTCTATTAAAATAAACCTTAATGATATAATAATTAGAGAAAGCAGTAAGCCAACTATGAAATAACTTATTAAAGTGCTATTCATTACTCCTTTTGTTTCTGCTAAATTTGTTGAAAAGATTACCTCAAATGTACCAATATTCAGTCCCATATTTAAATATTCATTTACATATTTTAGACCAAATCCAGCAACAAAAGTAAAAATAGTAAATACAGCAAAAACCCATCTGTTTAAAAATACAATAAACCAAATAATAAAATCACGAGTAATTGACATAAATAAAGCAAGTATAAAATATTTTTCTGGATAATTCATTTTAATTAGAGGAATATTTACAGATAAACTATATACTACTGTAACTGCTAGTACAAATAAAAAATTCCTAATAAAAATATGCTTATCAATATTTGTAATTTTATGCTTAATTTTGGTTAACATTTGCACATTGCTCCTTTTTACTGATTAAATATATTTACATCAGCAGGCAGTTTCTTTTTAAAAGAAGAATCGCTTATTTTTTTATCTATTTCCACTTTGCTTAAAGTTATAGTAGTTAAGTTGCCTGCATTATCTTTACTGTTTATTTCAGATATTACACCGTCTTTAAAAACAATATTAATATAAGCAAGCCCTGCATCGCTTTTTGGTTTTAAATATAATATATTATCTTTTTGTTCTGAAGTAAAGCTCTTGCTAAGCTGAGAAAAATCCATTAATACCTGTAAAAGTGCATATTCTTTATAATCTTTTGCTTTCATTTTAATAAGCTGGTTATTTATTTCATCATAATGGTCAATAGTTTCATTAGTTATAAGATACCAGGATGAATAAGGCTCAATATAATCCCATAATGCTTTTTCTTTCATATTTATATATACTTTGCCTGTATAAATATCTTCGCCGTAATCTTTTAAATTATTTACCTGTTTAAACTCTGCTGATAAACTTTTCACAGCAGATAACTGTTTCATATAGTCAGCAGTATTATCTTTATCTTCTGCAAAAGCAGTAAAGCATACTAATGTAAAAAGTAAAGTTAATAATTTTTTCATATATCACCTGTTTATATTAATTCACCTTTAATACTAAAAACCTTTTAAGCTGAACTAGCCTTGAGCACCGTGGCAGTTTTTATATTTTTTGCCACTGCCGCAAGGACAAGGGTCATTTCTTCCTATTTTAGGTGCATTTCTTTTAACAGTTGCAGCTTTTTTCTGAGCTTCTTTTTCAAGTGAGCGTTTTTCTTTTAACTGTTTATCGTTTTCTGCCTGCAGCTGTTTCAGCCTTCGTGCATTTTCTGCTGCGGCTTCTTCTGGAGTCTGCATTTGTATCTGCACTTTCATAATAAGCTCAACAGTTTCTCTGTTTATTTTATCCATCATATCAATAAAAAGTGCATAGGCTTCTCTTTTGTATTCTATTAATGGGTCTTTTTGACCATATCCCCTTAAGCCTACACTGTCGCGGAGGTGGTCCATTTGCAGTAAGTGCTGTTTCCATCTGTTATCAAGAGTATTAATAAGAATATATTTTGAAAAATCTTCAAAATGGCCTTTAAATTCCTGCTGTCTTTCTAAAAATTTTGCTTCAAAAAGACTTGTTAATTCATTTTTAGCAATATCTAAATGTTTTGCATCAGCCTGAGATAAATCTGCTTTTAAGCCGAATATTTTTTCAAATATTTCTTCTGCTCGTTCATAATCTGGATTTTGCGGAGTAATAAAATCTTCAAGCAGTGCACTGATAACATCACTTGCATATTCTCTGATAATCTTATCAATATCAGAGCCTTGTAATATCTGGCTTCTAAGGCTGTAAACAACCTTTCTTTGAGCATTTGCCACATTATCATATTCAAGTAAATGTTTACGCATTTCAAAATGGAATGCTTCCACTTTTTTCTGTGCACTTTCTATTGTTTTAGTAATAAGAGATGATTCTATTTCTTCTCCGTGTTTTAAGCCAAGAGTGCTCATGATTTTAGAAAGTTTTTCTGCACCAAATTTTCTTAATAAGTCATCTTCTGTACTTAAATAAAATCGGCTTTCACCATTATCGCCCTGCCTGCCTGACCTGCCTCGCAGCTGGTTATCAATACGGCGGGATTCGTGCCTTTCTGTACCTAAAATAAATAAACCGCCTAATTCCTGCACACCTTCGCCTAATTTAATATCTGTACCACGGCCAGCCATATTTGTTGCAATGGTAACAGCACCTATTTCACCAGCATGAGCCACGATTTCTGCTTCTCTTTCGTGGTTTTTAGCATTTAATACTTCATGCTTAATTTTTGCTTTTTGCAGCATGTGGGAAAGCAGTTCACTTTTTTCAATAGAGATAGTACCCACAAGAACAGGCTGTCCCTTTTTATGCAGTTCTTCTATAACTTTAACAATAGCTTCATATTTTTCCTGAGCAGTTCTGTAAATTACATCAGGTCTGTCTATTCTGTTTACTTTTCTGTGTGTTGGAACAGGAACAACTTCTAAATCATATATACTTTTAAACTCGTTGGCTTCTGTTAATGCTGTACCTGTCATACCTGATAATTTTTCATACATTCTAAAATAGTTTTGGAAAGTAATAGAAGCATAAGTTTGGTTTTCATTCTGCACCTGCACTCCTTCTTTTGCTTCTAATGCCTGATGAAGTCCGTCAGAATATCTTCTGCCCGGCATAAGCCTGCCTGTAAATTCATCAACAATAATAACTTCCCCATTCTGTACAACATAGTCTACATCAAGTTTATATACTGCATGTGCTCTTAATGCATTATTTACAAAATGGAGAGTATCTACATTCTGGATATCATAAAGGTTGCCTACTTTTAAGCCAGCTTCTACAAAGTTAATACCTTCATCTGTTAAGTCAGCAGATTTTCTTTTTTCATCAACAGTGTAATGTGTTTCTGGCTGTAAAAGTTTAACAACATTATTAACAGCATAATAGTTATCAGTAGTATTATTTGTAGGGCCTGAAATAATAAGCGGTGTTCTTGCTTCATCTATTAAGATAGAGTCTACTTCATCCACAATAGCATAATGGAGTTCTCTCTGTACATATTCAGATAAGTCATATTTCATATTATCTCTTAAATAGTCAAAGCCAAACTCATTATTTGTGCCGTATGTAATATCGCAGGCATAAGCCTGTTTTCTTGAAATATCTATAAGTTTAACAGTGAAATTTTCTTTATCGTCCCATACCACCTGTTTAGAGGCATCACTTTGGATAATACCAACAGAAAGCCCTAATGCTAAATATATTGGAGCCATCCAGGAAGCGTCACGGCGTGCAAGGTAATCGTTTACAGTAACCAGATGAGCACCTTTTCCTTCAATAGCATTTAAGTACATAGGAAGTGTAGCAACTAATGTTTTACCTTCACCAGTTTTCATTTCAGATATTTTGCCGGAATGGAGAACATAGCCGCCCATAAGCTGCACATCAAAATGACGCATTTTTAATATTCTGTCACTTACTTCTCTAACTGTTGCAAATGCTTCTGGAAGAATATCATTTAAACTTTCTCCTTCAGCAAGCCTTTTTCTGAAAATAACAGTTTGGTTGAAAAGAGTATCATTATCAAGAGTTTTCAGCCTTTCCCCATGGTTATTAATGTTATTGATTAATGGTTGTAATTTTTTAAATATTTTTTCTGGACTTGGTGTAAATAGTTTTTCTATTAAATCTTTAAACATTGCTGCTCCTGTTGTTTTATATAATTAAAAATATTATAGTATATTTTTTGTTCTATAAAATCAAGTTTTTATATGTAATTTACACAATTTTTTTAAAAAGGATAAAATAGGTTGAAATTGTCTAAATAAAATACTACTATATAATAAGATGTATAGTAAATTTTAGATTGGTGAGTAGTTATGAGACAAACAACAGTATTTTTTTTAATTATTTCTTTATGTGTATCTATTTTACTTCTGATATTTGCAGGAGTATCTGCAGGGGCGGGGGCTTTTGCTGTAAGTATTTTTGCTTTTATTATTATGCTGTATTCTGATATATCTTTTGCCGCTGCTGTAAAAGATATGAACAGCTATGTAGAATCAGCATTAAATGCAAGCCAGGAAAAACCTGCAGTTGTTAAAAAAAGATTTTCTTCCCTTTCTAATAAAATCCATGAATTTAATAATAAACTTACAAGACTTTATACAAGATTTAGTGCAAGTTATGTGCATATTTCATCTATTGCATTTGAAATTTCAAATGTACAGTCATCATTAAACAGTAATGTAAAAATGGTAAATGATAAGCTGAACTGTGTTGCAGGGCAGATGGAAGATTTGCAGAAATCTGCAGAGCAGGTGAATGTTATGTGTGAAGATTCAAAAACTGCTGCAGAGCTGTGCCTTGATAAAACAAGCCAGTGCACAAAAGCAATGGATAATAATATGATGAAAATGAGGCAGATAGAGCAGACTGTTGATTTAATGGTTATAAGTATGGAGGATTTTATATCATATTCAAATGAAATAAAAAACAGTATTCAGGGTATTGAAGATATTGCAGACCAGACAAACCTTTTAGCTCTTAATGCAGCTATTGAATCAGCAAGAGCGGGAGAGCTTGGAAGAGGCTTTGCAATAGTTGCTGATGAAGTGAGAAAACTGGCAGAAAAAACTACATCATTTACTGCAGAAATTGAAAAAGTTGTAGATAAGCTTCATTCAAGAACTTTTGAAATATCATCACAGGTAAATATTAATGCGGAGCAGGTAAAAGAAACTATTCAGGTAACAGAAGAAACAGGTATGCTTGTTGCAGATATTCGCACAGAAACAAACAATATGCTTAATGTTACAAAAACTATTGTTCAAAATATTCATGCTCAGTATGAAGGTATAGGAGCAGTTAATCAGGCTGTTGCAGAAATATATAAGGAAAATAATACTGCACTTGCAAGAACAAGTGAAAGTTTAAAGTTAGGAAGTAACTTAAATGATATAGCTCTTGAATTAAAAGATATTACAAAAGAGTATATATCAAATACAATAAATACTGAAAATTATCTTACATTTACAAATGCACTGTCAGTAGATTATGAACCGCTTGATAATCAGCATAAAAAGTGGATAGATTTGTTTAACAGGCTTTATCAGGCTTATATAAGCCAGTCAGACAGCAAATCTATACAAATGGTGTTAAAAGATTTAGTAGATTATACTGTATGGCACTTTGGTTTTGAAAACAGAATGATGGAAAAATATAACTTTAAAGGCTTTGATGAACATAAAGTGCAGCATGATGATATACTGGAAGAAGTAAAAATTATATATAATAAGCTTGAAAATGGCGAAGAAATATCAGTTGTAAATATATTAGAATTTCTTAAAAAATGGCTTATTAATCATATACTTAAAACTGATTTAGTATTAGGAAGATATTTAAAACAGATAAAAGCTGTGCCTGTTGCAGAAAAATAATGAACTAATTTAAATGTGGATTGTTTAAGTAGGAGAGGTAAAAAAATCTTGATTATAAAGAAAAATAAGAGTAATCTGTTAAACTGATTTAAAAGTATAAGTGAGAAAAAAATGTCAGAATTAACCAGGTTTGGGGTATCTCTTGATAAAGATTTGCTTGAGCTTTTTGATAAGCAGATTAAAGCTCAGTCTTATGAAACACGCTCAAAAGCAATATCAGATTTAATCAAAGAGTATGTTGAAGCAGATATTATTAATGCGGAAGGAGTGCTTGCAGGGGCTGTCACTTTTTTATACAGCCACCACAATAAAGATTTAGTGTCTAAACTTTTAGAAGTGCAGCATGAAAGCCATGATTTAATAATCTCTATGCAGCATATCCATTTAGACCATGATACATGTCTTGAAATACTTGCCATTCGTGGCGAAAGCAGTCTTGTCAAATCACTTTATTATAAAATAAAGGCATTAAAAGGTATAAAACTGGCATCAATTAGTGCCACAGCCATATCATAATTTTTTGTGCGTTATAAGGAGTTGTAGGATGAAAACGCTAAGTATTATTTATACAGTTATTGCATTGATAATAACTATAATATTAACATTAGTTACAGATATTCATACAGGACTAGGAGCTGTTGTGATATTTATTTTATCTGTTGCTATAAATGTAGCAAAAGATGCGATTTTCTATAAACAAATGAAAATATTAAACGACTATATTGATATAGCACTGGTAACATGTCCAACTCAGCCGCCACAGACAACAGGCCGTTTTTTGAATATTGGTAAACATATCCATGAATTAAGTGACAAACTCTGTGCATTAGGAGCAAATTTTAGAAATGCGCAGGTGCGGGTTGCATCAGCTGCTGGGGATTTAACATCAGTGCAGACAAATCTGCATGATAATGTGATGACTGTAAACCAAAGTTTAGGAACTGTAAGTGAAGAAGTTCATGATTTACAAAACACAGCAGAACATGTAAAAGCAATATGTGATGACTCTCAAAAAGCTGCAGAGCTTTGTCTTGCAAAAACAAGCCAGGCAGGCACAGCTATGGAAACAAATATATTAAAAATGCAGCAGATACAGGAAACTGTTAACTCTATTGTTGCCACAATGGGCGATTTTGTAATTTATTCTAATGATATTAAGCAAAGTATTGGTAATATTACAGATATTGCAGACCAGACAAACCTTTTAGCATTAAATGCAGCTATTGAAGCAGCAAGAGCAGGGGAATCAGGCAGAGGGTTTGCAGTAGTTGCAGATGAGGTGAGAAAACTTGCAGAAAAAACTACATCATTTACTGCAGAAATAGAAAAAGTTGTTGATAAGCTCCATTCAAGAACATCTGATATATCAACACAGGTTAATATAAATGCTGACCAGGTAAAAGAAGCCATAGGCATTACTATGGATACTGGTGCAATAGTTATAGATATTCGTGATGAAACTAACGGTATGCTTGATATTACAAAAAATATTGTAAAAGCTATGAATGACCAGTATGAAGGCATAGGCAATATTACAAAATCTATTGAAAAAGTATACGAAGAAAACGGTGTTGCATTAAATAGAACACTTGAAAGCCAGAAACTTGGCAGCAACCTTGACAATATTGCTGCTGAAATGAAAGAAAGCTCAAAAGGCTATTCTGCAGGGGAAGGTCAATTTATGACATTTACTTCTGCATTATCAGTAGGCTATAATGCAATTGATGAACAGCACATTAGATGGATTGATTTAATTAATGCAGTATATAACTCACTTTCATCAGGCTCATCAAGAGAAAAACTTGGTAAAGTATTAAAAGACTTAGTTGATTATACTGTATGGCATTTTGGGTTTGAAAACAAAATGATGGCAGAGTATAACTATCCAGAAAAAGAAAGCCACATGAAACTTCATAAAGATTTCATTGCAGAAATCAAAAAACTTGAAGACAGATATGACTCTGGTGAAGATATTATGGGAGTAAATGTGCTTGAGTTTTTAAAAGACTGGCTCTCAGACCATATTATGAAAATTGATACAAGGCTTGGTGCATACCTTGAATCAAAAGGTGCAAAACCAGTATAAAATTAATATTATGGTATGTAATAGTTAATTATACTTATCTTTTATAACTGAAATGATAGTTTTACCGAGTATTTTATAATACTCGGTTTTTTATTAACTCTTTAGAGAGTTGAGCGTAGCGAAACCAAAAACTACTGGCTATGCCAGTAGATGACAAAATCTT
>CALUWI010000027.1 GCA_944324465.1 uncultured Mucispirillum sp. | reverse complement strand
GTATAGTATGTCATAAAACAAGACCAATGACAAAAGCTGGTGCTTTGCATACTATGAAGTAAGAGATAAGATATTTTTATCTTATAATAAATAATATTGTCCGCTCATAATATGAGCGGACATATAAATATATAAATGATTATTAGCAGGTATCTTTTCCCATAAGGTATCTACCATTAATTATTCGCTGGTCCGCTTTAGCAGTGTAAGGCAAAGCGGACATTTTTCTATACAGTCATAATTTATTATAAAATTTACTTATCAATCTTATAATATATCACATATATAAATCAATTATTCAGCATGCATTTCTTTCTTTATTTCTGCTAATTATTTTATTATTACATCACAGAAAACATAAGTATGATATTTTTTTAATTAATATAAAGAACGGAAAGCATTTATTATAAATATATTTTATCATTTATCTTATATCTTTATAAAAACAAAATATTTTATAGTATAGAGTGTATAACTATCTATAAATATAATGACTTTATGCTTTTTGATACAGTAAAAGAAAAACCCCATTTAGGAAACTAAATGGGGTATAAATGGATATAAATTTTAGCAGTTATTTTTCAGTTATCAAGTAACTTTTTTTATTATCTTGAGTGTCCTTTTCCTTTCTTTTGAATGTAAAAGCACCAAAGAATGCACCAATAACCATTATTATACAGCCTGCCCAAATCCATGAAACAAATGGCTGATGAATAAAGAGTATAACCATTGATGAATCATCGGGGTTAATAGTATAAAGAGCAAAGTATAAATCACCAGTAAACAGTGAATAATATGAAACTTCTCTAAATACTTCATCAGAACGGCGGTTGTATGTTCTCATTTCAGGATATGCAGTTGTAATAAGTTCATCACCTTTATATATTTTTATAGGTACAAATTCAGAAATATAGTTTTTTTCCTGCAGATTTGAGTAATATCCTACTTGGAATGTATAGCCGTTGTAGTCAAGTACAAAATCAGGTTTAACGCTGTATTCACCTTTAAAGGAATAAAATGATGACATAACTATACCAAAAGCTATTATTACAAGTCCTATATGTATAATCATTGCACCATAAAATCTATTAGCCTGTAAAACAGACTTTAAGCCGCCGCTTTTAAATGATGTAAAAGTGCGGATAAGAACTGCTGATGCAGAAAAGAATATTGTAAAATTTAATGCTAATGACATTTTATTAGTATAGCCAAGAGCAGCCATAATGATTACACCAGCAATTGCTATAACAAATGAAATGATTAATCTTAATCTGTATTTCATCATATTAGATATTTTAAAGCCAGTTAAAAGTCCAAAGCCGCTGGTTAAGAAAATAAACATAAAAAATGGGGCAGTTGCTCTGTTATAGTAAGAGATAGTGTAGTTAGCACCTGTAAAAATAGGTGTTAATGTACCGAAAGCAATTGCTAATGAAATTGCTAAAAACAGCCAGTTAGATATTAATACAAGCCCTGTTCTTGATAAGAATTTAAATTCTTCTTCGTCTTGTTTAATAAGCTCTTTAAATTCTTTATTAGAAGTAAGTGCTATAATATATACAACTGCTGATATAACAATGTATACTAAGAAGTAGTAGCCAATAGGATGTGGTGCAAAGCTGTGCACAGAATCTATTAAGCCGCTTCTAGTTATAAATGTACCTAAAATAGTAAGTTCAAAAGTAATGATTAATAATATAAATGTCCATACTTTTAATTTACCAGTTTTTTCATAAACATAAGCTGAGTGTAAAAATGCAGTAGCAGTAAACCATGGCATAAGGGATGCATTTTCAACAGGGTCCCATGCCCAGTATCCGCCCCAGCCAAGTTCTACATAAGCCCACCATGCACCAATAACGATACCTACAGTTAAGAAAGCCCATATAATCATAGACCAAGGTCTAGCCATTTTAACCCATGTTGCAGAGAAATCTCTTGATAATATTGCTCCAAGAGAGTGTGCAGCAATAACTGTAAAACCAACATAACCAACATATAAGGTAGGTGGGTGAATAACCATACCAGGATTTTGAAGCAGTGGGTTTAAACCTGAGCCGTCATTTGGCACAACTCTTGTAAGTTCAAATGGGTTTTGTAAAAATGATACAAGAAGTGTAAAAAATAATGTAGTACCAGCCATAATAAGCATAACGCCAAGCTGATAAGTGTCATTCATCTTTTTAATACGGAAAAGTTCAATTGTACCAAAAATAACAAGTAAAAGCACCCATAAAAGAAGTGAGCCTGCCTGACCACCCCAGAATGCACTGATTTTATAGAACATAGGAAGTGAATTGTCACTGTAATGGGCAACATAGGCAATAGAAAAGTCGCTGACAGCAAATGCTGTAAAAAGAACTATTGATGCAATCACAATAGTGATTGTTGTACCAATAAATAGATAGTTACCTATTGATTTTATATTATAAGCCTTTGTTAGATATGCATATATGTATGCTGTAACAGAAGCTAAGCAGAGTATAAGTGCGGATATTTGAAAAAACATCCCAATAGAGCCTAATTCCACAAAAGCACCTCGATTGTTAATATTGATAATAATTTATAGATTAAAATTGTGTAAAAAGTATGTAATACATAGAGAATTTATATAAAATTGAGATGCATGTTTTTTAGTAACAATACTTAATTGGTTTACCCCTTCCTATTTTTTTGAACTATGATTAAAAATGCTAATTTATAATAAACTTAGTAATTATTATTTATGTATTTGTAGTATATTTTAAACTGTCTTACCGCCGCAAATCTCACAAATCAATCTTTTTGTTATTTTATTACTTATGCTCCAATTGTATAAACATTCTCAATTTTTTCTCCATTGCTGCAGCAACTCGCTATCGCTCAAACAATCTGTCAGCAAACCATTCCGAAAAAATTGTTCATATACAATTAAGTCGCAAAGGTAATAAAATAACAGGGGAACATTCTTTAAAAGCGGATATAATATCATATTAATATATACTAATTTTTAAGCTCTATTGTTAATTCTAGTAAATATTTTATTTTAATTATTATATAGTTATTAGTATTATTGTAAAAAAATTGGGGTGAAGCAGAATACATAATATTTGACATATTTGAAATAAAACATTATTATTTTTTAAGTTGGAGGATTTATGAAGATATTAGCATTAAACTGTGGCAGTTCATCAGTAAAATATCAGTTATATGATACTAATACAGGCAGGCTGCTTGCAAAAGGTGCTTTAGAGCGTATAGGGTTTGTTGGCACATTTATTATCCACCAGACAGAGCACCAGAAACACAGGCTGGAATGTGACTGTGCTAACCATAAAGATGCAATATTTACTGTTTTTAAATTTTTAACTGATGAAGAATTTGGTGTTATTTCAGAATTAAATCAAATAGATGCAGTCGGCCATAGAATAGTCCATGGTGGTGAAATGTTTAATAAAAGTGTGCTTGTTGATGATGAAGTTATTAACGCAATTGATTCTCTTTCAAGCCTTGCACCCCTTCATAACCCGCCTAACTTAGCTGGTATTACTGCTATTAAATCATTACTGCCAGATGTGCCGCAGGTTGCTGTGTTTGATACTGCATTTCATCAGACTATACCGCCTACTGCTTATTTATATGCAATACCTATGAAGTGGTATGAAAAATATGGTGTAAGAAAGTACGGTTTTCACGGCACAAGCCATTTATATGTATCAAGGCGGGCAGCAAAACTATTAAATAAGGATATTAAAGATACTAAATTAATAAGCCTGCATATTGGAAACGGTGTAAGTGTTACTGCTGTAAACGGTGGTAAATCTATTGATACATCAATGGGTTTTACTCCGTTAGATGGTGCAGTTATGGGCACAAGAAGCGGAAGTATTGACCCTGCAGTTGTGCTTTTTATGATAGATAAGGAAGGCTTTTCTTCTGAAGAAGTAAATACTGTGCTTAATAAACGCTCTGGTGTGCTTGGTATTACAGGCAGATATACAGACAGGCGTGATATAGCAAGGGTTGCAAAAGAAGGGGATAAGCTGTGCAATCTTTCTATGGATATAGAATCATACAGACTGAAAAAATTAATCGGCGAATACTATGCAGTTTTAGGCGGCCTTGATGCAGTAATATTTACTGCAGGTGTTGGAGAAAATTCAAGTATTGCAAGAAAAATGGTTTGTGAGGGATTAGAGCATTTTGGCATAAATATAGATAATGATAAAAACGAGGCAGCTCATTCAGAAGCAGATATTTCTAAAGATGACAGTCCAGTTAAAATATTTTTAATTCCAACAAATGAAGAATTAGTTATTATAGAGGATGTTAAGGCAATATTAGAAGGCACTTATAATAACCCAGATTTTAAATATTCATTTGAGGTATAAAAATGAAAGCTGATGATATTATTACATACTGTCTTGATAACTACGGATATGTAGATTACAGCCATACTCCATACGGACAGGAGCTTTTATATTCTCAAAATAATATCAGCATCTTTTTTTTAAATATACAGGAATTTGATACTGATGATGATAATTTTTCAGACCTAAACCACCCAGATAAATACAGGCTCAGCCTGTGCTTAACTAAAGATGAATATAATAAATTATTCAGTAAGTCATGCCCTTATCATGAAAAATATATTTGTTATAAAGAATGTGACTACACTAAGTCTGATATAGTTATGCCCCACCCGTTAAAACATAAAGAATACTTTATCCAGTGCATAAGCCCATCAAAAGATATGTTTGAAAAAGTATTAAAAGAGCTTATCTCTCTAAGCTATAAAAGAGCAAGGCAGGAATATTTAATTAAAAGATAAAATTTATATGTAACTTTTCTGCTTTTGCTGCGACATTAAAAGTGATAGGTAAATTTTAAGAGGGATACTGTGGAAATAAATGATATAGATATTATCTTAGAAGTACTAGACGGTGATACAGACAAGTATGCCATACTGATAGATAAATATAAAAATAAAGTTTTTAAGATAGTTTCTATGCATGTTCCGCAGGATTATGTGGAAGAAGTAGCAAACGATATATTTTTTAAAAGCTATAAATCACTTAAAACCTTTAAAAATGATTCGCCATTTATTAACTGGCTTACAGTTATCGCTATAAGAACATGCAAAGATTTCTGGCGTCAGAAATATGCACAGAAAGATGTGCCAATGTCATCTTTTGATGAAGAAACAGAGCAGACTATTGAACTTGGTATAGATTACAGAACACCTGAAACAAATATTTTAGGTGATGAAAAATATAAAATGCTTATGAAAGCTATGGAACACTTAAAGCCTGTTGAAAGAACAATTATTTCTATGATGTATGCAGAAGAAAGAAGTGTTGCAGAAATAGCTTCAATTACTGGTATGACAGAATCAAATGTTAAAGTAACTGCATTTCGTGCCAGAAAAAAACTCTCAGAAATACTTAACACTATGATGTAGCGGGGTATACTATGAAAGAAAAATATACTGAACAAAATATGGAAAATATATTAAAATCATTAAAATGTAAAGAAATATCTCCAAAGTCTGATTTCACTTTAAATGTTATGCAGCGTATCAAAAACGACAGCAGTTTTGATGATGATATTATAAAATTAGATGAAACAGATGATATACTTGAAGCTCTTTCTTTTGCAGATGAAGTAAAACCAAATGATAGTTTTACAAATAATGTAATGGCAAGAATTAAAGCAGAGCAGAATTTTAAATATAATGAAGAAAATATTGATGATATATTAAGTCTTCTTGCAAAACAGCCTGTTATAGAGCCATCAGCAGAGTTTACTGATAATGTAATGGCAAAAATTGAAGAATCAGCTCAAGATGATAATATTATTTCCTTTGAAAAAGTATATAAAAAATTCTTAATAGGCTCAGCAATTGTGGCAGCAGCTGCTGTTTTATTAGCACTAAATCTTTTTTCAAACTATGACCCTGCCATGGCAGAGTTTATGGTAACAGATTATTTTAATACGGGGTTGTATAGATAAATGACAGTAAAAAAATCTATTAAATTTATATTTGCATTCCTGACTATCTTTTTTCTTGGTGCATTAACTGGTGCAGCTATTATGCCTGTTATATTTAATAAAGTAGAAGGCAACCCTTATTCTATTAATGTATTATCTGAGCGGATATATAATACACATCTTTTAAAAAATGCAGGGCTTACACCTGACCAGAAAGCTGCTCTTGATGAACTTTCTGCTAAGTATGTATTAAAATATACAGCAGAAAGAGATATGTTTATGGCAAAACGCAGAACATTATACAGCGATTTTAAATTTGATTTAGATAAAATATTAACACCTTCTCAATATGCCGGCTTTGTAAATAAATCTGATGCATTAATTAAAGAAAGAGAGCTTTATAATACGTCATTAGAAGATAAGTGGCTTGCAGAAAGAGCAAAAAGCAAAGATGAAAAATTACAGTCTGCAGGATATGAACAAAAACTTAAATATTTAACTCTTTCTATCCCTGCAGGAAATATTATTCCTAATGATTTAAAAGATGCTGATAATCAAAATAAAGCTGCTTTTGATTTTTTAAATAGATATATGATAGACAGAGTTAAATACAACTGGGGCACATATACTGTATATCATGAAGTAACAAACGATAAAGATATTATTAATAAAGAAGATATAGAGCCGTAAAATCTACCTGTTTTCAAATGCTTTATTTACTGCATCAAGCATTTGTTTCCTATTTTCTTCTATGCTTGATGTAATCTCTTTTTTATATTCTTCTCTATTTACTGTTTCTTCTAACTTTAAAAGCCCTTTATCTATTGCAACACCTGCAGCTGTGCCAATAGCTGCACCACCTACTGGTGAAGTAAAGACAGATGATACAATACCAGCAGCAACACCCACTGCAGCACTTGCCGCTTTTCCTGCTGCTGCTTTTGCTGCAGCCTTTGCAGCTGCTTTAAAGCCTGTTTTTGCTGCCACTTTACTTGCTATTGTACCAACTATTGCTCCAGCTGCCAAGCCGCCTCCAGTAGAAGCAAGCACTCTTTTTTTCAAATCAAGCATCGGTTCTATTTCTGCCAGACTGTATATATTTTCTACTTTAATATCTGCTGTTACAGAATAAAGAGCATTTTTTTCTGTGATTTTATTTTCATTAAGTATTTTATCTATATCATTCTGCAGTTTTGCAATATCTGCATCTGCTTTATCAAAGTTTATTATTGTTGTTATATTATCCATAAGGTTTTCTTTTAATTTATCTGTCATATACTCTTCAATAGAGCCAGTTATAAGTTTAAAAAGCCTGCTGTATTCTGCTGACAAGCTGTAATACCAGTCTAAATATTTATCAGTATTTAAAAGTATTTCATCATACATTTTATTTATATCATTTACCATATCATCTTTTGCAGCACCGTATGCAATATCTGCAGCAAGCTGTATTTTATTTAATGTACCAGCCTTATACATAACACCATTTATCACTTCCACAGCAACAGTATTTGCCTTAATAGTATCTTCTACTATTTCCTGTTTTGCAGCAGCAATATATGTAACTGCAGCAAAAATAGATGGATATATAAAGACTGTAAGCAGAGTAATTACAAATGATGTAATAAATTTATTTATTTTAGTTGTTTTATCATGCCTGACAGGCATAAATACTTTTGCAAGATTTTCTTTTTTAATAAAGAAAAAACTTATAAAACTGACTATACCATAAAAAAGAAATCCGCCGCCGCTAAGAACTATTAAAAGCATACCAAAAAACCAAAAGGGAGCAGATTTTATTACTTCTGCATCAAGTATAGTATTTGTTATATTATCAAAAAAGTTTAAAAAATTACCTGCCATATATGCTGCATAGTTATACTGCAAAGATATTAAATCATTATCTAAAAATGGAAGATGTATATTAATATCTTTTAAATTGTATGATAGAAGTGGAAAAATAACAGCAGTAAAAAAAGCTGTTAAAATATAAGTAAGGCTTTCTATTTTATATGGTGCAAAGCGGTTATTATATACTGCAAGCACTATTTTTGTGCTTATTAACCTTGAAAGTAAAAGTAAAGGGAAAATAATAAGCAGGCATAAAAATTCTATGCTTGAAAATAAATATATCCTAACAGGTATAATGAAAGCAAGGATTGTGGCAGTAAGAATGATAATAATATATCCAAAAGTTTTGCCAGCAAGCAGTTTATATAATTTTTTACCTTCTTCATATTCTATTAACTTGATTTCTTTTTTTAAGCTAAACCTTGCTGCATTGTTTAGTATTATTGGTACAGCAATAACTAGTACACTTAAAGCATATATCACCATACCAAAAAGATTGATAAATACTGATGTTAAGTATAAAAGAATAAAACCAGATAAAAATTTTAAAAATAGTAAACTTATCTTTTTCATAGATATAATGTAATAAAGATGAATGAATATGTCTATATATATTTTCTCTATTGCATTTTTTTTAATGAATAAATATTATATATTAAATATTTAATGGAGTATATTATGAAAATCGCAGAAAATATATTAGAATTAATAGGCAATACACCTATAGTAAAAATAAATAAACTAAATAATACTGATGCATTTATATATGCAAAGTTAGAAGCATTTAATCCTTTTTCCAGTGCAAAAGACAGGGTTGGTCTTTCTATGATAGAGCAGGCAGAGCGTGACGGACTATTAAAAAAAGGCGGCGTTATTATTGAGCCAACAAGTGGAAATACAGGTATTGGTCTTGCTGGTGCTGCCACAATAAAAGGTTATCGTCTTATTCTTACTATGCCAGAAACTATGAGCATTGAAAGGCGTAAACTGCTTAAAGCATTTGGTGCAGAAATTGTATTAACTGAAGGCAGTAAAGGTATGAGCGGAGCAGTTGCAAAGGCAGAAGAGCTTGCAAAAGAGATAGATGGTGCATTTATGCCACAGCAGTTTAAAAATAAAGCTAACAGCAGTATCCATAAAGCAACTACCGCAAAAGAATTATATGAAGATATGGATGGGAAAATTGATATTTTCATAGCAGCAGTAGGTACAGGCGGTACAATTACTGGTGTTGGTGAGTATTTAAAAGAAAAAAACAGTAATATAAAAGTAATAGCTGTAGAGCCTGCATCATCGCCTGTTTTATCTGGAGGAAAAGCGGGCCCGCATAAAATACAGGGAATAGGTGCTGGATTTGTGCCTGATGTATTAAATACTAAAGTATATGATGAAGTGGTACAGATTACTGATGATGAAGCATATACTATGGCAAAAGAGTTAGCTAAAAAAGAAAGTATTTTAGCAGGTATTTCATCAGGAGCGGTGGTGGCGGCAGCATTAAAAGTGGCAGCAAGAAAAGAAAATGCAGGTAAAAACATTGTAGTATTATTACCAGATACTGGTGAAAGATATCTTTCTGTTTTAGCAGAATAAGTTAAGGATATTATTTTGGATAATAAATTAAGAAAAAAAGCATTAAATATATTGGTAAAATTTCCAAGCATTTCTTCTTATGAACTTGCTAATATTTTATGTATTGATGAAAGGCAGGCAAGAAAGCTCATAAAAAATCTGCCGCAGGATATTATAGAAGAAAATGTGAGAAAAATAAAAAAAGAAAAAAAAGAAGAAAAGCAGGAAGAAAGGCTTGATAAAAAAAGCCAGATTGGAGCAACACTTAGAGGCACAATATCTATCCATAAAGACGGATATGGTTTTTTTATACCTGATGATAAAAATGTAGAGGATGCGTTTATTCATCCTAAAAAATTAAAAGGTGCCAGTCATAATGATGTATGCCTTGCCCGTATTGGTATATATAAAGGAAAACGGGAAGCAGAGGTTGTGCAGATTATAGAGCGTGGTATAGAACAGGTAGTAGGAGTTGTAGAAAAATACAGAAATAACTACCGCATTATACCATTTTCCAGAAATTTTCAAGGTCATATAATCATAAAAAACAGCAGTAAAGAATTAAATGATGATGATGTTGTAATATGTAAAATAGAAAAATATCCATCACAGAATAATTTTGCAACTGGAAGAATAATAGAACAAATAGGCACTTTAAGCGATAAAGATATAGATAATAAAATAGTAATGTATAAATATGCTTTAACTCATGAATTTCCTAGCGAAGTAATGCAGGAATGCGAAAGCATTGAAAATGGTACATTTAAAATAAATAAAAAAAATCTTACTGATTTTAGAGAGCTTTATACAGTTACAATAGACGGGGAAAGTGCAAGAGATTTTGATGATGCAATAAGCATATCTAAAAAAGGTCATAACTATGAACTTTATGTACATATTGCTGATGTTTCAAGATATGTAGAGCGTGGAAGTTATTTAAATAAGGAAGCAATGGAGCGTGGCACAAGTGTATATTTCCCAGAATTTGCAATACCTATGCTTCCGGAAGTGCTTTCAAACGGTGTATGCAGTCTTGTACCTCATGAAGATAGATATACTGTTACATGCAGAATGGTTTTTGATGCATCAGGCAATAAAAAAGAAGCTGAATTTTACCGTTCAGTGATTAATTCTAACCACAGGCTTACATATAACTATGTAAATGATATATTTAATAATGTGGCAGAAAGTGAAGATGAAAAACTTATTCCATTTTTGCAGACTGCTAAAGAATTAACTGAAATACTGCTTGCAAAGCGTGAAAGAGATGGGGTTATTGATTTTGATTTGCCAGAAGCAGAATTTTTCTTTGATGATGCAGGGGAAATTATAGATATAAAACCTAGAGAAAGAGGGTATGCAGAAAGGTTAATAGAATGTTTTATGATTGCAGCAAATGAATCTGCAGCAGAATATTTTGAAGAACATGACTTAAAAGGCATATACAGAGTTCACGGCGAGCCGGATGTGAAAAAAATAGATGACTGGATAGAAATGGCAAGAAATTTTGGTTTAAAAGTACCGCCAGTTGAATATCCTGTTACACCAGAAACTGTTGCTGAATTAAGCAGGATTGCAGCATCATCTAAACATGCAGACCTTTTAGGCTCACTGCTTATAAGAAGTATGATGCGGGCTGAATATACCACAGAAAATCAAGGGCATTTTGGTCTTGCTTCTAGTGCTTATACCCATTTTACAAGCCCTATTAGACGCTATCCTGACTTATTAGTACACAGAGCATTGCTGGCAGGTCTTAAATTAGGCAGCATAAGTGAGCCGATGGAAGAATTAAAAGAGCTTGCTGCTCACTGCTCAAAAAGAGAGCGGGTTGCTCAAGATGCGGAACATGATATAGGCGGGTTTAAAAAACTTGAATATATTTCAAGCCATTATGATGATGTTTTTACTGGCTATATTAACAGGATTACAGGAAACGGCATATTTATATATATAGAAAAATTAATGATGACAGGATATATTGATTATTCATATATTGATTTTGATATTTTTTATAAATATGGAGAATCTGCCATAGGGGATAGAAGCGGCGAAAGGTACAGAGTAGGGGATAAAATAAGAGTAGTTCCTTATAAACTGGATATTTCTTCACTGCAGGCAGATTTTACAATATATAGGAAAAAAGGCAGAAAAAAGTAAAAAATATATGGGTTTGAAATAATTAAGGTAATGTATATATCTATCTTATTTCAAACCTTTCATCTGCATTTACTTCAAATACAGGTATTATAATTTCATCAGAGTCTTCTAAATCTTCTATTTTTTTGCCTTCAGCTATTATGCTGTTAATAGAAAAACTCATACTCATGAACTTATTATATATAATATCTCTTTTATCAGTATCTTCATAGTCATCAAATATTTCCCATACTGCTCTGTATATTCTGCCGTAATCTGCAAACTGTGTGTAGTTAATGGATACAGGTTCTTCTTCATCCTGCATATATATAACTATACTTTCAGGAAATGCAATACTATCATACAGGTTTGATGCAAATATTTCTGGGATAAAAATTAAGGATTCAATACATAATGTAAAATCATTAACAGCATCATCGAGCTTATCTATAAGATAATAAAATGCATCTTCTGCATCTTCATGCTCTTCTTCATCAAAGGGTTTTAAGTCATAGATTATGTCGCATATTTTTTTAAGGCTGTTTTTTAATTCTACATAGCCTTCTTTTCCTTCATATCTATAAGGAAGTGTTGTATCTTCATGCTGAGTAAGAATTATATACTGCCTTAAAGTATAAAAATGGTCTGGAATATTAAGAGAATTATCAATATAATCGCCTATTATATTACTAAGTTCATTTACATAAATATCATCAATACAGCATTCGCTTATAATATTGCCTGCAAACTTTGCCGCATATATTTTTATGCATACAGATTTCTGGTTTCCAATATATTTATGAAGTACATTTTCAATCTGATTCCAGAAGATTAAATCATCAAGCCTGCCAGACTGCATTTCATCTCGTGCTACAAGAAGCGGGTTATAGTACACATTCCAGTTATGATAATGGCCATTAAATTCAGATGAATATGTAAGTTTTGCAGGGTTTTTGGATAATATGCTTTTTATGGTCTGTAGTAATGATGCAGTAAAAGTGCCAACAGCAATAAACACTGCTTCATGTAAGTTTTCTCCAGCTCCAAAAGTTAATTCTTTTATGCTGTTATCAAATACAGGGCATGTAATATTCCATTCTATTTCTATTTTTTCATTATCAAATGCAATAATAACTGGTCTTATTACAAGCATCCATTCAGGTACATATATACTGTTATCTGTAACAATATCTTCCTGAGGCAGACTTCTATGGAGCAGGTTAAAAAGAATAAAATCAAGAGTATCCTGTTCTGCTGCATTTTCACCTGTGCCAAATTTATCTTTTATCTGCTTAGCTTTTATAATATCTTCACATTCGCCTATGAAATATCCGATATTAAAATTACGCCATTTTACTGCACTTTCTTTTGTTTTTGGAATAAGTGCAACTGCTTTTTTGAAATATTCTAATGCTTCTTCTTCCTTATCTGCATAAAAATAAGCAAAGCCTGCACGATAATTCCAAAGCGGGTCATTTTCGCCCATATCTTTTACAGAAAGTAAAAGTGAAAGCCCCTTATTTATATATTTATTATCATCATCTGCCATTACAGGCATATTGCAGTATGCTCTCGCTAAAAGGCAAGTAAGCTCATAATCTAAGGGTTCGTTACTGTTTTCAAGAAGATTTATAATTTCTGCATGTTTTTCTTCATTATGCAGCTTTTCTATTTGTTTTAAAATAGTTTTTTTCATAAAGTTATTTTACAATGTTCTCTAAATTCTTTATTAATGATACCTGCAAACCTGTTCAGCGCATCAGCAATACCATTTTCATAAGTAGTAGAATCGCCGTCAATTCTGTAATTTTTTATGCAGTCATCAGGATATATTATTTCAAATGTGAGCCTTGCTCCACTTCTATGCAGGTGGCTTATTTCCATTTTTAAATGTATATTATATCTTGGGAAAAAAAGCTCAAGTTTATTATCATCAATATTACATATAGTCATTTTATCATCTTTTGATGCTTCTTTTAAAACAACAAAAATAACAGCTAATGCTCTATCAAATAATGACTCTCTGCAGCTGTCTACAAAGTGCTGCATATACATTGACTCTGCAATATCTTTATCTTTTTGTACTATTCTTGTAATTTTATCAAAGTATTCAATAGCATATTCTTCCTGACTTAGGCTGAAGTATACTTTGCCTGTAAGATAAAGCCATTTTAAGTCAAACTCGCCCTGGTCAGATATTTTTTTAAGGATTTCTAATGCACTATGCTGGTTATCGTCATCATCGCCATCAAGATTATCGCTGTAAGCAAGTGCCAGCAGATAAAGCATGTGATATGTTTGCTGTTCTTCTGGAAGTGACTGTATAAGTGAGATAACTTCGCTGTATTCGCCAATATTATAAAGACTTTCTGCCTGTGTAACTAATTCTTCTTGTGTCATAACTAATCCTTATAAAATTTCTATATTCTTATAATTATAACCAGTATTGAAAAAAAAGCAACAATTGATTAAGTTGTTTTAAAATTTTTCTTTCCTGCCTGTATATTTATTGCATACAGACAGGATTTATATAGAAAAACTTATTTTTTTAAATTCCAGCATTAAACTTTAAATTGCCCAACAAGCCTTTTTAATGCTTCAGTTCTTTCCTGCAGGTGGTCAACGGTAATAGATATTTCATTGACAGCAGCATTACTTTCTTCAATACCGCTTGCAATAGCCTGAGTTTTATCTGTTACACTTTGCACTGTCTGGTGCTGCACATTAAAGCCTTCCATTAACTGGTATGTAGAATTTGCCACATTATTTACACCACCAACCACTTCAGAAAAAGATGATGTTGTAGTTTCTATTACTTCCACCCCATTTGTAACGCTTATAGAGGCAGATGACATTTCCTGTGATGCTTTTTCTGATTCCTGCTGTAATGTGGATATAATATTTTCTATTTCACTTGTAGCTTTAGTAGTTCTTTCTGCAAGTTTTCTTACTTCATCTGCAACTACAGCAAACCCTCTGCCTGCTTCTCCAGCCCGTGCTGCTTCTATTGCTGCATTAAGAGCTAAAAGGTTAGTCTGGTCTGCAATATCATTAATAACAGTTAATATTTCTCCAATTTGTGTAGAGCTTTCTAACAGTTTATTAATAGTGTCAGATAGATGTGTTGTTTTTGTATTAATATCAAGCATTGTATGCTTAATCTCAGTTAATGAATTCTGACCATTAGTGGTAGATTCTGTAGTAGTATTAATTATCTGCAGTGCAGAGTTTAGTTCATTTGTAGCATCTTGAGACTGGTTTGTAATATTATTCATATCAACAACAATGCTGTTGACCTGTTCAGTCTGAGAATTAAATGTGGCAGAAAGTTCTTCAATAGTTGCAGCAAGCTGACTGTTGCCTGAAGCTACTTCGTTTGTAGAGTTTTTAACTTCATTAACTATTTCCTGCACATTAGCTATAAAAGTATTGAAATATTTAGCTAAATCTGATATCTCATCATGGCTTTTAGTCTGCAGTCTGATAGTTAAATCTCTATCACCACTTGTTAAATCTTTTGCAGTTGCTACAAAAGAGCGTAATGGTTTGATAATTGATATATATGTAATAAAAGAAGCTGCTGCAATTATTGCAGTCATAATCAATAATATAGCTACTATAACATAATTTACAGCTTTTAAAGATGTTTCTGCATAATGGGCTCTGTCTTCAATAATTGTATTA
>CALUWI010000026.1 GCA_944324465.1 uncultured Mucispirillum sp. | reverse complement strand
CAAACCCAGGCGGTGACGGCGATGGTGGCACAACAACTGACCCAAATCCAGGTGGCGATGGCAATGGTGGCACAACAACAGACCTAAACCCAGGCGGTGACGGCGATGGTGGCACAACAACTGACCCAAATCCAGGTGGCGATGGCAATGGTGGCACAACAGACCAGGAAGACCCATTAAATAAACCAGGATATGATATTACATTTAATGCTAAAACAGATGTTTTTCAGCCACAATTTTATTATGGCAGGTCATTATTAAATGAAGAAGAACAGAAAGCGTATGATATAATTATGGATACTTTAGTTAAGTTTAATATTACAGAAAACAATGCTAATGATAGAAGAATAGGTGTTCAATTAACAGCAAATAATGTAAAAGTATCTTTAGAACAGCTGAAAAAGGTTGCAACTACTATAGGAAATGATGAACAAAGGCTTACATATATTACTTCCTTTGTTCCTAAATGGAAGGCTGTAGGCAGCCCTTTTGGAGCAAGTCCTGCATATGAAAATGGCTATGTTAAAGAAGTATTTTTTGATGTTAGAAATGTGAAACCAGCACAGCCAGAAGCAATTTTACAGGATACAAAACTTGAGCATGAAGCTGAAATGCAAAGTGTAGAAGAAGGTGTTGTAAAAATTCTATCAAATTTAAAAGAAGATATGACAGATGCTCAAAAATTTAGAGTATTGCATGATGAATTTATAAAATCAGTATCTTATGGTCAGCAGAGTTATGGTGTAAGCGATATACGCGGCGGTTTTGGACCAGATAAAAAAGTATTATGTGAAGGTTATGCTCGTTCTCTTGCATATCTTTGCCAAAGAGCAGGACTTGAAGTTATATATGTTGTAGGAACAGCAACTTATAATGGAACTGGCTCTAGCGGCACAACAGGATTTGACCATGCATGGATAAAAGTTAAAATAGACGGTCAGTGGTATAATGTAGACCCAACTAATAATGATGCTGTAGTTGCAGGCTCTGATAAAGTATTTTATAATAATTTTTTACAGACAGATAGTGAGTTTTTTGTGGACCATATTCAAGGACAGATGCGTGATGGAAAACCTGTGTCATATGATGAGTTTCCACAATCTGCATTAGAATCATATCCATTAGATATGACAGAATATACTAAATAGGTGATTTATGAAAAAAGTAATATTTACATGTTTATTTTTATCTTTAGCATTTAATTTATATGCACAAACTGTACCTTTTACTTTCAGCATTGAAAATATAGGCTCAGATAAAGGAAATATATTAGTAGGTATTTGCACTAATGCAGATGAATTTGCTGAAAGAGAGCCATGTAAATATTCTTTTTCAATGCCTGCAAAAAAAGGCACTATTACTCAGCAGATTAATATTGATAAAGGAAAGTACGGCATCATAGTATATCATGATGAAAATGGTAATAACAGGCTTGATATGGCTATGTTTGGTAAACCTAAAGAAAGATATGGTTTTTCAAATAATAAATATGGAGCTTTTGGCTCAAAACCACCTTTTGAAGAGGCATTAATTAATGTTGACGGACAGACAAGTGCTGTAATAAAATTAAGAAAATAAATTTATAAAATATTTATTAAAATAATAATTCTTATGTGGCGAAAATTATATTTCGCCGCTTTTTTTGCCTGATTATAATATATTGTCATTTTCTTAATATAAAAATCAGAAGAAATTATTTAACATAATAAAAAAGCCTGACAGTTTATACTGCCAGGCTGAATTATTATATATGTATTGAATATTATTATTCTATAACAGCTAACTTATCGCCAATAGCTACTGTCTGGTTAGCTTCAACATATACATTTTGCACTATACCTGCTTTTGGTGCTTTTATTTGGTTTTCCATTTTCATAGCAACAAGTATAAGTAATGGTTGACCTTCTTCCACTTCCTGTCCTTCTTTTACCATAACTTGAGTTACAATACCAGGCATTTGTGCTGCAATAACCTGCCTGCCTTGCAGACCTTTTGATACTCTGTCCCTTAAAACTTTTTTAAGTTCATCTAAAATATCAATTTTAAAGTAGTCACCATTAACAAGTACATCATAAGATTCTCTGTCATTATGAATATCTATTTCATAAGATTTATTGTCAATAATGATAGAGTATAAGTTATGTCCTGTTCTTTGGAAATCAACTTCAATATCTTTACCGTCTATGCTTAAAATAAAAGCATTAGCACCTACACATTTTATCTGCACAACAGATTCTTTATCATATCCCTCTGGTATAGCATAATATTTTGTTGCCGCGATATTACTGCATTTCATATAAAATCCCCCTTTTTAGAACCTGTTGGCAATTTTCTGCATTTTGCCATAATGTTTCCATAAAGATTCGCCTACTTCTGGAACAGTAGTAGCTTTTGCAGCTGCTTCCTGCTCTGAAATATACTGCATAAGTGCTGCCGCAACTATTGCAACAGTAGGGTCTAATTCTTTACGGCGTTTTAAGTCTTCCTTATCAAATTTAGTATCTATAAATGTTGTATCATATACACCACTTAAGAATGTTTCATTTTTCATAACACGCTGATGGAAAGGTATTGTAGTTTTAATACCTAATATTTTATATTCAAGCAGTGAGCGTTCCATATTTTGTATAGCTCTTTCTCTAGTTCTACCCCATGTAGTAAGTTTTGCTATCATTGGGTCATAGAAAAGTGGAACATTATAGCCTTCATGAGCTGCATGGTCTACACGAACATTTCTTCCTGTAGGTGGTTCATGGACAGTAATAACACCAGGTGAAGGAATAAAGCCGTTTTCTGGGTCTTCTGCATATATACGGCATTCAATAGCATGTCCCTGTCTGATGATTTCATCCTGTTTATAAGGCAGTACATCGCCATTTGCAACTGATATCATATCACGAACTAAGTCAACACCTGTAATCATTTCTGTAACAGGGTGTTCCACCTGCAGCCTTGTATTCATTTCAAGGAAGTAGAAGTTTTGGTTTTTATCAACCATATATTCAAGTGTACCAGCACTGTAATAGCCTATTTTTTTGCATGCATTAACACTAACTTCCAGCATTTTCTGCCTTGTTTCTGGGCTGATATATGGAGATGGTGCTTCTTCTATAACTTTTTGGTGTCTTCTTTGGATAGAACATTCCCTGTCATATAAGTGGATAACATTACCATGTTTATCACCAATTACCTGTACTTCTACATGGTGAGGTTCTTCTACATATTTTTCAATATATACATCGCCATTGCCGAAAGCTCTTTCTGCTTCTGAAACTGCCATATTAAACATATCTTCTAAATCTTCTCTTTTATGGACAAGCCTCATACCTTTACCGCCGCCGCCAGCAACAGCTTTAAGCATAACAGGAAAGCCAACATTATCTGCTGTTTTATAAAGGTCATCAATATTTTTAATAGGGTCTTTTGTTCCAGGAACAATAGGAACGCCTGCATCAGACATAATTTTTCTTGCACCAGTTTTTGAACCCATATCTATAATATGCTGTGCAGATGGACCAATAAAAATAACACCTGCTTTTTCACATTCTTTTACAAAGTCAGCATTTTCTGATAAAAAGCCATATCCTGGGTGAATTGCTGCACCTGTTTTTTTAGCAATTTCCAGTATTTTTTCTGGTTTTAAATATGATGTATCTTCTTCATTATCTGATATACAGTAAGCTTCATCAGCATATCTAACATGAGGAGCACCTCTATCAACATGAGTATAAATAGCAACAGTTTCAAGACGCAGCATTTTTGCAGCACGGAATACTCTGATAGCTATTTCTCCACGGTTAGCAGCTAATACTTTTGTTATTTTTGCCATATTTCTCTCCTTAACCTAGAGTGGTATATTACCATGTTTACGAGGCAGATTGCCTACACGCTTATTAGCAAGCATTTCAAATGCACGAATAAGTTTTGGTCTAGTAACTGCTGGCTCAATAATTTCATCTATATAGCCAAGTTCTGCTGCTCTGTATGGGTTTGCAAAAGTATCTCTGTATTCTTGAACAAGTTCTTTTTCTTTTGCTGCTGGGTCGCTTGCTTCTGCAATATCTTTACGAGAAAGAATTTTAACTGCACCTTCTGGACCCATAACTGCAATTTCAGCAGTAGGGTAGGCATAGTTAATATCGCCTCTTAAATGTTTAGAGCTCATAACATCATAAGCACCGCCGTATGCTTTTCTAGTGATTAATGTAACTTTTGGTACTGTTGCTTCGCAGTAAGCATATAAGAGTTTTGCACCATGACGGATAATACCGCCTTTTTCTTCGCTGACACCTGGCATAAATCCTGGAACATCTACTAATGTTAATAATGGTATATTAAAAGCATCGCAAAAACGAACAAATCTGCCAGCTTTAACTGATGCATCAACATTTAATGCACCTGCTAAAACCTGCGGCTGGTTAGCAACAATACCAACAGTTTTACCGTTTAATCTTGCATAGCCTATTATAATATTTTTTGCAAAGTCTTCTTGAACTTCAAAAAAGTGGCCGTCATCAACAACTTTTTTAATAACTTCTTTCATATCATAAGGCATATTTGGGTTATCTGGAACGATAGTTTCAAGGCTTGGTTCAAGTCTGTTTGCATCATCTATAGTAGCTTTAAAAGGAGCTTCTTCCATATTGTTTTGTGGCAGGAATGACATTAATTCTCTCACCTTTACAATACAGTCTGTATCATTTTCTGTAGCAAAGTGAGCAACACCACTTGTAGCATTATGAACAGAGCAGCCGCCTAAATCTTCTTTTGTAACTTCTTCATTTGTAACAGTTTTAATAACATCTGGACCAGTTAAAAACATATAACTTGTATCTTTTACCATAAAGATAAAGTCAGTTAATGCAGGAGAATAAACTGCACCACCAGCACATGGTCCCATAATAGCACTGATTTGAGGAATAACACCTGAAGAAAGTGTGTTTCTAAGGAAAATATCAGCATAACCTGCTAATGACTGAACACCTTCTTGTATGCGGGCACCACCTGAATCATTTAAACCGATAACAGGAGCTCCCATGTTTACAGCCATATCCATTATTTTACATATTTTTTCTGATAAAGTTTTGGATAATGAACCACCAAAAACTGTAAAATCCTGAGCAAATACAAAAACAGTTCTGCCATTAATAAGGCCTGTTCCAGTAACAACACCGTCACCTAAGTATTTTTGTTTTTCCATACCAAAATTTGTGCAGCGGTGAGTGACAAATTTATCGAACTCCATAAATGTGCCTTTATCGAGAAGAAGGTCAATTCTTTCTCTGGCAGTAAGTTTACCAGCCTGATGTTGTTTTTCAATTCTTTGGATACCGCCGCCAAGCTCTGCTTGAGAAGACAGTTCCCTGAGTTTTTCAATTTTTTCCTTCATAGGCTATTACTCCTTAATGAATTTAGTTTATGATATATTCAACACCATAAAAAATAATATGTCAACCATAAAATAAGATAAAAAAAGTATTTTATAAAATTTGTTTTGAATGAAAATTTAAGGCGGATATATTATATAACATAATTCTAAATAAGTAAATACATTATTTTATGCTGCATTTTCGGGTATATTTTATATTCTATTTGAAAAAAATTTTTTATTGTTATATCATAAACAGTTATAATACTTTTACTGATTATTCATACAAAATGACTGGGATGAAAAAAATTATTTTTTTAAGATTTTTATTTGTTTTATGTGCTTTTCTTTGTATATACAGATTATTTATTTATAACGATGGCAGTATTATGCTTGATGAGCGTATACAGTTTATTTTAGTTATATTAACTGCTGTATTTAGTTATCTGGCAGTAAAAGCTAATAATATAGATAATCTTAAATCAAGCATGAAATATATCTTTCTGCTTTTATTTTCAACTATTGCTTTTGGATTGTTATTTTTTACATTGTTTGAAAAAACAGGAAACTATACACTGATATTTATTTTACTTGTTTTAGTATATATTGCAGCCGTTATCGTATTTTATATTAAGGAAAAGAAAAAAATATATTACTTTTTATTATATATGCTTTTATTTTGGTTTATTTTACCATTAGCGGGTATTTTAATATTTGTTTCTATTTTAATTTTTCATCATGGTAACGGGCAGATAATTGCTGAATTTTTGTTATTTATATTAGAAATGACTGTATTTGTGCCTGTTATTTTTATGGTTGTTTATAAAAAATATAAACTATCACTTGACTATGAAAATATTTTATTAAAAAAAGATGCAAAAAAAGTATCTAGGTTTGGTCTAATATTTTTTGCATGTATTTTAGTGGTTAATCTATTATTTTCTTTTATAATATATCAGTAATGTTTTTTATTAATATAATAAAAGTTTATATTGATTTTTATATAAATATACTATATTTATAACTGGGATTTACGGGCAGTCGCTGGTAATTTATTACGAGAGGAAAGTCCGGACACTATATGAGCATAATGACTGATAACATCAGTTCGCAGTAATGCGGGGAAAGCGTTACAGAAAATAACCGCTGCATAAGCAGTAAGGGTGAAAAGGTGAGGGTAAGAGCCCACCGCTGCTTTTGGTAACAAAAGTATGCGAACAAGCCCCATTAAGTGCAAGGCAAATAGGCTGAAAGGGTTGCTCAGCCCATATTTTCAGCGGGTAAGCTGCTTGAATTATTAAGCAATTAATAATCTAGAGAAATGACTGCCGCCTGTTTTACAGGTACAGAATCCGGCTTATAGTAAATCCCATTTTCTTTTTATGCAAATCCTTGACCTAAAATATCAGTAATATATTGATGTTCATAAGGGTTGCTTAATACAGAGCCATAAAGCCAGAATGTTGTTCCGTCTGTTGCATATCCATTACCTAATACATGAAGCATATTTTTTGTATTCAACTGTTTTGCCTGGTAATATGTATTTTTACCATCAGCAGCATATCCGTCACCTAAAAGCATAAAATATGCAGTATCAGCATTTTCCAGCTTAATATTTCCGCAGAATATATTGTCTTTATCCTGCAGATAATTATCGCCTATCATATTTATGGAATTTAAGTCAATATCTGATATTTCTTTTCCCTTAAAATAAACTTTGTATCTGTCAAAAGAAAAAGCATTGTTTTCTGGAAGTATATCAAAGCTGTTAATATGAGGTGTAAAAGAGTTGGCAGTTAAATATCCTTCCCAGTCTTCTTCTAAATAACAAAGCCCATTATCATCTTTAATATAGTTATTAGAAAGTATAACCACTTTTGAAGGGTCTATATTTTCAATAGGAAGTATTTTGTAATATACTCTTTTGTTATCAGTATAAATATCGCCTTCTATTTTATGGAATTTATCTAAATCAATATTTTTTATAACTTTACCTTTATATATAATATCTGCACCAGCCTGCCATGCTCTGTGTATAGTAAATGGATAAACAGTTTTCGGGTCAATATCTGGTATAATATTATCTTTAAAGTATGCATATTTATTATCAACAGCTGTTTTTGGTGTATAATCAACTATCGTATCGTAATCTGGATGCAGCAGTACTGCAAAAGATGATACATCAGCTTCTTTAATAAGCCTTTCTTTATAATATATATTATTTTTATCTTTTGCATAAAATGTTGCAATATCGCCTTTTGGAGTATTTACATATATTATTTCAAAAGTTTCCGCATCAGCATTTTCAAGTAAAATAGAGCTGTAATATATTTTATGTTTAATACGCTTATATGAATTTCCAAGTTCTATTATATCATCATCTGAAAGGGTATTAGATGTATTTGTAATAGAACTGTCAAAAAGTGAAATAACTGACTGGAAATTGCCCTGTTTAATAACTTTTCCTTTAAAGAATAAACTTTTACCGTCAGAGCCGTATCCAAAATCTAACGGTTTAAATGTAACAGGGTCTGCATCCACTTTATCCATATAATAATATACAGTGCTGCTATCATTTAAATATCCGCTGAAATTATCACTGTGAATATCTACTTTTGCTCCGTCTAAATCTTTTATTATACAGCCTTTAAAAAATACATGTGTATTATCAACAGCAAGACGAGAGCGAACCTGCAGCCCTACAGGATTAACATTTTCTAGTAATACTACACCTTTACTGTCACAAAAATATGCTTTTGTTTTATCTGTAATATAATATTCATTTAAAACTCTTGTTTCTTCAGGATTTAGCATATTAAGCGGTGTAGTCATGTAGTAAACTTTATTTTTATCTTTAAAAAAGTTTTTGCCAATAGAGGTAATTGTTTCATTATCAATATGTTCAATACTTTGACCGTTTCTATATGTGCATATGTTATCTGCAGCTAAATATTCTGCATCAGCAAAATTATTATCACCTGCAAGACGAAAAGCCATAGGGTTGCTGTTTTCAAGCAGTATGCCTTTATAATATACATTTATATTATCTGTTGCATACCCATCACCCTGTTTAAATACTCTGAAATTACAGCTTAGTTTGCAAATTGGTTCACCATTATAGTAAGCATAAGATTTATCCTTTGCATATCCATAGTTTAAAACAAAAAATGTTGCATAATCAGCATTTTCTATTTCCATACTGCCGTAAAAAACTTTGCCGTTATCAGCACCATATCCAACACCAAGAGATGTGAATGTGGCAGGGTTTGCATTTTTAACTATTTCCCCTTTATCAGTGATTACATGTTTGCCGTCAGTTTTATATTTTGCATCTGGAGTAATTACAGCTGGATGTTCTGGAGATGAAAATAAAATAATATCTTCTAAATCTGTTTCCAGTCTTTTTGTAATAAAGTTATAGAATAAGTTATATAAATCTTTCTGCAGAAAGTTTTGCAGAGCATCTTCTTTATGAAGCATGTCATATATAAGGCTGTATTTATGGGGAATAACTGCATTCTGGCTGTTTATTTTAATAATTTTAATGCCGTTTTTAGTTATTTCTATAGCATAACAGATATTTGTAAACTCTTTACTGCTTACAAGACAGAAATCAGCTTTATCATTATTTTTAAATGATGCAATACTTAGAAGAATTGCTGTATTATATGTGGCTGTTTTAAAGCCATTATATCTGTTTACTTCAAAAGCAAAATCTAATGTACCGCTTATATGGTTGTAATATAATAGTAAAGATTCTCTGTCAAAAGAAAGGGTCATTTCTGAAAGCTCACCTGCAAAAAAATTGGCAATAGAGCTGTATGGTGCTTTTATTGAGCCGCCTAATAATATGTTGACAAATGGGTCATCACTGTCACAGTTAAAAAGCTCTGCCTGTGTAGTAAATTTTGCAGAGGAAGCAAGCCATAAGTTAAAGTCTGCTTCAGAAATATGAATTTTTGCAGTTATTATCCAGTTATTTTCCATAGCACACCATTTTTATCCTATTATATTTATATAAAATAATTATGATTATTTCAACTAATTTATGTAAGCAATGTGTTTTTTTTACATTTAATTTAAAAAAATCTTGAAAGTGTTAAAATAATAATATACACTCAAACCACTTTAAAACGAAATGAGGGTAAATATGAAAGGTTTAATCGCTTTATTATCAATAACTATACTAGTTACAGCATGTTCTCAGAATACAAATAAGCAGGAATTTGTTAAAGCTGAAAACGCAGCACCTGCACAAGCTGTTACACCTAAACAATCAGCAGCAGGTATGAAACTTACAAAACCAACAGAATTACTTCCAGAAATTACTGAAAAATATTCAGGTATTAAAATTGAAGCAGTAAATAAAAATGATGGCAGTAAAATAGAAATTACTGCTCCTTTTGGTCAAAAAACAGCTATTGGCAATACGGGGCTTGAAATAATAGTATCTTCTTATTTTACAAACTTCACTATGGTAGATGGCGGCGTTAAAAATGTAAGTATGGAAGAAGAAAACCCAGCTGCAAAAGTTATAATTTTTGAACAAAATAACCAAGTATTTGATGCATGGCTTTTCCAAAAATTCCCAACTATGCATCCATTTGAACACCCAGTTTGGAAAGTTGTTTTAGCTGGTGCAGTTAAAAAATAACTTTATTATTAATCATATTATTGTATATAGCCCCGCACATTGATTTAGGCGGGGTTTTTTGTTTTTGTAAATAAGAGTTTTTATGAATTTATACTTTATCCCTTGACTAAATATGATTTAGGCTTTATCTTATTATATTAGAGTGGTAATTAATTTGGGAGTTTTGTTATGGTGTTAGAATTGTGTGAGGATAATGCTGAGCTTTTAAGTTCTGTTACAGTTTTATACCTTAATACAGATAAAGATGAGTATAAAGAAGAAGAACTGATTTCTATTTTATCTAAGTATATAAAAAATATAATTGTTACAGATAATCTAAAAGATGCTAAAGAAAAAGCAGAGGGCAGGGATATTGATATCCTTATTACTGATTTTAATTTAGCTGATGATGAAAGTATGAATTTTCCTATATATATTCGCAGATGCAACCCCTCATGCTCTATTATCATTTATACATCTAAAAATGACCCTGAACATTTACTTGAAGCTATTAATATGAAAGTTGATAAATATATTATCAAACCATCAAGCTTTAAAGAAATTGTAAAAGCTATTATTAATTTAGCAGAGCATGCATTTACTTTAAAATCACTTTATTCTATAGTGCCTGAAAAATCTACTCATTTAGATACAGAGGCTTATGATACAATCAGCCAGACAATAGATGATTTACGTGCAATAATTGCAAAAATGGCAGCTCAGCACTGTATAGAATCTATGCCTATTATTTATTCATTAAAAGGTATTATAGAACGAATGAAAACACTGCTGAAAAACAGCTATTAATGGTTTATTCTGCTGTTTTTGGTGGATACTCTGCAGGCATAAATAAGTTAAGCCAAATATGGTCTTTATAGTATGCAGGATATATTTTTTCTAAAGTACTGTAAAAATCTTTTGAATGGTTTGGCACTAATATATGAGCAAGTTCGTGATAGATAATACTGTCAATTGTATTAAGTGGTGATAAAATAAGCCTTTCATTTAGTTTAATAATACCTGCACCACAGCTTCCCCAGTAGCTTTTAAACACTCCAGTTTTTACAGCTTTTATATTTAATTTTAATTTTTCAGCACACATATACACTCTTGCTGGAAATATATATGCAGCCTGCTTATGGTAAAAGTTAAGCAGATTCTCTTTATGTAAAAGATTTCTGCCTGCATAAATAGTCAAAGTATTTTCGTCTATTTTATAAGTATTATGTATTTCTGGCTTCAGCTTAAAATCATATAAACTGCCTAAATAAAGAATTTTATTATCTGGTATTTCTGTTTTTTTAGGATAAAAACAGTGATATGCAAGTTTATAAATAATATTTTGATTTTTTAAAAGATAAGCGTCCACCGTATTTTCATTATATGAAAGGGGAGCATATAAAATGATAGTTTTATATATTTTTTTCTGAAAAATATATTTTTCTTTTTTAAATTTAAAATTTTTATAATTTCCATATTTTACTGTAACAACTTGTTTTAATAAATTAATAATTTCTTTATTATCTTCTGTAAAACTGTATATATCATTCATTTTGTACACTTAAATATGAAAAATATATAACTTGTTATTTTATATATATGGATAATGCCTGATTAAGTTCTTTTTCATTAAAATTTAACACAGGCAGTATTTTAGAAGTATTATCTTTTAAATGCAGTGTAATCTGTGTGCTGTCTATATTAAAAGATGATATATCTTTCCATTTTATTCTGTACTGATTTTTACCGCGATACTGCAGTTCATCAATTGTAAATCTGTATATGATTTTATTACGCATACCTATCATAAATATTGGCAGTACGCATACAAAAAATACAAACGGCAGTCCTAATACAATATATTCTGGTCTGATAACTGTAAAAAATAATATTACACCAATTAAGCTGATAAAAACTATAATACCTAAAGTAAAGATTAATTTTTTATTTAAAACTGTAAAAATAATGTTGTTATTTTCTGTTTTCATATCTTTCTCCCTTAAACACATACAATATAATATTTTTTATAAATAAAAGCTATATTAATAATGAATTTTTACATAATTTATGCTATATGTTCTAAAATTGAGGTGGATATGTTTTTACCTGTAAGTATAGAAGAAGTAAAAAAATTAGGCTGGGACTATATAGATATTATCATTGTAACAGGTGATGCCTATATTGACAGCCCATTTTCAGGAACAGCAGTTATTGGAAAATACCTTTTAAAGCATGGTTTTCGTGTTGCAGTTATCAGCCAGCCTGATACTGAAAGCGATAAAGATATAACTATTTTTGGTGAACCAAGACTTTTCTGGGGTATAAATGCAGGCTGTGTTGATTCTTTAGTGGCAAACTATACAGCCACAGGAAAACCTAGAAAAATGTGCGATTTTACACCAAATGGTATAAATAATAAAAGGCCGGACAGGGCATCAATTGTATATACTGGTCTTATTAGAAGATATTATAAAAATACAAAACCTGTTGTGCTTGGCGGTATAGAAGCAAGTTTAAGACGGATTGCTCATTATGATTTTAAAACTGATAAGGTAAGAAGAAGTATATTATTTGATTCAAAAGCTGACTATATTATATATGGAATGGGAGAACTGCCAGTTTTAGAATTTGCTAAAGCACTTAATAATAATGAAGATGTGAAAAAAATCAGAGGGCTTTGCTATATATCAAAAGAAATATGTGATGATGCAGTAATACTGCCGTCTTTTGAAGAAGCTGCCAGTGATAAAAAATTATTCCATAAAATGTTTAAGTTATTTTCAGATAACAGTCAGGCACAGTCTGCAAAAATATTAGTGCAGAAAACTGGGGACAGATATCTTATACAAAATCCGCCTGTATATTATAATGATGAAATATTAGATGAAATAAGTGATATAGAGTTTGAAAGGGCAGTGCATCCTAAAATAGAAGGTAAAGTAAAAGCTCTTGAAACTATAAAAACATCTGTCATAAGCCACAGAGGCTGTTTTGGCGGCTGTTCTTTTTGTGCAATAGCTGTGCATCAAGGCAGGCAGGTAATTTCCAGAAGTATATCATCCATTGAAAAAGAAGTAAAAAGTATTGTAAATATGAAAGGGTTTAATGGAATTATAAGCGATATAGGCGGGCCTACAGGCAATATGTATATGATGAAATGCAAAAAAATGGAAAAATTTGGTGCATGTAATCATAAAAGCTGCCTTTATCCAGAAGTATGTAATGGAATGAATACTGACCATAAACCACTGCTTAATCTGCTTGAAAAAATCAGCCACATTAAAGGTGTAAAAAAGGTATTTGCAACATCAGGCATTAGGGCAGATTTAGCAGTTAATGATAAAATCAATGGTAAAAAATATATTGAAGAAATAGCAAAAAATCATGTTTCAGGTCAGCTTAAAATGGCACCAGAAAGTGCAGATGAAAAAGTATTAAAAGCTATGAAAAAACCTAATAATAAAAGTTTTTTAGAATTTTGCAGAATTTATAAGGAATACAGTAGAAAATATAATAAAAATCAGTTTATTTCCTGCTATTTCATAGCTGCTCATCCTGGAGAAAGTGAAAAAGAAGCATTAAATACACATAATTTTATAGGCAAATATCTTGATTTTTCTCCAGAGCAGGTGCAGATATTTACTCCAACACCGTCTACATGGGCAACATGTGCATATTATACCGGGCTTGATGAAGACGGTAATAATATTTATATAGAAAAGCAGCTTAATAAAAAAGAAAAATATAAAGAAATTATTATGGGTAAAAGTAAAAACATTAAAAGTAATAAAAAGAAATAATTAAAAAATATAAATTAGTTATATGCAGTAAATTGTAAGATATATACTATTACTGCATATTTAAATAATCATGCAGCTTTTTTAAAAGAGCGGCATTATCAGCATTTAAATTTTCTGTAGATATTATTATATTATTTTCCCTGAGTTTTGAAGTATTCTGCTGGCATGTTTGAAGATGAGATGGCAGACGGATATTTTTTAAATATTCTTTATAGTCCTGGTCAATTGGTTTTAAAGTTATAATCATTCGTTTATTTGGTGTATTTCTCAGTGAAACCGCAGTAATCATTTCTTTTGGAATAAACAGCTTAGCTTGAGCATAAGTAGAATATAAAAAGCCAAATTTATCAAACAATATAACAGGGCGGTTTTTTAAAGCCAGATTTATAATACCATATACTGCTGCTGCAGCACCTAAAACAAATGGTATAATTATATAAATAATTTGTTTATCTGAAGAAATAAAAGATATTCCTGTAAGCAGTAAAATTAATCCAAAAGCTATATAGGAAAATGCTTTTAAAGCAGAAGGGTATATAGTAATGTCAGTTTGCTTATTTTCTTCCACTTAAAGCACTCCTTTTTCTAAATATTCATCTTGAAATTTATGAAGTAAATTTAATATTTCACGCCTGTGAGCACTAAGTGTATCTGTTTGAATAATGTATGGTGTACCATAGAGCTTAATATTATGATGCATAACTTTATATACCAGCTTGTTAGTCTGTGTTTCCAGAACACTTTCTGGGTCATTTATCATAACAGCTATATAATGGTTTCTTTTATCTCTGATTTCATTAAATCCTGTAATATCGTCCCATAAAACCTGTTCTGGTGTGCCTACTAATGGAGTAATAACGATAAATTTATCATTAATAGTAAGGATAGTTTTTTTAAAAAGTACCATTTTTAATGCTATTATAGCAGCACCAGCAAAGCCTGCTAAAAAAATATTGCCGATAATTCTATATCCGCTTTTAAGAAAATATATACTTATAAGAGCAAAAAGAAAAGCAGCTAATACATAATAAAATGATTTCAACTCATTCTTATATATTTCATATGAACCATCTGGCAGTGGCTTTAAATGAGATTTTATTTTATTTTCATTTTCACTTTCATTATTATTGCTGCTTATCATCTTTATGCCTTTATATGATTTCTACACTTTCTATTTGTATTAAATATTTAGGAACATCCTGCATATATCCAAAAGAGCCTGTTGGTACTGTAGCTATTTTATCAACCACATCCATACCATCAGTTACTTTTCCAAAAACTGCATAGCCATACCCTGTAACATCAGGTGAGCGGAAGTTTAAAAAGTTATTATCTACAAGGTTAATAAAAAACTGGCTTGTAGCTGAGTTTGGGTCATTTGTTCTTGCCATAGCAATAGTGCCTCTGTCATTTTTTAACCCGTTATCACTTTCTATTTTTATAGGTGCTTTAGTTTCTTTTTGTCGCAGGTTTTCATCAAACCCACCACCTTGTATCATAAAGCCGTTTATAACTCTGTGAAAAATTAAGCCGTTAAAAAAATTATCTTTTACATAAGATACAAAATTTTCAACAGTAACAGGTGCTTTATCTGGATATAATTCAAGTTTTATTTCACCTATATTTGTTTTCATAAGCAGATTAATATTTTTATTATTTTGTTTTTTAGGTGCTGATTTAGCAGTAGTTTTTTTGGCTGCTGCAGGTTTTTTATCAGCGGTAGTTTTTTTAGCTGTTGTTTTTTTAGTATCAGTTTTTTTTGCTGTGCTTTTTTTAGCAGCAGTGTTTTTATTTGTTTTATTTTCTTCCATTATTTAATAACCCTTATACTTTTTATTGTTACAGGAGTAAGCGGCACATCTTGATGAAAGCCTTTAGTACCTGTTTGAACTTTAGCTATTTTGTCAACTACATCCATTCCTTTTGTAACTTTACCAAATACTGCATAACCATAACCTGCAGTAGTTTTTGCTTTAAAATCAAGAAATGGGTTATCAACTAAGTTAATAAAAAACTGGCTTGTAGCAGAATCTGGCACTTGAGTTCTTGCCATAGCAAGTGTACCGCGTGTATTTTTTAAACCGTTATCGCTTTCTATTTTAATAGGGCTTCTAGTTTCTTTTTCTTTCATATCAGAAGTCATACCACCACCCTGTATCATAAAGCCTGGAATAACACGGTGAAATACTAAGCCGTCATAAAATTTGCTGTTTACATATTCTAAAAAGTTAGTAACAGTAATAGGTGCTTTATCAGCATACAGTTCAGCTTCAATCTGCCCCATAGATGTATCAATTAAAACTTTTGTAGTTTTTGTTTGAGCCTGTGCAGTAAAAACACCTGCTGTCATCATAATAGTAAATAAGATAAGTGTTATAATTTTTTTCATATATATTTCTCCATATTAACCTTTACCAAGAGAACGGCATTTTTCGCATACACCAAATAAATTCATATAATGGTTTGTCAGCTTAAATTTATATTTTGCTGCAATCTGCTCCTGCAGTTCTTCTAGGTCTGGGTCATTAAATTCTATATTTTTACCACAAACTACACATATTAAGTGGTCATGATGAGTTTTACCCATGATAGCTTCATAGTAGCTTTTACCATCACCAAAACGCACTTCACGAACTATACCTGCTTCTATCAGCAGCTTAATAGTGCGATAAATTGTAGCAAGTCCTATATTTGGGTCTATTTCTTTTGTAATAGCATAGAGCTTATCAATATCAATATGAGAATCATATTTCATAAATTCATCAAATATAATCTGCCTTTGATTTGTAAGTCTAAGTTTTTGTGTAGCAAGAAATGTTTTAAAATATTCTCTATTTTTATCTAGTTCTTTATTCTGCATACATTACTCCAAATTGATTATATAAAATAAACTAAATTATAAATATTTGCAAAAGTTTTTTTAATTTTCTACAAAAATAGGCAGTAATGTAATAAATTTTTTATATATGACAGTATGTTATAAAAAAGTTTTAAGTAATTAAAAAAAATGCTTGCAAAAAAATAAATTATTATATATAACTACATTCTCACATATAAGCGCCCATAGCTCAACTGGATAGAGCGTTTGACTACGGATCAAAAGGTTGTGGGTTCGATTCCTGCTGGGCGCGTTACTAAAAGCCTTGATTATTCAAGGCTTTTTTATTAACTCTTTAGAGAGTTGAGCGTAGCGAAACCAAAAACTACTGGCTATGCCAGTAGATGACAAAATCT
>CALUWI010000025.1 GCA_944324465.1 uncultured Mucispirillum sp. | reverse complement strand
TGCTTTAGTGAGCGCTGGAGCATTTACTGCGACTAAGCGATTAAATAAAAAATACAGGGAAGTATTTTTTATTATTGATTAACAGGTGCAGGAAGCACCTGCTTTAGTGAGCGCTGGAGCATTTACTGCGACTAAGCGATTAAATAAAAAATACAGGGAAGTATTTTTTATTATTGATTAACAGGTGCAGGAAGCACCTGCTTTAGTGAGCGCTGGAGCATTTACTGCGACTAAGCGATTAAATAAAAAATACAGGGAAGTATTTTTTATTATTGATTAACAGGTGCAGGAAGCACCTGCTTTAGTGAGCGCTGGAGCATTTACTGCGACTAAGCGATTAAATAAAAAATACAGGGATGTATTTTTTATTATTGATAATAAGATATTTAAAGCTATAGCAGCTGTGATAATGCCAGGTGAGGATATAAGATAGGTATAATTTGCTGACAAACAGCTAAAAAAATACATTAATGCTTTTTTTGTTATTAATAATAAAATAATAAAAATTTTACACGCACTACTTTAGTGTATATAATACTGTAAGGGATAATTGGATGAATAATATTAAGTTACTTGTTATTGCTTTTGTTGTTATAGAGATATTTGTATCTATTTTTATTCTTCGCGACTTAAACAGAAGAATAGATACTGAAATAGCATCCAAAGTTAATACTATTACCACACAGAAGGAAATTATTTATAATAATGTTGTAAATGATGCTTTGTCCAAATTCCAGATATTATATACTAATAAAGAATTTTTCAAAGATATAGAAGAAATTAACAGGCTTACAGGTAAAGAGAGAGAAAATGCAATCAGGCGTATGCACCATCATTTTCTTGATATGTATGTAAATTTTATTCCTGGCTCTGTTAACTTAATAAGAATATATGACAAGTCTGGCAAATTAATTGGCAGATATGTTGACGGGGAGTTAGACCCATCATCATTTAACAGCAGCTTTCATATAATTTATCCTACAAAAGAAAGCAGACTTTTCACAATAGACTCTAAAGATATTGCTGTTATTATTCCACACAGACTGCAATATAACAATGAAGTATATGGCTATATTGAGTTTGGTATGACAGCAGATTCTTTTTTAAACCATATAGAAACTCTCTATTCCAGCTCATATATATTTTTAATTAAAAATACATATATAGAAAAAGGCGGTATAGAAGATATTCAAGGTCAGGATATAAGCAAATATAAAGTTATGACAGGCAGCCATTACTATATACCTGATATTATATTAAAAGCGATAATTAATAATATAGACTATGTAGTGTCTTCAAGAAAAGATGTAAAAAACTTTATCAAAGATATATATATAGACGGTACAAGATACTGGGGCGTATTTATCAGTATTTATGATATTGATAATAACGAACTTGGCTATGTGGCAGAGATTATGCCAAACAGTTATATATATCAGCTTAAAAATGTAGCATTTTTCCTATGGCTTTTAATAACTGTTGCCCTGTGGCTTTTTGCATTTATTGTAATAGTTATGGAAAGAAATAAATACTCTATTATGCAGCTGAATAGAGTATTAGAAGGCTATAAGCTGGCGGTAGATAATTCTTCTCAGATTATAGAATTCAGCAGTGATTTAGTAATAACTAATGTAAACCAGAAGTTTTTAGACTTAATGGGCGGCCAGATTGATGAATATATTGGTGAAACACTTACCCATTTTGCAAAAAGATGCAGCGAGCCTAATAAGTTTATTAACTCTTTTAACAGTGAAAGCACTAATACTATATTTAATGGTATTTATGAATTTAAAAGAAAGCACAGCAAAAAGGCTGTCTTATCAATATCAAGCACACCTATTACTACAAGTCAGGGCGATGTAATAAATATTTTATGTGTAATGAGCGACTTAACACCAGAATATTCTGCAATTAATGAATTAAAAGCAGCAGAAGACAGAAATGAAGAATTTATTACAATTTTAACAGACTACATTAATGCAACAGGCAATACATTAGTTGTTTATAAGAAAGATTTTACACTAGAATATTCTAACTCAAGCCATGCATCAAACCCTTATGATAATATAGTAAACTGCTATAAACATTATGTAGGCAGATGTACAAGAGCATGTCAGGAATGTTATGTAAAACAGGTATTTGAAGAAAAAATTAAAATATCTTATGAAGTGATAGAAGAAGAAAATAACATATATGAAATGATTAGCTTTTTCCCTATTTTAGATAAGCGTGGCAATGTAAGGCTTGTAGTATGCGAACATAGGAATATTTTTGACAAGGTAGAATCTCAGAAAACACTGCTTGAATCAAACGAGAAAGAGCGTGCAATGGTTGCACAGCTGCAGGAAATGGTGCAGGCTCGTGATATTGCAAAAGCTGAAGCAGAACATGCAAGTAAAGCAAAAAGCTCATTTTTAGCAAATATGAGCCATGAAATCAGAACTCCAATTAATGGTATTTTAGGGTTTTTAGCTCTTTTAAAAGACTGTAAAATGGATGATACAGCAAAAGAATACCTTAAAATTATAAGTGCCAGTTCAGAAAGCCTTTTAGGTGTTATTAATGATATATTAGATTTTTCTAAAATTGAAAGTGGTAAAATGGAGCTTGAAAAAGCACCATTCAGCATTGTTACAGATATTGAAGCAATAGCAGATATGTATATGGCAAGAGCTGAGGAGAAAAAAATAGAGCTTACAAGCTATACTGACCCACTGCTGCCACGGAAAGTATTAGGTGACTCATTAAAAATTAAACAGATAATGACAAATCTTTTATCTAATGCTGTAAAATTTACACCAGAAGAAGGAAGTATATCATTAGATGTTCGCTGTATTTATAAAGAAAATGGTATAGTAAGAGTAAAATTTTCTGTAACAGATACAGGTATCGGTATAAATAATGATACTAAAGAAAAAATATTCTCACCATTTTCTCAAGGTGATACATCTATTACAAGACGATTTGGTGGTACAGGACTTGGTCTTTCTATTTCTCACAGTATGCTTGAGATGATGAATTCTCAGTTAGAGCTTGAAACAGAAGAAAATAAAGGCTCTACATTTTCTTTTGAGCTTTCGTTAAAAATAATTGATGATACAGACTACATTGAAAAATTTGATACAAACTTTAAAATGATGATTTTTGAAAGTCAGGGAGAAAGCGGCAGAGTATTAAAAGAATATATGTCATCTTTAAACATAAAAGTTACTGACTGTAATGGTGATTACAGCAAAATCACAGAAGATACAGACTATGTGCTTATTGATTCAGGCAAAGATGTAGAGCAGTTTAAGGAAGTCTTTTCTAAAATGCCGTATAAAGATAAAATTAAATATATAGTTGGCTCATACAGCATATATAAAAATGAACTTAGTAAAATAGAAGGTATAAGCCATATTTTTCTGAAACCTGCTACATTAACAAAAATACATGATATGTTTGCAAGATTAATGCAAAAAAATTATAAAGTAGATGAGAAAATAGCCGATACAGATAAGAAAGTAATGCTGAAAGGCGATATTTTAGTGGTGGAAGATAACCCTGTTAACCAAAAACTTATAGTTATCTTTCTTCAAAAAGCAGGCTTTAATGTTACTGTTGCAGGTAATGGTAAGGAAGCTCTTGATATAGTATCAGGTGGTAAAGCATTTGATATTATATTTATGGATATACACATGCCAGTTATGGATGGTGTTACTGCCACAAAAGAAATAAGGGCTATGGGTATAACTACTCCAATTATAGCATTAACTGCAAATGTTATTAAAGAAGATATGGATAATTTTATTGCAAACGGTATGAACAGCCATATTGCTAAACCAATCAACTTTGATAAACTTCAGGAGGTGTTGCTCCAGTATCTAAAAGCCTGAAAATAGGAGGCTTTTAATGAAAGTTGATATGGAAACACTTGCAAAATCTACAGGAATAGCAAATACAGAGCTTTTAAAAGGCTTTGTTCGTGATTTTTTTACTATCTGCTCAAAAGATTTAGAGCGTATACCACAAAGTATTGAAAAAGGCGATAACGAAGCAGTAATCCGTCATTCTCATAATATTTACGGGGCAGCTTACAGATTAAGGCTTGAAGATATTAAGCAGGCTGCTGCATCTCTTGTTCGTGCTGCAAATAATATGGAAACAGAAAAGTATGATAAACTTTATGACGAACTGGCAGAAGTATTTACTGCAGGACAAACAGACTATAAGGAAACAGCGTAAAATCATTATATGAAAATCAGAGAAGAATTTACATGCCCGTTAGAATTAGTGCAGGATATGATAAAAGGTAAATGGAAGCCTATTATTATATGGCTGTTAAGAAAGGGCAGCTATTCTCTTGCAGCTCTTGAAAAGGAGATTGACGGCATAAACCAGAAAATGCTTTTAGAGCAGTTAAAAGAGCTGCAGGAATATGGCTTTGTTGATAAGAAATCATACAGCGGCTACCCATTAAAAGTGGAATATTTTTTAACAGATAATCATGGCAGGAGGCTTTTACAGGCACTTGAAGTTATGCAGAAAATAGGCATAGAATATATGATAGAGCATGGCAGAAAATGTGTGCTTGTAGAAAAAGGCATAATCAGTGAAGATTATGAAATAGGAAGCTGAAAAATATGATTAAAATAACCGCTAAACATACAGTAAAAGAAAACTGTATAGATGAATTAATAATAGTTTTAAAAGAGCTTGTAGAAAAAAGCAGACTTGAAGAAGGCTGTATAAGTTACAGTTTATATAAAGATATTGATAATGATAATATTTATACCATTATAGAAGAATGGCAGAATATTGAAAGTCTGCATAATCATTTTCAAACTTTTTAAACTTTTATTAAAAAATACATCCTTGTATTTTTTAAAGAACGCATTTGTGGAATAAATCCGTCAAATGCTTACGCAAGCGGCGGCTCATCCCTGAGCCTGAAATACACACAGCTCACTTTTATCCATTCTGGGTGTAAGTTCAGCTGATTAAACTTTTTAAACTTTTATTAAAAAATACATCCTTGTATTTTTTAAAGAATGCATTTGCGGAATAAATCCGTCAAATGCTTACGCAAGCGGCGGCTCATCCCTGAGCCTGAAATACACACAGCTCACTTTTATCCATTCTGGGTGTAAGTTCAGCTTTTAAAATTAAAATTATTTAATCAATCATATATTTATGAAGACAAAATTAATACTTACTAAAAAGTGGGTAATGGACAAACTCTTTTTCTTTCTGTATAAAAAAATATAAATTATACGGAGGAATTAGATGAAAAAATTAACACTTTTATTTTTAGCTGTTATGGCTTTTATGTTCTCTTTAACTACTGTAAGTTACAGTGCAGATATGACTGTAGTAAGCTCTGCAATTGATAAAAACGGAGTTCTTGCTGATAAATACGGCTATAATGATAAAACTCAGCTTGACAGCAAAGGTATGCCAATCACTTCATTTCCATTTGAAATAAAAAATGCACCAAAAGGCACTAAATCTTATGCAGTATTTTTAGAAGATAAAGATGCTTTTCCAGTAAGCAAAGGTTTTTCTTGGATACACTGGGTAGCTGCAAATATTACAGATACAAAAGTATTAGAAAATGCAAGTAAAAATAAACCAAAATTTGTTCAGGGTATGAACAGCTGGTGGAGCAGCCTTGGTGGTTCAAGAGATGCAAAAGAAGTAAGCTGCTATGGCGGTCCAGCACCTTATGACGGCAAAGAACATATTTATGAAATGCATGTATATGCACTTGATACTAAATTAGACTTAAAAAACGGCTTTTTAATGAATGAAATGTTCCGTAAAATGGAAGGTCATATTTTAGGTGAATATACATTAAAATTTAAATATCAGCTTAAAAAATAATCACACCTTACCTTATACATATCTGCCCTAAGCGTGATGCTTGGGGCTTTTTTATATCTATTACATTTTACAAAAATTTTACAAAACTATAACCTATTTTAAATTTATTTTTTATATACTTCATAAAAATTAAGTAAAAGCATAATTTATTAATTTAAAAAGGTAGTTTATGAAAGAAACATCAAATTTTTCCTTTTACAAAGACAAGTTTTTTTTAGCAGCTTCGCTTATTTCTGCCTTATCTATTTTACTTATAATCATTGGTATAATCGTAAGTTTATTTATTGAATCATTTGATGCAATCAAGGCTTTTGGATTTTTCAATTTTATTTTTTCTACCAGCTGGGATTATAACGAAGAAATTTTTGGGGCAGGCAGAGCGTTATTAGGCTCAATATTAACATCATTTATAGCAATTATAATTGCAGCACCTATGGGAATAGGTATGGCAGTATTTATTGTGGAAATGTGCCCGTCATTTTTAAAAGGCTTTATAAGCACAGCTATTGAGCTTTTAGCAGCAATACCAAGTATTATATATGGTATGTGGGGGCTTTTTATTTTTGCACCTTTTTTAGAAAATACTTTACAAAAATGGGTTTCAGGTGCTTTAGGCGATGTGCCTGTAATCGGCTCTTTTTTCCAGATAAACTATGCAGGTGGTATAGGTCTTTTAACTTCCGGCATAGTCTTAAGTATAATGATAGTGCCTTTTATTGCAAGTATAGCACGGGAAGCATTATCAAGAGTGCCTAGAGAATTAAAAGAATCTGGATATGGACTTGGGGCAGAAAAGTGGGAAACAATAAGAGATGTATCTCTCCCTTATACAAAAACAGCAATATGGGGCGGTATAATCATAGCTTTAGGCAGAGCATTAGGAGAAACAATGGCTATTGCATATATTATAGGTAATATGAATATTTCATTAACTTCTGTTTTTGACCCTTATGTAACAGTAACAAGTGTATTAGTAAATGAGTTTAACGAAGCATCAGGCTTGCAGATGTCATCACTGTTTTTCTTAGCACTTTTACTTTTTGTTTTAAACTTTTTAACATTAATTGCTGCAAAAGTGTATATTTCAAGGAGCAGATAAATGAATTACAGGTTTTTAAGAAAAATAAAAGGATATATAATGCTTTTTCTTTCAGCATTAGCTGCCGTAATAGGTGTTGTGTTACTTTTTGCTATCCTTTATAAAGTAATACAGACAGGTATGGCAGGCTTAAATTTAGCATTATTTACAAAAGATGAGGCACCAGCATTTATGATAGGCGAAGGCGGTATGCGTCATGCTTTTGTAGGCCAGATAATTTTAACACTTGTGGCATCTGTTATCGGTATACCTATAGGTATATTTGGGGGCATATATTTATCAGAATACGGCAGCAGCTCAAAACTAGGCAGATTTATAAGCAGTTTAGCAGATGTAAGTATAAGTATACCAACAATTATTATAGGTACTTTTATATACTCATTTCTTGTAAAACCCCTTGGCGGCTTTAACGGCTGGGCAGGAGCAGTTGCATTAGCAGTTATATTAATACCTGTTATTATGCGGACAACTGAAGAATCATTAAAACTTATTCCATGGCAGTTAAGAGAAGCAGCTCTTGCTCTTGGCACACCTTATTATAAAGTTATAAAAGATATTATATTAAAAAGTGCATTAACTGGTATTTTTACAGGTGTATCTCTTGCAATAGCTCGTGTAGCAGGGGAAACTGCACCGCTTTTATTTACATCATTTAATAATAAATATTTATCAGCAAATATGAGCGAGCCTATGCCATCTTTAACAGTTACAATATTCCAGTATGCTGGCTCACCTTATGATAACTGGATAATTTCAGCATGGGCATCTGCTTTAGTTATTACTGTATTTATACTTTTAACAAATATCATATTAAAATACATTATGAAAAGAAGGAGCTTTTAATGGAAAATCAAGTAATTGAAAAAGAAATAGAAGTAAATAATCTTTCATTTTATTACGGCGATAAACTGGCTGTAAAAAATGTAACATTAGATATAGAAAAAAATAAAATAACTGCATTAATAGGGCCGTCAGGCTGCGGTAAAACTACACTTCTTCGCTGCTTTAACAGAATGCATGATTTATATAAAGGCAACAGATATGAAGGAAGCATTATGTTTAAAGATATAAACATACTTGATAAAAATGTAGATATGACAAATTTAAGGGCAGAAATAGGTATGGTATTTCAGAAACCTACACCATTTCCTATGAGTATATTTGATAATATTGCTTACGGCTTAAGGTTAAGGGGCATAAAAAATAAAACAGAGCTGCAGGACAGAGTAGAAAATGCTTTAAAAAAAGCAGCAATATGGAATGAAGTATCGGACAGGCTTTCAACTTCTGCTTTTGGGTTATCAGGCGGTCAGCAGCAGCGTTTATCTATTGCAAGAACATTAGCACCAGAGCCGGATGTAATACTTTTTGATGAGCCAACAAGTGCATTAGACCCAATATCTACAAAAAAAATAGAAGAACTTATGCAGGAACTGCGTGGAAATATTACTATGCTTATAGTAACACACAATATGCAGCAGGCAGCAAGAATTTCAGACAGAACTGCTTTTATGTATATGGGCGAATTAATAGAAGAAGGTCCAACAGATAAAATGTTTACTAACCCAGAAAAACAGATGACAGAAGAATATATTACAGGTAAATTTGGCTAAAATATTCCAGTAAATTAAGTTAAGGAGAATAATATGTATTTAAACAGTGCAGAATATAAAGAACTTAAATCAATGGTTGCTTACATTTGCAGCATTACTCAGGAAATGGCTCAAAACAGTTTTGATGCTTATACAAATAAAGATATTAATAAAGCCCAGTATATAAGGGAGAGAGATAAAGAGCTTGATAATTACAGCTTAAAAATGGACGAACTTTCTGGTAAAATTATTGCATTATACTGGCCAAGAGGCAGTGATATGCGTTATATTTTATCTACTATTAAAACATCATCTGATTTTGAAAGAATAGGCGACCACTGCAAAAAAATAGGCAAGCAGATAGTAAAACTGCAAAACAGCAGCTTTATTTTTGAAATGTCATCTATAAAAGAGCTTTTTGAAAATGTAATTACGGCAGTAACATCCGCATGTGATGCTTATTACAGGCTTGATATTGATAAAGCATATGATATTATAAAAAATGATACAAAAATAGATATCTTGAAAAGTGCAGCAATAAAAGATATAATACAGTTTATGAGCAGCTTTAATAATGAAACTAATGAGGTGGCTGTATCGGAATTAAAAACGGGTATTAATTTAATCAATATAGCAAGAAGATTAGAGCGTATGGCAGACCATGCAACTAATATTGCAGAAGCAGTATGCTATATTGTAAAAGGTACCCATGATTTTAAGGACAGTGTAAATGAGGAATGTGCTTCTAATTGAAGATGATTTAGACATAACTGAGCTTATTGCATATAATCTGCAAAAGGCTGGCTTTAAAGTGCATACAGCAGATAATGCAAATGACGGGCTTATTATTTTAGATGAGGTTGCATGTGATATTATACTTTTAGATTTAATGCTTCCAGGTCTTAAAGGTATGGATTTTTTAAAAATTATACGCAGTAAAGAAAATACAGCAAATATTCCAGTGATAATAATTTCTGCTAAAAATACAGAGCATGATATTATTTCTGGTCTTAATACTGGTGCTGATGATTACCTGCCAAAGCCTTTTAGTATGGAAATGCTTACTGCAAAGGTAAATACTATTTTACGCAGGGGTTCAGCTATTACAGGCAGGTCATCAAATATTATAGAGCATAAAGGTATAAAAATAGATGATGCAAACCATAAAGTATATATTGATGGGCAGGAAATAAAACTTACCCATAAGGAATATGAGCTTTTAAGGCTTTTTCTGCTTAATCCTGATACTATATTTTCTCGTGACAGGCTTCTTAATTCTATATGGGGATACGACAGCCAGTCTTATACAAGAACGGTAGATGCTCATATAGCTTCTTTAAGAAAAAAACTGCTCCATTATGGTGATTTAATCAAGTCTGTTTCAAAAACAGGATACGGTCTTCAATGATAAAATATTTTGCCAAAACATTTTTTAAAATATTTCTGCCTTTTATGGCAGTTTTTGCAGTTTATATTTTTGCAAGTTATAATACTTCTGTTAAAAATGCAGAGCTTAGCTATAAAGATATTCTTAAAACATACTGGTTTTTAACATCAGAATATAAAAGCGATAATATGGAAGAAACTCTTGCCTTTTTTAAAAAATTAGGCTCTAGCCGTGATATCCGCATAACATTAATAGATATGCAGGGAAAAGTTGTTTTTGATTCATCAGTTGATGATAATAGACTTTCATCTCTTGAAAACCACTTAACAAGAAAAGAAGTAGAGCATGCAGTAAAAGGACAGGAATATTATGATATAAGAAAAAGTGCCACAACAGGTATATATTCTATATATTATGCAGCACCATATAATGATAAATACATATTAAGGCTTGTATCAGACGGCAGTATTTTTCATAATATATATAATAAAGCAAAATCAGATATTATATTATTTTTTATAATTTTTTCATGTTTTTTGTTTATAGTATCACTTTATATCACATACAGGCTTTTTCTGCCTGTAACAGCTTTATCTCGTGTTGCAAAAGCAATAAGTGATAATAAATCAGATTTTATTATGCCTAAAATATCTGATAATGTTTTAGAAGAAGCTGCAGCATTAATATACAATATAAACAGGCAGCTTTTAAATGAGAAAGAAACTCTTGATGTGGAAAGGCATATTTTATCAAGCATTATTAACCATATTGATGAGGCAGTTATCTTATTTAACAGTAATAATGTAATAGTAAAGTCTAACTTTCAAGCATACCATTTTTTCAGCAGTGCAGTAAAAGAGGGCATAAACCCTGTAACAGAAAGTGTTGATTATGAAAAAGCAGTATTTTTTGATAACATACTTCAGCAGGAAAAAGGCACAATAAAAAGCATATTAGATGATAATGTTTTTGAAATATATGTTCGTAATATGCAGAAATACCGCCTTGTAGTAATAAGAGATATAACCGCCAGTGCAGACTATAATGATTTTAAGGCAGAATTAACTGCAAATATTGCCCATGAAATAAAAACACCAGTAGCCATTATTATGGGTGCTGCAGAAACTCTGCTTGCAGATGATAAAATGCCTGAAGAATTATCTAAAAAATTTCTTACAAAAATATATACAGGTTCAGCAAGGTTAAATAATATTATTAATCAAACATTAGAGCTGTATAGAGTGGAAAATACAGGTGTATATATAGAAGAAAAGGCAGATATTTCAAAGATTATTTCAAATATTATTATCCATGAAACAAATAAAGCTGTCAGATATAATAATAAAACAGATAGAATATATAATATAGACAGTTTTCATGTGGAAATGATACTTACAAACCTTATAAATAATGCAGTAAAATATTCAGGTGGCGATATTATTGATGTCTCGGTATATGAAGAAAATTCTGCTTTGATTATAGAGGTGGCAGATATGGGGCCACAGATAGCAGAAAAGGAAAGAAGCAGAATATTTGAAAGGTTTTATACAGTATCAAAATCTCGCAAAAATTCAGGCTTTGGGCTTGGACTCTCTATTGTAAAACATATTGCCTTTATGTATGGCGGCAGTGCAAAAGTTTATCCAAATAATAATAAGGGCAACACTTTTAAAATAAAACTATATGAAAGAAAATAGTTTTACAAATATTTTACAAATATTTGGACTATTTTAAATATTCCTGTGGCATATAGTTCTCATAAGGGGGTTACCCCTTAATAAGTTAGGAGAATTATATGAAGAAAATACTAATCACACTATTATCTCTTTTAGTGGCTGTGCCTTTAATGGCAGCAGAATCATTAAATGGTGCAGGTGCATCATTTCCATTTCCAGTGTATTCAAGCTGGGCATATTCTTATGAAAAAGAAACAGGAACAAAAGTAAACTATCAATCTATCGGTTCAGGCGGCGGTATTAAGCAGATTACAGCAGGGACAGTTGATTTTGGTGCAAGTGATGACCCTTTAACACAGGCTGATTTAGATAAAAATAATCTTATGCAGTTCCCAGCAATTACTGGCGGTATAGTTGTAATTGTAAATATTAAAGGCTTAAATAAACAGAAAATTACTCTTGATGGCAGCATATTAGCAGATATTTTTATGGGTAAAATTACAATGTGGAATGATGAAAAAATTACTGCATTAAATAAAGGCTTAAAACTACCAGAAGCAAAAATTACAGTTGTTCGCAGGTCAGACAGCTCTGGCACAACAGCAGTATTCACTAAATATTTATCAGAAAGCTCTGATGTGTGGGCAAAAGAAATAGGCAGTGGCAAATCAGTAAACTGGAAAACAGGACTTGGAGCAAAAGGTAATGACGGTGTAGCAAATATGGTGCGTCAAACAAGTAACTCTATAGGCTATACAGAATATACTTATGCAGAGCAGGCTAAATTAGATTATACTAACTTAGTAAATAAAGCAGGAAAAGTAGTAGTGGCAGATTTAGAAAGTTTTGCAAAAGCTGTTGCAACAGTTGACTGGCATAAAAACCCATCTTATGCAGTATCTTTAACTAACAGTGCAGACGAAAAAGCATGGCCGATAGCTGCAGCTTCATTTATATTAGTTCGTAAAGATAAACCAGAAGCAACAGCAAAAGTTATGAAATTTTTTAAATACAGTTTTGAAAAAGGCGACCAAGCTGCACAGTATTTAAAATATGTACCACTTTCTAAAGCAATAAAAGATGAAATACTTGCAAAAGTAAAATAATACAACATCTTATCTTTATCATACTTATACAAAAAGCCAGAGTGTATGCTCTGGCTTTTATACTATCTTCTGTATTTTTTATATATAGATAATAATTATATTATTTCATAACTATGTTTTATAAAAATATATGTGAAAAATTACCTAATCAGTTTACTATAATAGACTTTAAAATCTTATTTTTATATGGCGTTTTTTCAGTAAAATAAGACATATTTTGTCTTAAAATATTAATAAATAAGGATAAATAAGTTTAACAAATTCGATTAATGTGTCAATTTTGTATAAATTATGGATTATTACCTATTGACTAAGTATGAAAATTTTTATAGTAATAAATTAACTATTTATTGGAGGCGAAAAATATGGGAAAAGAAACTAATGTTTTAAAATCATTAGAAGAAAGCTCAGTTTCAAGGCGTACCTTTTTAAAAGGCACAGCAGCTCTTGGAGCAATGGCTGCCATGTATGGCTGTTCTAAAGACAGCGGTTCAGAAATTATATACGGGGGGGGGGAATACCGATACTTCTAGTCCTGAAGCTCCTGTAATTGACGAAACTGTATTTGCAGGTTCATCTCCTCACAACTGCGGTGGTGGTTGTGTTCTTAAAGCCTATGTTAAAGACGGTGTAATTAAAAGATTTGCAACAGATGAAACTCCAGAAAAAACTTATGTAGACGGCACTGGTGACTACATGCAGGATAGAGCATGTCCAAGATGCAGAAGCCAGCGTTCATGGATTTATAACTCTAACAGGTTAATGTACCCTATGATACAAAAAGGCGAAAGGGGTAACTTAGATACTTTTGAAAGAGTTACATGGGAAGAAGCTGCAAACTATATTAAAGAAAAAGCAGATGCAGTTATGGCTGCATACGGCCCTGCAGCATTCCACTCTATTTATGCATCAGGTATGGGTGGCGGGTACAGCCCGCAAAGCGACCTTTTTAAAATGATTGGTGCTCCATCTTTAGCTATGACAAGAACTCATGATGACTACAGCTTTCCACAATGGGAACTTATCACTAGATGTATGCATGATGCTAACTCTCAGCCACGCTCAAACGACTTCCAGGATGTATATAATGCTGATGAATTAATCGTATGGGGCTATAACCTTTCAGAAATGTTAAATCAGCAGCAAATCAACTTTACTTTTGCTCAAATTAAAGAAATTAAAGACAGAGGTAAAGGAATTGCTATTCCTGGCGGTAAAACTGCTACAACAAGCAATCTTGAAAAAATCACTGTTATTGACCCTAAATATACAAACACTGCTATTTTAGGAGCTGATGAATTTATTGCACCTATTCAAGGTACTGATACTGCTATGATTTGCGGTATGATTCACTATATCTTAACAGAGAAAAAAGCTGAATTAGGAAAAATGTATGCAGCTCATGCAAAATTAACTGGTGAACAAAGAACTGCATTAGAAAGTGGCAGTGTAGATAGTGCAGATTTTAATAATGCACTTCGTCAGGCAGTTGGTCAGTATGTATATGGTTTCTTTGATACTGATGATACAAATGATGCTGCTGCTGGCACAAATGAATCTTACACATTAGATGGCACAGATGCAGAAACATTTAAAACAGCTGCAAAAGTAACTCCTGGTGCTTCTTTTTCAGCTTATGTATTTGGCAGTAGCACTGCACTTGTTACTGCTCACTTAAATAAAGCTGCGTCTATTTATCCAGATACTATTGGTTATAATGTAAGAAGCTATGGTTTAGAAGATGGTGGCGAGGCAGATCCATTATATGGCAAAACAACTAAATGCTATGGTCAGGTAGAAAAAACTCCAGAATGGGCTGAAAAAATATGTGGTGTTCCTGCAGCTCAAATTAAAGCACTTGCTGATACATTTTTAACTAAAAATGTTCACTGCTGGATGATGGGTGGCTTACAGCGTAACTCTGAAGGTGACCAGGCTTGCTGGGCATGGACTGTTCTTATGAACTTCCTCTTATGCTTTGGTGAACCAGGCAGAAGCCATGGTCGTGCAGACGGTAGAGGTAACGACAGAATACCATCATTTAAATCTGGCTGGTCAACAAATATTAATGATGAAAGAGATGCAGAAGCTCTTAAAGGTAAGTTTAATTACTTAACATCAAATTCATCTGGAAAAACTGTATTTAAAGATGCTCTTGGTGAAACAGCTTTATTAACTTTCCCTAATAACTATAACTCAAACCATTCAAGCGATACAATTTCTGTTTTCCAATGGCTTGATGCCTGCGAAATAGGCAAATATGGTAAAATTGATGAAAAAGTATACATTCCAACTGCAGATGGTTCATCTTTTACAGAAGAAACAAGAAGTGTGTATAAAGCAAGATGGAATGACGGACAGGTAAAACGCTTACCTGCACCAATTAAATTTATATTTTCATGCGGTGGTAATATTCCTATAAACCAAAATGGTGACTGTAACTTAGCTGCAGAAGTATGGAAAGCAAAAGATGCAGAAGGTAACTATGTTGTCTCATTCTTAGGTGTAATAGATGTTAATATGACTTCTTCAGCACAATATGCAGATGTTGTGTTACCTGGTTCTATTTCTTTTGAAAGATATCAGTCTGGTAACTCTGCCCGCTCTCCATTACGCTTTTTAACTACAAAAGCAGTTAATCCACCAGGAGATGCATTAGTAGAAATGGAAATAGGTGCAGTTCTTGCCAAAGCATTCGGTCAAGAAGAAGGCTATTTCAATGGCTATACAGTAAGAGATGTTGTAAATGAAAGAAATGTTTTTGAAAAAGAAGTTTGGGATAAAACTATAGAATTAAACAAAGCGACTTATGGAATGGATGCAAAAGACTGGCAGGCTGCAGGTTTTTATAAACCAGACCAAGATTTAAGCAAATTAGATAACTACATTGCTTATGAACAGTTCTTAAAAAATCCTGGTAAAGGTAATGTTGTTACTGCTGTGAATAAAGCAAATAACGCTGTTAAAACAGCATTCAGAACACTTTCAGGCAGGGTTGAAGCATACTGCTTACCAATGATGGAAAACTATGAAATGCGTATGGGCAACAACATTGATAGTAGTATCGATTTAGTAAATGGTGGAACTCTTTATACAAAAATTGCAAAAGCAAGAAAACTGGAAGGTAAAGGCCGTTTCTGCTATCCAATACCAATGTATATTCCATTAATTGAAGGCTGCCATGCTGACCAAACAGCTGCACCACACCCAGACCCATTAGGTTTATATGACCAAGGCTATGACTGCAACTTATTAACATGGCACACAATTTATCGTTCTCACTCTACATTCAACTCAAGTGCATTTGTAAACGAAGTAGAATTTTATAAACGCGATAAAAACGGTAACCCTACTCACATTAGAAGAAGTATTACTAATGCTAATGCTGGTGCAAATATTGATAATACTGTTACAGAGGCAGATACAAAAGCACAACAAGTTTGGACAGATGATGTTTATGAAACTATCTGGTTAAACCCAGCTACAGCTTCAACAAAAGGTATTGCAGAAGGCGATGTTATCATTGTAGAAAGTCTGCGTGGTAAAATTGCAGGTTCTGCTCACCTTTCTGAAAGGGTTCGTCCTGGAACAATATCTATGACTCAAGGCAGCTGGTATGCTCCAATAGAAGACTGGAAATCACCTTATGGCACAACTTATGACAAAGTAGATGTTGGCGGCAATGCAAATACATTATTTGGCTTACGCCCATGCCGTATTGCAGGCGGTATGTCACTGGCAAGTGAATGCCGTGTTAAAGTTTATAAAGCTGACAAAGTTCAATAGGGAGAATAATCATGGTAGATAGAACAAAACAATTAGCATTTTATTTTGACCAAACTAAATGTATGGGCTGCCAGACATGTGTTGTTGCATGTAAAGACTGGAATAAACTGCAGCCTGGTACTGCAAAATTAAGAAAACTTCATGTTACAGAAATGGGTACTTTTCCAAATGTTTCTGTATTTATGACAGTTTTTGGCTGCAACCATTGTGCAAATCCAGCATGTATTGAAGCCTGCCCATTTGAAGCAATATACAAACGCCCAGAAGATGGTATTGTTGTAATAGACAGAGATAAATGTCAAGGTAACGGCAGTTGTAAAAGTGCATGCCCTTATGATGCACCACAATTCCCAGATGATGAGCAGGAAGCACCACAATTATCATTAACTACACCTACAAAAGGTCATAAAATGGTAAAATGCAACATGTGTATAGATAGAGTTGCAATAGGTCAAAAACCTGCCTGTGTTGCTGCCTGCTTAACTCGTGCTATTGATTTTGGAACAGTTGAATACATTGAAGAAAAATATCCAGATGCTCAAACTGTAAAAAATAATGGCAACCTTGTAGGCTTCCCAGAAGATACTGCAAATGTAGCAGGCAACCTGACAGAAGCTTTCAGAACAACACCATCATTTTACTTTAAACCAAGACATATATAATTATTAAAAGTATTCCCTTGTAATGAGGGAATACTTCTTATGTGGAGAATAAGTTGGAATTAGATGAAAATATACAGACTGCATTAAAAGATTTATTATACGGCAGAGCATCAATGTATGAATTTCTGGCTTTAATTTTTAAAGAGCCTGTAAAAGAAAATTTTAAAGGTTTATCTGCAAAATTTTTGCCAGTGCTTAAAAATATAGTGCAGGAAGATGATGATGAAAATTTAAAAAAGGGTATCACTTTTTTAGAAGAATATATTGCATACGAAAATGAAAAAGATGAAAGTGAACTGTGTCATATCTTTAATAAGACATATACATCACTATTTTATCTTGGAATGAACAGTGTTCCTGCAACAGCTTCTGGAGCAATGTCGCCTGGAGGCACAATGAAACAGGAACCTTGGGAATATGTAATGAATATTTATAAAAGGTGGAAATTTACCCCTCCTGCAAATTTTTTAGAGCCAGAAGACCATCTTTATGTCCAGATGAAGTTTTTAGAAAAATTATCCACATTCTGTGCTTCAAGTTTAGATAATGTTGAAGCACTGCAAAGCGGCATAAAAGATAGTTTAGATGTAATTAATCAGCTTTTAAAATGGAGTGATTTATTCCAGGGTTTAGTTAATAAGCGTTATTTGATTAGTAAATATGACTGTAAACTATATTTAGCTGCTTCTTATATTTATAACGGATTTTTGCACTATGACAAAAAAATAATGGAAAGTGTGCAAAGTCAGTTAGGGGAATATGGAGCTATCTATGAGAAGTAAGGCAATTTTCAGCTATGCTTTAATTATATTTGTAACTCTTTTTTCTTTTAATGCTTTTGCTTATGTTGGTGATGCATATGTTACACCAGACTCATGGAGTAAGCATGTAAATGCCAACGGTATCAAAGCAAGTCTTAACGGCTTAGATTTTGGTGATGCAGGGATATTAAAAATAGGGTTAACAACAAGAGCCACAATGAAATTTGGCGAAGATGAAGACTGGTCAATCTATCAGTATGCAAGACTTAGATTAAGTGATGCAAAACTGGGACAAGGCACAGTGAATGTAAACTTAAATATGCGTGGAGCTTACGACAGCCTTCCAAGTATTGGCGGCAGCACAATGGACGGCATATCAGCAACACAGCAGGGAAGCGGATACAACCAGTTTTATGACGGACTTTATACATCAAGAAAATATGATGAATATACCCGCTTAAACGGTCAGTATGACGGTAACTTTAGAATATACCAGGCTAATGTAGAGTTTAAAAAAGTAGTGCCATATACAGATATAGCAGCGGGAAGAATCTACTTAAACAACTTAGATATGTATAAAATAGACGGCGGCAGCCTTCATTTTGATACATGCGACTATTTCAAACTTGATGTATATGGTGGTTTACCTGTCAGCTATTACAGCAACTTAAAAACATCTGTAGTAGGTGCAGCAATAGAAGTGCCTGTATCTATAAGCGGCACAAAAATCAGAGCAGAATACAACTACTTTATGCATGAAGATGGCGGCGATTTCAATACACATGTAGCCAAAGGCAGAATAGACCAGAACTTAAACTTTCCAGATATAATATCATCAAATATATATCTTGAAGGAGCAATAGTAGGTAAAGCAATGCTTTATGAAGCAGGCTTAGATGCTAATATTGATGCAAGCCGTACAGGAATATCAGCATATATAGCAGGTCAGTATGACAAAAATACAGGGGACATTAACCCATATGTATCAATGTATGAAGATATGTTAGGTGGAAGTAGTGAATATGTAATGGGTGGCGTAATGCTGACACAAGGTATCACAGACTATGTAATAGTAGGCTTAGGCTGGGAAACAAGATTTAACTTTAGCGAAGCATACGGCGATAGAGATTATCAAAGAGTATTTGGTAATGTAGATTTTGTAGGCTTAATCCATAAAAACAACTACTTAAGCTTAATAGTAGACTGGTACGATGTAGCAGAATACAAAAGACAGGACAGCAACTCAAAAGTAATGGGTGGATTTAGAATGACTCAGGTATTTACCGACAGAATAGAAGCCTGGTTAGGTGTGAATGTGCAGAATTACCAGTATAGAAACAGCCCAATTAAATCATACCCACAGTATGGCGAAGAAATGCTGAATTTAAGCGAAAGAAATGAAAATACAACAATGGCATACATTGGTGCAATGTATCGTCCAGTAGACTGGTGTGTATTACAGCTTGATTATACTTATGAATATGCAGATTTATTTAAAAGTGCGGACTTCCAGCCTGATATTCATACAGTAAGTATTTGGGCGAACTTTATCTGGTAGGGGGAATATATAATGAAAATGAAATTATTAATAATCGGTTTATTCTCTTTACTTATAGCAAGTGTATCCTTTGCAGTAGACAGCACAAAACCGTCCACACATAACAGCACTTGGGAGAAACAGCACGGGCAGGCAGCTAAAACTAATATGAGTGAATGTTTAATGTGCCACGAAGAAAGAAGTGAATGTATAGCATGTCATGAAGATACAGCCCCAAGAAGCCATACAGTAACTTTTGTGAATAAAACACACGGTTTAGAATCAAGGTGGAACAGGACAACATGCCAGACATGTCATAAACAAGATTTCTGTGATTCATGTCATGAAACAGCATATCCAATGAGCCATGCAAGAGCTAACTTTGCATCAGGAGTTCAAACTGACCCAGGCTCACACTGCGGCACAAGCTGTGTAATCCCTGTAGGCAACTGGAGCAATACACCAGCTAAAAACTGTATAGTATGTCATAAAACAAGACCAATGACAAAAGCTGGTGCTTTGCATACTATGAAGTAAGAGATAAGATATTTTATCTTATAATAAATAATATTGTCCGCTCATAATATGAGCGGACATATAAAAAACTTAATATATAAATGATTATTTGTAGGTATCTTTTCCCGTAAGGTATCTACCATTAATATTTGCAGGTCTGCTCTGTTTTTATACAGGGTGGACTTTTTTTATAATAATCATAAACAAAATAAAATTATTTTAATATATTTAGGCATAAAAAAATCGGGGTATGTACCCCGATAATTTATTTTTTAGTGCTAACTCTTTCTATGTATGAAGCATCACGAGTATCAATTTTTAATACATCGCCTTCATTAATAAATAATGGCACTTGAATTTTACCGCCAGTAATAACTGTAGCACCTTTTGAGCCGCCTGTTACAGTATCACCTTTAACTCCTGGCTCACATTCTGTAACTTCTAACTCTACAAAGTTAGGAAGTGTAATACCTATTGGTTTGCCATTGAAAAACTGCACTGCTACATCTAAAGACTCTGGCATAAATAAATATGCATCGCCAACACAGTCATCATCAAGATGAACCTGTTCGTAGCTTTCCTGGTCCATAAAAATATATTCAGTGCCATCATGATAAAGATACTGCATTCTTTTTTCTTCAAAGTCTGGCTCTTTTAATTTTTCCCCTGAATCATAAGTCCTCTCTAACACTCTGCCTGATATAAGGTTTTTAATTTTAGTGCGAACTGTGGCTCCACCCCTGCCGCATTTAATGTGCTGCCATTCTATTACAGCGTATGGCTCACCATCAACTTCAATTTTAGAGCCTCTTTTAAATTGGTTTGGAGTAATTGGCATAATTTCCTCATTTTCATAAATTTTTTTAAGAGTATATCATTATTTTTCATAAATTGCAAGCAAAAGCAGTATAATATATTTTTTAAGTAAATTCTAAAAACGATTGCAACATTTTAAGCAGTCATTCAAGTTCTCATAAAAAATATCTTTAGCCGATTTAT
>CALUWI010000024.1 GCA_944324465.1 uncultured Mucispirillum sp. | reverse complement strand
ATCACCAGTATTGCCGCTGTCAGAGCCATTGCCAGCATTATCACCATTATCGCCACTGTCAGAGCCGTCACCAGTGTTATCACCAGTATCGCCGCTGTCAGAGCCATTGCCTGTGTTATCACCAGTATTACCGTTATCAGAGCCACTACCAGTGTTGTCACCAGTATTGCTTCCACCCTGCTCTGTGCTGTTTGTTGTATTTTTATCAGTGAAATTTTCACCACAACCAAATATTACAAAAATAATAATTAAAAGTGTTAAAAGTTTATTCATATCAAATCACTTCCTTATTTTATATTCATAAATATAATAAAAATAATTTCAAATATCAAGAAATAAATTTATTTTTGGCTGTTTTAAATCATTTTTATAAGATAAATAACTAAATAGAAAATTTATTTTGGTGGGAAATATTTAAGTGCAATTTTTTTGCCTAAAATTTGACCAGCAATACCAAAAGCCATGAATATAAACACATACCAAAAAGAGAAACCGGCTGCCCGCCTAAGTATTGCTGCAACTGGAATTGGTGCATGTATGCTTATAAACCACATAATGCTGTATGATGTAAAACGGCTTCTAATCATACCAAATGGCAGGTTAAGAAAAAAACATATAATTCCTATTTTAAAAATTGTAAAAATTGTTTCATAACTCATAATATTTATGTTATACTTATTTTATCTTAATTTGTAAAGGTGATTTATGAGTAAAAAGTTAGTAATCTACTTAATATCTACATTATTATTTTTTGCAGGCTGTAATAAAAATAATGAAATAAAAGAAAATTTGGATATTCAGCAGGATAATATTTCAAGCAGCAGTGAAGAAGTATCAGAGTTAGAGCTGATATCTGAAAATGGAGAAGTAATCCAAAATGCTGAAGTTCCTAAATCAGAAGGGGAAGGGATAGATGTAATAAAATCAGTTCAGGCAGATAAAAATATTCCTGCTGCTGCAAATGAAAATGATGTGGCAGTATTTTTCAGAGCAATATATGATAATAATACTGCAAAAATCAGTGAATTTCTAAATAATGGCTTTGATATAAATGCAATGAATAAAACTGGAGAAAATGCAGTAAATGTTGCTATAGCTTCAGGCAGTTATTATGTTCTGCAGTTTTTAATTGACAATGGAGCAAACTTAAACAGCACATCAGATACTGGCATACCGCCATTAAGTCAGGCCATTTTAGAATATAACAAGCAGGCAATAGACATACTTCTTAACAGCAAAAAAGTTGATATGTATTATGTATGGGGCGATATGTGGACTGGTTCACCTTTATATATAGCTTGTTCAAAAGCAAATGTTTATGCTCTTGAAAAAATGGTGGAAAATGGTGCTGATTTAAAATATGATTTCAGCGAATACAATGCAGTTCCTTTGATGCACTATGCCTTAAATTATAAACAGTTTATAAAAAATGAAGAATATAGAGAATTGATTGCATTTTTAGTATTAAATAAAGCAGATATTAATGCAAAAAATAATCAGGGGCAGACACCTTTAATGGCAGCTCTAAAAAATGGTGATATAGATGCCTTTAATGCATTAATTGCAGGCGGGGCGGATACTTCATTAAAAGATAATAACGGCAAAACAGCACTTTTTTATGCAGAAAGTTTAAAAGGCTCATCAACACTGCCTGGTAATGAATATAAAAAAATCATTAATTTACTATCGCAGGATAATAGGACAAAGTAATATCATATATTAATTATTATTAAGTAAGTGCATATGGCTTTTTTAGATAAGTTTAGTATAAAGTTCTTGCAATTAATATAATATTAAATATAGTATTAACATTATCTAAAAAAATATTTGGCTGATTAAAAAATGGAGCATTAAATGTATTCAAATTCCTATGGAGAATCTTTTAGAATAACTACATTTGGAGAAAGTCATGGGGCAGCAGTAGGCGTTATAATAGACGGCTGTCCAGCTGGTTTAGAATTAAATGAAGAAGATATACAAAAAGAGCTTGATAGAAGAAAACCTGGTCAGAGTAAAGTATCTACTCTCCGTAAAGAAGATGATAAAGTAGAAATCTTATCAGGTGTTTTTGAAGGCAGAACAACAGGAACACCAATTGCATTAATGGTAAGGAACACAAGCCAGAGAAGTCAGGATTATAATGATATAAAAGATTTATTCCGTCCAGGTCATGCAGATTTTACATACTTTAAAAAATTTGGCATTAGAGATTACAGGGGTGGAGGCAGGGCATCTGCTAGAGAAACAATTGGCAGAGTGGCAGCAGGTGCAGTGGCTAAAAAAATACTGGCTTTAAAAGGCATAGATATTTTTGGCTATATTGTGCAGATTGAAAATGTAAAAGCAGAAAATTTTGATAGAGATTTTATAGAGCAGAACCCAGTGCGAACAGCAGACAGAAATGCTTATCCATTAATGGAAGAGGCTATTTTAAAAGCTAAACAGGAACTTGATTCTGTAGGCGGTGTGGTGGAACTTTGTATAAAAAATGTGCCTGCAGGTATTGGTGAACCTGTATTTGATAGGCTTAATGCAAGGCTTGCTTATGCAATTATGAGTATACCAGCAGTAAAAGGCGTAGAGTTTGGTGCAGGTTTTAAAGCTGCATCTATGCGTGGAAGTGAAAATAATGATGAGATTACGCCAGAGGGCTTTCTTTCAAATAATGCAGGAGGCACACTTGGCGGCATATCTACAGGTCAGGATATTGTGTTAAGATTTGCTGTAAAACCTACATCATCTATATTAACACCAAAAAGAACAATTGATAAAAACGGTGAAGCAAAAGAGATTATTACAAAAGGCAGGCATGACCCGTGTGTTGCTCCCCGTGGGGTTGTTGTTGCAGAAGCAATGGCAGCATTAACTATTGTAGATATGATGATGATTGATAGGAAAAGGAACATTATATGAAAAAACTTTTATCTTTTGTGGTAATATTAATGATAATATTCAGCTGGGGCTGTTCAACTGCTTATAAAAAATATAATCAGAGGATAGCAATTTCAGTAACACCAAAAGAAATATTTGATATAGATGTGGAGCTTAGATTTGTTTCTGCATCATCCATTGAAAAGAAAGAAATAAGAAAAAAATTGGCAAAGCAGGGGCTGTATGTTTTTACGGGATATACAAGGGGTATGATACAGGGAACTGTTATACCAGACAGGCAGTTTATTGCTTCTATCCGCAGTTTTGTAATAAGATATAAGCCTTATGTAAACAGTAATGAAAAGCTGATATTTGATGAAATACTTAAGGCTCTTGATGAACTGGATTTATACCTGGATAAAGTAGAAGATTAATCTTTTCCGTATATAAACTTAAGTATTTTAACTGATTCAAGTCCTGTAATTTCTATTACAAGTTTAGAAAATTCATCTACCGAAAGCCTGCTGCCGTATACAAACCAGTGAATAAGCAGGCTGACCATTCCAGAAACATAATATTCTATATAATATTCTATATTTTCCTTATGACAGTTTGCTTTTTTTGCTTCATTTAAAAGGTTTTCTTTAAGCATTTTTTTCATACGCACCATAAATCTAGGATTGTCGGTTTTAGTAAAAAGTACTCGCAGATATTTTTCATTTTTTTTGTAATTATTGATAATAGTGGAAAGTTTATCTTGATTATATGTTTCATCTATTATGAATGCCTGTATAAGCTGTGAAATTTCTTTAATTTCAAGCATTACTTCTCTTTCAATGGCATCAAACATTTCATATATATTTTTGTAATATGAGTAAAAAACTCCGCGGTTATATCCTGCCAAATCTGTAATTTCTGCAATTCTGATTTTGCTGATATCTTTTTCAGCATAAAGTTTCCAGAATGCATCTTTTAATATTTCAGGTGTTTTTAATTTGTTTTTATTTTCCATAAATTTATCCTTAATATATATTACATTTTATTTTTAAGAAATACAACAAAAAAAGATGATTTGTTGAATAAAAAATTTTTCTGCTAAAAATTTATCATATTTATAAATATGTTATAAAATAAAAATTTTTATTGATTGTTGTATTATAAAGTGTTATATAGCACCATATTAAAAATATAACAGAGCGTGTTATGGAGCAGGAAAAATCAAATACAAAATACAAGGATTTTTTAGACGGCATAAGACTGTTTCTGCCAATTGGTGCTGGTTATCTTCCATTAGGATTTGCATGCGGTATAGTATGTGCAGAAGCAGGCATGAGTGTAATACAGATATTTATTATGTCGCTGCTTGTGTATGCTGGCGCTGGTCAGTATATTGCAGGTGGAATGATTGCAGCAGGTGCTACACCATTATCTATTATTATTACAACTTTTATAGTTAATTCCAGACATATATTATATACATCTGTTCTATATCCATACATATCAAAATGGAGCTTTTTTAAACAGTCGCTTTTTGCCACTCAGATAACTGATGAAGTATTTGCAATGCATTCAAGCTATATGAATAAAAATAGTGCTAATACTGTAACAGCTTTTACAGTAAATATTTTTTCTCATTCTTCCTGGATAATAAGCAATACTATTGGCGGAATATCAGCAAGCCTTATTCTAGACAGTTCAAAATTTGGGCTTGATTTTACACTATATGCCCTATTTATAGCGTTAATTCTACCACGGCTTGTAAATGCAGCACAAGGTGTGGCATTAATTACAGGCGGGATAATTGCAACTATATTTGCTCTTTTTGATATGGTGTATATCGGTATTATTGCTGGTGCCGTAGCGGGAGCATTTGCAGGATATTATACAGGCAGGAGGCTGCATTATGCTAAGCAGTAACCCACTTGAATATATTTATATGGTCATAATAGGTATGGCAGCCGTAACATATTTTTCAAGAGAACTGCCTTTTGTAATATTAAAAGGTAAAAAGCTGAAACCTGCTATTGTAGAATGGATGGGTTATATTCCAATTGCAGTTCTTGCAGCTTTGCTTATACCTGCACTTATAGTAGATGGTGAAAATAATAAATTATTTATTTCTTTAGATAATTTATTTTTAATTTCAGGTGTTTTTACATTTTTATTTGGTATTTTCATTAAAAATTTATTTGCAGTAATTATTTTTGGTGTTACACTGCTTGCTCTGCTTAGGTATTTTGTATAAAAACTATTGCATAATATATAAAAAAATGTTATTAGCATAATAAAGCAAGTTTTAAATTTTTTAGGAGACAGTGAAATATGGGTTTATTAGAAAGATACAGAAGAAGTGTTGCTTTAAAAGTTTTAGTTCCGCAGATACTTATAGTAATATTAGCATTAGTTGTCGTTATACTAGTTTCTGTAGTCGGTATCAAAAAAATGAGTGAATACACTATTCAAAGAGAAATCGATATGTTGTCACAGCGGGTTAGTGCTGAAATAAGAAATAGACTGCGTCTGCTTGAGTCTAATGTAATCACATTATCACATTATTCTAGTTTAGTTGATGCTATGGAAAGTAAAAACTGGGATAGTGTAGATGACATAGTTAAAAGTGTAAAAAATGGTTTTAATAATATTAAAAAAGCTAATGATGGTCCTAATACAGTATCTGCTATAAATATTAGGATTGTTGATGAAAATGGTAATGTAGTTGCATCTTCTGCAACGTATAATACTAGAGGTCAGAATCATTCAAATAGATGGAGTTTCAAAAAAATGAGTGCTGATAGTGGATTTTTATCTACTATAGACTATGGCGATCCAGGAATATTAGTTAGAACAATGGCACCTATTGTTAAAGATGGTAAAATGGTTGGGGCAATAGAAATGCTGGAAAATATAAATGATACTCTTATTGGCTATGCTATGAGAAATAATTTCAAATATATGATATGTCTTGACAAATCTCTTTCTGGTGAAGCTGGTAGTGCAATTAAAGATAAATTATACTTTAATGATGAATTAATTACAAATCCTGAAGATGTAAAAAAAGAAACAAGATTGGTAGAAGCTGTTACTAAAGCTAAGTTAACAAAAGATACAAAATATATACTTGCTATTAATCACTTTTTTGTACCTATTTCTATTTCTACTACACCAAAAACATCAGGAGTAAATATTGGAGAAACAACTCCAAAACGAGTAGGTACTATATATTTTGCTACTCCTGCAGTAAATGTATTAAAAGTTGTTGATAGTGCAAAATTTGTAGTTATTGAGCTTTTAATTGCTTTTCTTCTTTCATTTATTATATCTACTATATTAGTGGTTGTTATCTTAGGGTTAAATGTATTAAAACCTTTAAAAACTCTTGCTGTCGCATTAAGGGATTTATCAGAAGGTGACGGTAACTTAAGAACTCGTTTAGGGTTTAAAAGTATAGATGAATTTGGCAGGGCAGCAGGCTATGTTGATAAATTTATAGAAAAAATTCAAAAAACAATTGTTGTTGCTATTGATGCATCAACAGAAACGTCTTCTGCTTCAGAAGAGCTTTCATCTACTTCTTATGAGCTTTCAAGCACAATTGCTGAGCAAATGCAGCTTGTATCAGATACTGAAGATTTAATTTCAGATATTGGTAAAAATCTTGATATTACAGAAGAAAGAGCAATCAGCACTACTGAAGATTTAGAGGAAACTCGTAAAATATTTAATCACTTCGTAGAGAGCTTAAGTACTCTTGTAACAAGTGTTAATGAAGAAAATGAACAACAGAAAATTGTTTCTGATAAAATGAATGAAGTTACTGACAGAGTAAAAGAGATTACTGCAGTGTTAACAATTATTTCTGAAATTGCAGACCAGACAAACCTGCTTGCACTTAATGCTTCTATTGAGGCAGCAAGGGCAGGTGAGCATGGTAAAGGCTTTGCTGTTGTTGCGGATGAAGTAAGAAAACTTGCTGAAAGAACTCAAGATTCTCTTGATAATATAAATAAAATGGCTAAAATGATTATCCAAAGTGTTGAAGAAACATATCATCTTGTTGAAAAATCTTCTAACGGTATAAAGGAAGTATCAAACAGTGCAGGTAAACTTATTGAAGAAGGTAATGAGGCCGTTGTACGTCTTACAAATTCTACTGAAGTATCAAGTGATGTTGTTAAGAAAACATCTTATATTGCAGTAAAAGTTAAAGACTTAATTGAAGGTGCTCATACCCTTGTTGATTTATCATCTAACAACAAAGTTGCTGGTGAAAATGTAAGTCAGGTTTCTGAACACTTAGCATTTAAAGCTGGTGAGCTTAACAAAGTATTAGGTAAATTCCAAGTATAATATTTTAAACATTACTATACTTAAGGCTGTGCTGAGAAGTATATCAGCACAGCTTTTTATTTAGAAGATAAATATTAAAAATTTATATAGATGAAATTCTTAATAAAAAGGGAGCTATAGGAAGTAGCAACGCGATAGCATAAGCGAAAGCCGAACTTGTTTCGGCAGAGCGTGTATTAAAAATTTTATGGACGAAATTTTTAATAAAGGTAAAACGGAACTGCCATGGATGAAAGTTTTTTAAAAAGCCTTAATGTTTTATATGTAGAAGATGAAGTTGATATTATTCAGCTTGTAGAGAAAAGATTTGCACCAAAATTTAATCAATTTATATCTGTTACTTCTGCAGAAAAAGCATTAGAAACATTTAAAAATAACAATTTTGATTTGATTTTGACAGACTATCTTTTACCCGGTATTAATGGTATGGAGTTTGCCAAAGAAGTTTTGAAAATAAAGTCAAAAGTGCCAATTATATTAATTACTGGTTATGTAGATATGCAGTTTCTTGTGGAAGCTATTAATATGGGCATTACTCAATTTGTATCTAAGCCTATACAATTTAAGCTTTTAAGAAATGCTATTAATAATGCTGTAGAATCTGTTGTATTAGAGCATCTTTTAAACAAAAGCAGGGAGCAGGAATTAGAGCTTTTAAAATATAAAGATATGTATAATACTATGCAGCATGATGCAACTTTAAGAAAAGAGCTGCATATTATGCGTAATGATATGTTTAAAAAATATTATCATGATGGCGATAATCCTGTTACTCATAACGGCTGGCAGCTGGAAGTTTTTTATAGAAGTTTGGATATTGTGAGTGGTGATACTTACACATGCAGGACTCTTGATAATGGCAATTTTATTATTTTCATTGCAGATGCTATGGGTAAAGGTATTTCTGCATCTATTACATCTTTAGTCTCTGTTTCTCTTATTAACTATATTATAAAACAGCAAAATAATCACAAAAATATTTCTGGTGAAGAAGAAATAAGGATTATTGTAGAGCAGTGTGTATCTTTTATGCGAGAAAATCTTGTGGAAGATGAAGTATTATGTGCAATATTTGCATATTTTGATTTTAAAGAAAATAAATTTAGATATGCATCATTTTCAATGCCAAGGCTGCTTTATCAGACAACAAGCGGCGAAATAGAAAAACTGCCATCTAATAACCTGCCGATAATGCCTTATGCAGTTGATATTTTTATAGATTCTGTTGATTTATCAAATATATCAAAAGTTGCTTTATTTACTGATGGTATAGTAGAATCAGAAACAAAAGACGGAGTATTATATTCTGCTTATTTAAATGAAGATTTTTTACAATCACCATTTCTTAAATCTTTTTTAGGCAATGTTTATAATCACTTAGACGGCTTTGGTGATGATACAACTGTATTTTTTATTAGAAGGCCATTTACAAATATAATAAAAGAGCAGGTACATTATTTTCCTACACGATACGATAAACTTGATGAGGCATCAGAAACTATTCGTCAGGAAATGATAGACTGTGGTATAGATGTAGATGAGCACGATGCTTTTTTTACAGCTATTTCTGAATGTATAATGAATGCTTATGAGCATGGAAACCTTGCGATTACATTTGATATTAAGCATGAATTAATAAAAAATGGCGATTATGAAGAAGAACTCTTGAAAAAAGAAAAAAATAATGATAAGATGATAACAGTTAGATTTGTCTACTGTGATGATGTTGAAAGTAAATATATAATTATTGGTATTCGTGACGAAGGTGCAGGATATCCAGAAACAGTATTTAAAAATGCTATAGGCGATACTACTAAGTTTAATGGTCGTGGTATAAAAATAATTGACTATTATACAGACATTTTCTTCTTTTCTGAGGATAGAAGAGAAATATTTATTGGTATAAAAGTTAAATAAAGATATAAATTTTTTTATGAGGTAAAATATGGAAATACACAGACATGGTTCAGAAATCGTAATCAATGGTAACATTAAAAATACCAGTGATTATCAAGCTATTAAAGACAATGTTAATGCACTTGTGCAGTCAGGAACAAAAAGTATTATTGTTAAAACTCCAGAAAGTTTTTCAATGACATCTTCTGTAATTGGCTTTTTTATTAAAGTTATCTTTCAAGATAAAGTAGCTATCCATGTATATGTAAAAGATGAAAGACTTTACAGCCTTCTTGAAGATTTAAATTTAATTGAAACATTTAAAGTTCAAAAATATTAATTTGTAATTAGAGTTTAATTCATTTCTCTTATTACATTTTTCTCCTTATTTAAGCCTGCATATAGCAGGCTTTATTTTTATCATTATATTTGAGGTAGTATTATGAAAACAATCGGTTTAATAGGCGGCATGAGCTGGGAAAGCACATCTTTATATTATAAAACTATTAATGAATATATTAAAAATAAATTAGGCGGTCTTTATTCTGCAAAATGTATATTATACAGTGTAAATTTTGAAGAAATAAGCAGACTGCAGAAATCAGGTGATTGGGGAAAATGTGGAGAAATACTTGGAGATATAGCAAAAAAATTAGAAACAGCAGGGGCAGATTATATTGTAATATGTACAAACACTATGCATAAAGTAGTGCCTGAAATGAAAAAATATATAAATATTCCTGTTATTCACATAGCTGAAGCAGCTTATGGCAGAATTGCACCAAAGGGTATAAAAAATATAGGCTTATTAGGCACAAAATATACTATGCAGCAGGATTTTTATAAAAGTATATTAATAGATAAAGGCTTAAATGTAATAATACCAGATGAAGAAGATATAGAATTTATTAATAATGTTATTTTTAATGAATTATGCTGTGGTGAAATCAATCCAAAATCAAAGCAGAAATTTATAGAAATAGTAGAAAAACTAAAAAAGAAAGGGGCAGAAGGGGTTATTTTAGGCTGCACTGAAATAGTAATGCTTATATCTCAAAAAGATATAGATATTCCAGTATTTGATACTACAGCAATACATGCAGAAACAGCAGCACAGATGAGTATAGAATAAAATTATTAAATTGCCTTTTTTACAGCAAAATGGTATATTATAGAGCAACAGTGATATTATGAATAAAGTAAAAATAACAGTATTAAAAACAACTTTAGATAAAGAGCTGGCAGAAGAATATGGAGCAGCTGGGCTTGATAAATGCCTTATGCATACAGAAGGTCAGGTTTTTTATGCAGACTATGCAAAGCCTGATAATTTTTGTGATGAAGCATGGAAAGCTATTTATCAGTATGTTTTCGCACTTGCTCATGGTGCGGAAAATGAACTTTTTTATTATGGAGACTGGATAAGAAAACCGGGGGTTGCAGTATGCAGCTGTAATGACGGTTTAAGACCTGTAATCTTTAAACTAGAGTCAACAGATGAAAAATCAGAAATAAATTATACACCAGTAAGGTAATAATGGAGTTAAAAATGATATTAGAAGCAGATGAAGCAGTAGAGATTGTTTTAAAACATATAGAGCCAATCAGCACTGAAAGAGTGTCTATTTTTGATGCTGTAAATAGAGTGATTGCAGAAAGTGTGGTTTCAAGAAGAAATTTACCACCTTTTGATACATCAGCAATGGACGGCTATGCTATAAAAGCAGAAGATACCGCAGGCGGCAGTGCGTCTTTAAAAGTAAAGGGTGTTATTGCTGCAGGGGATAATGTGGCAGGACTTTCTATTAATAATGGTGAATGTTATAGAATAATGACTGGTGCATTTCTTCCAGCAGGGGCAGACAGTGTTATTCAGCATGAGCTTACAGATAACGGCAAAGAAATTGTAAATATTTCTCAGCAGGTAAAAAACGGCTTTTGTGTTCGTTATAAAGGGGAAGATTTAAAAGAAGGCAGTGTTATTGATAGAATAGGTGAAAGGTTCAGTGCATATCACATTGGCAGATATGTTTCAGCAGGTATATTTTATACATCAGTTTATAGAAAACCACGCATTGCATTAATATCAACTGGTAATGAGATAGCAGACCCGGCAATGCAGGATAACCCTGACAGAATATTTGATTCTAACAGCCAGATGGCTAAAATATTTTTTCAGCAGTTAGGAGCAGAAGTATCATATATAGGTGTTATTCCAGATGATAAAGAAGCTCTGCTTAATACATTTAAATCATTAAAAAACTTTGATATGATTGTTACATCAGCAGGAATAAGTGCTGGTGATTTTGATTATATGAATTTAATTGCAGACCAGCTTGGTATTAAGTGGCATTTCAGCAAAATTAACCAAAAACCAGGTCAGCATATGGCTTTTGGATTTATGGGAAATACACCAGTTTTTGCATGTCCTGGAAACCCAGTTAGTGCAATGTTTTGTAATTTTTATTATACAAAACCTGCACTTTTAAAAATGATGGGCTTAAAAGAATATAGAAATAAACCTGTAAAAGTTATTTTAGCAGAAGATGTTGTTAAGAAAAAAGGCAGAGTTCAGTTTGACAGAGTGCAGGTAAAAATAGAAAATGGAGTGATGAAAGCATATCCATTTACTACTCAGGATTCTCATATTATAGAATCTCTTGTTGCTGCTAATGCTTATGCAAAATTTACAAATGAAATGGTAGGAACAGTAAAAGCAGGTACAGAGCTTTATGCTTATGTATTTAATGCTGAACAGGTGCTTGGTTAATGAATATATCTTATGCAGTTTTAAGCGGCGGCAAAGCTAAGCGTTTTGGCAGTGATAAAACTAAAGCATTATATAAAGGAAAGCCTTTATATATATACGGGCTTGAAACAGGTTTATCTATCAGCAGTGATGTTATGCACATATCAAAAGATGCTGAAAAATATCAGCCCTTTTTAGAAAATGTGCGGTATCTGCAGGACGATTTAGAAGAAACATGCCCTATGAGCGGCTTAATAAAGGCTGCTCAGACTGCAAAGTATGATGATATATTTACAGTTTCAGCAGATGCACCGCTTATAAGCAGTGAGTTTGTAAAATTTTTATACGGGTATTTTAAAGACTGTGATGGTGTAATACCTGTAATAAATGGTAAAAGCTACACATTGATGAGCTTTTATAAAAGAGAAGTATTGCTTTCAATGCAGGATGATTATAACAATAAAAACTATAAACTTATAAAAAGTCTTGAAAGATTTAATATAAAGAAAGTATGTGAAGAAGATATTTTTGCTGCAGGCTTTAAAAGCAGAATGTTTACTAATATTAATTTTCAAGATGATTTAGATAAACTGGAGGCTGATAATGGGTAAAATAGTAAAAATTATAATTGCTTTAGCATTTGTGTTGATTGCAGCATTTATTGTAAGAACAATATATTTTCACATAGCAGGAATATCTGTTGAAGAACTTGTAGATAATGCTAAAAATCAGGCAGAGCAGGTTGTAAATGAATCTTTAAAACAGGCAGAAAAAACTGTTGAAAAATCATTAAATCAGGCTGAAGATGCAGTTGATAAGGCTTTGCAGCAGGCTGATGATGCAGTAGAAGAATCTTTAGAAAAAGCAGAAAAAGAGATACAGGAACAATTAAATAAGTAGGTGTATTATGAAAAAAATTGCAGTAATTATGTTAGTAAGTATTATGGCATTTACAGGCTCAGTTTATGCAGAAAGTGCAAAAAGTGATAATAAAACTATGTCGCAGGAAGAAAAAACTGATAAAGTAGTTAATGATTTTTTTAATAATATAGAAAAAACTCTTGAAGATTCCACAAAAAAAGTGGCGGACGAAATAAAGTCGCTTAATAAATAAAAGAGGGTATAAATATGAAAAAGTATGTTGTAATGATGTTAACTTTATTGTTTGTATTTGCATTTATTGCAGGATGTAAAGAAAAGAGTGATTTAGAAAAGGCAGCAGAAAAAGTAGGAAATGCTGCAGAAGATGTAGTAAAAGATATTGATAAGGCAGCAAAAGATTTAACAAAATAGTATAAATGAGTGGCAGTTTTTATACTGCTACTCATTTTTTTTGTAGCTTATTACTGCAAGTATATTTAATACTACAGCAAATATTCCTAAAATTATAAGTTCTCTATACATATCAGAAAAAACAGCACCTTTTAAATATATGCTTCTGACTGCATGGCCGTAATATTTAAGCGGATTAAATGCTGCAATAGCCTGCCCCCATTCAGGCATATAAGCAACTGGAGTAAAAAGGTTGCTCATAAAAAATAATATCATAACAAAGAAAAACATTACAAACATTGCCTGCTGCATAGAGTAGGAATAGTTTGATATAATTAGTCCAAGTCCAGAAGAAACAAATACATACACTAATGTGAAAATATATAGTGATAAAATACCGCCTTTTGCATCAAGGTGATATAAAAATTTAGCAATGATAATGCATATTGTAAAAACTATGATACCCATAATAAGATATGGTATAAGTTTAGAAAGTATAAATATAAACTTATTAACAGGTGTTACATTTATCTGCTCCATAGTGCCTTTTTCTTTTTCGCTTACAATATTTAATGTAGGCAGAAAGCATGTAATCATTGTTACAAGCATAACCATAATAGCAGGTATCATAAAGTTTTTATAATTTAATGTCTGATTAAATTCATTAAGAGGAATAATATTAATAGCAGGTGATGTATTAATGAAAGCTAACTTTTCCTGCAGTTCAAGAGAATAATCATATATAATATTTGAAAGATAGCTTGCTCCCACACTTCCTTTAAAAATATCTACAGCATTTGCTGAAATTATCACATTTGCAGAACCTTCTTTTACAATATTTTTTTCAAAGCCTTTTTCTATTTCAAGTATAATATAGGCATCGCCTTTCTCTACACTTTTTAAAGCATTACTGTAATTACTGCTGTAATCTGATAGAATAAAATATCCTGATGATGTGATTTTATTAACAAGTTCCATAGAATACTGGCTTTTATCATTATCTACAATAGATATAGTAATATCCTGCACCTGCCTGTTTGTAGCAAGGGGGAAAACTATCATCATAACAAGTGGCATAATTAATACCATTCTTGGCATAACAGGGTTTCGCATAAATTGTTTAAATTCTTTTTCCAGCAGAAATTTCAGCATAATATTACCCTAACCGCACTTTAAATTTTTTAACACTTGCAATAACTAAAACAGCAAGCATAATAGTTAATATAATAATTTCTTTAGTAATATTCATAAATCCCTGACCTTCTATCATTATTTTTTTCACGGCGGTAAAATACCAGGACGCAGGCACAAAATCTGCAATCACCTGTAAAAATTTAGGCATACTGTCCAGTGGGAAAAGCATACCAGAAAGCAGCATAACAGGAAGCATCATACCCATACCTGCTATAAGCATAGCAGCTGCCTGGTTTGCTACAAGGGAAGATATAAATATACCGACAGTCAGTGAAACAAATATAAATAAAAATGATACCCCCATAAGCAGCATAAAACTTCCCCTTACAGGCATATCAAGAAGTACTACAGCCAGCACAATAATAGTCAGCAGATTTATAGTAGATATAATAAAATAAGGCACAATTTTAGAAATTATTATATAAGCAGGCTTCATTGGAGAAACAAGTAAAAGTTCCATTGTGCCAAACTCTTTTTCTCTTACTATTGAAATAGATGTCATCATAGCACATATTAAGGTAAGTACCAATGCCATAACTCCAGGCACAAAGTTATATGAGCCTTTAAGTTCTGGATTATAAAGCATTTTAAGCTCAGTATTTATGCGGACAGGGGAGGCTGCACCTGCTATTTCATTTTGAAATGATGAAATAATCGCAGAAATATAGCTTGTAACAGTGCTTGCCTGGTTTGGGTCTGATGCATCGTTGATTATCTGCACAGCTGGAATGCCGCCCTTATATATTTCACTGGAAAAGCCGTCACTGAAAACAATTATAGTATCAATTTTTTCTCTTTTAAAAATAGATGAAATATCTAATGGATTATTTATTGTTTTTACAATATCAAAATATTCACTGGCACTAATGCGGGCAGTAATCTTTTCTGCCAATTCATCACCATACTGGTAAGATACTGCAACACGAATATTTTTTACTTCTAAAGTCATGGCAAATCCAAAAAGCATAATCTGCACAACAGGCATAATAAGAAGTATTAATATTGTCCTTTTATCTCTTATTATATGCAGCACTTCTTTTTTTATAAAGGATAAAAGCTGTTTCATATTTATTCCTGATTAAAAGTGCCTGCAACTAATTTTCTGAATACTTCATCCATAGTTGCGGCATTGTATTCTTTTTTCATATCTTTTGGAGCAGCAAGGGCAGCAATTTTGCCCTGTACCATAATAGATATTCTGTCGCAGTATTCTGCTTCGTCCATATAGTGAGTAGTTACAAATATAGTAATACCATTATCTGCTGCTTCATATATCATTTCCCAGAACTGCCTTCTTGCTTCTGGGTCTACACCACCTGTTGGCTCATCAAGAAAAACTATTTTAGGCTCATGAAAAACTGCCACAGAAAATGCAAGTTTTTGTTTCCAGCCGGTAGGAATATATTTTACAAGAGTATCTTTCCTGTCAGTTAATGCAAGCCTTTCAAGAATATGGGCAGATTTTTCTTTAATTTTCTTTAAAGGCATACCATAAATTCCAGCAAAAAGTTTTATATTTTCTGCTACTGTCAAATCTTCATAAAGGGAAAATTTCTGGCTCATATATCCTATATTTTTTTTAATTTTTTCATATTCTTTTGAAATATCATAACCTGCCACACTGCCGCTGCCGGAAGTAGGTTTTGAAAGCCCGCACAGCATACGCATAGCAGTAGTTTTGCCAGCTCCATTTGCACCAAGAAATCCAAATATTTCACCTTTTTCTACATAAAAGCTGATATTATCTACAGCAGTAAATGAGCCGAATTTTTTTGTAAGATTATTTGTAACTATTACCTGCTCCATATATAACAATCCTCAATAGCAGGTGATATCCTGTATATTTCTATATTTTTATGATTTAAACTTTTAAGCTGATTATTTATATCATTTATATAATCATCACTATCTATAACTGCATGGATTTCAGCACCAAAGGCGAATGCACTTTTGATTTGACTGCATTTTCTCACATCTTTTAAAAGCTGCCGCATATTATCAGCTTTTAAGGCTATTAATGTCTGGTTAAAATTATTTATTATATTTTCAGGAGTATCTACATCTATGAAAACACCATTTTTAATAAGTGCAATTCTGTCGCATCTGGATGCTTCATCCATATATGGTGTAGAAACTATAATAGTAATACCTATATTTTTAAGGTCATAAAGCATATCCCAGAATTCTTTTCTTGATACTGGGTCTACACCTGTTGTAGGTTCATCTAAAAAAAGTACTTCCGGTTTATGAATTAATGCACAGCTTAATGCTAGTTTTTGTTTCATACCGCCTGAAAGTTTACCAGCCTTTCTGTTTTTAAATGGGGCAATATGGCTGTATATGCCTTTTACTAAATGGTAGTTTTCCTCTATAGTTGTATTAAAAACAGAAGCAAAAAAGTTAAGATTTTCTTCCACTGTTAAATCCTGATAAAGAGCAAATCTGCCGGGCATATAGCCAATATTTTTCCTTATTTCCATATAGTCTGTGAAAATACTTCTGTTATTAATAAGCACAGTGCCATTATCTGGAATAGTTAATGTGGTCATTATGCGGAAAAGGGTGGTTTTGCCAGCACCATCTGGACCAATTATTCCAAAAAGCTCTCCCTTTTCTGCATGGAACGATACATCATTTAAAGCCTGCATTTTTTTAAATGCTTTTGAAATATTTTCTACTTTCACCATATTTATTCTGCAGTAATATTATTAAATATTACTTCCCCGTACATTCCTTTTCTAAGGTATCCGTCATTTTTCACTTGTATTTTTACAGCATATACAAGGTTTGAGCGTTCATCTCTTGTAGGGATAGTTTTTGGAGTAAATTCTGCTTTGTCAGAAATCCAGATAATATTACCTGTATATTTTTTCATACTTTCCTTGCCAAAATCTGCCATAATTTCTGCAGTATCGCCAAGTTTTACCTGAGTTAAAATATCAGCAGTAACATAGGCCCGCAAAATAAGGGTTGAAACATCTGCCATTTTAAAAAGCGGCTTGCCAGTTTGGGCAAATTCATAAGCATTGGCATATTTTGTAAGTACAACACCGTCTATTGGTGCTTTAATATATGATTTCTGGATATTATCTTCAATCTGAGCAATCTGAATTTTTAAGCCGTTTATTTCATTTTCCACAGCTTTATTATTCTGCTGCATTGTATCAAGAGTAGCAGAGCGTTTTTTCTGTGCTGCAATGTATGCGGCTTTCACATCATCAAGCTGTTTCTGGTTGGCTGCATTAGACTTTACAAGGTTTGTAAAACGATTTACTTCTTTTTTATATTTTGTGATTTCTTCATCAATTGGGGCAAGCTGAGTATCAATATTAATCAGCTTTACTTCTGCAGAATATATTGCATTCTGCAGCTGTAATTTTTTAAGCTGCAGCTGTTTGTTATCAATATTTCCTACAACCGTATCTTTTTGCAGCACTAAACCTTCTTCCACATCAAACTTTGTAATTTCGCCAACAGCAAGTGCAGAAACAATTACATCTTCTGATTCAAATACACCTGAAGCATGGCTTACATTATTTTCTTTATTACAGCCTGCAATAAATAATATGAATATTAATAAAGCAATTTTTCGCATAAATTCTCCCTGCCTTACTGATTAATTATATTTTTCATTTCATATACTGCCTGTAAAAGTTCTATTTCATGCAGTATCTTACCTTGTTTAGCAAGATTTTCAGCAGTTACTTCCCGCATATAGTCATTAACAGTTATTGTGCCTTGTTTCATTTTTATTTCAGATGATTTTTTTATATTTGTCCTAAGTTTTACAATCTCATCATCATAAGACATAGTATCTTTAATCTGCTTAATTTTTGCCTGCTGGTTTTGAATATCTATATTTGTATTAAATAAAAAAGTCTGTTTTTCAAGCTCCAGTGATTTTTTATTTAATTCTATAATTTTTTTAGTTCTTTCCCCTGTATAAAATCCAGCAATAGTCCAGTCCATTTTAATTCCTGCAATATAATAGGGCTGAAAGCTGTCATCTAACATATCAAGCCCAGGTCTGCCGTATCCTGCAGAGAAAAATAAATCAAATGTTGGCATATATGATGCATTTATATTTTTTTTGCTGGCTTCTAAAATATCTATTTTATCGCTGAAATAAGTAAGTTCAGGTCTTTTTACTGTATAGTCTGTAATTTCTGTGTATTCTGGTTTTATCAGCCCATTATCAATATTTATACCTATTAATATTTCAAGAGCATTTTTGTAGCTTTCTTTTACTGCCTCTATTTTTGCCTTATTCTGTTTAGTTTTTACCTGCTCTATTGCAACAGCATCTATATCAGAAGTATTTGCAACACCATTTTTTACACTCTGTTTTACCATATTATATGTCCGCTCTAAATCCTGAGCATATAACTCATTCTGACTAAGCTGTTCATCTAGTAAAAGTATGCTGAAAAAAAGCTGATTAACCCTGTATTTTAAATTATAAAGCTGCACTTCAAGGGAGCTTTCCTCACTTTTTGACTGGGCTTTTATATTTTCTTTTTCTGCTTCAATTTTACCGCCGTCCCATATTGGCTGTACAATATCTACAGATATTTTATACTGGTCGTTTGATAAAACTGGTATATCAAAATAAGGTACATCAAAAGGTATTTTTGTAACATCAGACTGATAACTTGCACGGGCAGAAAAAAGCACTTTTGGAATATAACCCATATTGGCATTAGTAATGCTGTAATCTCTTGTTTTAGTGATTAAATCAGCTTTTTTAATCTGTGGATAATTATTTTTTGCTAAAACATAACATTCTTCTAATGATATTTGAGCAAAAACAGTGCCTGCATTAAGAATAATAAGTGTAAAAGCAAGTAACAGTTTATTCATTTTTAATACCTTTTAAAATAAATGATTTTATATGTTTAATTTTTTCTTCATTGTTAGTATTATCAAGCAGAAAATCAAATGCATTAATAGGAATAAATATATTGCTCACAATAGCAGGGTACACGAGCTTTGGCAGTAAATCTTTATTAATTATACCGTCTTTCTGCCCCTGTATAATTTTTTTAGTAAAAAGAGCAAGTTTATCAAACGGAATATATGGCAGAATATGTTTTGCCAGATTGCTGTCATGGTGCAGAAAATTTTTGCTCCACATTTTTGCAATATATGGGTGCTCCATAGCAACAACTGTAATATTATCTACAACATTTTCTACCATATCAAGTGGATTATCTTTATCAAGAGCAGACTGTAATATCTCTTTAAATATAGGTACAAGAAAATCTGTTGCAATATTATCTATCAGTTTTTCTTTTGAGCCAAAGTAGTAATGAACCATAGCACTTGTTGTACCGCAGCTTTTAGCAATATCTTTTAAAGAAACAGAATTAAAATCATTATCAGCAAAAAGCTGTATGGCAGAAATCATTAAATCCTGCTTAATATTTTTACTGCTTCCTGCTGGTCTTCCCAGTTGTTTTTGCATATATTTTCTCTTATTATTTATAATAATTAATTAATTGATTAATTAATTAAAGTCAATAGAATTTTGTAAAAAATGTATTAATTTTGTAATGTGTAATATATTATAACTTGCATTTTGCCTTATTTTATGATAGAAGAAGTTGAAAAAATTAAGAAAATATGTTTTGCTTACATATCGTAACTAAAAAAATAATAAAAGGTGAAAATAATGAGTAAAATTAAAGTATGTGTTCATGGTCTTGGAAACATAGGCAGATATTCTATTGAAGCATTAGAAGCAGCATCAGATATGGAATGTGTTGGTGTTGTTCGCAGACCATCATCTATTGGTAAAAATAAAGTAGATTTAAGAGGGGTAGATGAATACCCATCTATTGAAGAATTAATAAAAGCTAAAGGAAAACCAGATGTATGTTTAATAGCTACTCCATCACGCCATGCTTTTGATGATGATTCTTTATATTTAAAACATGGTATCCACACTATTGACAGTTTTGACATACACACAGAAATTTCAGAAATTGTAGAAAAATTAGAAAAAGTGGCAAAAGAAAATAATGCGGTTGCTGTTACAGCAGCAGGCTGGGACCCAGGCAGTGACTCTGTTATGAGAGCTATGCTTGAAGCTATGATGCCGGTTGGTGTTACTTTTACAAACTTTGGCAGAGGAAGAAGTATGGGGCACTCTGCAGCAGCAAGAGCAGTAGAAGGTATTAAAGATGCTGTTTCTATTACTATCCCTATGGGCGGCGGCAGACATTCAAGGCTTGTATATGTTGTTTTAGAAGACGGTGTATCTTTAGAAGAAGCAAAAAAACGCCTTGCAGCTGATGACTATTTTGCTCATGACCCGCTTGATGTTAAGGCTGTTGCAAATTCAGAAGAACTTGCAATGGTATGTGATTCTTCTCACGGTGTATTAATGGAAAGGCAGGGTGCATCAGGCTTAACAGATAACCAAAGAATGACTTTCAAAATGGAAATCAATAACCCAGCTCTTACTTCTCAAATTATGGTATCATGTGCAAGAGCTGCTACAAGATTAAGTGCTGGCTGCTATACTATGATTGATATTCCACCAGTATTATACTTAAATATGGATAGAAAAACAGCCATTAAAAAATTAGTTTAATTTTAATCTGTTAAATAAAATATTTTAAATTTAAGGTGCAGAAAATAACTGCACCTTTTTTTATAAAAGTTTTTGTATTGCTGTATGCTTATATTTAATAGTTATTGTAATTAATTGTATCATATAAATAAGTGATATAAATAAATTATCATAATAAAACAAATTATATATAGTTATAACATATTGATAAATAATAAGAAAAAATTTTTTTAAAATTTTTTAAAAAAAGTGGTTGACAAATTAGTAGAAGTTTGATAGAAAATACTTCCCTTGATGATGAGGCACTTTTAAAAAGGGTGTTTTAAAAGGGAAAAGATGATTTAAAAGATGATAAGTAATGCTTTAAAATTATTTGTTTTAAGAGCTTAAGAAAAAAAGTTTTGAATAACTTAAAAAAAGTTCTTGACAAGAGATGAAAAAAGTATTAAGGTTATCTTCCCTTGCGGTAGTGAGGGGATGAGAGATTGACAACAGAATAGGTTAAATTGTGATAGACAGCTTAGTAATTAGTTAGGTAAGAATTTTTTGGAATACA
>CALUWI010000023.1 GCA_944324465.1 uncultured Mucispirillum sp. | reverse complement strand
TGTTGACTGTTTGAGCGACAAGTGCGGTCAAACAGTTACATATATATCAATAATTACGGTGAGTAATTATTGATATGCAGTAGCTGGCATAAAATCGATAGATATTTTGCCAAAAAATTATTGATATGTAGTAACTGGCATAAAGTCGTAAGATTTTCTGCCAATTTTGTCATACTGAGCTTACAGCTAAATATCTATGAAATATATTAAACTGTAGAAATGTATAATATAATATAAAATTAAAAATATTCTCCACCTGCACTACAGGTAGAATAATAAAGGTATGTATTTTTAATGAAAATAGATAATCTTATTGCATTAAGGTACTTTAAAAGCCGTAAACGCAACAGCATAGTTTCATTTCTTTCTATTACATCTATTATTGGTTTAATGCTGGGTACTGCCACATTGATACTTGTAGTTAGTGTAATGTCTGGTTTTACAAATAATTTAAAAGAAAAAATGATGGGTACAAACTCTGATATTGTTATAACAGATTTTTCTACTGTACCTGTTAGAGATTATGATAAACTAATGCAGGAAGTTAAGAATATAAAAGGTGTAAAAGCAGCAGCACCTTTTGTAAATACTCAGGCAGTTTCTATGAGCGGCAGCGGAGTTTCTGGCATTATAATAAAAGGTATTGATGCAGACTTAGAAAAAACTGTTTCAAAAATATCTTCTTTTATCACTTTCGGCTCACTTGATGATATAAAAGTCAGAAAGGAAGGGGAGCCTTACGGCATACTTCTTGGTAAAGATTTAGCCTTTTCCTTAATGGCAGGAGTTGGTGATACTATTACATTAATCAGTCCACAGTTAAACCGCGGACCTTTTGGCTTAAATCCTAAAATGAGAAGTTTTATAGTAAAAGGCATATTTGATACTGGAGTATATGAGTATAATGCAAGTATGGCTTATATCAGCATAGAAGCTGCACAGGAATTTATTGGTCTTAAAGAAAACAGTGTAACAGGCATAAGTGTTGCTGTAGAAAAAGGTGTAAATTCTATTGACTTAACATATACAATAAACCAGAAAATAGAAAACAAATACTGGGCTAGAGACTGGCTTTCTATGAACCAGAGCCTTTTTTCTGCACTGGAGCTTGAAAAATATGCAATGTTTATAGTGCTTACATTAATTATTATAGTTGCATCATTCAGTATAGTATCAATGATAGCAATCACAGTAAAAGATAAGCAGAAAGATATTGCAATATTACGAGCTTATGGTGCAAGCTCATCATGTATCCGCAGTATATTTATAAGGCAGGGTTTAATTGTCGGAATAATAGGCACAGCTTTAGGGAATATAACTGCATTACTGCTTTCTATACTTGTTACAAAATATAAACTTATAAAACTTCCAGCAGATATATATTTTATGGACAGCCTGCCATTAAATATTGATTATCATGTTTATTTATTTGTTTCAGTATGTGCTGTATTAATTACATTTTTAGCAAGCCTTTTTCCATCTAACCAAAGTGCTAAAATGAATATTGTAGACGGCATAAGAAACGATTAAGGGTATAAAAAAATGAGTTTACTGGAAATAAAAAATGTTTCAAAGAGCTTTGATATGAAAGGCAGCACTCTGCAGGTAATAAATGACTTTAATTTTACAGCAGAAAAAGGGGACTTAATAGCATTAACTGGTCCATCAGGTGCAGGAAAATCAACCCTTTTGCACATTATAGGCGGACTTGATAAGCCAACAACAGGCAGTGTTATTTTTAATAATATAGATATTTATAATATGAAAGAAACAGAGCTTAATGTTTACCGTGGTAAAAATATGGGTTTTGTTTTCCAGTTTCATTATCTGCTTGATGATTTTACAGCTCTTGAAAATATTATGATGCCTATGCTTATACATAATGTTTCAAAAAGTGATGCTGAAAAAAGAGCAGAAGATTTAATAAAAAATGTTGGACTATATGATAGAAGAAATCACTATCCGTCAGAGTTATCAGGCGGCGAGCAGCAAAGAATTGCAGTAGCAAGGGCATTATCTAACAAGCCTGAAATTATACTTGCAGATGAGCCTACTGGTAATCTTGATAAAGCAAACAGTTTAGCAGTGCTTGATATATTAAAACAGCAGTCAGATAATGGAGTTTGTGTGATTATAGTTACCCATGATGAATATATTGCTGAAGAATGTAAAAAACATATAGTAATGCAGAAATTATAGGCGAAACAATGAGTGCGTTGTATTTTTTTGATTTATTTGGAACTTTTGCTTTTGCAGTGTCTGGTGCACTGCTTGGTGTAAAAAAAGATATGGATATATATGGAATGTTTGTACTTGCCATATCTGTAGGTGTTGGCGGCGGCACAATGCGTGATATGATGCTTGGCAGAACTCCACCATTTGTATTAACTGATGTAAATTATATGATAGTAATAGCGGCAGCAACTCTGCTTGTCTTTTTCCTAAACTCAATAGTAGAGAAAAGCCTTCCAATGAAAACATTAAATATAGCAGATGCTATAGGACTTGGTGTGTTTACAAGTATTGGTGCAAGTGTAGCTGTTGCATACGATGTAGAATGGTACGGCATAATCTTTTTTGGAGTAATGACAGCAACCGCAGGGGGTATGATTAGGGATACTCTGGCAGGTGAAGTACCTTTTGTATTAAAAAAAGAAGTTTATGCATCAGCATCTATTATTGGCGGCATAATATTTATAATAATATACAGACTTAATATCAGCTTAAATATAAATATTTTAATTACTTCTATTATTGTAACATTAATAAGAATTCTTGCAATATATAAGGACTGGCATTTACCACATTTTAAAGGGAGAAATGAATGAAAAAAATTGGTATAATAGGCGGCAGTGGATTAGAAAATATTACTTCTCTTTCTTTTTACGGGGAAGAATTTATAGAAACACCTTATGGCAAACCAAGCTGTAAATATAAAATATATAAAAATAATGATGTTATGGTTTATTCCTTATCACGACATGGAGATGACCACAGGTTTGCTCCCCACCAGATAAACTATAAGGCAAATATTTACGGCTTTCATCTTGCAGGGGTAAAGGAAATATTATCATTTTCAGCTGCAGGCGGTATAAACTTAAACTATAAAAGCGGTGATTTAGTTTTAGCTGATGATGCCATAGATAACACTATAAGAGGAAATATTACTTTTTATGATAGAGTAAGCTATGTGGTGCATATTGATATGAGCCAGCCTTTTTGCCCATCTGTCCGTCATAAATTAAAAGAAAGTGCAGATTTATGTGGCATTAAGCTGGTTGAAAATGGTACATATATATGTACTAACGGTCCCCGTTTTGAAACACCTGCAGAAATAAAAATGTACAGAGCCTGGGGAGCAGATATGGTAGGGATGACATTATTCCCAGAAGTAACTTTATCAAAAGAAATGGGTATATGTTATGCTAATATCTCTCTTATTACTAATGCAGCAGCAGGGGTTGAAGAAAACAGAAAACTTACAAGCGATGAAGTAATAGAAGAAGCTCAAAGAAGTACATTAAAAATATCACAGATAATAGAGCAGTATATAAAATACGATAAAAGGGAAGAATGTAGCTGTAAAGATATTTTACAGGGTGCAGCAATAAATAAACAGTCATGATAATAAAAGAAAATGTTTTTTTAAAAGACTATACAAGCTATAAAACAGGCGGTCTGGCAAAATATTTTGCTGAGTGTTATAATAATGATGATGTAAGGCAGGCATTAGATTTTGCTTGCAGCAATAAATTAGATTATGAAGTAATAGGCGGCGGTTCAAATTTATTAATCAGTGATAATGGTTATAATGGTCTTATTATATGTACAGCAAAATTAAACAGATACATTATTAACTATGGAAATAATACCGTAAAATGCGGAGCTGGTGTAAGTTTAGCTGATTTAGTTTATTATGCCTGCAGTCACGGACTTTCTGGAATGGAATCAATGGCAGGAATACCTGGCAGTACTGGCGGAGCAGTGAAAATGAATGCTGGAGCATACAATCAGGAAATAAAAGATACAAATATAAAAGCTGCTCTTATGGATAAAAATGGCAGTATTACAATAAAAACTAATGAAGAAATAGGCTATGGCTACAGGTTAAGCCCTGGCACAAATGGTTATATAGTTTTATGGGCAGAGTTTTTATACGGCAGAAAAGAAAGTGAAGAACTTTTAGATACAAGAAAAGAAATTCTTGCAAAACGCAAAGAAAAACAGCCGCTGCATAAGCCTTCCTGCGGCTCAGTATTTAAAAGACCGGAAGGAAACTATGCTGGTACATTAATAGAAAAATGCGGACTTAAAGGCTGCCGTATAGGTGGAGCAGAAGTAAGCGAAAAGCATGCTAATTTTATATTAAATGAAGATAATGCATCAAGCTCTGATATTTATAACCTTATTTTGCATATTCAAAAAACAGTATATGATAAAACAGGTATAAAATTAGAGCCTGAAGTCAGGATGATAGGGTTTAATAAATAGTATTATTATCAAAAGAATATTTTGATTTTATAATATCTATACTTCTGCATGCAGGGTTATCGTCATTTTTTTCAGTGCATAGTTTTTCATAATGTTTTAATGCTGTTTCATAATATGTAACTGCTGTATTATAATCCTGCTCTAAATCATCACCGCTTATATAAATATCTGCAAGGTTTGCACATATTTCATTATTCATTTCACAGGCTTTATTAATATATGATATACCTTTTTCTGTATCTTTTTCAATTTCTGCCATACTTTCATTAAAACCTGTAAGGTATGTATTTCCAAGTACAAGGCAGGCATAAGCCATATTATTCTGGCATGCATTATCAGTATATAATATAAAAGCTGTCATATTATCTGCATTAATTCTTGCCTGATAATAGCAGCTTGCAGCATCACCTAAATCACAGGCTTTAGATGATGCATTATCCGCCTTAGCTAAATCAATATTTACTCCTAAGCCGTTTTCATATAAGTAGCTTAATGTTTTGCAGGCATCTTTTATATTCTGCTGGCAGTAATTATCAGCTAAAAGAAATGATTTTTTATAATAATTTAAAGATTTAGTATTATCTATATTAACTACTGCACCTTTTTTATAAATATCTGCTAAAAACATACAGCTTTTAAGGCTTCCTTTTTCGCATGCTTTATCATAAAGAGATATTGCTTTATTATATTCTTTATTTTTATATAATGCTTTTGCTTCAGATAAATATTCTTCGCTAGTTTTAGAGCAGGCAGATAGTGCAGCTAATAATATTATTAACAGCAATTTTTTCATAAACTGTCTCATATAATGTTTTGCAGATTTTATATTATATCTTCTTGCAATACTGATTTTACATCTTCATCATCAATTTTATTTATACGGTTTATAAATTTTTCATAATTAGGTAATGATTCTTTACTATATTTAACAAAAAATGCAAATCTTAAAATATCCTCTTTGTCTGTAAGCTCAGATAATCTATCAAGTAATAAATCAAACTCTTTTTCATCTAAAAGTATATGGCAGTAATCCTGTAGTGGAAGCTGTTTTTTCATATACTCATATATTTTAGATTTTTCTTCTTCAAATACATTTGCTTTTTTTGCATATATTAAAGCATCATATGCTATTTCTGAAGCAAAATATTTATCATCATCATGGATGTAAGGCATAAATTCTTTGATTATAAGAAAAAACCTTTTACTGTCAGGTTTTATATCAGTATATAACTCTCTGCATATGTTATATATATCATAAAAAACATTTTGAAGATTATCTAAATCTTTTAAAGATTCATTTATTTTCTTTTCAAGTAAATCATAGTTTTTATTATAGATAAGAATATTAGAAATTAAAATTATATCTTCACCAAAATCAGTATCTTCTACATACTTATTAAATTCATCTTCCTGTTTATTTGCAAACATTACTGCTGCATTAAAAGCATTTAAGTGATTTTCATAACCAAGTGAAACAATAATATCTTTAATATACTGCTGGTTTTTTGTATTTGAAAAAAGTGTAACATTAAAAAGCATTTGAACAAATACATGCTCTTCGTCAAAGTCTTTATTTTTAACTATATAATCTAATACAATTTGTATACAAGTATTTTTTATCAGCTTATCATTATTATCTAAATTTTCAAGAAATAATGCATTGAGCAGTGAAGCAAACTCATCTTTTAAATCAAGAAATTGACCTAGGTGGTCATATTGATATGGCTCTAAAGATTCAATTGTATAATTGATTAAATCTAAACTCATAGCAGTAAGAGATATATTAGTAACAATTTTATTGCTGTTATAGGTCTCTATTAACCTGTCTATCATTTTAAAATAGTCTATGAACAAAGGGATTTTTTCATCCATAGTAAATTTTTTATCATCCATTAGTCTGAAAAAATTTGCTCTATAAAAATTAATTTTATCATTAATATCATATTTAGTAATCTTACTGCAAACTTTAACCATATCAACAAAGCTGTCAGCAACAATATCTACAAATAACTTTACAATTTCTGATTTACTCATATCCTTTAGATTGTTGCCAATAATATGGGTAACATCAAATTTATCTGTATATTCAACTCCATTATTTAAAATACTGGTATATTTTATAAGTGTATTATTATTTTTTTTATAATCAGCCATAATTTTTTCTAACATATAAGACACCTTATTTATTTTATTTTTAGCATTATCCTGAACTTAATAGATAATAGATTATTATATAAAATTAGTAAAGGGATATTTTTCTGTTTTTAAAACATATCTATTTTGTCCCGAAAAAAATGAGAGTGAAACAGATATTTTTACTTTGCAATAGTTTTTACAATATGATATAATAATAGTCTTAAATAGAAAAGTAAGTGTTACAGGGAGATATATGGAAAATCCATTTCAGTTAGAATTTCACGACATTATAGAAAAAGCAGATAAAATAAGGCAGTCAAAATGGGGCAAAAAAGTGTTTTTTGTTCGCAATCTGCATTTAAATTATACAAATATATGTGTGAGCCACTGTAAATTTTGTGCTTTTGCTAAAAATAAAAATGAAGATGGCTCTTATAATATGACACCTGATGATGCTGTTAAATATGTTTCTCAAAAAGGACAGGATGCTAGAGAAATACATATTGTTGGCGGTCTGCATCCTGATTATCCATTTGAATATTATGTAGATATGGTGCATGCTTTAAAAACTAACTTTCCAGAAAAAACTATAAAAGCATTTTCTGCAGTGGAAATAGATTATTTTTCCCGTATTTCAAGAAAAAGTGTTGCAGAAGTTTTAGAAGCATTAAAAAAAGCAGGGGTAGAAATGATGCCTGGCGGTGGTGCAGAAATATTTGCAGACCATGTAAGACGCCAGATATGCCCAGAAAAAATACCAGCTTCCAGATGGCTGGAAATTCATGAAACTGCACATAATACTGGTCTTACTACTAATGCTACAATGCTTTACGGCCATTTAGAAAATGATGATGATAAATTTCAGCATCTTTTATTATTAAGAGAGTTGCAGGAAAAATCATTAAGCCGTGGTCTTCCTGGTTTTTCTGCATTTATTCCACTTTCATTTCAGCCAGATGATACATTTCTTCACGGCAAATTCCATGCAACAGGTATAGAAGATATAAAAACTACAGCATGCGCAAGAATAGTGCTTGAAAATATACCGCATATAAAAGCATACTGGGTAATGCTTGGTCATAAAACTGCACAGATTGCTCTCCGTGCTGGTGCTGATGATTTAGACGGTACAATAGTAAAAGAAAATATTGCTTATGCAGCAGGTAAAAATACTGATGAGTCAATGACTGCTGAACAGCTTGTATTTATGGTGAAATCTGCAGGAATGATTGCCTGCGAGCGTGATTCATTTTACAGGGAAGTGAAAATATATGGCTAATATTTTAATAGTAAATCCATCAGTTAATATGCGTCTTGCTGCCATGGAAATGAAAATGTATGGAACAAATGTTAAGTTTGCTTATTCTTCAGATATTCCTGTAAGCCGGGCTGAAAGGGTATTTTACTTTTTATCTGGAGTAAATATATGCTTTACTACAGAAATTCAGGGTGAAATGGAAAGGGAAGACAGAGTTTATCTTTTTAAACGGAATATTTTTTCAAGATTTAAAATGATGGGCTTCAAAAAAAATATGGAAACATCTTACCCAGAATTATCAACTGGAACTTTTACTGACCTTTTGCTTTTTAAAAGAAGTGTTTTAAGAAATGATGAAACTTCTGAACATGATGGCAGGCTGCAGTATACTTCCTTTCATGATTTGCTTGCTAATAATAAAGATAGTATTATTATTACTAGCAGCATTATAGGCCAGGGCAGTGAATATATATGCAGCTGGGATACAGATTTTGATTTAGTATCTACTTTTAATAAAGATTATTTTGTATTTTTTGCAAATAACAGAAGAATAGAAGCCTATGCTGCAGATAATAAACTTATTACAATAGGCAGAGGAAATGGCGAAAAACATTTAGAAGCACTGACTTCTCTTATACCTATGATTAGCAAGTTTTCTTTTAAAAAGGAATCAGAAAAAACAGTTCTTCGTAATTTTAACCCATGGGTTGTTTCTATTTCTAGTGCATCTGGTTATTTAATTAACGATTACAGCTTTGGGCATCTTTCTGTATCTATGCCTTCTGCATGGTATGACAGGTTTGCAAGCTTTATCCATACTCACACTGTGGAGAAAAAACAAAAGCAGGATTTTTAAGTATTGACTATAATTGTTTATATGGTATTTTAGGTTGAATAATAAATATTGTTTGGGGATTTTATGAAAATAAGGACAGCAGTATTTCCTGTTGCTGGGTTTGGAACTCGTATGCTTCCCGCAACAAAAGCTATACCAAAAGAAATGATTACATTAATTGATAAGCCACTTATTCAATATGCAGTAGAAGAGGCTATTGATGCTGGTATAGAAAGGATTATCTTTATTACAGGCCGCACTAAAAAAGCATTAGAAGACCATTTTGATGTTAATGTAGAGTTAAATAACCAGCTTGAACTATCTGGCAAAAAAGATATTTTAAAAGATATGAAGCGTATCAGCGAAATGGTTGATATTATATATGTGCGTCAAAAGTATATGCTTGGTCTTGGAAATGCTATAATGTGTGTTAGAGATATTGTAAAAGATGAACCTTTTGCTGTTATTCTTCCAGATGACATTATTTTATCTAAAGTTCCTGTTACAAAACAGTTAATGGAATGTTATGATAAAGTAGAGCGCCCTATAATATCCCTTATGCCTGTTGCAAAAAATGAAACATCTAAATACGGCATTGTTGAAATAAAAGAACAAATAGATGAAAGATTTTCACGCCTTAAAGATATGGTTGAAAAACCAGAAAAAAATCCACCATCTAATATGGCTATTATTGGCAGATATATTTTAACTCCAGAAGTGTTAAGTGCATTAGATAAAATAGAAAAAGGTGCAGGCGGTGAACTGCAGCTTACAGATGCATTAAAATATACTGCAACATACTTTGATGTATACGGCTATGAATTTGAAGGCAAAAGATTTGACTGCGGTACAAAAGAAGGACTTTTAGAAGCAACTGTTAATTTTGCAGCTTCTAATGATAAACTGAAAAATGTTTTAAAAGAAGCAGTATCCTCTTTAAATATTTTATAGGTGATAAATGCTTAAAATCTTTACGAATAAAAGAACAAGGCTGCGTTTTATAGCCAGAATGAGATTAAAGCTTAAAATGATGCTTTCTCTTGATGTTTCACCACGTGTGCTTGCAAAAGCATCTGCCTTTGGTGCATTAGTTGGCATATCACCTTATGTTGGGGCTCAAACATATATAGCACTTTTTATATCAAGCTATTTTAATCTTCCAATATATCCGCTGATGATAGGTGTATATATTACTAATCCTATCACTATCCCATTTATTTTTGCTTTTACAACAAAAGTAGGGCTTATTCTGCTTGGTATGGACAGCTCCTTTACTTTTGACTGGGATAATGTAACTTTATCTTCCCTTTTTGAAGCAGGAAAAACACTTTTTATACCATTTATTGTAGGCACTCATTTTGTAGGTATTGTGTGTGCTATACCAACATATTTTATTGTTTATTTTATTGCAAAACGGTATAAAGTCTATAAAGGCAAAGACGAAACAGGCAGAGATAAATATGGCATAAAATAAATTTACTTCATTAGATATTAAATCTTAACTTTTTCCTTATATTTTATGATTATTTTTATTGCTTATTATATGTTGATAAAGTACACTATACTAATTAAGCATATTTTTTAAGGTAGAATATATGGTTGTCCATACTTTTGATGCATTAAAATCACGAAATTTTTCAATATATATGGCAGGTCAGTCAGTAGCATTAACAGGTATGTGGGTGCAGAAGCTTGCAACATCATGGCTTGTTTACCGCATTACTGAATCGCCTTTTTTATTAGGTCTTGTGGAGCTTTTATCAAATGCACCTATATTTATTGTAGGATTAATAGCTGGTGCATGGCTTGAAAAACATGATATTCGCAAACTTATAATTGCAACACAGACTTTAACCCTGCTGCATGCTTTAATAATGGCACTGCTGCTTTTTACTAATACTATGCAGATGTGGCATATACTATTTTTAAGCTTTTATTTAGGTGTAGTCTTTGCAATAGATATGCCTGCACGGCAGGCTTCACTTATTTTAATGGTGAATAAAAATTCTGATTTAAAAAGTGCCATAGCTCTACATTCTGTTATTTTTAATTTATCAAGGCTTGTAGGTCCTACTATTGCGGGCTTTATTATACATTTTACAGGTGAAGCATTATGCTTTGCAATAACTGCAGTCAGCTATATTCCTGTAATTGCAGCATTATTTATTATAAAATTCAGACCGAGAGAAAGCAGGGTGTCTAAAAAACAAAGTATTGTGCAGGATATAGTAGAAGTAGTGAAATACTCTAAAAATGTATATTATATGCGTGCTATGTTTGCATTTTTTATAGTTGTAGGTTTTTTCTCCTATTCTTATGCTGTCATGCTTCCAATTTTTGCAAAAGATATACTGCATGGCACATCACAGGTATTAGGGTTTCTGCAGGGCTTTTTTGGACTTGGTGCAATGATTGGTGCTTTTGTTGTTGCTACATTTATCACTATGAGAAAACTGCCAAATATGATATTTACCCTTGTTTTACTGCACAGTATATGTATGATAATCTTTGGACTCAGCACTAATTATTATTTTTCACTTATTATGATGGTGCCTGCTGGTTTTGGTCTTGTATCTGCACTGATTGCAACAAATATTTATCTGCAGTCAGCAATAAGAAGTGATATGCGGGGCAGAGCAGCAAGCCTTTATTCTATCGGAATATATGGACTTGGACCGCTTGGTGCATTTTTTGCAGGTATTATGACAGAACATTTTTCTCCACAGATTACAGTTGTTGTATGGTGCAGTATAATGATTATATCTGCTGTAGTTTTTGGTTTCAGGCTTAAAAGAGTTAATAAAGAATTAGAGCCTGTATGGCAGGAATTTGAAAAAAATTAAATAAGAAAAATTATAATAAATATAAGGTGTAATGAAAAAATTTTATTTTATATAAAGAAAAATATAAAAATTATCTTGTATTTATTTAAATAACATTGTATAGATATAATAGACGTTAATGTAAGCGTTTATATTTATAAATTATTAAAGGGCTGATAATGTCGAAGTTAATATCAATCGCCAGCGGTAAAGGCGGCGTAGGAAAAAGTTTTTGTTCATCAAGTCTTGCCTTATCTTTAAGTGCAGCAGGTTATAGAACATTACTTGTTGATGCGGATTTAGGCGGGGCAAACCTGCATAACTTTGTAGGGCTTAAAGTGCCTGGTATCGGCTTATATAATTTTATTCGTGAACGCAGTGAGTTAAAAGATGTTATTGTTAAATCTCCAGCAGGTGTTGATTTTATCGGCGGCTCTGGTGATGTGCTTGGTATGGCTCACATTACTAAATTTGAAAAAATTAAAATCCTTACAAATATTCAAGAACTGGATTATGATTACACTATTTTAGATTTAGGTGCAGGCACCAGCTTTAATATGGTTGACTTATTTAATGTTGCTGATATAAAAATAGTAGTTATGAGCGGCGAACCTACATCTATTGAAAATGCTTACGGCTTTTTAAAAGTTGCTATATACCGCCATATTGAGCGTTTTCTCTCTAAAAGATGGGATTTTGAAGATATTAATAAAAAACTTCGCAGCAAAAGTATGAACTTTCCTAATGTGGAGTCTATTATAGAAGCAACTGCTCAAATAGATAAAGATATTGCTGCAGCAATCAGCACATTTGTTGCGTCATTTAAGCCTGGCATGATATTAAATCAGGTTAAATTTAAAAGAGAGCTTAATGTATTTTACGGATTTGAAAGCGTTGTTAAAAAATATTTAAGCATAGATATTGAAAAATTAGGATTTTTACCTTATGATGAAAAGGTAAGTGAATGTGTAAAATTATTAAAACCTTATTATCTGCGTTTTCCTGACAGCGAAACAGTCGGTTGTATAGACGATATCAGAGACCAGATGATAGCTAAATTATAGAGGCTTGCTAATGAGTGAAGAATTATTTGATGATGTTGAACGAAGTGAATATGCAGAAGAAATGGACCAAATCCAGCTTGTGGGTGTAAAGCTTGGTGATGAGGAATATGCTATTGATGTTCTGAAAATCAATACAATTATCAGGTCTATTGAAATCACAATTGTTCCTCGTATGGAATCATACATACTTGGCGTTATGAACCTTCGTGGTAAAGTAGTTCCTGTTATTGATTTACGGGTTCGCTTTAATCTTGCAAAAAATGATTTTGATAAAGCAACCAGAATAATTGTAGTAAACATTAATAATGAGAATATAGGCTTTGTTGTTGATGAAGTTACAGAAGTTATGCGTATTAAACGCTCTATGGTTGAGCCTACTCCACCTTTAGTTGGTTCTATCGGTCAAGAATATATTTTAGGTATCTGTAAATATGATTCTCGATTAATTATGCTTTTAGATATTGATAGAGTTATCAATGAAAGTGAAGCAAGCGAAAGTGAACTTCGTAAAAAAATGCTTGGTTCAACTAAACAAACAGTTATGGCACCTATCACTGCACCAGAGCCAGCTGCTGCTCCAGCACCTGTTCAAGAACAGCCTGCTGAAAATACAATGCTTCCAGATGCAAATAGTGTTGCAGCCCCTGTTATTAGTGCTCCAGTTGAACCACGAGAAGAAACAGCTATAGAAACAGGCAGTGCAGATTCTGATGTTGAAGAAAATATTGATGCATTAATAGCTAAAGAATTAGCTAAAAGAGAAGCAGAAACTGAAGAATTAAATAAAAAAAAAAGGAAGCCGCAGCTAAATCACGATGATGTATTAAAAGATGCATTAGAGCAAAGTAATGCTATATTTCAAGCAGGTTCAGGCTCTCAAGTTGAGCAGGACGATTTAGACAGCTTAATTGCTAAAGAGCTTGCAAAACGAGAAGCAGAAACCGAAGAAATTAATAAAAAGCACAGAGAGGAAAAAAAAAATACTGATGTAGATATAGACCTTTCTGTAGTGGACCCAGATGCTGTTCCAATGGTTGAAATAATTACTCATCCAGTAGAGGAACAGCATGAGGAAGAAAGGCTGACACCAGATGTAGGTGATGATAAGTCCCCTGCTGTAAACCCAACAACTGATGGAGAATCTGTTCAAGTGTCAATAAAAGAATTAAAAAGAATTGCAGGTAAAATCATTTCAGGTGATGAAACTGGCAGTAAAATTGATACAAATATAAAAGGTGAAATAGGAGAGCTTTTAAGGCTTATTATAGATACTAAAAACAGAGTTGATGAAATAGACCCTCTGCTTGAAAAATCTAAAGAAAATCTGCCTAATGTAACATCAATGCTTGAAGGAGTAAATGATGATACAGAAAAAGCCACTATTAACTTAATGGAAGCATCAGATAGTATGGCTGATTTTTATAAATCATTCATCTCTGATATTGCTGCACTGAAAAAACTTGCTAATAAAGAACATGAAGCAGAGTTTATGGCTCTTTATGAAAAAATAGTAAGCAACCTTTCAGAAGCTGAATCACTTGGTTTTAAAATATTAGAATCATTAGAGTTTCAGGATATTACAGAGCAAAAACTTCGCAAAGTAATCAAATCTATTGAAGATATGGGTTCAAGAATAGGTACAATAGTTGGTTTTCTGCAGGTTAATGATACTAAATCAAGCAATAATGAATTTAACAGAAACAGAGAACAGCTGCTTGTAGATTACGGTTTAGCATAAGATTTAAATATTTAATATTTGTATAAAGCCTGAGTTACACTCAGGCTTTTTTTATCAGTCCTTTTTTAAATAATATAGTATAATAAATTTGATTATATTCAATGCAAAATAGTTTTCTCTTGCTTAAATATATAGTTATTTTCAAATCAAGTATATTGCACTAAAAAAGAAAATATGTATTATAAACAACACTCTATCTACAGCTTAAAATATTATTTTATACTATACTGCATCACCCCCATTTTTTTACAATAATACTAATAACTATATAATAATTAAAATAAAATATTTACTAGAATTAAAAATAGAGCTTAAAAATAAGTATATATTAATATGACATTATATCCGCTTTTAAAGAATGCACCCATGTTATTTCATTCTCTTTGCGACTTAATTTCTTATGAGCTGTTTTTTTGGAACGGTTAGCAAGCTGATTGTCTGAGCGATAGCGAGTTGCAGTTGCTGTGGAGAAAAAACAGCGAATGTTTAAGGAATTGGAGCATAAGAAATGAAATAACGAAAACTTGCTTTATGAAATTTACGGCGGTTAGATAGTGTAAAATATCATAAAAATACATATTATTAGAAAATATAAAATACAAATTTTACTGTAAAATAATTACTTTTCTATGCAGTTTTAAAAAATGGGGTACCCCCAGTTATACTATAGGCTTGCTTTACTATTTAAAATATATATTATAAATGTTTCTACAAAATTTTTTAATAATTTTATAGAGATAATTATTTTTCAAAATAACCTGTAAGCCATATATTTGCTGTTATATTATCACCTGTTTTAAATGTATAATTTTTACATACATGGTAAGAAGCATAAATATTTATGAATAGTGGTTTATTATTTTCTTCATGTCCAATATCTACTTTAAATATTTTCACATGCTCTAATTTACTAATATACTTATTTAGTATATTAGTAGATTAATGAAATTCTATTTATCTTTTCTTGAGTAAATAAAGCTAGTTATACCTGTAATCATAGCTGAAATAGTTAAGAATAATCCAGTAGTTTCTTTTCCAGTAAATATACAAACAGCAACTAATGCTAATAGCATGAACATTAGAATAAAAGCTATATGCTGTCCTCTTTTTTTATAATTAATATTATCATCTACGAGTTTATTTTCTTGATTTATTCTATGTTTTGCCTGATTTTCTGCCATTTTTAAAATTCTTTCGGCAGAACCTTTTAGAATATGCTCATAATGCTCAAGATGATTTGGTGGGGGTAGTATCCCCCTGTATTCTTGTTGTATGAGTATTCCTTGCTGAATTGTATTTTTATTTTCTTGCTTCTTTGGTGTCTGCTTCATATTTATTTATAGCCTGCCAAATATCATCGCCTACTGTTTGCCAGTCTGAAAGTATTGCTTCTCTATTTACTTCATCAGCTGGTCTTTCTACATATTTATGGTAAAGACTTTTATAATCATTATTTTCACCACCAAAAATACTTGCAATACCACTAATAATATGTGTTTTCATTATATATTCTCCTTTCATATATAATAGTATTTTTGTATATACAAAGTCAATATTTTTTTTCTTTTGTTGGTACCCCATTTTTTTACAACCCCCTATGTCACTCAGACGAGCGGTTTTTGCGTGGACTGCCGATTTCCCGAGCTATTGCTGAGGAATCAGAAATCGCACAGGCTTAGGACTTTTTATTATTGTTTAAAAGACAGGATGTCTTTTCGCTTGCGTAAGTGCGGGAGGGGAGCGTCTTTTGCGACGCAAGGACTTTCCGACCAAATCGGAAGGAAATAAAAGTCCGTAGCTGGATGTTCCCCCGACCAAACGCCTAAATAAAAATTTCATGGGGAGCGATTTTTGCGACGCAAGGACTTTCCGACGAATAGGAAGGAATGAAAAGTCCGCAGCTGGACCGAAATTTTTATTATTGTTTAAACAGTTTATTGCAATTATTTATATTTTTACATATATTATCAAGTAGTTATAGCGTTTTTTTAATAAAAAATGGGGTATCCCTAGATTTATATTGTATTATATAATTTATTTATACATATAATAGTTAATATAAAAATTATAATTATTTTATATTTTTTCATTAGATTACTTGTTATAAAAAATATTAATAAAATAATACAATATATATAATTATTGTTTTGTATCTCTTAAATTTAAGTGTTATTTAATAGATTTTTGTTTATATAAAATATTTGATTTCATATAAAAATTATATGAAAAAAGACAAAAATTATCTTAATTATTGATAATATTGGATAAAATGTATTAACAAAAATGCTCTATTTGTCAAATTTGAAGAAAAAATGTATAAATTTTGCTTGAATATATTTTTTTATGGAGTATATTGAGAGTACGAAAAATATTTGGAGGCAAAGAATATGGGAAAAGAAACTAATGTTTTAAAATCATTAGAAGAAAGTTCTATTTCAAGACGTTCCTTTTTAAAAGGCCTGGCAGCAATGGGTGCTCTTGGTGCTGTGGCTGGCTGCTCAAAAGATAATGGCGGTGAAATCATTTATGGAAATACGGGGGGGGGCTTAGAAGGTGCTATAGATCCTGAAGATTTATCAGACCTTTCATCATTTGATGTTGCTTATGCAACATGTCCTCATAACTGCGGTCCTGGTATCAGATGTGTATCTAAAATCTGGACTAAAAACGGCAGAATAGTCCGTGTTACAACAGACGAAACAAAAACAGATATAAACGGCAATGTTCGTGATAAAAATAACTGGAATGACCCAAGACAATTAAACTGTGCAAAAGGTCACTCATATAAATACAGAGTATATCACTCTGGTCGCTTAAAATACCCATTAAAACAAACTAAAAAACGTGGTGATGCAACAGGTTTTGTTCGTATCTCATGGCAGCAGGCATATAATGAAGTTATTAGAAAACATAGAGCAATATATGCAAAATACGGTCCAGCTGCAATTCAAGCAGGTTCTAATAACTCATCAGCTGGTACTTGGGCGGCTCCATCAAAAGCTGTATCTCCTATTACTTCATTAGGTGGCACTAGAGGTTCTTTCTCTGACCACAGTTTCCACCAATATAACTACTGCTATAATATGGCAGGTTTACCTAATTCAAAAAATTACAGCTCTAATCATATAGGAAGCCAAATCCCTGCTGTTGCAGGTGGTGCAATTAAAAACTGGGTATCTTTTGGTACTAACTCTATGAGTACAAACAATACTCTTTCATATCCTTATTTAAGAGCAAATCAATTAGCAAAAGAATTAAACCCTAACTTTAAACACTATGTAATTTCTCCAGAACTTTGCGATACTGGTGTATTAAATGCAACTGACTGGGTACAAATCAGAAATATGACAGACTCAGCTTTAATTGCAGGTATGATTTATCACTTAATCACAAACACATTTGCTGCAGATGGTTCTATAATTGAAGGTGGATTATTAGATGTAGATTATATTGATACATGTGTATATGGTTTCTTTGATTCTCCAGAATACTGGTTAAATGAAACAACTGGTGACATAAGCCTTGATAATAAAGATGATGCTGGCTGGACTAAAGTAAATGCAGTTCCTGCAGGCCGTTCTTATGCAGCATGGATTATGGGTGATGATCCTAGACTTACAAAAGCAATGTATTCTGCATCTAAAAACTATACTGCAAAACAATATGTTACAAAAGGCGATATGCCAAGGGCTTCTTCATGCTCTATGACAATAGGTGGAGAAACTCCAGCATATCAAGCAGATGTAAATGCTACAAAATACTACACTAAAAAAGATTATATGACTCCAAAATCACCAGAATGGGCAGAAAAAATCACAGGTACTCCAGCTGATGTAATTAGAGAGTTAGCAGAGCTTTATGCAAAACCAGAAAATCATCCTATTCTTACAGAATGGACTGGTGGTCTGCAAAAATCAGAAAATGGTGTTTTAACATTATTTGCTATTCAAACTCTCTTTGCTATCACTAAAACATGGGGTTATTCTCATGGCTCTACTGGTGGTATGTATCAAAGCTGGGCATCTAACCCAGGTCAGCTTGGAACTGCTCCAGAAGTTGAAGGATTACCAGGACTTCCTTCAAACGGAAAGGTGTCAATTAATAATGGTTCTGGTTCAGCAAACCCATCAACTCCAGCTATGTCTTGTAAAGAGCACTTTAATGGCCTTTACTTTGCATTTAAAGATGAACTTGATAACAACCCAGATTTTAAAGGCTTTGCAAACCCATTCTGGGACGGCTCTACAAGATATTTAAATGATGATGCTGGTGCTAAAACTCAAATTCTTTATAAAAGAGAAGATGATGGCACTACATATAAAACTTATCAAGACCCAGAAGATGGCAGAACATATTATGACTATGTAGGCAGGGAAGAAGGCAAACCTGTATATGTTGGTAAACGCTTTTATATAGGCAGTGCAGGTACACAGCTTAATCAGGTAGCTAATACTAACTGGGCAGCAGAAATTATGAAAGCTCTTCCTTTGGCAGGAAATAACCCAGATGACCCAGATACTTTCTGTATGGCAGTATTTGATATTTATATGTCACCACAAGCTATGCTTGCAGACTATGTATTTCCAATGGCAAACACATTAGAAGTTGTTGATGGTACATCTGTTGGTGGTATTCCATTTAAAAGACTTCCTCTTGCAACTCCTCCTGGTGAAGCAAAAGATGCATGGGATGCTGCCTTTATCGGCTGGAATGAACAAAGTAAGCTTGGCAACTATAATGCAGAACGCCTTGACTGTGCTGTGCCTTATGGTAAAACTGTGCCAGCTGATGCAGGCTATACTTATATCGGTTCTTCTGCACCAACTTATAAATCTATTAATGATTTATATAAAGCAGAAATTGAAAAAGAATGCCAAAAAGCAACAAGCCGTTTCTATGGTATGTCTGTAAATCAGGCAATTGCTGCTCAAATCTTACCAAAAACAGCAAGCGAACCAGTGAATGTAACTGAAACAACTAGGTCTTCATTAAGACAGGCTGTTGATTCATATTTAGATACAGATATGAGTGTTCCATTTATTTATGCAGCAGCTACTAATAAATTCAGCCCATCTGTAAGTAATGCAATGGCTACTTTTACAACGGAAACACAGGCAGGTATGCCAAATAAATGCGGCAGAATGACATGCTATGCAGAATATGCAGTATATACTTGGGAACATGCTTATGATATTTACCATGGCTGGCTTCCAGCAGACCAAAGAGGTCAAAAAAATAAAGACTATGAAAATGACCCATTTATATATCCTATACCAATGTATTATGCATTTGAAGATACATTTAATGAAATGTATGGTGAATTTAACACATCATCAACTAAAAAAGATAAACAAGCAGGCTGGTATACAGTAGGACCAAAACCTTCAAGCAATGATTTATCAAAAATCACTGATAAACTTACATTAACAGTTGGTTCTACTCACGACCGTTATCGTTCTCACTCATCTCAGGCAGAAAACCCATATCTGCGTGAATTTACTCACAGAACTAAAGGCGGTGGCTGGGCAAGCTGTAATGACTGGAATGAATACAGTGTTGTTCCAGAAATTCAAGCTCCAGGCAGCAAAGGTGATTTCAGCCCAATGATTAGCCGTGCAGTTGCAAATAAAGATATGACTCAGGCTTCATGGCATGAATTCTGGATGAATGATGAAGATGCAGCTCAATTTGGTATTAAAGATGGCGATTTAATTCGTGTATCAAATCCAGTAGGTGCTATTCGTGTAATTGCCCGCGTTACTAAAAGAATAGTTAGAGGACACGGACAAATTCACCAAGGTGCATGGTATGACCCTAACCCAGTAGACCATGTTGATGATGGAGCATGTGCAAACACAATCATGTCAAACCGTCCATCACGCTTTGATAATGGTAACTCAGTTCACTGTGCATACTGTATAGTAGAAAAAGAAACTAGTTTCTAACAGGGGTATAATATGAGCTATAAAATAGATGAATCAAAACAATTAGGATTTTACTTTGACCAAACAAGATGCGGTGCATGTAATGCCTGCACTGTAGCATGTAAAGACTGGAATCAGGTTAACCCTGGTAAAGCAGCATGGCGTAAACAATTTACTTATGAATTAGCAGATGGTTTTTTCCCACTTGCTTTTGGATGTAATCACTGTGATGAGCCAGCTTGTGCTACAGTTTGTTCTGCTGGTGCTATTACTAAAGATGCTAATGGTATTGTAACAGTAAATAGAGATAAATGCCAAAAATTAGAAATGTGCATTACTGCATGTCCATTTGCTAAACCACAAATAGCTGATGATAAACAAGAGCCAAATCCACATGTTAGTTGGAGAGTAAGCCATCCTATGCAAAAATGTAACTTCTGTACAGATAGACTTGCAGCAGGTATGGAGCCAGCATGTGTTGCCAGCTGTGTAGGCAGAGCATTAGATTTTGGCACTGTTGAATACATTAAAAATAAATATCCAGATGCTAAAAGACTTAACTATGGTGATTTCCCATACGCTTTTGTTAACAACCAAAACGACACAGGTCCAAACCTGTTCATTAAACCAATTGCTAAGCAAAATACAGCTGGTGGTATGGTAATCCATAAATCTGGTTCATACACAGGCAAAAGACAAGATTAATAATAATATATCGGGGATTTATTCCCCGATATGTTCGGAGCTAAAATGCAGTCAGAAAATAAAAAAGAATTAATAGAATTACATTCTGCACGTGGAGAAATGTATGCTTTTTTAGGCAGAGTATATGCAAATGTGCCAAATGATGAATTTTATCAAATGCTTAAAAAAATATATAACAAACTTGAAATATTAGTAAAGCAGACTGATAATGAAAAATTAACCTCTGGAGTTAAAGGTTTAAAAGAATTTTTAGATAAACGCAGCTCTTTAAAGGGGGAAGAACTTGCATCATTTGATTTAGAAACATTAAGGCATTATACAACACTTTTTGGGCTTACAACATCTATCCCTACTGATGAATCAATATATACATCAGTAGAACATAGAGAAAGAATGGAAGCTTATGATAAAATGATAAACCTGTTTAAATATTATGGTTATAAAAAAAGGCAGGATATTTCAGAAAATGAAGATTTCATATCCTATGAGCTTTTATTTATGTCTCACTTAGCTTACAGCTCATCAGAGCTGGTAAAAAAAGGTGATGAAGAAACCTATGAGAAATATTTTAAAGGTCAATTGAGCTTTCATAACAACCATTTTGATAAATGGGTGTATGAATTTTTCAAACGGGTAGAAGAAAAAGACATAGAAAATGAAAGATTGTATAAATATTTAGCTCAAATTTCTTCAGGTTTTATACATGAAGACAAAGAACTGCTTGAAGAATTAAACAGCAGCAATAACTAATTAAGGAGTTAGGCCTATGAAAAGGCTGATGTTATATACATTAACATGTTTGTTAGCGTTATCACTTCCTGCTTTTGCTTATGTTGGTGATG
>CALUWI010000022.1 GCA_944324465.1 uncultured Mucispirillum sp. | reverse complement strand
ATTATAACATATTAAATATTGTGGTCAATACAGAACATATTCATAATATTTCATAAATAATCATAAATTATAACATATTAAATATTGTGGTCAATACAGAACTTAATATCAATATTTCTTTTTGCCATTCTAATTATAACATATTAAATATTGTGGTCAATACAGAACAAAGTTGTTCTTCTGGTAATGTTTCAACAAATTATAACATATTAAATATTGTGGTCAATACAGAACCCCTTTTAATAACATACTTAATAATTCTATATTATAACATATTAAATATTGTGGTCAATACAGAACTTTCTTTCTTTGTTACTGATAACTCAATAAATTATAACATATTAAATATTGTGGTCAATACAGAACCATCGTTATTGAGGAGTTATTATGTCTAATATTATAACATATTAAATATTGTGGTCAATACAGAACTCAAGTAAAGCCAATGCGGTAAACTTATTCATTATAACATATTAAATATTGTGGTCAATACAGAACAACATCTTTACCCTCTTAATTATTTACTGCATTATAACATATTAAATATTGTGGTCAATACAGAACCAAGGAATTAAGCAAAGATTTAATAAAGCAATTATAACATATTAAATATTGTGGTCAATACAGAACAAATCAATTAGCTTTACAATAACACTCTTAATTATAACATATTAAATATTGTGGTCAATACAGAACGTATTCATCAGTAATAATATATTTATCTGCATTATAACATATTAAATATTGTGGTCAATACAGAACTCAATACAAATTTTCACTTTCATCAATACAATTATAACATATTAAATATTGTGGTCAATACAGAACCTGGGGAACAGTTTATCGGCTACTCTAAACATTATAACATATTAAATATTGTGGTCAATACAGAACGCACACTTGCTCGTTCATCTGCCTCTTTTTATTATAACATATTAAATATTGTGGTCAATACAGAACAAGTCGTAACATCAATTTCAGAAGAAGTAAATTATAACATATTAAATATTGTGGTCAATACAGAACAAAAACTTGCTGTTTTTCTTCTTTCATTTTATTATAACATATTAAATATTGTGGTCAATACAGAACCAGGTCGCCCTATTATAGCTTGTAACTTGGATTATAACATATTAAATATTGTGGTCAATACAGAACCATTTTCTATTTTGGCATACTCTAATTAAAATTATAACATATTAAATATTGTGGTCAATACAGAACCATACTGAAAAATGTTTGGTTTATGTCCTTATTATAACATATTAAATATTGTGGTCAATACAGAACTTTTTTTCTGTTTTTCTTTACTGTTTATAAATTATAACATATTAAATATTGTGGTCAATACAGAACTAACTTCTTTACTTAACCCAATTCTAATAGATTATAACATATTAAATATTGTGGTCAATACAGAACCACCTTCACCAGCACCTAAATGAAAAACAGATTATAACATATTAAATATTGTGGTCAATACAGAACAATGGGTTAGGCTTTAAAAATAAGTTTATCATTATAACATATTAAATATTGTGGTCAATACAGAACAACCCCGCTCGCCAGTTTTCATCATGACCAATTATAACATATTAAATATTGTGGTCAATACAGAACCAGTAGACTTACAACAAAAGACTGCTAGTTATTATAACATATTAAATATTGTGGTCAATACAGAACATCATGCTGATAATGTTACTCATACTTTAGATTATAACATATTAAATATTGTGGTCAATACAGAACTAATCATTAAGTCTCAAACCTTGCTCTGCAATTATAACATATTAAATATTGTGGTCAATACAGAACAATATAGGTAAGCCAAAGTAATCAAAAATAATTATAACATATTAAATATTGTGGTCAATACAGAACTCTCGTCAATATTAATTTCTTGATATTTTTATTATAACATATTAAATATTGTGGTCAATACAGAACATAAACTCTTGCATACGAGCCACCTGTTCTATTATAACATATTAAATATTGTGGTCAATACAGAACCCGGTTGCATTAGTGCCATATATTTTATTAATTATAACATATTAAATATTGTGGTCAATACAGAACGTTAGATGGTATGTTATCAATATCACTAAAATTATAACATATTAAATATTGTGGTAAATAGAGAGCCAAAATGAATATTTCCCTCATACAACGAATATTATAATATATTAAATATTATATTAATACTATTTTTCCGCTACCTTTCCATATAACTTATTATCTTTTATTTCTGTAACTGTTACATTTATAAACTTATTTGGCTCTGTATTTTTGTCATAATGTATAAGCATATAGTTTTCTGTATGGCCTTTATTGCCTTTTTCTGAGAGGACTCTGTATGTTTTGCCTATGGAGTTATTATATAAATTCATAAGGCTTTTAAGCCCCTGCTGTCTTAATAATGCGGCTCTTTCTTCCCTTACTTTTACATCTACTTTATTTTCCATATTTTCTGCTGCTGTGCCTTTTCTTTCAGAATATGGAAAAGCATGGTAAAACTCTGTGCCTGCAGATTGTAATGTTTTAAGTGTATCATTAAAATCTTCATCAGTTTCAGAAGGAAAGCCTGCAATAATATCAGAGCCTATTGTTACATTTGGTATAATGCTTCTTGCTTTTTCAATTAATTTTATATAGTCATCTTTTTTATATTTTCTGCCCATAAGTGATAATATTTTATTACAGCCGCTTTGCAGTGGAATATGTAAATGCGGGCATATTTTTTCATTATTTTTTATTAAATATAAAAGCCTGTCATCTATTTCATTAATTTCTATACTTGTAAGCCTTATGCGGAAATCTCCTTCAATTTTTACAAGTTCTTCTAAAATATCAGTGATATTTAACCCTAAATCTTTACCGTAAAGCCCTATATGTATTCCTACAAGCACTATTTCTTTATATCCAAGTGATAAAAGTTTTTTAAACCCGCTTATTACTTCATTTTTTGGCATACTTTTTGGTCTGCCCCTAAGCTCTGGTATTATACAGTATGTGCAGTATGCATCACAGCCGTCTTGTATTTTAAAAAATGCTCTTGTTTTAGTATTTGTGTGAGATAATAATGCACCGCCTGCAAAGCTGCCCTCAGATGCTTTAATATATCCGTCAGTTAAATTTAATATATGGTTTACAAGCTCACTTTTTGAACCGTTGGTTACAATTATATCTGCCCCGTATTCTTTAAGGGACACGCCTTTTTCTTCAGTTAAGCAGCCTGTAACAATTATTTTTAAGTCTTTATTTTCTTTTCTTAATTTTTCTATATAGTGGGCTGACTTTTTAGCAGCTGTTTCAGTAACAGCGCATGTATTTATAACAACAATATCTGCATCATGAATTGAAGATGCTTCTTTAAAGCCCTGCTCAATAAGCTGTGATAAATAATACTGGTCTTCCCCTGCATTTACTTTGCAGCCAAATGTAACAAAATATATATTCAATGTATGCTCCCTAATAAATATCTCTTTTACAAAGTAAAATAATATGATATTATTTTGTATGAGTAAAGAAAGAAAAGACACAACATTCAAAAAATTAGTAAAATTAGTTATATGGCTTTTAGTAATGACTGCCATAGTTTTAGTTATTTGGAAACTTTATGGCAAAATAGATATTAAACAGGCAGATTTCTCAAAAGTAACTTTAAAAAAGCAGGAACCCACTATTTATGATATGTACAGGGTAAAAAGTGAGAAGAAAAACAGCCATCTTTATTATGTCCGCATAAACGATATATACTGTGATGCTTATAAATTAAGGGAAACAGATATGCAGCGTTATTTTAAGATAGATATTGTTTTTGAAGCACATAACAAACAAGATGCTAAAGCGATAGAAGAAATTACGGCACAGACTGTTAATGAAGTAAGGAATATGATGAAACATTATCCTGTAATAGATATAGACAGGCCGTCTATAATGGCATATATAAAGCGGGATTTAAAAGCCAAGATGAATAATGTTTTAAAAAATAATGCTGTTGTAGAAATATATTTTGAGAGTTTTCTCTGTGGCTAGAATAAAATATGCACCTTGACAATGGTGCATTATAATGATAGCGTAATAGAACACTGGGGAGAATATTGTGAGACATGTTTATGTAAACCTTCCGCATTATGAAGGTATTGCAAAAGAATTAAATGAACATTTTAAGCTGTGCAGCAAAAATGAAGCACACGCTATTGTTACGGAATTTCCTGATGAATATTCTCCGTCCTGTTTTGTAATCATCGTAAAAGATAAAAATCCGCACAACGGCAGTTATTTCATAGACAGTTCAAATGATATAAGTTTTATAAAAACAGCAGTTCATGCAAGTCTTGATACTTTTTTTATGACAAAAATAGCAGGCAAATATTCTCCATATATGGAAAAAGAAGGCGGTCTTCAGCGAATAACTTATTTTATGAATAAGTTAGAGCATATATTAAACGCATCCCCAGAAAGCATTGTAGAGATAGACTTAACTGGTGATATTTTCTTTTACAACAGAAAGTTTGCAAAAGTATATCAAGATGATGATTTTTTAATAGAAGAAAATATATTTAAAATATTTGATGAAAATACAGCTATAGAAGTAAAACGCTGTATGGGGGCAGCACTGCAGGGCTCTGATTCTAATTTTTCAGGAAAGCTGATAAATAAGAAAGGGGAAAGCATAAGTATTGCAGGTCATGTTATAGCATTAAGTGATGACAGCTATAATTTTGAGATTATTTTTGATGATATTACTACTAAAATTACAAAAATTCTTCAAATGCGCAAGATAGAAGAACAGTCTATTGTGGCAGGCTTTTCTCGTCATTTATCCCATAATGTAATGAATGCATTAACTGCAGCAGGCGGCTTTATCAGGCAGATAAAAGCAAAAACAGAATCTGATGCTCACATGCAGAACTTATGGAAGATAGTAGATAATAAACTGCTTTTAATAGAAGAAATAATTGCAGGATACAATTATTATACTCATGCAATATCCTTTAAGCTCACAGAAAATGTGGATATGAATGAGTTTATGAGCCAGTTAGTAGTATCTTTGGCTGAAAAAAATGTAGATAGAAATTTTACTGCTTATCTTTATAAATTTATAGACAGTTATGAATTAGAATATGATTTTTCAGAAAGCAAACTATTTCATATACATGGCAATAAAATGTTTTTAAAATTAGCTGTATGCTATATTTTAAAAGATAATATCCGTTATTTTTCTAACTGTCAGAGCCTGCATTTTAAAATAACACTTTCAGCAAACAGCGATTTTTTTACTATAAATATAGATTTAGAGGGAGTAGAAGCTCCAGATTATATAATTGAAAGCATGTTCAGCCCATGGAAACATACTATGCTTTCCCAAAGTTTTGACTACTGGGGTATAGTAATTGCTGGTACAATAGTAGAAAGACACCACGGCAAATCAAAAGTAGAGCGTATAGAGAACGGCTTAAGGTTTACTTTTGAATTTAAAGCACCGCTTTCTTAAATATTAATATTGAATTTTAATTATTGAGCCTAAAATAACAGAAACTTGAATACTTAAGATTAGCGGCGGTATAATAGTAAATAATATATTACAAGTCTATATAATAACATAATTATTATTTTACTTATTCTTAATACTGTCCCTTTTTTCTTTTGATGAAACTAAAATATGTACTCGTATATCTTCATCTAAAAACTCTATTGCATTTCTAAGCATTATTCTAGGCATAAGGTGGCAGTATTCATTAATAAACTGGAAATATCTGCTTTCATCATAGTTTAAAATATTTCTGCATGCCCAGCCTGCTGCACGCATAACATACTCATCTTTTTCCTGAAAAAGTTCTTTAATATTATTTATAAGCATATCTGTATCTTTATTAGTTAAAGTTATTTCTGCCAATACTGTTACACTGCACCGCCTTAAAAGATAGTGATTATTTAAAGCAAACTCATGCAGAAATGATTTATCATTAAATTTAGAGAATGTGTTTGTTGCTATCTGGTCAGCAATTGCCCAGTTAATAATTATATTATTTAATATATAATCTTTTATAAGATTTCTTATATTTTCTTCTTCAAATTTATAATAATATCTTTCTAAAAGCATACAGGCTATAATCTGTTTTTCAAAGGCTTTTGATAAAAACAACTGATTTATAAGGCTGTAAATATTTTCTGCTTCAAGGTTGTCAAATTCTGGCAGATGTTTTGAGAATAAAGACTTTAACCTTTTCATAGGTATGCCGTATATAATTTCTGCCTGGTTTTTAAGATATATTTTGATGTTTGATATTTTTTTGCTGTCAGCATTATTTAAAATAAACTGCTCTATATTTTTGCAATACTGCTCAACTGCTTTTTCCATAAAAATCCTTGTTTTGTTTACTTTTCTGTTATAATATCATAAAAAATATTATTATGATAGTTATAATATATGGTAGGTAAATATTATGGCAAAAGTGTTATCATTAGATATAGGTGCATCTTCAATAAAAAGCGGACTTGTTGATATTAACGGTATTATCAGTGAAGAAAAACGGACAGTTATAAAAGAAGAATCATATAATGGCTTTATAGATGCAGTAAAAAGCATTATGTCAGAAATATCTGAAAAGCCTGCAGGTATTGCAGCAGCACTTCCTGGCGGCTATGATATAGAAAAAGATGAAATATTTGCACCAAACCTGCATATATTAAATGGAAAACATATAAGAAATGATTTAGAAAATATATTTAATATAAAAGTTCTGGCAGAAAATGATGCAAATTTAGCTGCTTACGGCGAATATGTATTTGGTGATAAAAAATCAGTAAAAAATATGGTATTCTGCACATTAGGTTCAGGTTTTGGCGGCGGTTTAATATTAAATGGAAAACTTTTGCAGTCAAATATTACTTTATTTGAAATAGGGCATATGTCTATAGATTTTCACGGCAGGCAGTGCGGCTGCGGAAGACGGGGCTGTTTAGATGAGTACTGTTCTACTGGCGGCTTAAAAGAAATATATAAAAATATTACAGGCAAAGAAATTAATCCTGTACAGTTAGGCGAGCTTGCTTCAAAGGGCGATAATTATGCATTAGAAGCATTTAGTGAATATGGCAGACTGCTTGCAGGAGCATTTGCAAATATTTCTGCTTTATTCTGCCCTGAAAAAATCAAATTTGGTGGCGGACTTTCAGAACTTGCAGAATATTATATGCAGGCACTTGATGAAGAATTTAATAAAATAATATTTCCAGCATATAAAGGCAGAGTAAAAATAGAGCGTGCCGTATTGAAAAATCAGGCAGGTATGGCAGGTGGTGCTGCTTTATTTTTTGGGCTTTAAACTAAATATTTTGCAGGGATACCTTTAAGCCCTGGTATATTATCGTTATTATAAATTGCTTCTTTTTGATAAAGTGCACAGGCTGGAGCGGTAGGTCCTGCCATTCTTCTATCTTTCTGTTCCATAATTTTAATAACAGTTTCAGGTTTTAGGTTATCCTTCACTATTTTTAAAGCTGTGCCTGTAATAATCCTTACCATATTATGGAGAAATCCACTGGCATTAATAAGTATAGAAATATTTTCATCATCTGAAATTAATTTAATATAATTAACTGTGCGGACAGTATTTTCTTTTTTTGTTTTTTTCACGCAGAATGACTGGAAATCATAAGTGCCGCAGAAATATGCAAGTGTATCTTCTAAATATTTTCTGTCTATATGGTTTCTTATCCATAATGCTCTGTTTATCATAAATGGATTATGAACAGGAGTATTGATTATTTTATATTCATAAGTTTTAGATTTTATAGATTTTCCAGAATGAAATTCTTTTGTAACATCTATTATTTCATGTACTGCAATATCTTTTGGCAAAAGGCTGTTTAATGCCCGCATTAAAGTATTATTGTCAAAATATTTTTCTGCTGCAAAATTAAATACCTGCCCTAAAGCATGTACACCAGTATCTGTTCTGCCGCTTCCTGCTATAAGTATTTTACTTTCATAAAGTTTAGCGAGTACATTTTCTATAATATTCTGCACACCTACTGCATTTTTCTGCCGCTGCCAGCCGTTATAATTATCTCCGCAGTAGGATATAAGGCATGCTTTATAATAAATATTCTGCTGCTGCATAAAAAGCACCTGTAAAAATAATAAAGCATGTAAGAAAGCATATATCTCTTGCATTTATTTTATCAAGTTTTAAAACATTATCTATGTTGTTTCTGTAAAGCGCTGTAATAGAAAGCTGCTCTGCATAGTGAAATACACGCACAAAAAGTGGTATAATAAATGAATCCATATTAAAAATAAACTTAATCTTGTATTTAAATGATTTATTATCTATCCAAAGTCCCCGCAGTTTTTGTGCAGTAATAATTTTAGATGCTTCTTCAAAAAGCAGTGGAATAAACCTTATTGCAATAAGCATTGAAAGCCCAGTATTTTCCACATTAACTTTAAATATTTTAAAAGGTTTAATAAAAATATATAAAGTTTTTGCTATTTCTGATGGGGAAGTGGTAAGAGTCAGCAGGCAGGAATAAGCAACAATCAGTACAAACTGATAAGTGGATAATAAGGCAGTATATAGTGCATCTTTTGTAAAATAGATAGAAAAACCGCCATTTTCACCAAAGAAAAGCATTGTAACAAAAATAAAGATATATAACATTTTAAATGATTTTATTGCAGAAAATGCCTGTTTAAATATTCTGCCTGATAAGAATATAAGTATAAGCCATAAAAAAGTCATAAAAGCATAGGAATAAATATTCCTGCCAAAATAAAAGATAAGAGCTGCTGCAATAGATATTATAATCAGCTTGATAAGTGGATTAAGTAAATGGATAAGAGAAGGTGATTCAAGCTCAATATATTTACCAAAATAAATTTTATTCATACTGCAAAAAAACACATAAAGGCTTTAAGTATTACACTTCAAGCCTTTATTATACAGAAAGTATATTGTGTTTATACAAGACTAAGCGTCTTTTTTTTCTTCAGTTTTTGTTTCAGTTTTTGAAACTTCTTCACTTCTTTTTGATGCAATAGGAGTAATATCTGTTGCATCGTCAATATCATTAACAGATTTTTTGAAATTTCTAAGAGCTTCGCCCATTCCTTTACCGATTTGTGGGAGTTTTTTTGCTCCGAAAAGTAATACTATAATTAATAGTATTAAAACAACTTGCCATGGTCCTATGCTGCCCATTATTTTTCCTCCATATCATCAGACTTAGTGTTCTGATTATCTTTCTTATTTTTAACAATACCTCTAAGCATTAGTATTGATTTATTAATAACAGAAACAATCATTTTAGTAAAATACTTTTTTTCAGCAAATAAAAAAGCATATAATAAAACTAATGCAACGATTAATATTTCAAAGTAATTCAGGCTTATAAGAATGTATTGATTATCCATTTATATTATCCTTTTTCTTTTTTCTTTTTATTTGATAATAAAGCAAAGGTATAATAATTGCAATCCAAATATTGCCTGCAAGGCTGTAAAATGTCATAAAATTTGTTACAGGTACATCATATATTAATATTGCAGGTATTTGTTTATCTTCTTTTAATGGTATTTTTCCATCAGGCATAATAAAAGCACTTATTCCGTCCTGAGTAGCTCTTACAGCACTTCTGCCATATTCTACTGCCCTTATTGTATCTACTGCTAAATGCTGTATTCTGCCCTGATTTTTACCAAACCATGTATCGTTAGATATTATTACAAGGATATTAGCACCCATTTTCACAGGTTCACCAGCAAGGGAAGAAAATGCACTTTCAAAGCATATTACAGGTCCTGCATATATTCCAGTATTAGATGAGGCAAGGACAGTTGCTTTTTCTCCAGGGCTGAACATATCACCAGGACCGAAGAAAAATTCTTTTACTGGGGCAAGCATTTTTTCAAATGGAAAATATTCTCCAAAAGGTGTCAGGTGGCGTTTATCATAAAAAGAAAGTGATTTATTATCAAGCAGCACCATAGTATTAAAAAGTCTGCTTTTGTTATCTATATTTATTCTTCTGTCAGCTCCAAAAATAACTGGTGTTTTTTCTGAAACTTTATTAAGTACAGACATTATCATATCAGTAGAAAGGACTTTTGCAGGATATGAACTTTCTGGAAGTACTATCATATCTACATCAGCATTATAGGCTTTAAGCACAAGACTATTTACTTCATTAATTATCTGTATTCTGTAGTTATTATCCCACTTGATTTCCTGTTTGTATGCAGGCTGAACAACAGCTATCTTTTTTATTTCAGTATAAGGTACTGGGTTTATCATTCTATAAATTCCTGGAAGTATCATAATAATGACAGCTGCAGCAAGCATATAATAATTTTTTTTGTTTTTATAATCTTTTATAATGTAATATAAAAAGAAGTTAATAAGCATAATAATAAAAGAAAGTCCGTATTCTCCAAATACAGAAACATTCTGCACTATTAATGTATTTTCATACTGGGATTGTGCAAGATTAAGCCAGGGTACACCGCCAAAGAAAACTTTTCCTTTTACTGCTTCAAGTACAATGAATATAAGAGATAAGATAATTGGATTTTTACTGATTTTAGCAGCCGCATAACTATATGGTACAAAAAATAAAAAACCAGCAGATAATGCTATAAACATTAATAAGCCAAATGCTGCAGGAAGTGGAGCGCCGCCAAAGTAACCAAAAGTTATCATCATCCAGGAAAGGCATACTGCCCAGTATAAAAAGCCTAACAGCCAGCCGCAGATTACAGGACGGCTTTTATCTGCATCTAATGCAAATAAAAGTGGAATAAATGCAAAAAATACAGTCCATGAAAGTCCAAAACCAGCAGTAGATAATATTAAAAGCAGAGCAGATAAAAGAGTAAGTGCAACCTGCCCGTACCATTTATTAATAAAATTATTCATTAATTCTTTATTCATAATATCAGCCTTTAAAAATTTATAAAATTATATATAGCAAAAAATCATTTTTTAAAAGAAGTATTTTATTATATAGAAAATAATTATAGCATAAATACAGAAATCTATATATATTATTAAAAATATGTAAGGAAAGGCTGGTAAAAATATGAAACAGGGATATTTTTTAAGATTATTTATTATATTATGTGCTTTTATTACAGTATCATGTTCTTCTGATAACAGTGCTAATAATACAAATGTTACAGAAAAAGTTGATAATGTAACAGTTATTGGTTATTTCCCAGCAATGAATTCAGAAGGTGATAACAGTGTTTTCTTTAATGTTTATGATAACATTGATGATGAGAAAGCAAAGGGAGTAACTTTTGTAAATTATATGGCATTAAGCTCTGCAGAAGCTGTAAATGATAACAATACAAAAGTATCTTTTATTACAGGGGCAGGTCATATTGACCACAGCGAAGGAAAATACAACGAGCAGGAAAAAACTTTCCCTATGCTTGATTTTAAAAATGTAAAAAGGTGGCAGATTACTAATAACAGCATAAAAGAAATAGAAACAGCAGGCTTATCATGCTATACAAGGGCATATTTTCCTGAAGATAATATTACTGAAAACTGTTTAGATATGGGTAAGCCGGAAGTTATATCTGATTTATTAGTAAAATCTATTAAAGAAAACCAGTCAGATAGATATATACTTGTTTTTTTCAGTCATGGGGGCGGCTCTATTTTAGATATTGGCGGCGATGGTTACCTTTCTCAAATAAGACCGCAGGATATTGCAGAAGCTATGGAGCTTGTAAGACAGAAACTGCAAAACCCTGATTTTAAGTTTGATATTATTGTACAGCTTTCATGCCTTATGAATAATGCAGAATGGGTACACTCTTTAAGTAAATATACAAATTACTTTGTAGGTTCAGAATCAAGCCAGCCATTTGTTTCCTGGCAGGTGGCAGATTTAATAAAAGAGCTTGCAAAAGGTGATTATACTGCAGAAAAAGCATATACTGCAGTGCTTGATTCGTTTATAAGCAGAAGTTACAGCAATATTGATGAAAATACAAAAGATATACTTTCAGCAGATATTAATGCAGTAGATACAAGTAAAATGGAAGCTGTATCATTATCTTTAGATAATCTTTTTACAAAGCTGGAAAGTGACTATAACCAAAACCCTGTAAAAGTAAGAAGCAATATATTTTTATCCGGTAAAAATGCCATAGTTTACGATTTAGGACAGGCAGATTTATATACATTTGCAGAAAGACTTAATCAGCAGAATGATTATTTTAATATAGATTATACTAAAGAAGTGGAACAGCTGCAAAAGTCCATAAAAGATGCAGTAGTAGATAACAGAGCATTAGTTATATATGAAGGTGAAGGGGGTTTGTCATCATCTTTAGACCCAGTATACAGTGAAAGGTTTAGTGAAATAAGCAGTATTTCTTTTGCACCAAAATACAGAGCATTTATGGAAAAAATATCAAAAGAAATTAATGAAGCCTATAAAAATCCTGTAATGGATAATGCAACAACTGTTGATACTGAAGGTAATATGAATTTTAAACTTGCTACAAATATTCCTGTAACAAGCATAATGCTTGAAGCCAGGTCTAAAAGTATTGACTCTGCTGGTGATATACATATTGCAACAATAGCTCAGATTCCGTCAAATACACCAATGGAATGTGCAGACAGCTCACAGAAAGATTTATTATGCTATGATGTTACAGTTAATCAGCCAAAAAATAATAAAATAATTACCTTAAACGGCAACCCTGTAAGGCTGCAGTATCAATACAGCAATAACACATACAGCGGAAATCTTGATGAAGTATATTTTAAAACTACAGTGGAAAGTGATTGCGAAGAAGGCACATTATTCTTACAGGTTGTATATTTTGATATTTATATAAAATATAATATTAAAACACAGCAGGCAGAAATAACTGAAATAAGAAAATATAATGCTTCTGCACCAGTAGTCCGCATAGATAATACTTTATTTAAAAAAGCAACTAAGTTAATGATTCCTGCATATATGGCAGAAGAAAATATGGTAAATGGTAAAAAATCATTAGCAGCTAATAATGAAGCTGGCACAATACCTACTTATGAAATTATATTAGACCACAGCAAGCCTTGGGGCGGGCTGCATGTGGAGGCAGTGGATTTTCAAGCAGCCCCAGGCAGAGAGATAGATTACAGATTTAAAGCAGACCATATATTTACAAGTAAAAAAAGATGGACGGATACATCAGGCACAATATATGGAAAATGGACGAAAATACCATAATATAAAAGGTATTATAAAAAAATTAAAATTTTTTGCTTGACAATATTTAAAAAAAGTATTATAAGTCTTAACTCTAATGAGGTAGCATGGTGGATGTAGCTCAGTTGGTAGAGTCCAGGATTGTGGCTCCTGTTGTCGCGGGTTCGAGCCCCGTCATCCACCCTTTTACAGATTGCGCGGATGTGGCGGAATTGGTAGACGCGCTAGACTTAGGATCTAGTGTCTTCGGCGTGGGGGTTCGAGTCCCTTCATCCGCATACACAATTTAGTCATTTCTTGCATATAAGCGGGTGTAGCTCAGTTGGTAGAGCGTGACCTTGCCAAGGTTGAGGTCGCGGGTTCGAGTCCCGTCACCCGCTCTTTTTTATTTCTAATAATTCAATAATATATATATTACTTTTTATTTATTTTAAGGAGTCCTTATGAAAGTTCAAGTTAATGATGCAGAGCGTTCCCAAAAAGAGCTTTTGGTAGAAATACCTTATGAAGTTTTTGAAACAGCAGCAGATAAAGAGCTGGACACACTGCTTCCAAAAGCAAAAATCCATGGTTTCCGCCCAGGTAAAGCACCTAGAGATATTGCTAGAAAACAATTCTCTCATCAAATTAAATCACAGGCTATTGAAAAAGTTATAAATGAAGCTGTACAGGATGCATTAACTTCTAATAATATAGTGCCTATATCTCAGGCTCATATTTCTGATGTAGTATTTGAAGAAAATAAACCTATTACATTTACTGCAAGAGTTGATGTTTTCCCAAAAGTAGAGCTTAATAAATATAAAGACTTCAACTTTAAAAAAGTTACTGTAGAAATCAGTGATGCAGATATAGAAGATGCTCTTATCACTTTACAAGAAAGAGATATGACTTATGAACCAGTAGAAAACAGAGATACTGTTCAAAAAGGCGATGTAGCAGTTATTGATTTTGAAGGTAAAAAAGACGGCGTTGCATTTGAGGGCGGCACTGCAAAAGGTTTCTCTTTAAATATCGGCAGCGGCCAGTTTATTCCAGGCTTTGAAGATGGCGTTATTGGTATGAAAAAAGGCGAAACAAAAGATTTAAACCTTACTTTCCCTAAAGAATACAATAGTGCAGAATTAGCAGGAAAAGATGTTGTTTTCACTGTTACAGTTCATGAAATAAAAGAAAAAGTTAAACCAGAAATCAATGACGATTTCGCTCGCGATATAGACCCTAACAGCAAAGGTCTTGATGACTTAAAAAGCAAACTTAAAAAAGGTCTGCAGACAGAAGCTGACAAAGCTACTCAGTTAGAAGCATTCGGTCAGATTTTAGAGCAGATTGTTAAAGAAAACCCATTTGAAGTTCCATACTCATTCGTAAAAGAACAATCAGATCGTCTTGCATTTAATGCAATGAACCAGTTCTATCAAATGGGCTTAAACCCAGAACAAGTTGGTATTTCTTTTGAAATGATGGCTCAAAGATACCTTGCTCAAGCAGAAGAACAAGTTAAACAGGCTATCGTTATTAATGAAGTAGCTAAACTTGAAAACATTGCTGTTGAAGAAGAAGATATTAATAAATTCCTTTCTTTCCATGCAGAACTTCAAGGCAGAACTGTAGAAGAAATCAGAAAAGAACTTGAATCACAAATGCAAATGGAAGCTGTTCGCAATGATGTTTTAGGTGATAAAGTTTATAAATTCTTAGCTGGAGTAAATAAAGCTGAAGAATCTAAAATGACTAAAAAAGAATACGAAGCATCAAAAGCAGCAGCTGCAGCAGCAGAACATAAAGAAGAAAGCAGCAAAGAAGAAAAACCTAAGAAAAAAGCAGCTGCTAAAAAAGCAGATGCAGAAACAGAAGCTGAAGAAAAACCAAAAAAAACTAGAACTTCTAAAAAGAAAGAAGATTCAGCAGAGTAATACTTAGGGAGCTTTTAAGATGAGCTATTATGTACCTTATGTTATAGAGCAGACAGGCAGAGGCGGCGAGCGTTCTTATGATATTTATTCCCGCCTTTTAAAAGACAGAATAATTTTTCTTGGCACAGAAGTTGATGACCATGTGGCAAATATAATATGTGCTCAGCTTTTATTTTTAGAAGCTGATGACCCTGATAAAGACATATATTTATACATTAACTCTCCAGGTGGAGTTATTACATCAGGTATGGCTATATATGATACTATGAATTATATTAAACCTGATGTAGCTACAATATGCTTAGGTCAGGCTGCCAGCATGGGTGCATTTTTACTTGCAGCAGGTGCTAAAGGTAAACGCTCTGCAGTGCCTAATGCCCGCATTATGATACACCAGCCATCAGGCGGTTTCAGAGGCCAGGCAACAGATATTCTTATTCAAACAAATGAGATTATCAAAACTAAAGAGCATTTAAATAGAATTTTATCTGCAAATACAGGCCAGCCTTATGAAAAAGTTGCAGCAGATACTGAGCGTGATTATTTTATGAGCAGTGCTGAAGCAAAAGAGTATGGCTTAATAGATAATGTATTTGAAAAACGCGCTTAATAATAACAATAATATATAATATATAAAGCCACCTGCATAAATAGGTGGCTTTTTTGCTAAAATACTGCCCATTCTACATACAATGTGTATATTAATGTAATCTTTTCTTGCAATATTTGAAGTATTTATTATATTAATATGCGCATAATAGGTGCAGGCTAATTATCAGGCAGATTACCACACAATAAAACTGCTGCATAAAAATATATAATATAAATTTGAAAAATACCGATATAGTTTTTTGATTTACAGATATATTCTGGAGGAAATAATGTCAAGATTTGATGATGATATTCGCTGTTCTTTTTGCAATAAAGGCAGAGATGAAGTAAAAAAACTTATAGCAGGACAGCAGGAAGGCACATATATTTGCGATAACTGTGTACAGTTATGTCAGGAAGTTATCCAGGAAGATATGAAATTCAATGGAGAAACAGAAGAATATACAGAACTTCCTACCCCTGAAGAAATACATAAAAAATTAAATGAATATGTTATTGGCCAGGAAGATGCAAAAAGAGTATTAAGTGTTGCAGTTTACAACCATTATAAGCGTATTCAGTATGCATCAAAAAGTGATGTAGAGCTTGAAAAAAGCAACATTTTACTTATCGGTTCAACAGGTACTGGTAAAACTCTGCTTGCAAGAACATTAGCAAGGCTTTTAAATGTACCTTTTGCAATAGCAGATGCTACTACATTAACAGAAGCAGGTTATGTTGGTGAAGATGTAGAAAATGTAGTGCTTAAACTTTTACAAAATGCAGATAATAATGTAGAGCTTGCAGAGCGTGGCATTATATTTATTGATGAGATAGATAAAATATCTAAAAAAGGCGACAGTCCGTCTATTACAAGAGATGTTTCTGGTGAAGGTGTTCAGCAGGCGCTTTTAAAAATTATAGAAGGTACTGTGGCAAATGTACCACCACAAGGCGGAAGAAAGCATCCACAGCAGGAATATATACAGGTTGATACTACAAATATTCTTTTTATATGCGGCGGTGCTTTTGACGGTATGGAAGAAATCATTAAAAGGCGTGTTGGCAAAAAAACTCTTGGTTTTGGTGCTGTTGACGGGGAAAGCTCTCATAATGCAAAAAATATGAAGCGTATGGAGCTTTTAAAACAGCTTGAACCAGATGATTTTGTTAAATATGGTCTTATCCCAGAATTTGTGGGCAGGCTGCCTATTACTGCAGCACTTGATGAGCTTGATGAAGATGCACTTGTCCGCATATTAGTAGAGCCGCATAACTCACTTATTAAACAGTATGAAGCCATGCTTGGTTTTGACGATGTAAAACTTACTTTTACAGAAAATGCACTTCGTGCAGTAGCAAAACTTGCTATCAAACGCAAAACTGGTGCAAGAGGACTTCGCTCTATATTAGAAGACGCTATGCTTGATGTTATGTATAAAATACCGTCAGAAGCTGGCAGCATAAGAGAGTGTATTATTAATGAAGAAGTTATTACTGATAAGGCTGAGCCTATATTAGTAAGAATTGATGATAACAGCAAAGAAGAAATAAACGAAAAAGATGCAGAAGAATTTAAAATGCCAAAACTTGCTGAAAATGGGCAGGAAACTGCATAAAAAAATAAATAAGGTTGTAAAATTATGAGTCAAAAAGAACAATTTACAGTTATCCCTTTACGAGATGTGGTAGTATTTCCTCATATGATTATGCCTATTTTTGTGGGCAGACCTCGTTCTGTAAAAGCTCTGCATATTGCAAATACAACTGATAAAAGGCTTTTTCTCACACTGCAAAAAGATGCAGCAACAGATAACCCAGCGCAGGATGATTTAAACGAAACTGGTGTTATCGCAAAAGTTCTGCAGACTCTGCAGCTGCCTGATGGTAATGTAAAAGTATTAATAGAAGGCTTAAAACGAGCAAAAATGACCAGCCTTAATCTTGATGATGACTGTTATTTTGCAGAAGTTGAGTTAATAGAAGATGGGCAGGCAGATATTAAAGATATGGATACTGCCAGATTTATGCTTATTAAAAACTTTGAAACTTATGTGGGTCAGACAAAACGAGTTAATCAGGAATTATATAATAACATAATACAATCAGAAAACTTAACAAGACTTACTTTTATGATTGCATCTAATCTGAAAGTAAAAGCACAGGATTTTCAAAGTGTATTAGATATTAATAACCCTATTGAGCGTGCAGAAAAGGTTATGGAGCTTATTCAGACAGAATTAGAGCTTTTAAAAATAGATGACCGTATAAAAAACAGAGTCAAAGCACGCATGAGCCAGTCTCAAAAGGAATATTACTTAAATGAGCAGATGAAAGCTATCCAAAAAGAGATGGGCAAAGAAGATGACTATAAGGCAGATATTGATGAGATAGAGCAGAAGATAAAAGAAATGGATATGCCTGAACAGATAAAAGACAAGGCAGAAAAAGAACTTAAAAAACTTCGCTTTATGCCGCCAATGAGTGCTGAAACTACAGTTGTCCGCAATTATCTTGACTGGATTGTCAGCCTGCCATGGAACATTAAAACTGAAGATATAATAGATATTAAGCATGCTGAAGAAGTGCTTAATAAAGACCATTATGGATTAGAAAAACCAAAAGAAAGAATATTAGAATTTTTATCTGTCAGAAAATATTCTGAAAATATGAAAGGTTCTATTATATGCTTTGTTGGTCCTCCGGGAGTAGGTAAAACATCACTTGCCCGCTCTATAGCAGATGCTATGGGCAGGAAATTTGTCCGTATGAGTATGGGCGGTGTTAGAGATGAAGCAGAAATCAGAGGGCACAGAAGAACATATATTGGTGCACTTCCTGGTAAGATTGTGCAGTCTATGAAAAAAGCAGGCAGTATGAACCCTGTATTTTTACTTGATGAAATAGATAAAATAGGCTCAGATTACAGGGGCGACCCTGCATCTGCTTTACTTGAAGCATTAGACCCAGAGCAGAATAATACATTTACAGACCATTATCTTGAAACAGAGCTGGATTTATCAAAAGTTTTTTTTATAACTACTGCAAACTCACTGGAAACTATTCCTGCTCCACTTTTAGACAGAATGGAAGTTATCCGTCTTTCAGGCTATACTGAGCAGGAAAAACTGCATATTGCACGGGGCTTTTTAATTCCTAAAGAGTTAAAAGAGCACAATGTGGAAGAAGGTAAAATTACAGTAACAGACAGTGCAGTAATGGAGCTTATTACATATTACACAAAAGAAGCAGGTGTTCGTTCACTTGAAAGAAATATTGCATCATTAATCAGAAAAAGTGTAAAAAAACTTGTTACTGATGAAAGCATAGAACATATAGAAGTTGATGATAAATTAACAAGGGAATATTTAGGACCAAGAAAATTTAGAATCGGCGGAGTATATGATGATGAAGAAATGGGTGTTGCAACAGGGCTTGCCTGGACACAGTATGGCGGTGATTTACTGCAGATAGAAGTGGCACTTTTTGAAGGCAGCGGCAAACTGATTGTAACAGGTCATCTTGGCGATGTTATGAAAGAATCTGCAAATATTGCTTATTCTGTAGTAAAAAGCATAGCAAGTGATGCAGGAGTGCCAGCTTACAGGTTTAAAGATTTTGATATACATTTGCATGTGCCGGAAGGTGCAGTGCCAAAAGATGGACCGTCAGCAGGTATCACTATGGCTACAGCTATTTTATCAGCAGTATCAGAAAGAAAAGCAAACTGTAAAATAGCTATGACAGGAGAAATAACATTAAGGGGTAAAGTTTTACAGATAGGCGGCTTAAAAGAAAAAGTGCTTGCAGCACACCGTGCAGGCATAAGAACAGTAATATGCCCTACCCAAAACGAAAAAGACTTGACGGATATCCCAGAAGATGTTAGAAATGAAATGGAATTCAAGCTCGTTTCTACTTTTGATGAAGTAAGAGCGCTTGTTCTAAAATAAACTATGAAAGAAGGTGGACACGGTGGCAGTAAATGCAATCGTCCGAGTTGATGGCGACAATGTTGACCAGGCATTAAAACTTTTAAAAAAGAAAATCGAACGCGAAGGTTTAATCCGTGAGATTAAAAAACACGCTTACTATGAAAAACCAACAGAAGTAAGACGCAAAAAACTTTTAAAAGCTCGTCGCAAACAACAGAAGTTACAAAGAAAACTTCAAAAAAGCTACAAAAACGCGTAGCACAAAAAAGGCCCTTTATGAGAAGGGTCTTTTTTTGTATATGAAAATAAAATATTATAATAAACACTTATCAGCTATAAACGACAATAATTATCGCCATAATATTTATCATAAAATAAATAAAAATAAACTATTCTATATAAAAATTATTATAATTATATTATAATGCAGCAAATTAGATTATATATAATAATATACTATATACAAAACTATAAATTAACTTACTTATAAAGGGTGGTTATGGATTATTTATCATCATTAAATGAGGAGCAGCAAAAGGCGGTAACTTTCAGCGGAAAGCATGCATTAGTTATTGCTGGGGCGGGCACTGGTAAAACAAGGACTATTATTCACAGGGCAGTATATCTTCTTAGTCAGGGAGTAAGGCCAGATAAAATACTTATCCTTTCATTTACAAGAAAATCAGCAAGAGAAATTGTAGAAAGAATAAAGCAGTTTCAAGATGCAGGCTCTACATTAAATTTATCCGGTCAGACATTTCACTCATGGTGTTCTCAGATTATAAAAAATAATCCACAGGTATTTGAGCAGTATGATTATACACTGCTTGACAGTGAAGATGTAGACAGCCTTTTTAAACTTCTTTTTACTCAGAAATATAAAAATAATAAGACAGTAGACCAGAAACTTTATTCTAAAATACAGTCAGTTTATTCTTATATGCTGAATACCAGAAAACCGCTTATAGAAGCAATCAAAATACAGGAATGCGGCAATATGAGCGAAGATGAAACAGAAAAATATATTAAAGATAATGAAGATGTATTTAAGGAAATAATGCGGGATTATATTGCATATAAAAAGAAAAATAAGTTATTTGATTATGATGACTTATTATATATTACTGCAAACGGCTTAGGGCAGAATGAGGAAGCAAGAAAATTTATTTCATCAAAGTATGAGCATATATTAGTAGATGAATTTCAGGATACAAACCCGCTGCAGTATCAGCTTTTAGAATCTTTTTATGATAACTGCCACTTATTTTGTGTGGGAGATGATGCCCAGTCAATATATGCTTTTCGTGGAGCAGATTTTAAATCAATGCATAATTTTACTAAGATTGTGCCAAATTCTTCAAAATTATATCTTAATACAAACTACCGTTCCACACAGGAAATACTAGATATTTCAAACTGGTTATTAGAGCAGTCAAGTATAGATTATAATAAGCATTTAAAAGCATACAGAGGGCAGGGAGCAAAGCCTGTAATAGAGTATGTATATGATGAATATTCAGAAGCAAACTCTGTAACAGATAAAATACTTCTTTATTTTATGAATAAAAATATAGACTATTCCAGCCATATGGTATTAAGCAGAACTCTTTCAGGGCTCAGGCAGGTAGAAGGTGTATGTGTTATGAAAAAAATACCATATAAAATATACGGCGGCAGCAGTTTAATGAAATCACGCCATATAAGAGATGTGGTTTCTGCTATGAGAATTATAGCAAACTATAAAGACGCCCTTGCATGGCACAGATATTTACAGCTTTGGAATAAAATAGGCCCTGCAACAGCTGTAAATTTATCAGAATATATGGTAAATGCTGATAATTTAGAGCAGGCTTTAGAGATTTTAAAAACAAAGAAAATAGATAAAAGAGTGTGGGAAGTTTTAGAGGCTGCATTTCCATACAGCAGTTCACCTAGTGAAATGATTACGAAAATTCTTACTCTTATGGATTTACGGTTTGCAGAAATTTATAAGGAAGAATGGCTTAACTGGCGGAAGCAGGATTTTGCAGTTTTAGAAGAAATAGCTGCAAGCACAACTTCTGTAACTGAATTTATCACAGAATATATTTTAGACCCTGCATTAGAATCATCATTTTTAGATGCAGATAAACCAAAAGAATGTGTTATTCTTTCCACAATACATTCTGCAAAAGGCTTGGAAGCTGATGTATGCCACCTTTTAAATGTTACCCCTTATTCATATCCTTCAAAAAGGGCAGTAAAGGAAGGGGAAGAAAACATAGAGGAAGAAAGGCGGTGTCTTTATGTTGCACTAACCAGAGCAAAAAATGAACTGATACTTTACAGCAGATATTTTACCACTGCAGGTTCTGGTATGACAGATTATACAGGTCAGTCCCATTATTTTTTCAATGAACTGCCAGAAGAATTGTATGAACTAAATGGCAGCCTGTCGCAAAAAGATAAAGAAAATGCAGTATATAAAGGAAGTAAAATATCAGTAGATATTGATTTATTTTAATAACTATATTATGATATTAAAACAATAATTTCAGGTGGAATATGCACGAAACAGGTATTGCTCAAAGCATATTAGATATAGCATTAAAAACAGCAGCAGAAAATGGTGCAAAGAAGATAAATAATGTTGGTGTCCGCATAGGCAAAATGAGTGCTATTGATGAAGCATCTCTCAGATTTGCTTTTGATGCATTAAAAGCTGGCACAATAGCTGAAAATTCTGAGTTTGAGTATATGGAAGTGCCGCTTACTGGAAGATGTGAAGAGTGCGGTACAGAATCAGAGCTTGACGGTTATTTTGTGCTGTGTCCTAAATGCAATTCCGGCAGAGTGAAAATATTAACAGGCAATGAGCTTGAAATTGCTTATATAGATGTAGATTAATAGGGAGTTATAATATGGAAAAAATAGAAATAAACCAGAAAGTTCTTTCAAAAAATGATATGGATGCTGCAGAACTTCGCAGCAGATTTAAAAAAAACGGCACATTTACTGTAAATATTATGTCATCACCTGGCAGCGGTAAAACAAGCCTTTTAGAGAAAATTTTAGGTGCATTATCATCTAAATATAATGTAGCAGTTATAGAAGGGGACTTACAGACAGAAAACGATAAAGAGCGTATAGAAAAAGTAGGTGTAAAAGCTGTGCAGATACAAACTGGTGGTGCATGCCATTTAGAAGCTGCAGAGATAGAAAGAAAACTGCCCCTTGTTGACGGCGATAATTTAGATTTACTTATTATTGAAAATGTGGGTAATTTAGTATGCCCGTCAGAATATGATTTAGGGCAGGATGCAAATATTATACTGCTTTCTGTTACAGAAGGGGACGATAAACCTTTAAAATATCCTACAATGTTTTTTGCAGGGGATATTTTTATAATTAATAAAGTAGATTTAGCTCCATATGTAGATTTTGATATAGAAAAAGCCATATCAAATGCTAAAAAAATAAAAAGCACATTAGAAGATTTTACAATTTCATGCAAAACAGGTGAAGGTCTGCAGCAGGTTATAGACTGGTTTGAGCGTGGTATTCTGGCTAAAAAACAATGCTCATAGCAGGTATAGATGAAGTAGGCAGAGGCTGCCTGGCTGGCCCTGTTGTTACTTGTGCGGTGGTTTTTGAAAGCGGCTTTTATGATGAGCGTATAAAAGATTCTAAAAAACTTTCTAAAAAAAAGCGGGAAGAACTTTATCCATTTATTATAGAAAATGCTGTATCTTACGGTATAGGTGTGGTCTGCCCAATTATAATAGATAAAATAAATATATTAAATGCAGTAAAACAGGCAATGCATTTAAGCCTTTCACGGCTTACATGTGATTATAATAAATTAATAGTTGATGCAGTAGCACTTAACCATATAGATAAAGAATATATTCACCCAAACAAGGCAGATGATACATATATACAGGTTTCTGCTGCATCAATAGTCGCCAAAGTTTACAGGGATAACTTAATGGCAGAGCTTGCAAAAATATATAAAGGCTACTTATGGGAAAAAAATGCAGGTTATGGCACAAAAGAGCATATTGCAGCTATAAAAGAGCTTGGTATCACTCCAGTACACAGGAAATCTTTTCTAAAAAATTTTACATAAAAGGTATTTAATGGATAAGATATTATCTGGCAAAGACGGGGAAGAAAAAGCCTGTAATTATGTAAAATCTAAAAAGTATAAAATATTAGAGCGAAATTACAGATGTACCTATGGAGAAATAGATATTATTGCAAAAGATAATAATATACTTGTAATTATAGAAGTAAAATACAGAAAGTCTGCAAAATTTGGCAAAGGCTATGAAGCAGTAAACTATACAAAACAGCAGAAAATAATAAAAACAGCACAGCACTATATAAATGAAAATAATATAAAAATGCCTGTAAGATTTGATGTAATATCTATAGATGATAATAAAATTACTCATATAGGAAATGCTTTTGGTGCATGGTAATGAAAAGAACAGCAAAAATATTATTACTGATATTTATTTTAATACTGGTTTTAATAACTGCAGGATATTTTATGGAGCAGAAAAAGGAATATAAAATAGATGAAAGTTTAAAAGGCAGAGTAAATTTAATATTAGTAGAAAAATCTAAACGGCAGTTATCTATATATCATGATGATGAGCTTTTAAAAACATATAAAATATCACTTGGTAAAAACCCAGTAGGACATAAACAATTTGAAGGGGATGGCAAAACCCCGGAAGGAGTTTATTTTATAGACGGTAAAAACCCAAAAAGCAGATATTTTTTAAACCTTGGAATAAGCTATCCTAACGAAGAAGATAAGGAATATGCAGCAAAGCATAATAAAAGTGCAGGGGGCGATATAAAAATACACGGGCTTCCAAACGGCTTTAATATGGCAAAGCCTTTATTTGATATATATGGGGACTGGACTGAAGGATGCATAGCCGTTTCAAATGAAAATATGGCAGAGCTTTATGAGATAATAGATATAGGCACAAAAATAGAAATAAAGCCGTAAAAGGAAAAAGTAATATGGATAAACTGCTTAATGAAATTGATATTTTAAAAAAAGAACTTGCAGAATTAAAAATAAATCAAAAAAATATAAAAAATTTAGATGAAGATTTTCAAATTAAATATATATATAATTCTAATGCAATAGAAGGTAATACTCTTACATTAAAAGAAACAAAGGTTGTGCTTGAAGGTATTACTATTGGAGGTAAGACTTTAAGGGAGCATTTTGAAGTAATAAACCATGCAGAAGCTATTTTTTATATTGAAGATATGGTGAAAAATAAAGAAGAATTAAGTGAATATGCAATAAAATCTATTCACGGTTTAATACTTAAAAATATTGATAATGATAATGCAGGCAGATATAGAAATCAAGATGTGATAATAAGCGGGGCAGAGCATATTCCACCAAGTCATATATTAGTTAAAGAAAAAATGGAAGAATTTATTAACTGGTATAAAACATGTAATAATATGCACCCTGTTTTAAAAGCTGCAAAAGTCCATGTAGATTTTGTGGGAATACACCCTTTTATAGATGGCAATGGCAGAGTATCAAGGCTTATTATGAATTTAGAACTTTTAAAAAGCGGATATAAGGCAGTAAGTATTAGAAATGATAAAAAGTCTGCATATTATGAAGCATTAGATTATGCCCACTGCCATAATGATTACAGTTTATTTTATAATATTATTGCAGAATATGAGCTTGAAAGACTTAAAGAATTAATTTCGTATTATCAAATAGAGCCTGTGAAAAAAAGTCTGTAAATAGTGCGAACTTAAGTTTTCTATGATATACTAAAAAGATATGAAAGGAGCT
>CALUWI010000021.1 GCA_944324465.1 uncultured Mucispirillum sp. | reverse complement strand
AGCTCCTTTCATATCTTTTTAGTATATCATAGAAAACTTAAGTTCGCACTATTTACAGACTTTTTTTCACAGGCTCTTTTCTACATTTATATTATATGTATTAAGTTTTGCAAAAATATCTTCTTTATTATGACCATTAATAACCATAGCATCAATTTTTTTACCTTTTAAATCAGAAAGTAAAATTACAGGATTATTGCAGTATGGAAGTTCATAGCCTTTTCTATTCTGTAGAATATCTACTGGTATAATATTTGTTTTAACTTTCATTTTATTTAGAACTGTTAAATAGTATGGAGCATGAACTGATGTGCCTAAAAAATAAACATTTTCTTTGTCGCGCATAAATTTTTCCATTTCAATACAGTCCATAGAAAACAGTTTTTTATCTTCCAAAATATGCTGTTTTTCATGCTTAACTGTATATTCTATATCAAATGGACATTTTATTGCTGGATATTCTGCATCTTTATGACTTATTACAACAGTAATTTCTTCTGCATTCCATATTTCTTGATATTTGATTAAACAATCAATAATTTTTGCATTATATTTTGCAGCCATTTTCTCTAAAAAAGGCCAAGAATAGTAATATAAATGAGTAAGGTCATATCCCGTAAAATTTGGCACTTTCATTATAATTTTACCATTATCACTTAATGAATCAAGCATGGCTTTAAACATTTCAAACGGTTCTTCTAAATGTTCAAAAAAACAGCGGGAAATAAATACATCTACTTTTTCATTATCTTTAAAATAGCCTGGTTTAAAATATGCTTTTTCTATATGCAGTCCATGAGCAATACCAATATCTGCATTTGGAGAAGGTTCAATACCCATAAGGTTAGTAAAATTACCATTACCATGCTGTTTTTGATACTCTTGTATCATATATAATAAATGCCCATCATGGCAGCCAAGCTCTACAACTTTACTATCAAGATTTGGTATATGTTTAACAAAAAAACTTATATCATCTATATAAAAATATTTTTTAAATACATCATCAAAATAATAAGCAAAATAAAAAAAATTATTATATATTTGATTATATTCTTCCCTGCTTAATGGAGTATGGTTTACACCAAGACCACAGGAAGTACATACATCAACTTTTATACTAACAGGAACTGCTTTAATAGGTAATGTTGAATTAACATAATTTAAGGCAACAACATTATTTAAATTAATAAAATCACTGCCGCCACAAAATTTACACTTCATATATATAACCTATTGATATTTTTTTACAGTATTTATTATATTTTCAATATTTGAGAAGTTTTCTGGAATAATATCTTCCCCTAAAATTGAGATACCGTAATTTTTATCAAGCTGAGATACAAGTGCTATCATATCAAAAGAATCTAAATATCCGTCTTCAATAAAATCATTACTTTCTGTAAAATCAAGCTCTGGGCGTAAATCCTGTAATATTTCAAGTATTTTTTCTCTCATTTTATTCTCCAATGTTAAAATTTAGAATACAATATATTATTAATTTTTATATTATATTTTTTTAATAATGGTATAACTGTTTCTTTGTCTATTTCAGAAATAACCATATTATCCAGCACTTGATTTGAAAAATCTTTTAATAACTCCACAGGTGCAGAACAGTATGGAATTTTAAAACCTTGCCTATTTTGTTCATTATCAACTGGAATGATATTATATTTTACCTTTCTTTTTGAAAGTAATCCACAGTAACTAACTAGGTAGTAACTTGCGGTTCCATACCAGTATACAACTTCTTTATTTTCTACAAATTTTTTAATCAATTGAAAACCATCTAAAAATTCAGATACCAGTTTATCCTGCATTTCCTTTTCATGTTTAATAATAAAATGCATATCAAAAGGACACTTTACTTCGTCATATTCTGCATTTTTTTTACTAAAAACTATTTTTAATTCTTCAATCTGTCTTAAAGATGAATATGTAATTTTTGCATCAATAATTTTGGCTCCATATTTTTCAGCCATTTTTTCAAAAAATGGCCAAGAATAATAATAGTAGTGAGTAATATCATAACCAGAAAAATTTGGAACAATTATAATTATTTTACCATTTTTATTTAACTGGACAAGCATATTGTTAAATAAGGTAAAAGGATCCTTTATATGCTCAAATACATGGCTTGAATAAAATAAATCAACTTTCTCATTATCTGGAAAATAATTTTCTTTAAAAAAGTTTTTTTCTATTTTCAATCCATGAGCTATTCCAATATCAGCATTTGGAGATGGCTCTATGCCTAATAAATTTTTGTAATGTTTGCCTTGTAAAGATGCATGTTTTTGCAGTAAATCCATAAAAAAGCCATCGTGACATCCAAGTTCTACAATTTTACTATCCTCAGTTTGTATATGTTTTGCAATAAAATCAACATCAAAATCATTATACCATGATATATTAGGGTTATCAAAATAATGGAATGGATAAAAATAATTATTATATATATCTTCTAACTCTTTATCACTTAAATAATCATGATATATTCCAAGTCCACAATGTTTGCAAGTATAAATCTTCATCTGAACAGGTTCTTCTTTAACAGGCAGATTGCACAGCATATAATTATAGACATTTATTTTTCTTATATCAATGTATTCATTACTACCACAAAATGGACATGTTTTCATATTATTCTCCAATATATTCTTTATGTAATCTTTGTCTGTTAATTTTACCATTTGCTGTTAATGGCATTTCTTCTAAATAAAATATCTGTGTAGGTAATGCATATTTTGGAATTTTGCTTAGAAGTTTTGTCCTTATATATTTTAAATCCAATTCTTTATTTCCTGTATAGAATAAAACAATCTGTTTTGCTGAGTAATTATATAAAACACATAAATTATTTATTTCATCTATAGAAGAAACAGCCGTTTCTATTTCACCAAGCTCAATTCTATATCCATTATGTTTAATTTGAAAATCTTTTCTACCAACATACATAATTTCTTTATAGTGGTTGTAATATCCTAAATCTCCTGTTCTATAGATAAGTTCAGGATAACTTTTATTAAGCGGATTTTGAATAAAAACCTCTCGTGTTTTTTCTGGATTATTATAATATCCCATAGATAAAGATATACCCCTAACACATATTTCGCCTATTTCATTATCTTTTACAAATTCATTATTATCATTTAAAATCATTACATCACTGTTACTGCAAGGTTTACCTATTGGTAATGGCTCATCATCTTCAAACTTTCTATCAACAATATAATATAAACAGTCTACCGTTATTTCTGTGGGACCATATAAGTTTGAAAATAATGCATTAGGCATATATTTACGCCAAACATTCAACTGTTTATTTGGCATAACCTCTCCTGCAAACAAAATTTTATTAAGTCCTTTATATGTATATTTTTCAAGCAGCATAGAGTTTGCAATTGATATTAATACAGATGGTACCCAGAATAATGATGTTACATTATTATTTTCTATTTCTTCTAATATTTTTGCTGGAAAAGCAAAATTTTTCTCCTGCATAATATACAGAGTACAGCCAGATTTTAATGTTATATATATATCAAGTACTGAATTATCAAAATAAAAAGGTGCTTGATTTGCAATAATATCTTTATAAGTAAAACTATATGTTTTATATACCCATTCAATATAATCTAGTACAGATTGATGATTTATTACTACACCTTTTGGTATTCCTGTAGAACCAGATGTAAAAAGTATATATAAAGGGTCTGTACTTATAATATTCTGTTTTACAGTTAAAAGTATCTTTTCATTGATATGATATGATAAACAATCTTCGATATATATTATCTTTTCACTATCTAAGATATTTATAACTTTTTCTTTTGTATTCTCGTTTACAATAGCTAATTCTGGATTTAGAACAGATATAATATTCTCAATCCTTTCCTTTGGCTGTGTAATATCAATCGGAACATATATATTGCCACTATAAGTTATACCATGAAATACCAGTAAATTATATACGCCTTTTTCCAATAATACGATGATTGGTTTATTTTTTATATTTTTAATATCTAATATATAGCTTGCTATACGTCTGCTTTTATCATATATATTATTAAAAGTTACTTCATTTTTTAAATCTCTGTAGGCAGTTTTATTTGGATAATTTTTTAAAGCATTATTTTCAAATAAATCAATAATATTTGTTTGCATAAATACCCTCTACAATTTATTAAGCAAATACATTTACTGATTTATCAAGAAAAACAGCAGTAGGCTGGTTATAAACTGCAATATTATAAAAAAGTAAATAAGTGGCTAATTTTTTAGAATTATCTCTTATATATTTAAAATAATATTCTTTATCGTTATCAATAACTGCCGTTTTTTCTGCATTTAGATTTACAGTAGTATTTTCAAAATATTCAATTAGATTAGTTACCATATAAAACCACCAGTCTATTTTTTACAGACAGAATAACCACCATCTACAATAAATGTCTGCCCTGTAATCCATGATGAATTATCTGACAGCAAAAACGATACCATATCAGCAGCATTATCAGGCATACCAATTCCTAGTGGATATGATGATATATTACTATCCAATGACTTACTAATACCATCATTTTTATTAACCTTGATTCCACCTAATGCAATAGAATTAATTCTTGCTGGAGCAATCTCTGCGGCTATAGATTTAGCATAAATTTCCATAGCAGCTTTTGAGCTTGTATAAGCAGCCATCCCTTTGCCAGAAGCAGAATGAACAGAAACTGATGATATCAAGACAATACTGTTTAAAAAACTTTTATATTTCTTTTTTGCAAGCACACTTAAAATATCTAAAATAGAATAAAAATTTACATCAAAAGAAGTTTTTATATTTTGCCTGTTTAATAAATGAGCTGGAAAAAACTCTGCAATACCTGCAATATGAACCACATTCTTTATATGTATATTATTACTTTCTATAAAGGATGCAGTATCAAAACATAAATTATCTGCATTTATAAAATCATACTGCCAAACTAAATGGTCTTTGCTTTCTGGCAGACTTTCCTTAAATCTGCTTAATTTATCAAAATCTCTGCCCTGCAGTATAAGCGGACTATTTGCAGCTATTTTTTTACAAACATTCTGCCCTATTTCAGAAACTGCACCTGTAACTAAAGTATATAATTTTTCCATCAGTATAATTTATTTTCTACTTTCAATAAATGCTTTTAAATCACCAACAGTATCAAGTGCTCTTATTTCTGATGCTGTAACTGTTATATGATAGTCTTTATCACACATAGCAATAATAGATAATATACTTAAAGAATCATAGGAATCCAAATCTTTTAAAATTGTTTCATCTGTAACATCTTCTTCAAATATATCTGCTAATTTTTCATAAAAATTCATATTTTATCTCCTTTACTTATTTACTTGCACTATAATTTGATATTTTATTTACCCAGTATTCAAATTCTTCATTATGATTTCTTTCTGGTTCAAAATGAGTTAACTGTATACCAGAACAATATATATTACCAATATCTAATACTGCAGATGCCCAGGATAACCCAGTGCCATAACTTATTAAAGCCACTTTTTGCATTTTATTCTTTATATTATCGGCATAAATATCAATAAGATTAGATAAACATGAAATTCCACCATGATTTCCATATTTGCTAAATGTTTCTACAGAATATTTTGATTCTGGTATACCTGCTTTTTCTGCTACAGTTTTAACTATCTGCTTATTAGCCTGATGTATTGCAAAAAAATCAATATCATCAATACTATACTTTGATGACTGCATTAAGCCTGCAATATGTTCAGGAACAGTATTCATTGTAAAATCAAATACGGCAAGTCCATCCATAAAACCTTCATGCAGTTTCCATTTATTGCCGTCCTTATCTGTAATAACAGTTTTTAATATTTTTTCAGATACTGGCAGCCTGTTTCTACCAGCAGGGAAAATAATTGATTCATATCCTTCACCTTTTGAACCAATATAATAGTGAGATTTTACTATATCTTCAGAATATTCTAATAAAGTAGCACTTGCTGCGTCAGAAAATAGTAAACTTTTTCCTTTTTGTTCAAATTCTGGGTCAATATATGTATTATCTCCAGCACAAAGCAGCACTATCTTTGCTGCACCACTTTCTATTAATGATGATGCAAGCCATAGCCCATATACATAACCAGTACAGCCTTGAGTAACATCAAATACGGCACACGACTCTGAAAGTTGAAGTTTTTTATGCAGAACCTGCGATGATGGAGGTGCAAAATAGTCTGGTGATTGTGATACAAAAATCAGTACATCAATACTTTTATTATCCATATTTATTTTTGACAACAACGTGTTTGCTGCATATTCACAAATATCTGATGCTGTAACACCTTCTGGTGCACTGTATCTAGTACCATAGCCAATAATTTTTTTAGCTCTTTGAAGTTTTTTAGGATTATTATCAAAAAAATGAAGATAATCATCTACATTTCTACAGATATTATTTGGAACAACATACTCAATACCAGATATTTTTACATGGTTAAATTGTGATACTGCCATATATACCCCCATGAATATTCTTAAATATATATCATATATACAGTTTACTGTCAAGAAAGAGCATTTTTATTACTAATACTGCAGTGAAATCAAGATATTATGATAATATAATAAGTCAGCAAAGGTTGTTTGTGATTAATAATGAAAAAATACATAAAGCTGAATTTTTAAAAATTACCTGTTTAATTAATAAAATATATTTAAGATTATCTTAAAATAATATTATAAGCCTTATAAAATATTAGGATATTATACATTTGCAAATATAAACTCATATTTTACTGTATAAAAATGCAAATATTTTATATTATTTTACCACTTTATCAAATACATTTAATTATTATTAATAAAATCAATAAAGGCTTTATAATTTAATGCATCATTATTTAATTTACTTTTTTCTTCTTCAGATAAATCTAAACTACCAGCCTTTAATTTTTGTATGCATTCATTATATCTATTTGTGTAGAAATCTATAAGTTTATGCAAAAACATTTTTTTATTATTTGTTTTTTCTTCTGTATTCTCAAATTTTTCCACAGCATCTAGTAAAACTTGTATTGATTTCTCTTTTTTTATCTTTAATTTATCGTAAACTTTTTGATAATCTATTTTATTAGCTTCTACAATATTTATATCAATCTCTGCAATAGAATAGAATTTATGACCTTCAATGCCAATATCTTCCAAAAGAGATATTACTCTGTCTGATGAAGATTGACTATTAACACTTATAAATTCTTTACCAAAAATAATTGCAAAACAAACACCGTGAAAACTGTTTGTAATTAATAGTTCACAGTTCATAATATGATACAGCCAGCTTTCAATACTCATATGATAATCTAACCGTTTTATATTATCATATTTATTAAAATACTTTGACTGACTGTTTTCAAAATAATTTTTTAATCCATTCCAAAAGTTATCACCTACAGAATAACAAACTAATGGAGAAATCTGCTTATCTGCAGCAGTCTGAGCAATTTTATAATATACACTTGGCTCAATATAAAAAACCGGGTCTAAAACATGCTCTGCATGCAGACCTAAATTTTTACATATTTCTACACCCTGTTTTTCCCTTATACTTATTGAGTCAAAACGACTTAATGACTGTTTATACATATCTTTTATTTCATCATTTGCATCAATATTATAATTACCAAAACTAGCCGCACAAGATATAATATTTTTATCATTTTTTACAAACTGCAGTAATACAGCAAACCATTCATTAGAACCAGTAGTATTAAACATCTGGTCTGAACCAACAATAAAGTGAGTAAATTCATCATTATAGTAAGGCAGCCCTCGCATATAAAATCTTTCGCTTGTGCTTGATATATATTTTCTTCTAAAAGATGCAAAAGCAGGATTAATACCATTTGGAAATTTATGGGAATCTTCATTAATTAAAAGTTTTGATTCATTTTTAATAACATCCAGTTTGAACTCTAAATTTTGAGCACTATATCTGCCATCACAGCAATTATTAAAAAAATAATTTAATGCAAAACCTGTAAGAACTGAACCAAAATTTGTATTAGAATTGTATGTATTAAATATAAGTATATTGTTTTTAATATTGGTAACATCAAGCAGATTTTCATACAAACTGCATTTATCTAAATTAGAAAAAAATCTTGTCCTGCCAATATGGTGGGCATTTGGATTTAAAATTGTATTTTTAAATGTATAATCTACAGGAACATTTTCGCATTTTTTGAAAGTTTTTCTACATTTTAAAAAAAGTTCTTTACCTTTACTTGTATTTAAAAAAATAAGCGATGTGCCTTTACCATCATCTAAATCAGGTCTCTTATCTTTAATGCCCCAAAAATCACCAAGAGTAATATCTGCAATTCTATTAAGTTTTGCATAACTGCATTCATCGCATCCTTTTCTTATATTTATTTTTGGAATATAAAATTTATAAAACAAATCATCAACAGCTTTAAATACCTGCTTTCCATGTTCAGTAATAACACTGCCACAATAATTATACCAACCGCCAGCTTTGTCTCTAAAGTTATAATCATATATTTTTAAATCTTTAAACTGTTCGCTAAGATATTTTTTAAATACTTTTGGTGAAGATGGACCTTTACAGACTAAGTCTATAGTATAAAGTTTTTCGTACTCTTTTCCTAAATAGGCTTTTAAACCAGCCACTTGACAAGGTGTACCCGAAAAAAGAACATATTTATCATTTTTTAATAGAGCTTTAATATCAGAAAATGCATTATTAATATGGCTTTCAATATATTTTGACCGTCTAAGTTTATCAAGCTCATTAACATTATTAATAATTTTATGACTTAACTGCAGGTTATCATCAAAAGCTGCACCGCATACATAGCCATTTTGAGATAAAATATATTCTGCAAGGACAGTAAACACTCCACCAGATGAACTAAGCTGCCTTATTTCATCAGAAGCCATAGCTGCATAACATTCTTTAAGTTCATTTTCTTCATTAGAAACATGAAGTGCTGGACATATCTTAACACATAACTCACAATTTGTACATTTATCTTCTACAACAACAGGATACAGAAAGCCATTATTGTTTTCCTTCATCTCTATAGCTTTATGTGGACATTTGGCAGCACAGGCAGAACACCCTGTACAGTTAAAAAAATCTACTGAGTTAATATGCATTTAACACCTCTTTTAAAATTTATCATATGTGTGCATATTATGCAATAAAAATTTGTCTTACCTCATGTTTTTTGTAAAATCTAAAAACGATTGCAACATTTTAAGCAGTCGTTTAAGTTCTCATAAAAAATATCATTAGCCGATTTATAATTAAATAATTTTCCATAATATTTATTAATCTAATCTTATATTTTTGACATAAACTGTTTAAACCACAAGTATTTACTTTATATTTTTTATCTTAATGCAATAAAAATATGTGGTAGTAGATAAATTAGAAAACATTTTCTGGTTGCTAAAATTTTTATATAATAGTAATAACTTAATTATGGAGATTACAATGGAATATATTACTAAAAAAGGAATAACAGAAGCATTATATAATGCTGGTGTAGACAAAGGCGATACAATATTCATTCACAGTGACATTGCTGCATTCGGTACTACAGAAAATTTTTCCAGAAAAGATACTCTATGTATGTTTTATGAAACATTTAAAGAAGTTCTTGGCAGTGAAGGAACTTTGTGTGTTCCTGCATATTTCTATGAATATGCACGATTTGGTATTCCTTTTGACACAGCACTTTCACCAGTATCAAAAGAATTAGGTGTTTTTGCTAAATATATCCATTCCCTGCCCATAAGTAAACGAAGCTGTAATCCATTAGCTGCTGTTGCTGCTGTTGGTAAAAATGCAGAATATATATGTGCACCTCATTCAAGACATAATTATGGTGCAGAATCAGCATTTGATAAACTATATAAACTTGATGCTAAAATTATTCTTTTAGGAACAAATATGTTTTCTGTAACAATGGGACATTATGCAGAATTTAAAGCTGGTGTTCCTTATATGTATAATAAAATATATAATATACCAGTCTATACTAACGGCCAGCTGATTTACGATTATACATTTGCATCTGTCAGATACCTTAATAAAGATATAGAATATAAAAAAACAACAGATATTGAATATGAACTAGAATATAATAAATATATTAATACAGTCCCTTATTTATCCAGTAAAATAAGTTCTGTTTCAATAAAACAAGTTACTGATATTTTAATTAACAATATTCTTAAAAACCCATATATACATCTTGACCATAAACCAGATTTTCCTGCAGGGCAAATTCCTAATGATGGGCCTGTAATGAAAAAATAGGCTACTTTCTTACTGCCAGATTATATTTTACAAGTTCATCAAAGAAATTTTTTATAAAATTATATTCAGCCCCTGTTTTTTCTGCTATTTGAAAACAGGAAGTTTTACCATCTGCTAATATTTGTGCTGCTTCTATATGTCTGTAGCCTTCAGGGTTTGCTTTAAAATCTATATATAGATTATATCTTGATAAGCAAAGCGGACCTTTGTATTTAAGCACAGGTACATAATCTGTTTCTAAGATATTTATTATATCTAAAATATATTCTTTATATGTTTCAAGCATATCAAAATCTATTTTTTCATAATTATCACCGCTTGAATGATAATATGCTGGCACATTCTGCCCAAGTGTTACTGTTGGTATGTTATAATATGGTCCATTATAAAACATTTCATCATTACCTATTAACTGCCTGTAACCATAAGAGCTGTAATCTTTTACCCTGTGTTTAAAAATATGAGCTGTAATGCTGTCTATAAGGCTGTCGCCTTGAAATGATGATGAATATGCAGGCTTAGTATCTGCCCCTATTAAGTCGCAGAAAAAAGCACCTTTTATACTTTTTTCTTCTTTTTCATTTAATGTATTTAAAAATGCAGCTGCTGCATAATATTCTGAACCAAATACAAATTTATATGTATTTTTTACATTTCTTTTTTCAAGTTCTTTGAATACTTTCATAAGTACTATAACATTTGTAAGTCCGTCTACTGCAATAGCCGGGTGGCATGTATGGGCTGCAAAAACATAAGTGCTGCCATTTTCCTGACCTTTAATAGTCTTTACGCCTGTAAGCATATAATTATCATTATGCAGCTCTGTATCTATATCTACAATATATTCATTATCCTGCATTTTAACATAATCATTATAGGAAATACAAAATCCCCAGTTTTGCATTGCTGTGCTGAACCCAAACTTATAATGGTATGGTATTAAATCTGGACGGTTTTTATCTGTCAGAATATGGTTTTCTAATTCCTGCTTAGTTATTCTGCCTTGAAAAGAAATAGAGTTTGTCCAAAGATGAAGTGGATTATTTTTAAAATCTATTAAAATATTACCAGATAAATCTTTCAACTGGCCTTTTATCACTTTCCAGTATAAAGGAATAATCCACGATAAAACTTCGCTGCCACATTTGCTTTTTATAATATCTGCATTAAGCTCAGATGCAACATCATGCACAAGATTATTATTTTCATCAGAAACTGGTGATCTTGATGTATATAAATGTTTTTTTATTAATTCTTTCAAAATAACTGCTCAAAAAACTTTATTTTTCAGAACTGCTTGAAGCATTTTCAATTTCTTCTGCTAAATTATCATCTGCAAGTTCTTTATTTTCTGATAAGAAATTATCAAGCTCTTTTTGTGTAACTCTAACAGCAAGCCCAACAATCTCATCCATTTTTTCGCCTTTTTCCTGAGAATTTTCTATAGCTTTCGTCATAATTTTCCAGAAAAAAGTGTCTAAATTTTTAACACCATTAATAAAGGTATCGTTAACTTCCCCTTTTGTCTGGTTCATATATGGAATAAGTACAGCTTGAGCAGTATGAGTGAAAAATTTAAAATCTTCATCTGACGGGCTGATACCTTTTGAAAATTCATCTATAACAGAATGCATGCCATCTCTAAATGATGTAATTTGAGAAGCAATATCCCAGAATGCTTTTGCTGGGTCTTTTGCACGGCTGCCCCCAAGTTTTGTATCAAGCTCTGCCACAGTCTGTCTGATAGGAAACATTACATTATCATATTTATCAACAATAGTCTGCACAGGAATAACACTGCCTTTCCTAACATTACCTGCAACTATTGTAAGTACAGCATTATATTTTACATATACCCTTGTGCCATTTTCCATAGCAACATCTGTAAGTGCTTTTATCATTTTACCAAAAGCAGATGCATCTATTGCTTCAAAAAACTTACGCATACGCAAAAGAGCAAGTTTTGTATCTTTCATAAAAGGAATAATCTCTTTTACATATTCACGCTGTAATTTATTAACTGACTTACCCATTACATATTCAAAATGATGCAGTTTATCTCTGAAATCATTAAGTTTGGTATAAATAATTTTTGCTTTTGCATTTACAGAATACTGCTGCATTAAGAAAAACCATTTATCAAGATAGTTTTTGATAGTTTTAAGTGTAGTTCTAGGAACAATGGCTTTTGCTTCCTGGTCTTCAGAAACATACATTGCAAACTTTTCTTTATGCATTGGAAAATAGTTTGTTTTAGCTTCTAAGCATGTCTGGCCAATACGCTCCATATAAATGGCAGATACAGTTGTAAGTTTATGAGCAAGAGCACCTTCTTCAGCATCGCCAAGTTTATTAAAAGCATCATCCATCAGTTTAGATATTTCGCCAAGTTCATCAAGAAAATTACGCCTTGCTTCTGTTTTTTTATCAGCTGGGTCAATGCCTACAAACCCTTCTATCAGTTTTTCATAATTAGGGTTATCTTTTAAAAATGCAACAAGCGACATTCTTAAACCTTTTCTAACATTACTATATTTAGTTTCAAGCTCTTTACATTTCATAGCTTTTAACACTTCGTCTGCTATCATTGCCATAAATCATAACCCCTGATTAATAATATAAATATTACTACATTTATAGAGTATCAATTTTTTTATATCTATGCAATAAAAATATAATATTTTTTATATATTATTTTACCAAGTCAATTTTTATATGCTTTAACAATACTTTATAACAAAAAAGCCTTCGCTTTTCACGAAGGCTTTTAATATTAATACCTTATAATCAAATTAGTTTAAGCTCTGAGTGCCGAAAGTGCCGTCTGCTTTTTTAATTACTTCTAAAAGGAATGGTTCTTTAATAGCACTGCCTGTTGCATCAATAGACATTTTACCAGTAATACCTTCAAAGTCTTTGATTTCCATCAGTTTTGCTCTTATAGCATCTCTTTGAGAAGCATCTGTACAGTCTGTAACATTAGCTGCTTTCATAGCTTCTACAAGTAAGTATGCAGCATCGTAACCTTGAGCAGAGAAAGTGTCTGCTTCTTTGCCTTTTTCAAGCATTTTTGCTTTAAAAGATTGAATGTTTGGTCTGTCAACTTCTGCTGAGAAACCAGAATAGAACATAGCACCAACTGCTGCATCCCCTGCAATATTCCAAAGGTCTGGTGATTGGAAACCGTCACCGCCAACAAGTGGAGCTTTTAAACCTTGAGTCTGTTTAGCTAAAAGAAGACGAGCAGCTTCTTGATAGTAGCCTGTGAAGATAACTGCATCTACATCACTGTTTTTAATAGAAGTGATTTGTGCAGAAACATCAGTATCGCCGTCATTAATAGATTGTTCTATAATAACTGTACCGCCAGCATTTTTAACTGCATCTCTAAAGAAGTTAGAAAGACCAACAGAGTATTCGTTATTTGTAGATGTGATGATAGCAAATTTTTTAAACCCTTTAGTATGTACTAAGAATTTAGTTAAGCTAGGTGCACCGTCAGAATCCTGTAATGTGTTACGGAAAGCAAAGGGAATATGTTCATAACCGCTGCCAACTCTTTTTTCAGTAACATGTTCAGCTGTTGCACCAGTAGAGATTGCAACTGTGCCGCCGCTGTTAGCTAATTCTCTCATAGCTAAAAAGCCGCCAGATGTAATTTCACCAATAATTGCACAAGCATTTTCTTTTAAAAGACGCCTTGTTAAGTTTACAGCGTCAGTTTTTTCGCCACGGCTGTCATAGTGAGCAAATTTAATTTGTTTGCCATTGATACCGCCAGCTGCATTAATTTCTTCAAATGCAATTTGAGCTCCTAAAACTGTTTTAGAGCCATAGTCAGCCATAGCACCAGTTTCTGGGTTTTGACCGCCGATTATTAATACATTAGCATCTTCTGCAGCATTATTATTGCCTGCTTTTTTACAGCCGGAAAGGGATAATACTGCAAGTACAGATAAAGCTGTTATTAATAAAAGTTTTTTAAAAGACATAGTATTCCTCCAATTATCTTCTCCTGCAATAGCTTAATATAATAGATTGCTTATAAAATAAATACAAGTAAAAAATTTAAATTTTTTAAATATTTTGTATTGAAATAGATAAAATTATATAGTAAATATTTTCCATGAATATATTATTACATCAATGCTGCGGGCCATGCTCTATATATCCTATTATTACTATGCAGGCTCAAGGCCATAATATTACAACATATTTTTTCAATCATAATATACATCCTGTTCAGGAATATTATAAGCGTATGGAAGGTGCAGTGCTTGTTTCAAGGCATTATAATATTAAATGTATAGTAGAAGATTATTATGGATTAGTAGAGTTTTTACGCCAGAACGCTTACCATGAAAAAGAACGATGCAGATACTGTTATGAAAGACGGCTTTTAAAAACGGCAGAAAAAGCAAAAGAATTAGGAATGGATGCATTTTCTTCAAGTCTTTTATACAGTAAAATGCAAAATCATGAAGCCATAAAAGAACTGGCAGAAAAAATCTCAAAAGAATACAATATTCCTTTTTATTATTATGATTTTAGAGAAGGTTGGCAGGAAGGCATAGATATTTCAAAAGAACTTGAAATATACAGACAAAACTACTGCGGCTGTATATACAGTGAAGAAGACAGGTTTTTGAACCAGCTTTCAAAAAAATATGCTAAAAAATATGAAGAAATCAATGCTTATTACGAAAGTATTAAACAAAAATAATAACTATTACTATTTTCTTCTTGCAAAATAATATATAATGTTGTATAAAGCAAAAATTATAGTGCAAATATTAGGAGATTCAAATGACAAAAGAACAATTAAAAGAATTTAATGGCAAAGATGGCAAGCCTGCATATATCGGTTATAAAGGCAAAGTATACGATATATCAAAAAGTGATTTCTGGCCAGGCGGTGAACACATGGGCAGATTTAAAGCTGGAGAAGATTTAACTGACAGCATTGATATGAGCCCACACGGCGAAAAAAATATTTTCCGTTTTGTAGAAGTTGATGTATTAGAAGACGGCACAGCTCAAGAAACAAATACAGAAACAGTTGTTCCAAATTCTGAAAATCTGCTTTCTGACATGGATAAAAAAATGATAGCAAAAAGACAGTGGTATAAAAGAAACCACCCACATCCAAAACTTATCCACTTCCCTATTGGTATGTATGGCTTTGCATTTTTCGTGCAGGTTCTTGCTGCAATTTTAGGTGGAAAAGCAGGCAGTTTCCTTACTGCTACATCACTTATTGCAACAGTTTTTGGCACGCTGTTTTTAATACCTGCAATCGCTTCTGGTGCATTAAGTTTTTACATTAACTATAATGGTTTTGCAAACTCTATACTTAAACAAAAAATGATTGGCTCTGTGATTTTATTAATTACAGGCGTTATTGCTATAATAATTGGTAAAATAGAATTAACAGATGCAGGTCATATACTTGGTGCTGGAGATACAATTGCATCTTTTTTAAAATATAACCAATTTAAATCAATCTATTCACTTTTTACAATTATTAATATGGCTATAGTTACTTTTATTGCCGCAAATGGCGGAAAAATTACTTGGCCGCAGGATAAAAAATAAGGATAATAAATGCAGACATTACATATTTCTCACAATGACTTAGACGGCTTAGGCTGTGGAGTATTAATTAAAAAATTTATGCCAGGAAACATTAAAACTGCATATCTTGGCTATGACGATATAGATAGATATATTGAAGAAAACTACCATTATTATGACAGAATCATAATAACAGATGTTTCCCCTCAGTATGGTACAGTTGAAATGCTGGCTGGTGAGAAAGATGTATTAATTATTGACCATCATGCAAGCAGTGACGCATTAAAGGATTTTCATTTTACCCATCATGATATCACTAAATGTGCCACTATGCTTACTTATGAATATCTTATGCAGAAAGGCTTTAAAGCAGAAGAATATGAAGAATTTGCCCGCTGCATAAATGATGTTGATATGTGGTTTTTAAAGCGGGAAGACAGTCTAAAAATGAGCGTTCTTTTTAATCTTATGGGTATCACTAGAATGGAAGAACGCTTTTTATCCACTCCATACACAACCTTTACTGATACAGAAAAACTTATGATTACATTAGAAGAAGAAAGGCGTGATAACTACATAAAAAAAGCTATGCGTAATATTGAAACAATAAAAGATAAAGACGGCTTGACTGTTACAGTAGTTTTTGCAGAAAGCTATGCTTCAGAGCTTGGAAACTATATAATAAGTGAAGATATTTCAGATTATGTTATGCTTATAAATGCCCAGTCTAAAAAAGTATCTCTCCGTTCAAGAAAAGATGTTGATATTCGCCATATAGCAGAAAGAAATGGCGGCGGCGGCCATAAAAATGCAGCTGCATTCTCTATCAAAAATGAAACATTTGATATAGATAATCTGCTGAAAAATGCTGGTGTAATATAAATGAATGCATCATTTATATTATCTGCTGCTAAACCTGAACAGTTTATAAAAAGCAGCCTGCCAGAAGTATGCTTTGCAGGCAGAAGTAATGTAGGCAAATCATCAATGATTAATAAAATATTAAGCCGTAAAAATCTTGTAAAAGTAGGCAATACTCCAGGGAAAACAAGACTTGTTAACTTTTTTAATATTGATGATAAATATATTTTTACAGATTTGCCAGGGTACGGCTATGCAGCAGTTTCTAAATCAGAACGGGCAGCATGGGGTAAATTAATAGAATACTATTTTGCCCATAGAGAAAATTTAGCATTATGTATGCTGCTTCTTGATATCAGACGCGTTCCAAATGATGATGATATGAAAATGATAGCTGCAATGCAGTCAAGAAATGTTCCCCTTATTGCAGTGCTTACTAAATCTGATAAGCTGTCTAATAATGAAAAAGCAAAACAGATAAAAATAATAGCTGAAAAAACACTTATTCCAAAAGAAAATCTTATTGTTTTTTCTGCCATTACAGGCACTGGAAAAGAGCAGATATGGCAAGAGATAGAAAAAATTACAGCTATATAATTACTATCTTAAAAATCATTTCCCCTGTTCTTTTTGCCCTTTTTGTACTTATTACAAATATTATTTCAAAACCAGATACAATGGATGGCTCTTTTAAAATCTTAAATAATGATGAATATATTTCATCCTTTGTTTCTGATACTGCTCGTGCTGAAAAAAGCATAACATGTGCATTATTTATGTATAAAATAGATAACTATAATATTAAAAATCTGGAAGAACCTGTTCCCTTAATTACTTCTGCACTTATTGATGCTGCAAAAAGAAATGTTGATGTAACAATAATCTTTGAAAAATCTGGCGAAAAAGATGACTTATCAAATAAATATAATGAAAATACTGCCGCACATTTAGAAAAACATGGTATAAAAGTATTATTTGATAATGAAAGTAAAAAACTTCATGCAAAATTATGCTTGATTGATGATAAAATTATTTACACAGGCAGTCATAACTTTACATACAGTGCTATGAAAAGAAACAGCGAAAGTTCTGTCAGAATAGTATCTGAAAATGAAGCAGAAAAAATAAAAGAATATTTTACAAAAATACAAGAATAGTGTAACTTCTTTCAAATATATGCGACTATACTTTATAATGGAGTGGAAATATGAAGAAATTAATATTATTCAGCCTTTTAATAATAAGTTTTTGTTCTGCTGCCTTTGCACAGACTAACCGATATGCAGGTGTTCCTGTTCCTATATCCTTAACTGACCCTTTGAGCTTTAATGGTACTTATGAAGTAGAAAGATTAATTATAAGAAACGGCGATAATACTCTGCTTGATTCTGATAACAGCTATGATGTATATGATGATAAAGGTGTAGCAACAATCAATATAAAAATAAGCCAGAATAATGTTGCTGTTGATTTAATATATAAAATGCAGATGGTAGGCCCTGCTTTTAAAAGGCAGGAAATCTCCAATTATGCTTTTTTATATGACAGCCAGACTTTTACAACACAAAGACCATCAGGCACATCTCTTTCAAAAGCACTTTCATCAATTGGTATGACAATATATGACCATGAAGATTTAATATGGGAAATGCCTTTTGAAAAAGGCTACACTCTTATTTTAAAATTAGAAAAGAAAAATGATATTTCCACTATCATAGATAAAAAGCCTTTTATAATTTTTGAGGATTAATATGCGCATTTTTTTAATACTGCTGATAATGGCTGTAAACTCTACATTTGCTTTTGCAGATATTTCTGAACCTATGACTATAAATATTACTGAAAACCCAGTAAGCCTTAACGGCACTTATGAAATAGAAAGATTTGTAATATTAAAAGATAAACGAATATTTATAGATTCAGATGATAAAAACTCTATTACAGGCAGCAAAGGTCAGGTAACTATTGATTTAAATATTACAGGCAATGTTATTAACTCTACATTAAAAATGCAGATGAAAGGTAATATTTTTGCTGAAGGCTCAGCTTTTGCAGGATATGACTTTATATATTCTTCAAGAGTTATTCCTATGCCTGCTGACAGCAAAGAAAATAAAATTAGTTTAGAAGATAAAATCTCTGCCATAGGACTGCATTATTATAAAAATGAAAACAGAGTTATATGGGAAATACCTTTTGAACAGGATAAAATAATTATTATGATACTTGATAAAGAAAGCAACAAAATAAAAAACCTTTCCCATTCAAAATATATGTTTCTATAATGTATAATATATCAGCAGTGACTATTTATATCACTGCTGACTAAACAGCCTTTAATTATCTGTCTACTTTCTTGACAAATATCAACCATTTGATAAGCCGAACATAATGTTTATATGTTGACACAGTGTCTAATAGTTTGTAAAATTTATTATCAAAGCAAGTAAAGGAGTAAAAAAAATGAGTAAATTAATAGTTGTTTCTTATGATGATGAATTAAAAGCGGAACAAGTAAGGCTTGATTTTTTAAAAATGCAGAAAAGTTATCTGGTTGAATTAGAAGATGCAGTTGTTGCTGTAAAAAAACAAGACGGCAAAGTAAAACTTCGCCAGATGAATAACTTAACAGCTTATGGTGCATTAGGCGGCGGATTCTGGGGCATGCTGATTGGTGCAATCTTTTTAAATCCACTGCTTGGTTTTGCAATTGGTGGAGCAGCAGGTGCTGTAAGTGGTGCATTAAGTGATATAGGTATAGATGATAAATTTATGAAACAGCTGGCAGACCAAATGAAACCAGGTACATCTACCCTTTTCATTCTTCTTCATTCTGATTTAAGCGATAAAGCATTAGCAGAATTAAAAGGCACTGGCGGCACAATTTTACAAACTTCTCTTGCAAGTGAAGATGAAGAAAAACTTCGTAAAGCTATTTCAGAAACAAAAACTGAAATAAAATAGCTATACAATCATACAATCTTCTTATTTGATAAAACAAATAAGAAGATTTTTTCATATTTATATCCATTAATCTATAAAAATATTTGACAAACTTAATATTTACTGTTTTAAATTTATAAAATAATTTTAAACAGGTGTAATTTATATGTTAAAAAAAGTATATGCTTTTATTTCCTGCTCTATTATAGGCACCCTTGGTGGTTTAATTGGGCTTGGTGGAGCAGAATTCAGACTTCCTGTATTAATTGGTTTATTTAAATTTCCTCCACTGGAAGCTGTAATATTAAACAAAATCATGAGTTTAATTGTAGTAATTTCTGCATTTATTTTTAGAGCAGTATCTATTCCATACAGCACAGTATTTTCTCACTGGGATATAATTCTGAATATTTTAGCAGGCAGTATCGCAGGAGCATGGATTGGTGCAGATATTGCAGTAAAACTGCGTGTAAAAACTTTTTACAGAGTAATATCTGTTATGCTTATTATTATTGCCTGCATATTATTTATCAGCCATAATGTTGAATACTCCAGCTTCATAATGAATACAGATAAATATATCATAATCATTCTTGGTATTATTTCTGGTGTTATTATAGGTCTTTTTGCAGCTATACTTGGTGTTGCAGGTGGTGAATTAATTATTCCTGTATTAATCCTGCTTTTTGGCATTGATATAAAACTTGCAGGCAGCCTTTCTCTTGCAATCAGCCTGCCTACAATGATAACAGGGCTTATCAGATATACAAAAGATGATTCTTTTAAAATAGTATATTCTCATAAATCATTTATTTTAATTATGGCTTTAGGCTCTATTTTAGGTGCATTTTTAGGCGGCCTACTGTTAGGTGTGGTCAGCGAAAAAATCTTAATTCCGCTTTTAGTGGTTATTCTTTTAATTTCTTCTTATAAAATTTGGACACATAAATAAAAAGTGCTGCTAATGCAGCACTTTTTTATATTAAATATTAATTACCTGTATTTTTTATATTCATATCAAGCCCAAGAGATTTAGCCGTATTTATAAGCATCATTTGAAGCAGTAAATCCATACCAGCCATAGAGCTTGAGCCGTTTTTATTATTAGAACCATCACCATTTATCATAATTTGTGGAAGATTAATATTTGCAATAGCTTCACTTTGTTTTTCAACTGCATATTTATATGCTTCTAATTTTTTATCAAGTGCGCCGTCAGCTTCCATTACTTTTCTTTTTGCATAAGCCTGAGCATCAGCTTCTAAAATAGTTCTCTGCTTATTAACATTTGCAGCAGCAAGAAGGTTTTCTTCTTCCTGTTTTTTAAGTTTAGAGATTTCTACTTCTCTTTGAGCATTTAAAATCTGTACTTTATTTTCTCTTTCTGCTGCAACTATCATTTGCTGAGCTTTTGCTTCTTCTTCCGCTTTTATTCTTGCAATATTAGCATCACCCTGTTTTCTTGCAGTAATAACTTCCTGGTCTGCCTGAGCTGCTTTTGCTTTAGCTGTAGCAATACCCATTTTTGCCTGCTGCTGGTCAGAAATCTGTCTTTCAATCTCTGGAGAGCATGTAATATCTGTTACTACAAAGTTAGTAGCACTTGCACCGAATGCAGTAAGCGGCATATCATCTTTAAATCTTGCAGTTGTGCCGTCTGTAGATTGTTTTATATGTTTTACTTCTCTAACAACTTCTTCACCAGTTGCAGGGTCTAATTCTTTGACTTTTGTAGATTCAAGTACAAATATACCATTATTTAACTGGTCCTGGCCAAGAGTAGCTAAATCAGCCATTTTAATTTTAGCATCTGGAGCAGTCATTGTTGTTGCAGCTGTAATTAATGCCCTTTTTGTAACTGGTATAATATTTTTTGCTGCAAAATCCTGAAATGTTCTGTTAGAATGTTTTGCAACAATATCAATAGCATACTGGTCACTTGTAGGCATAATCACCCTTACAGTTCCGCTTATATCACACCGTGAGTTATCTGAAAAAGTTACAGTTACAGGTCCTTGATTTGCCGGGTTATCAATATTATCTCTTGTGAAATAAACTGTTTCTGTTTTTGGAAATCTGTATATTGTTCCCATTGCTTTAAGATACCATCCAGGTGTTAAGTGGGCAGATAATTCACCTGTCATAAAAGCCTGTTTAACTTGATATTCATTTGCATCAACATTGCCAATTAATGAATCCATAAAAAATATAATTAATCCAAATAAAACAACTGCTGAAATAATAATATACTTTGTTTTACCAAGTACTCTTAAAATAATATTTTTAGGCTTCTGTGTAGTTTGTTCCATAAACTCTCTCCTTTGTTCACTATTTAATTAAAGCTACTCTGTATTTTTTACGCATTTCATCTGGGTAATATGTTGATTTTGCCTGACGCAGCGTATCTTTTCCTAAATCCTGCTCAAAGTTAATATACTTATATTCACTGTTTAACTTTATACTGAAAGCATTATATAAATGCTGATATATCCCTTTATATTCTCTTATACCTTTTGCAAAGTGAAGTGCAAATGTTACATCATTTAATTCTTCACCAAGCACAAAGCCAGATGGTTTATCATCAGCATAAGAAATCATACCACGCAGATTAAACTCTGTCATTTTTTCAAGAGCTTCCAAAGTTTCTGCATAATCTGAGCCATGATTTTCTGACCTAAGTATATCTCTTTCCCATATATCCAGAATATATTTTGCATCATCAAACCTTTCTGGAGTAAGCTCAAAATCTTCTGTTTTATATCCTTCATTATACTGCTTTAACAGGTTCCTTTTTTTCGCAAGTTTCCTGCCTGCCATTGTTGCAAGCCTTTCTGTTAAATAGATATAATCAGAATCGCCGTCAAGATAAGAATAAGTAAACTTATCTTCTGGAAAAAATGTAAGCCATTCTTCTTGAATAGGAAAGAAAAAATCAACTAATGCACCCATTTCAATTAATTTTTTCTGAGGTATAATTTCAAGAGGACATACTGGCATCATATATGTTTTATTATCATAAGTTACACCATGTAAAAATGTGCAGCCGTCACTTTCTGCCACTTGATAACTATGCGGCTTTCTAAACAGATATGCATTAGTAAAGCTGTATTCAGAAAGACATGAGTTTTTTGCACGAAGTATTGGTGCAAGAGATGCTCTGTGAGAATATTCTAATTCTTTAAAATCCATTTTATAATTACCATTTATCATATATTTATTAGAGTTTTCATATATAGCACAAAAAAATTATTTGTCTACATTTTTTATCTTAATTTAAATTAAATGTTTTCCAAGTCAACATTTATCAAGTATGTATCATCTATAAGTTTGACAGGCAGATTATACTTTCTGTTGTTTTCTATATATTTTTTATTTTCACTTATTAAAAAATCTTTATCAATAGAAAATGCTGCTCCCCTGTTTTCTATAATATCAGCATTATTTGTAATAAGATTATAATTTTTATTTATATAGTTTTCAGTCATAGCAAGGCATATATATTTTATTTTATCTAAATACTTATCAGCAAAATCTTTTTTATAATCAAAAGGAATGTATGCACCTTCTATTATAATGTTCTGATTATTTTCTATAACTGTCTTAATAATTTCTTTTATGATATTCCATAAATAAGGCTGAAGTTTTTCATCATCGTATGGTGTAAGAGAAGTATTTCCGCTTCTAATCAGACCCATTTTTATATGGTCTATAGATAAATATGGTATTTTATATTTTTCCATTAATTGTTGTGCAAGATTAGTTTTTCCTGTGCATGATGCACCATTAATTAATACAACCATAATCTATACTATCTCTATTTTCTGCCATTTTTTGCTTATAAATCTTCTGGTAGAAAGTATAGACTGCAGAAAAAAACCAAAGTTTAATGCCCACCATATTCCTGAGGCATGAAATCCTAATACTATGCCAAAAATATATGCCAGTGGAAGTCTTAATACCCATACATTTAATATTGCATAAAACATTGTAGCTTTTGTATCCCCTGCACCATTTAATGCACCAGTCATAGCAAGGTTTAAGGCAATAAAAGGCTCTGCAATCATACATATATAAATATATTTAATAATTTCATCTACAACCTGAGGATTAGGCTCTAAAAATTCTGCAATAGAGCGGGCATTCAGCAGCACAACAGCTATCATAATAGTTACAACACCCATAGAAATAAATGCAGTTGTAAGCCCGCTTTTATATGCTTCATCAAATTTTTTCTCACCCATTAAGTTGCCTACAATTACAGCATTTGCCATATTAAATGCAAAGGCAGGCATAAATATAGCACTTTCTATTCTAAGTCCTGTAGCATAAGCTGCCATAATCTCTACAGAGTTATAAGAAAGCATACCTAATACTGCATAAAGAGCAGTGCCGCCAAGCTGCCAGCTAAGAGATACTATACCGCCAGGCCAGCCAATAGATAATATCTGTTTTAATATAGGAAATGAAAAAATGTATGTTTTCTTAATAATTCTAAACATTATAACCATATTAACAATAGAAGCTGATGTTATGCTTATGGCTGTAGAAACGGCTATACCTTTAAAACCTAAATCTGTAAAATTGTAAAAGTAAAGCAGTAATATAATATTTAATACTGCTGCAAATATCATTACTCCCATAGTAACAGTTACACGCTTGCATGACCTTAATACACCATTCATATTAATTAATGTCATATGGAAAATAATGCCAAGAAAATATATTTTTATTAAAGATGATGCATACCCTTTTACTTCATCTGGAGCATTTAATAATGTGGCTATTTTAGTAGAAAATGTTACACCGATTACACATATTACTATACCAAACAAAAAGGCAGAAAGCACAGAAGTAAATACAGCTGAGCGGAATTTTCTTTTATCATCAGATGTAAAAAGACGGGATAATACTGATACAGCACCAATAGTTAATGCATGGCCTGTCATTATAAAGAAACTGTATACCTGACTTGCAAGACCTGTTGCAGCCTTTACAGCTTCGCCAAATCTGCCTGCAATATATATGTCTGTCATAGACATAATAAATTCAAATACCATCATTACCATAATAGGCCAGCTCATCTTCCAGCTGTCTTTCATAAGAGGCATCAAATTTTTTACAGGGTAGATAATTTTTCTCTTAACAAATGAGTTATTTTCTTGTAACATCATACACTGCAATACCATATTATTAAAATATTTTAAAGAGAAAATTATATTTTTTCAGATTGGTAAAAGAATATACTTTTTTTACAGTCTGAATAAAATTATATTTTCTTTTAATATGTAGAAATTTTGTTAAATTTGTAATATATACTTTATTTATAGGTTTAAAAAGTCATAGGGTTAATAATATAAACAATTATTTATTCAGCATAAATATTATGGTTTAAAAAATATACAGCAAATATGCTTTTTTATAATAGATTGAGAGGTTTTTATGATTTCCTACATTTCTCTTATATTTTATATGATTGCATTTATTCATATAATGCTTTTCTTACTGTGGGGCAATAGAAATGTCCGCAACATTTTTAATATATTTATGGGCTTAGGGCTGCTTTTTAATATTGCAGATATGGCTTTAAGGTATTTTAATACTGGTGCTGTGCCTACATCCACATTATATGATGTAATGAATATGGTATGTATTTCATTCGGTATTACATATTTTATATTATATGCAAAATATAACAGACCTCTTGTAGGGCTTTTTATTTCTCCATTTATGGTGGCTGCATCTCTGGTTGCTATATGTTTTCCACCAAATGTGAGCCCATCTTACCCTGTAGTTGATTCTATATGGCGTTATGTTCACCTGCCATTTATTGTACTCGGTACAACATTTTTAGTGGCAGCTTTTATTGCGTCTATTATGTATCTTATTCAGGAAGCACAGCTTAAAAAGAAAAATTTTGGTTTTATTTTCCAAAGATTTCCTGCTCTTGATACTATTGCAAGTATAAATGATACATCTTTGCAGATAGGTTTTTATTTCTTTACAATAGGCTCTGCACTTGGGTTTGTGTGGATGCTGCAGAATAATTTAGAAGAAATTTTATCATCTGCAAAAATAATATTTTCAATTCTAACATGGTTTTTATATGCAGTATTAATGATATTAAAAAAACGCAGACCTATGACACCAAAGCAGACTGCCCAGTGGACAGTTATTGGGTTTATTTTAATATTAGTAACTTATGTTGGCGTTGCTAATTTTATGCTGAGGTAATTAAATATGTTAGTGGTTCTAGGTTTAAATCATAATTCTGCTCCTGTTACTGTCAGAGAGCGTATGGCTATAAAAAAAGATGAAATGGAAGGCCTTTATAAAAAATTCCTTGCAGAAAACAGTGTACAGGAACTATTTTTAGTATCTACCTGCAACAGGGTGGAATATTATTTTGTTATAAAAAATTATCTTTGTGATAAATGTGATATACATTCGCCAATATGCGATAAATGCGAAATATTAAGCATTGTTGCTCAAAACTGCCAGCTTGCTGTGGAAGATTTAGCAAAATACACTTACTTTGCTTCAGGCAAAGAAGCTGTTACTCACCTTTTTGCAGTTGCTTCTGGTCTTGACAGCCTTGTATTAGGTGAGCCGCAAATCTTTGGGCAGATTAAAGATGCTTTTGAAATATCAAAAGAAAATCACGGCATGGGCGGCTTTTTAAACAGACTTTTTGAATTTACTTTAAAAACTGCTAAAAAAGTAAGAACTGTTACAGGAATATCTGAAAACCCTGTATCTGTCAGCTATGCTGCTGTTGAACTGGCTAAAAAAATATTCTCTGATTTATCACTTGCAAAAGCAATGATTATTGGAGCTGGTGAAATGTGCGAACTTGCAGCAAGACATTTAGTTGGCTCAAATATCGGCTCTATAATAGTTACTAACAGAACTTTTGAAAAAGCTCTAAAATTAGCAGAAGAATTTTCAGGCGATGCAGTTACTTTTGACAGATTTGCACAAAAACTGCCGGAAGTAGATATTATTATTTCATCTACCGGCTCGCCAGATTTTGTTGTTACTGCTGATATGATTAGAGAAGCAATGAAAAAACGCCCTTCCCGCCCTATGTTCTTTATTGATATTGCTGTACCTAGGGATATTGACCCAAAAGGTGCTGAAATAGAAAATACATATATATACGATATTGACGACTTAAAAAATGTTGTAGAAGCCAATAAAAAAGAAAGAGAAAAAGAAGCTAAAAAAGCATGGGATATTGTCCATAATGCAGCCTATGCTTTTGATGAACAGATGGAATCATTAAAAATTACACCTGTTATTAAAAATATGCGTTCTTATTTTGAAGAAAAAAGAAACGAAGAATTACAAAAATACTGCGAAAAATTTAAAATAACTGATGAAAAAGAAATAGAACATTTAAATTATCTTTTAACTGCTACTTTAAATAAAATACTTCATAAACCTTTTATGAATTTAAAAGAGCATGCAACAGATAACGGCAAATATTCCATAACAGAAGTAATGGATATAATCTTTAAAAAATAATAAGTAGAAAAAGACATAACCATAGGAGAGATAGATGAAAAAAGAAGTGGTAATTGCAACAAGAGGCTCAAAACTTGCTTTATGGCAGGCAGAATATATTAAAAGTGAAATAGAAAATCACCATAAAGATATATCATGCAGGCTTGAAATAATAAAAACAATGGGCGATAAAATATTAGATGTGCCACTTGCTAAAATAGGCGGCAAAGGGCTTTTTGTAAAAGAAATAGAAACAGCACTTCTTGAGAAAAAAGCAGACATAGCAGTACACAGCATGAAAGATGTGCCAATGGAGCTGCCAGAGGGATTAGAGCTTTTTGAAAGTCCAGAATGTGAAGCACCACAGGATGCGTTTTTATCTATTAAATATAATTCTCTTGATGAACTTCCAAAAGGTGCGAAAGTTGGTACATCATCTTTAAGAAGAAAACTACAGCTTTTAGAATTAAGACCAGATTTAGAAGTACTTGATTTAAGAGGCAATGTACAGACCCGTATGCAGAAATTAACTGACGGAATGTATGATGCAATCATTCTTGCTTATGCAGGGCTTAAAAGGCTTGAAGTTACTGAAAATATTAAAGAAATACTGCCAGTTGACAAAATGCTTCCTGCATCATGCCAAGGCATATTAGGCATTGAAATAAGAAGTAATGATAATGAAATAAAAGAAATTTTATCTTTTATAGGCCATAAAGACAGCTATACAAGAGCTCTTTGTGAAAGAGCATTCTTACGCAAATTACAAGGTGGCTGCCAGATACCTATAGGCTGTCATTCTGTACTGCAGGGTGATAAAATATATGTAAAAGGTATTATATATAACCTTGACGGCAGCAAAAAAATAGCAAAAGAATATACTGGTAATAAAGCTAATCCAGAAGAAGCAGGAATTAAACTTGCAGAAATGGTGCTTGATGCTGGTGGTGATGAAATATTAAAGGAAATATATTCATAGTTTATGAAAATTTTTGACAGTCCAAAACGCGTGCTTGTTACAAGGCAGTTTGAACAGTCTGGCACTTTTGTAAATGCATTATCTGCAAAAGGTCATTACCCTTTTCTGCTGCCAATGATTGAAACAGTGCAGTTATGCCCTGTAATTGAGCCGGGAGAATACGAAATAATATTTTTCACAAGTGCTAATGCTGTAAAATATTTTGCTCCATACCATAATAATATTCACGGCAAAGCATATATTGCTCTTGGCGAAAAAACAGCTCATGCTATGGAAGTATTTTTAGGAATATCAAGCCATATAACACCTACTGTTTATGACTTAAATAATGCTATGCAGATAATTTATTCTATACCTTTGCAGAATGCCAGAATATTATCTCCAGGTGCTGAAAAAAGGCTTGAACTGCCTGTAGAACAGCTTAATGCAATGGGTGCAGAATTAATTACACCGGCAGTTTATGAAACAAATTTTGCAGAATATCCAGATGGATATGTTGATAACTTTATAGTAGATAATAAAATAGATACAGTTACATTTTGCTCGCCAAGTGCAGCAAAATCATTTTTAAGACAATTTAATGGAGATAAATCTCTATTAGATATAGTAAGCATAGGCACAACAACAGCACTTTTTCTTGATAAACAGGGTATTAAATCCAGATATCCAGAAAATTTTACTGTAGAGTCTATGGTAGAAATAATATAATAAAAAGGAGTATATTATGTTTCCAATAACTCGTTCAAGAAGACTAAGGTCCAGCAAAAATATCAGAAGTATGGTAAGAGAAACAACTCTTTCAGTAAATGATTTTATTTACCCGTTATTTGTATGCGAAGGAAAAGGCATAAGAAATGAAGTGCCTTCAATGCCAGGAATATATAATTTAAGCATAGATGAAGTTATTAAGGAAGCAAAAGAAGTAGAAAGTTTAGGTATTAAATCTGTTATACTTTTTGGTATTCCTAACCATAAAGATGAAGAAGGAAGCGGTGCTTATGGCAGCGATGGTATTGTTCAAAAAGCCATAAAAGCTATAAAAGATTATACAGATTTATATGTTATTACAGATGTTTGTATGTGCGAATATACAAGCCACGGCCACTGCGGACATGTAGTAAATGGCGATGTAGATAACGACAGCACACTTGATATGCTTGCAAGAGAAGCATTATCACATGCAGAAGCAGGTGCAGATATGGTTGCTCCAAGTGATATGATGGATGGCAGAGTTGCAGCCATTAGAACAATGCTTGATGACAACGGTTTTGAAAATATACCTATAATGAGCTATGCAGTTAAATATGCATCAGGCTATTATGGACCATTTAGAGATGCTGCAGATTCTACTCCAGCATTTGGCAGCAGAAAAACATACCAAATGGACCCAGCAAACAGACGTGAAGCATTAAAAGAAGCATTTCAGGATATAGAAGAAGGTGCAGATATTATTATGGTAAAACCAGCACTTGCTTATCTTGATATTATCAGAGATGTAAAAGACAGCTGTGTTGTTCCTGTTGCATCATATAATGTATCTGGCGAATATTCTATGATTAAAGCAGCAGCTAAAAACGGCTGGATAGATGAAGAAAAAGTAGTTATGGAAACACTGCTTTCTATGAAACGGGCAGGAAGCGATTTAATCATTACATACTTTGCAAAAGATGCAGCTAGAAAATTAAATAAATAACAATATTTTTAATAAATAATAATATTTTGGCAGAGACAGCATATAAAATTGTCCCTGCCTTTTTTATTTATAATAAAAGCATAAATTTTAAAATTACACTTTCAAAATCTTATTTCATTATAATAAATAAAAACAGCCATATTTAATATAAATAAACTTTTATATTATAAAATATTTTCAGAATATGCAGTATTTAAAAGTACATAAAATATTCTAAAAATAAGTTTAATATAATTATACAGAATCTAAAATTTATATGCAAATCAAAAGCTGATATTTTTTTTAATTAATATATACTTCTTATAATCTATAATGAAATACCAGCTTTATATTCTGCAGAGAGAACTAAGTTTTTAAAAACAAATTTTAGTAATTATCTAATAAATCATATCTAATTTTAAGAAAATATAAATATTTAATATATACCTGCTTAGTTACCACAGGAAACTGTTAATCCTCTATCCCAGTTTGATAATTCTGCATTTGTCCATTTTCTACCATCACTACATTTTCCACTGACAGATTTATCATTTTGATATTCAATTTCTGCCCAAACTCTGCCATTTTTTGTATAATGTATAGTTGTTCCATTTCTTTTATCATTTTTATATTGAGCTTCTGCTTCCATACTGCCATCTTCACGATACCATTTGGAAAAACCATCTCTAATACCATTCTTGAACTGGATTTCCTGCTGTAATTTGCCGCTTTTACTATATATTTTTGCTGTACCTTCTGCCATGTCATTTTTAAATTCCAGCTCTTGTTTTAACTCTCCACTATCATAATAAGACTTTGTAAGCCCTTCTATTTTATCATTAACAAAGACAGCTTCTTGTTTCAGGTTGCCATTTTCATAATATTGCTTTTGCAGCCCGTTTTTTAAATTATACTTATATGGTGTTTCCTCCATTAATGCACCACTTTCATAATAAAACTTAGCAATACCATCAGCCAATCCATTGTTAAATGTAACTTCTTGCTTAACCTTTCCATTTTCATAATAGCATTTAGATGGACCATGGTATACATCACTTTTAAGCGGAAATTCACACTCTAATTTACCACTGTTATAATATACTTTTTTTACATTATCATCAGCAATAGCTAAAGTGTTAAAGCATAAAATAAGTATTAGACTAAATAAAACTTTATTCATAATTTATCTCCATTAATAGAAACTGTCTAATATAATAACAGTCCTATATTTTAACTGCACAGCATTCTATCTTATTATATATTTAAAATCAATAAGATATTAAAATATGTGTAATTTTCTAACTAAATACAGTAATAAATAATTTTTTAATTAAAATAAACCTTAATATTATATGTGAAGAGAAAAAACTTACTGATTATTCAACAATATTAAATATAAATACAAATAATTACAGCATGATATTGAAATATTTTTCTTATAATACAAAAACCTGCTGATTATTTTAAGATAGTTAAATTACATTTCAAAGTAATAATAAAGATTTGCTGTAGAGTATATAATGTATGTCAGTTTTTATTAAAAGAGCCTGTGAGGAATATGAAAAATAAATCCCTGCTCTTCTGAATAATTTTATTCTGTTATTCATAGAGCAGGATAGTAAATATTTAATTATAGAAAACTGTTTTTACAGACTTTTTTGCACATGCTCCCATATACTCAAATCAATAAAATGCTAAATAATATAAAATGATAGTAAATAATATTAAATGATATTAAATAATAGTAAATAGTTATAAAAAAAAGAGCTGTCTAGTATATAGACAGCTCTTAATATTTTTAAGCTTTGGCGGCGACCTAGTCTCCCAAGTGTTATCTTCACTAAGTACATTCGGCGATGGGGCCCTTCACTGCTGTGTTCGGTATGGGAACAGGTGTTACCTCCCCTCTAAGACCACCAAAGCAATTTTCATTTCTTTTAAACATCTTATATTATAAATTTTGGTTAGGCTAGGCGGCTTTAAAATTTTATGAAGGAGTTTACCTTGTCAGTAAATGACTGAATAAAATTTTAAAACAACAACGCATAAGCAAAATTTATTGAATAAGAATTAAGTAAAAGGAGTATAGAGTAATAACCACTTAATATTAGGTTTTAAAGTCAAGCCCTCGACTTATTAGTATTGGTCAGCTCAATGCCTCACGACACTTACACCTCCAACCTATCAACCACGTAGTCTACATGGAGTCTTACGAACTTATGTTCTGAGAGATCTTATCTTGAAGCCGGCTTCCCGCTTAGATGCTTTCAGCGGTTATCCGTTCCGAACGTGGCTACTGGACTATGCTCTTGGGGAACAATCCACACACCAGAGGTCCGTTCACCCCGGTCCTCTCGTACTAGGGGCAAACCTTCTCAAATCTCTTACGACCACAGCGGATAAGGACCGAACTGTCTCACGACGTTCTGAACCCAGCTCGCGTACCACTTTAATCGGCGAACAGCCGAACCCTTGGGACC
>CALUWI010000020.1 GCA_944324465.1 uncultured Mucispirillum sp. | reverse complement strand
AAGCTCCTTTCATATTTTTTTAGTATATCATAGAAAACTTAAGTTTGCACTATTTACAGACTTTTTTTCACAGGCTCCTAAATTTTCAGCAGTACAGAATGATATTGACTTATTTCTTAGCTGATATTTTTATATTTTACAAAAAAATACATATTTTGCCCCTGCAGTATATAATTATTTCATAATATTTCTTTATCCACTCTTTACTTTTTTAATTTTTAGTATTAATATGCAATTTAAATTTATTTTTAAGCTAACGAGGATAAAATAATGGGAAAAAATCTTTTTCAAAAAGTATGGGAAAGGCATGTTGCAGGCACTCTTGCAAGCGGTCAGTCTCAGCTGTTTATAGACCTGCACTTACTTCATGAAGTAACAAGTCCGCAGGCTTTTGCTATGATTAGAGAACTTGGCTTAACTGTAGCTCATCCAGAGAGAACTTTTGCTACACATGACCATATTATACCAACAGATAATACTGCCCGCCCTTTTAAAGACAGCTTAGCTGAAGAAATGATGGCAGCTATTGAGAAAAATACTTCTGATTTTGGAATACAGCTTTTTGGAGTAAAAAATAACAGATATGGCGTTATCCATATTGTAGGACCAGAAGAAGGTCTTACTCAGCCTGGTATGACTGTTGCATGCGGCGACAGCCACACAGCTACTCATGGTGCTTTTGGTGCTATTGCTTTTGGTGTAGGTACATCTCAAGTCAGGGATATTTTAGCTACTCAGACTATGAGTATTGCTCCATTTAAAGTTCGCAGAGTAGAATTAAACGGCGAAATGGGTAAAGGTGTATATTCAAAAGACTTAATTTTAACTGTTATCGCTAAACTTGGTGTAAACGGCGGTTTAGGCTATGCTTATGAATTTGCAGGTACTGCTGTTGATAAAATGAGTATGGAAGCCCGCATGACTATCTGTAATATGGCTATTGAAGGCGGTGCTCGTGTTGGCTATATGAACCCAGATGAAACTACTTTTGCATACTTAAAAGGCAGACCTTATGCTCCGCAGGGTGCTGCATGGGATAAAGCTGTAGATTACTGGAAAAATACTGCCAGCGATAAAGATGCTCATTATGATGATATTATAAAATTTGATGTTAATAAAATCACTCCTATGGTTACATGGGGTATCACTCCAGAAATGGCAATAGGTATAGATGAAAAAATACCAGAGCCAACTACTGACATTATGAAAGAAGCTCTTGAATATATGAAATTTAAAGCAGGCACACCTATTAAAGGCACAAAAATAGATGTTGCATTTATAGGCAGCTGCACAAACGGCAGAATAGAAGATTTTAGAATAGCTGCTGAAATATTAAAAGGTAAAAAAGTTGCTAAATCTGTTAAAGCTCTTGCTGTTCCAGGCTCTGTGATTGTTAAAGAACAGGCAGAAAAAGAAGGTCTTGATGTAATATTTAAAGAAGCAGGCTTTGAGTGGAGAGAGCCAGGCTGTTCTATGTGCCTTGCTATGAATCCAGATAAACTTGTAGGCGACCAAATATCTGCATCTACTTCTAACAGAAACTTTAAAGGCAGACAAGGCTCTGCAACAGGCAGAACAATGCTTTTAAGCCCTGCAATGGTAGCAGCTGCTGCTGTGGAAGGGGCTGTAACTGATGTTAGAGATATGATATAAGGGGTATAAAAATGACTGGAAATATTAAAGAAATAAAAGGCAAAGCAATGCCAATGATTGGCGATGATATAGATACTGACAGAATTATCCCTGCCAGATTTTTACGCTGCGTTACATTTGACGGACTTGGCGAACAGGCTTTCAGAGATGAAAGATTTGATGAAAAGGGCAACCCTACTGACCACCCTATGAATAAGGAAGAATATAAAGGTGCAAAAATCATATTAAGCGGTAATAACTTTGGCTGCGGTTCATCAAGGGAACATGCTCCACAGGCTATTAAAAGAGCTGGTTATGAAGCTGTAATTGCTGAGAGCTTTGCAGAAATCTTTTACGGCAACTCTTCAGTTTTAGGACTTGTATGTATCACTATGCCAAAAGCAGAAATCAGCGAACTTGCTTCTTATATTGAGAAAAACCCAGATACAGAAGTTATTATAGATATAGAAAAAGCAGAAATTAAAGCAGGAGATAAAACATATAAAGCAGGCATTAAGAGAGCACTGCAAAAAAGTCTGCTTGACGGCACTTATGATACAATCTATGAGCTTATGAAAAATAAAGATAAAGTGGAAGAAATGGATAAAAATCTTCCGCCAAAATGTTTTAATTAGAAATAAATTAAAAAGGAAATGGAATTATGAAAAAACTCATTTTATTTATAATACTTGTTTTATTTATACCTATATATTTATTTGCTCAAGAGTGTGATTACATATTTACTGATGATGAAATTAAAAATAATGAATTAGATAATTTATTATCAGGTGGTATCTATAAAAATAAAAAAGCATCTGGCATCTATTGTGCTAAATTAGAAGATATAGTAGAACTGCAATTTAAAATGAAAAATGGAAAAATAAATAGCGAAATAAGAGCAATCATATATTATGAAAAAGACAAGCCATTTTTAGATGTATATACAAGTGATTATAGTATTTTTATGAGTTTTTATGAAATGCTTGAAGATAATGGATTGCCTGATTATGAATTTCTTAAAAATAAAAAGGTAGATTATGATTTCAAAATGTATCATGAAAATGGCAATATACAGACAGATTGTTCAGTGAAAAATGGTGCAGGTGAGTGCACTATATATGATGAAAATGGTGCAATGCATTCTTATATGCCTATAAACAATTTTCAAAATAATGGTATAGCAGAAATTTATGATGAAAATGGCAAACTTTGGTCAACAATTACATATAAAGATGATAAAATAATATCTGCAGAATGTGCAGATACAGTTTTTGCTCGCCTAAGACCAGGTGGTCTTAAATGGACTAAAGCAGAGATATCTAATTGGGAAAAAGGTCTGGAAGTTAAGTGCGGATATTAAACTATTAGACAAAATGGGCTGTTATTCAGCCCTTTTTTATACCAATATTTTATGTCTATTAGAGCATAAACGATGAGAATTAAACTGTTATAACTTGAACACTATAAGATTCTTCGCCTTATTTCTAAGGCTCTGAATGACATTTGTTTTTATTACCAATAATATACCTTATTTTGAAAGCTTTTCCTTTAATGTTTCACACATTATATTATCATTATTATAAAACTTACAGCCATAGTCATCTTTTGATGCACATATTTTATCATCTATCATCACATAGCCAGCAATATTTTCATCTTCTAAATATGAAAAGGCATCTTCTTTTGTTTCTGCATTTTTTATAAAATCTATACATTTATTTAATGTATTTTCAAAAAGATAGGCAGGGTTTGTGCAGCCGCTTACAAAAAGAGTGCTTTCTTCATAAAATTCTTCCGGATATTCCTGCTCCATTTCTGCCAAGTTTGATAACATACTGGAATATTTATCATCAAGCATCATAAACTGCATATAGATTTTTGCAAGATATACATTTTTTAAGGCTTTAACTGATTTATATTTATAAAGGTTATTTAAAAATGTCTGCTGATAGTCATCTAATATATATTTATTTTTATATATTTCCCACTGAGCAAACTGTGAAATATTTTCATAAAGCCCAGAATTTATACCATATAATGAATAACTTTGACCTGCTTTATATATAAGGGTTTCTTTAATTTTCTTATCATTTTCAGAAAAGTTTAATGTATCTGTTATCTTTTGTACATTATTTAAAAATGATAACTGCCTTTTATATTCCTGCATCCCCTGCTCATGGCTGTAATACGGCTCTTTATATACTTTTAAATAATCAGATACATTTATTCTTTCATTATAAAGGCTTGCAAGTGAAATAAAATATAAAGCTGTATAATTAAGGAGATTATGGGTAATAATTTCATCTGTCATATTATCTTTATACTGACTAGGAGTAATAACAGAAAGTATGGAAAGTAAATCCATTTTAATACTAAAGCGTAAAGTTATGTAGTCTGCATAATTATAATCTTTAATAGTATTAATAGCAGTAATATTATCTATCACCTGCTCTGATAATGTATCTATCAATAACAGCTTATCTTTATACTGAGCATATACTTCTTCATCACTTTGGAAATTTTTTAAAGATACTTCATCAATAAGTGACTTAAGCTGTTTAATTAATGCAGCAATATTTGCTGTTTCTTCTGATTGTGGCATTTTAATATTTTTTTCTTCGCTTTGCTTTAAAACAAATATTACACCAAATATTATTATTAATGCACTAAGTAAAACTAATATATATTTCATAAACTAAACCTTTTTATAAATATTTATCTATTTTATAATATAAATAATTTAGATAATATGTCAAAAAGTTTTTTAAATATAAAATTATGCTGCGACACCTAAAGACGAAACCATTAAATATAATCATTTTAAACATTTATGCAATTTTTATGCTTGACATTCCCCCCCCCATGATAAAATGGGTAAAAAAATTTAGAAAAGGAGCTTACTATGCAAAAGAAAAAATTTATAATAACATTACTTTTTGCTGTTTTATCTATTTTTATGATAACTGCATGCAGTGACAGCAGTAATGAAAGTAATAGTGGCGGAAATAATGACGGCGGTGGCACAGTCCAGCCAGAACCGAATTCTGTAAAAGAATTTTATAATATTCTTACGTGGGATGATAATTCATTATATTCCCAATATGCAATCTTATATGATGGTTCACTTTACGCTTGGGGTAATAATAATCATGGTCAGCTGGGGTTAGGAATTACTGATGAAAATGTAGACCAACAGAATAAGAAAAAAGTTAATATTCCTGATAAAATTAATCAGCTTACAGTAGAAAGTTACGAAATCTATGATAGAGTTTCAGACTCTTATATTACTAAATCTTCATTTTATGCTATAACAGAAAATGGAGAACTTTATGTATGGGGTGATAATAGTGATGGTCAGCTTGGGATTGGTAATACTGATAATCAAACTAAACCTATAAAGGTTACTGGTATCACTGGTAAAATTAAGGAGCTAGGAACATATACTGTATATGGTTTATCAATATATGGTTCATCAATATATGCCATAACAGAAGATGGCTCTTTATATGCTTGGGGTAATAATTATTTCAGCACCCTGGGGCTTGGCGATAGAGTAGATAGAAATACACCTACAAAAGTTAATCTACCTGGCAAGATTAAAGAACTAAGGAGTTACTTTAATTCAGTTTATGCCTTGATGGAAGATAGCTCTCTTTATACTTGGGGCGAAAATACTCATGGGCGATTGGGGCTTGGAAGTAATGAAGAACAGATATCCACACCAACACTTGTTACTGGTATTAATGGCACAATTAAAGAGCTAATAAATGATTCATCAATCTATGCCATAACAGAAGATAACTCTCTTTATGCTTGGGGTTCTAATGGTAGTGGTGAGCTGGGGGTTGGTGATGAAGTAAATAGAAACATACCAACTAAAGTTAATTTACCTGGCAAGATTAAAGAGTTTACAGGTGGTAGTTATGCTATACTGGAAGATGGTTCACTTTATGCCTGGGGTTATAATGGTAGTGGTGAGCTGGGGGTTGGTGATGAAGTAAATAGAAACATACCAACTAAAGTTAATTTACCTGGAAAGATTAAAGAGTTTACAGGTGGTAGTTATGCTATACTGGAAGATGGTTCACTTTATACATGGGGTTATAATTATTTTGGTCAGCTAGGGGTTGGTGATGAAATAAATAGAAATACACCTACTAAAGTAAATCTATCTGGCACTATTAAAGAGATAATAAATAATGCAACTAATATTTATGCTATTCTCGAAGATGGCTCACTTTATGCATGGGGTGATAATAGAGATGGTCATCTGGGTGTTGGTGATGAAGTAAATAGAAATACACCTACGAAAGTAAATTTACCTAGTAAGATAAAAGAACTAATAACTGGTTCATCGTTTTATGCCTTAATGGAAGATGACTCACTTTATGCATGGGGTAGTAATTATAAAGGCAAGTTGGGTGTTGGAAATAATGAAGAAAACATAACCATACCAACACTTATTACTGGTATTACTGGAACAATTAAGAAAGTAATATCTGAATCTCATAGTAATGATATATATTTTTTAACTGAAGATGGTTTGCTTTATGGAACTGGTTTGAATTATTCAAACTATCCTGTAAAAATAGAATTTAAAGAGAAATAATAATAGGGGAAATATTATGAATAAACCAAATTTATTTGAAATAGGCACAAATGAACTTGCTCAAGATGCATTTTTAACATGGCTTATTAGTGCATAAAATACAAGGTGTCAGCGGACTTTTCTGCTTCACCATAGTTTTATAAAGATAAGATTTTTCGCATAAATATAGCTCAGAATAGACAAACTGTGTGCAGATTTATAATAATTTATCTGCATACTTATGTCTATCTGAGCTGCAGCGAAGAGTCTGTATATGCATACTTCATATATTTATAATATTTTTAGTTTATTATAGAAAAATAATATTTTTACACAAATATATCTGGCTCTTTTCTTGCACCGTATTTTTTCTTGAATGGTATTTCTGAAAGGAAATGCAGTATTTTATTTAAATGTCTTGCACCCTGCGGACATATTGCAGCACATCCCATACAGGTAATACATTTTGTTTTATCTGTTTTTCTTGGGTTTTCTGCCATAATTGCATTTACTGGGCAGTTTTGCACACAGGCACCGCATGCTGTGCATTTGCTGTCCCCTGTAGGTTTCAGTGGTATGCCGTTATATTCTCTGTATGGAAAATCGCCTGGCAGATTAATTTTTTCTATATCTAAAATATTTTCTATATTTTTTAATTTATTTTTTACTCTTTCTGCAAAATCTTTTATTTTTTCTTTATCTTTATCATCTGGCCTATTCACTGCTACTTCTGTCATTATAGAATGGTTTGCAATAAAAGCAGCTGCAGCAATAACAATAAATCCTTTTTCTGATAAAATATTCTGCATTTCTAAAAGTGCATCTTCATAAGCTCTGTTGCCATAAACTGCGATTATTACAGCAGGGGTGTTATTTGATTTCATTTTTTCAAGCTGTTTTATCATAATATCAGGCACTCTGCCACCATATACAGGGTATGCAAAGACTGCCAAATCATTTGATAAAAAATTTACAGCTGTATCACGCTTTTTGTAGCTTGTAATATTATATTTTTCTATCTCATAACCAAGGCTTGATACAAAAAGAGATGTAATATCACCAGTTTTTCTTGCAGGGCTGAAAAAAACTGATTTTGATTTTAATATTTCCATTTCTAATTTCACCTATTTTCCCTGTTTCACAGCGTTATATACTGCATCTACTGCCCTGTCTATGCCTAAACTGGAGCTTTTTATATACATATCATATCTTGACGGGTCGCCCCATGTTCTGCCAGTATAATAGTTATAGTGGTTGCTGCGAAGATGATTTATTTTATTAATATATTCTACAGCTTCATCTTCTGTCAATTTAAATTCCTCTGCCACTCGTTTTTTTGCAAACTCTTTATCTGCTGCTATAAATATATTAAAGCAGTTATCACAGTCATCAAGTACCACATCGGCACATCTTCCTACAATTACACAGTTGCCTTTTTCTGCTGCATCTTTTATTATTTTACTTTGGGCAATGAAAAGCCTGTCGTTATCTGATAAATTTTCATCATTAAAAATATTATCCATAGAAATATATCTAAGCAGTTTTTCAGAAGAAGTCATCTGCTGGTCGTTATTCTCTACAAAATCGCCGGAAAGTCCGCTTTTTACTACTGCATCTTTGATAAATTCTTTATCAATAAACTTCCAGCCTAATTTTTTAGCAAGTTTCTGACCTATTTCTCTTCCACCGCTGCCAAGCTCCCTGCCTATTGTAATAATATTGTAACCTTGAACTTTGTCTTTGTGTCTTTCTCGTCTTTCTAAAAATCTTGTAATAAATGGGCTTATTACTGGGTTCAGCTTGCCAATGATAAAGCCTACTAAAATAGCAGAAATCAGTGTCCCTTCCCTGACGCCTATTATGTTATTCAGCAGTAAATAACCTGCAATTATGCTAAAAGATACAAGTGTTACATCAAAACCTATTTTTATCTGACCAAAAGGTCTTTTTAATACCCTTGCAACTGTTATCATTAAGCCGTCACCTGCTAAATATAATAATTTTGGTGTTACTTCAAATATAATACCTATTGATACAAGCAGTGAACCTAAAAGCACATATAAAAGCTGCACTATATAATTTGGTGCTGTCACTGATTGAGTGAGCCACATAGAGCCGTCTATTAAAAAGCCAAATAAAAAGCTCACAAGTATTTGTGAATACTGAGATTTAGGAAACTCTTTTCTTAAAATAATAACTTGAGCAATAATCATTGTAATATGCATACCAACAGTTAACTGCCCTAAAGTCCAGTTTGTAAAATAGTGGCTTAAAACATAAGGCGGGCAGGATATAGGTGTAATACCAAGATTACTGCGGATAGCAAAAGAAATACCTAATGACATTAAAAATAAACCAAAAATTGACACTATCAATCTTTCAACAAATGAAGATTTATTCATATATACTCCTAAAATAAAAAATAAAAATATGGCAAAAGAGAGTAGGCTCGTTTTGTCAGAAAAATAAATAAAAATAAATTAAGAAATTTGTTGGATAGAAATATTTACCAAAAAAAATATTTTTTTGCAATATATAATTATACTGCTTCACCCCCATTTTTTTGAAACTATAATTAAAAATACTAATTTATAATAAACTTAGTAATTATTGTTTATGTATTTGTAGTATATTTTAAACTATCTTACCGCCGCAAATCTCATAAATCAAGTTTTCGTTATTTCATTTCTTATGCTCCAATTCCTTAAACATTCGCTGTTTTTTCTCCACAGCAACTGCAACTCGCTATCGCTCAGACAATCAGCTTGCTAACCGTTCCAAAAAAACAGCTCATAAGAAATTAAGTCGCAAAGAGAATGAAATAACATGGGTGCATTCTTTAAAAGCGGATATAATGTCATATTAATATATACTTATTTTTAAGCTCTATTTTTAATTCTAGTAAATATTTTATTTTAATTATTATATAGTTATTAGTATTATTGTAAAAAAATGGGGGTGATGTAGATAATTATAAAGATTTAATAAAAGATTAATGAATACAGCTTCATCATACTATACTATAATAATAAAGCAGTATATTATATTAATAAGTATATACTGCCATATATTTTTGCTGACCTATATATATTTCTGCATAGTTTCTGGATATTTTGGCCATGCTCCACTTTGAGTGCATACAAAGGCAGAAATATTTACTGCCATATGGTGAGCATCTTCTAAAAAAAGTCCTGAAAGTGTGTAATATACAAAAGCACCAGAAAAAGCATCACCTGCACCGATTGTATCATTTACTCTAACAGGCGGGGTTTTTAATGTGGATACTGCATCAGCAGTGTATATGCTGGAACTTAAACTGCCGTTTGTATATATTAGGTATTTTAAATTATATTTTTCTAAAATCATCCTGCATAAATCATCATCAGATATATCTACATCAAGCATACTTTTTAATACAACTGCCTCATCACTGTTTACTTTAAAAATATTTGCATAAGTAATAAGCTCATTAATAAGCTGTTTAGAATAATATGCTGCTCTTAAATTTACATCAAAAAGCCTTAATGATGACGGATTTGCATGTTTTAACAATGTGATAATAGTATTGTGAGATACATCGTTTCTGCTTGCAAGAGTGCCATAGCATATTGCATCTGCTTTTTTAACAAGAGTGAGGGCGTTATCAGTTAATGGAATATAATCCCATGCAACATTTTCCACAATATTATATTCAGGTATGCCATAATTTAATGTAACATGTACAGAACCTGTTGGATAATCTACTCTTTCTATAGCTGTATGCAAAGTAGTTTCTGAAATAGCTTCTAAAAGCTCATCACCAAGTTTATCTTTACCAACAGCACTGACTGCATAACCTTCTGCACCAAGGCAGGACGCATGATATACAACATTGGCAGGTGCTCCGCCAACTCGTTTTCCACTAGGCAGCCTGTCCCATAAAAGCTCGCCTATTCCTACTATCAAAGGATGTTGACTCATTCTTCACTCCATATATACTACTGACATATATAATCACACAAAAATAAAATATAGTCAATAGATTTACCTGATATATGCGTTTTTAAAGGCTTTTTCTATTATCATCGGTATTTTTTACCTGACTTATTAGTAAAAATGTAGATTTTCCCATATAAATATACTATAATGGTATATTAAATGGAGAAAGTATGATAACTAACCTTATTACCCTTTATATGCAGATATTCTGCATTATAACTTTTGCATCATATTTAATTTATGTGCTGGCAGTAGTGCCTCTTTATAAATCGCTGCCTTTAAAAATCATAAAAATATATGATTCTGTAATGTTTGATTTTGCAATATTTATGGTAATATTAATGGTATTTTATGCCTTAAATCAGTCAATATTTCATATAAAACATACACTGTTTATAAGTATAGAACTTATGATAACACTTTCATCTGGTGTGCTGCTTTCATCTCTTGTATCCCATTTTGCAGTAAACAGCTTTAATATGTCAAAACTTTCTGCATATATTTCATATCTGCTTTTATTTATATTTTTATTTGTGCTTTATATTGCAGTAGTATTTAAGCCTTATTATTAACAGCATAACTTTTTAAAGGCTTCTGCATTTTCTGCCATAGCAGCTTTTATTAATGCTTCTTTTTCTTCATCTTTTGCCATTGTAATATCCTGCTGGTAGCTTATATGCTCCATTATATATTCTGCCTTTTCCTTGTCTTCTGCCTTATCTATACAAATCTGATTAAGTGATGAAAGCAGAGAAAGTTCTGTATCGAACTTGCTGTTATTATAAAAAAGATATGTTATGAGCTTCATAACATATATGTAAATATGAATGTATGGGAAAAGATTATAAATATCTTCCTTTGAACATTTTTCATGAGTGAGCATATCAAATGATTTATCATATTCCTGCGGAATATCTAAATTTTTCCAAGATGCATCAAGTTTATCAAGTGCCTCTATTATCTCTGCATCTGTTTGATATTCTTTAGATAACAGCTTTTCTAAATCCGGTATAATTGTTTCCTTTATTATTTTTTCTATTTTTTCATCTTTAATATACTGTGCCACTTTCTGCCTCCATTTTAAAAAATAATAATAGATTAGTGCATATTGTCAATATATTTATTACTATGGAAAAAATTGTCTGCATAAAAATTTTGCTTTATCAAATTAATTTTTAATATAACTTTATAAACATTACTGTATTATTATATGGTTTAAAACTTTTCTTAAAAATAAATAAAAAATGCAGGACAAAATGACCTTGCAAATTTTAACACTGCTGAAAAAAAACTTTTTTCAGCATCTTCTTATAAAATAGGAAAACCAAACTTTGGTACACGCTCTAAGTTTTGTTTACCAAATTAAATTTTAATATAAATTATTAATAAGTATTTTATTCTTATATTATTTGTAATATATTTTTTACAATAAAAAATGCAGGACAAAATGTCCTGCATTTTTTGTTTTGAGCATTGTATTTCTATTAATGAGTTTAATAGTCTTAATTAATAATAATATTCCTTTCCGCCATTTATAAATACTTAATATATACTAGATTTTAATAGATTCAGTTTTTTTAATAATAGTAACTTTACCTGCTTCAAATTTTACTTCAACAGAGCCATAGAAACCTTGTTCCATAGTTTCTCTCATTATTTCATAAAGTTTAGTAAGCTGTGATTTTCCGCCAATTTGTTGTTCGTTTTTGTTAATACTTAATGCTGCCATAATGCTCCTCCTCAAATGTTTTGTTCGTTGCATTGTGTATTTTTATTTTTATTTTATTCCTATGCCTGTAAAAGTGATAATGCAATTGCAGGTATCTGGTTAGCCTGTGCAAGTATTGCAATATTAGCCTGATAAGCAACTTGTGCAGAAGTAAGTGCTGTTGTTTCTTTTGCTATATCAGTATCTCTTATTCTTGATTCACTTGCAGTAGTATTTTCTTCTGCTGTTGCAAGAGTATTAATTGTGCTGTTAAGTCTGTTAACATGTGCACCAATTTTTGACCTTGCAGAAACAACTTTACTTAATGCATTATCAACTTCAGTAATTGCTCTTTGAGCATCTTCCTGAGTATTAATATTTGTATTGCCTATGCCTAATGCTGCAGTATTTAATGCAGGAAGTGATACATCTAATTTTTCACCTTTTTCAGTACCTATTTGTATTTCTGTTCTTGCATCAACTATATGCAGGTTTAAGTTTTGGTTTTCAAGTCTGTTGCTTGGTTTAAAATCAAGTTTACCTGTACCTGCATTATAGTAAGCATCAACACCAGTTCTTGTATCAACTATTAAATCTACTCCAGGAATAACATCTGTTACTCTTGAATTGCTTGTAACCCTTTCGCCTACTACTACACCAGTTAAATTATCTTTTGCAGTAATAGTTTGTACATTCTGACTTGATTCCTGTACAACTTCAAGACCAAGAGCATCCATTAATTTTTGGCTTCCTATAAATGAAAGTTCTCCGTCTTTACCTGTTAATGCAGACTGGAGTATCATAGTTCCTGGAACAACACCAAAGCCTGTACCTTCTGTTTGATTAAAAGATACAAGTTTTTTATCTACTTCAGTTAAGCCGCTGCCCATGCCTAAATCTTGAGTAATAGCTTTTGTTATTTTCTCTACTACATCCTGAATAGTGTCATCGCCTTCTAAATAGATTGTAGTATTAGTATTGTTGCCATATATTTTTAATTCCTGAGTTGTAGCAAAAAGTTCAACACCATTTTCATCTACAAAGTTTGCAAGTTCAGAAAGTTTTGTTGTAGATGTAGCAGCTTCGCCGCCTTTACGAACTTCAATTGTTGCTGTGCCTGATAAAGTCTGGCCGTTTTCAGTAAGACTAGTATTTTCTTTAAAGCCTAATGTAATTTCACCAGCATCAAATGAACCTGTTTTGCTGTCTAAAGTAACCATGTGAACTGTTACATTATTATATTCTACTATACCGTCTTTATCATCTGGTTTAGTTAATGAGTTTGGCTGGCTGTAAACTATTGTAGGGCCTTTTATTCCATTTTGGCTAACCTGTAATGCACCGCCGCCATTTGCCATTAAATCATCATCATTTCTAACACCTTTAGAATCAGTTACAGAAAAAAGGAATTTATCGCCGTCATTAACTGTATCTGCTCCGTCAAGCATTGGTATTTCAAACTCTAAATTAAAACCGTTAGAGTCGTAGAAACCTTGTAATTTGCCATCTTTTGATACAAAATCAACCCATTGACCTTCTTCGCCAGTTTCTGCTGATATAAATTTAACTCTGTAGCTGGCACCGTTTTCTGCAGTAGAGCTGTTTTCAGTAAATTCTACCATAAAGTAGCCGCTTTCGTTTGTTTTAAGAGCTGTTGCACTAACTGCTCCAAATGCCATGTTTGAGCCTTCTTTTTGGTAGCTGTTAATGAAATCCATAGATGATTCCATTAAATCGCCAGGTGTTCCCCCATCTGTTGGGTTTTTAACTGTTACATTGTAACTGCCTTCTGCTGTATCTTTAATATTATCAGGATTGCTTACTTCTCCTATATTTGTAGTGCCTTGACTGCCAACATAAGCACCAAGTTCACCTTCTCTTAATGTAAAAATTTGAGTAGACTGTACTTGGTTTTGGCCAGGTTTAACATCAAAAGTAATATCATAGTTACCGTCAGATACTGTGCCGTTAATTACAGCATTGATTTTATCAGTACCGCTGTTCCATGCACCACTTGATTCACCATTGATAAGTTTTTTTGTATTAAATTGTGTTGTATCAGAAATTCTATCAATCTCTGCTTTTAACTGGTCTATTTCTTTTTGAATTTCTAATCTGTCATTAGCAGAATATATTCCGTTTGCGCCTTCAACAGCTAATTCTCTCATTCTTTGGAGCATATTTGTAATTTCAGTTGTTGCACCTTCTGCTGTTTGAAGATATGAAATACCGTCTTGTGCATTTTGAGATGAAGTTTGCAGACCTAAAATGAAACCTCTCATTTTTTCAGATATTGCCATACGAGATGGGTCATCCATGAAAGTGTTTATGCGTAAGCCTGATGAAAGTCTATTTATAGATTTGCTTAAATCGCCCTGATTTCTGCCAGCAGCAACTAAGCTGGATAAAGAAAACAAATTTGTGTTAGTAATCATACCTGTTGACATCTTGTCCTCCCTGACTTATTCAATAGAGTCCCAACCTTGTATGGTATATGTATCGTAAAAAAATCAAATAACTTTAATAAAATTTTAGTTTTTCTAATCTTTTATTTTTTTGGCATCCCTGCCCTTTTATGCTTTATCGGAATACTGAAATAAAACTTTAGAAAATATTTTACTTATACTAAAAAAAATTTTATACTTTTATAAATTAAAGCCGTGGGAGTTTATATGAGCAGATTTTTATTACTATTTATTCTTTTGCTTCCATTTAATATATATGCAGAAAATACTTCTCTTGACAGCAGCATTTATGAAGTAATGCGAATAGGTTTTATGCTGCCCCCTGCTGATTTAAAATGGGCAGATACTTCTGCTAAATCAAACTATACTGATATTAAAGCAAAAATCAGAAAACAGCTTTCTGATGCTTTAGCACTTAATAAAAAATATCCAAATATTACACAAAATCAAAAAAATAATATTATATTCCGTTATAATCACTTACAGGCAGAGCTTGAAGACAGTATTAAAAATGATAAAGTAAAAGGTGTAGAGATACCACTTTATAAGCTGTTTTTAGATTTATCTATGTTGAGTATTAATGAATATAAGGATGATATTTCTCACTTTGCATCTTTTGATGAAAGCTATTTTTATATTGCTTTAAGGTGCCGTATTTTAATAAGCTATATTTTATTTAATATTAACTATATGCCGGAAGAACAAAAAATTATTCTTGAATATACTAATATGTATATAAAAAAGTATAAAGAATATATGCAGAGCGACTTTAAAGCAAAAGTTACAAATTATAATTATTATAATACATATAAAAAAGCATCAGACGAACTTACAAAGTCAGTTGCAGAAAGATACAGCTTAAATAAAAAAATTATCCTTGCTGAAATTAAAGATAAAAATGGAAACTCATTAAAAGGTATATGGTACAGCATAGATTTTGATAAAGCTGGCAACCCGCTTTTTACATCATACTACAGCCTTTTCTTTGGCGGATATACTGGATATCACTATTATAATTTTTCTGCAGATTATAATTTTATAGAAACATTTTATACAATGTCTGATTCAAGAACTACTTTATTATTATATCCAAAAGCTGCCTATGTAAAAAATAATATTATATATGTTACTCTTGTAAATGACCCTGTAAATAACCAGTCTGAATATGCAAAACCACTCTACATTCAAGCAAGGTTTAAAGACACTAAACTTTTAGAGCTTACAGATTCTTATTATGACGGAGTTTCTTTATTTGTAGACAGTATGGATAAATATATAAAGCCATACAGCATTAACCTTGCTTTAAACCATAAAGTAAATAAAGATAACCTTGAAAAAAACATAGCATCATTTATTAAAAAATCAGATAAACATGCTGATATTGAAAATACTGGCAGATTTATCATTAATAATAAAGCATATTATATATTTACATCATACCATAATTATGCGTACGGATATGATGGTGTTAACAGCAGGTGGAAAGATACTGTTATTACATTCTGGGAAGATATGGGACAGTATGCAGTATTAAAAGATTACACATACCTTGATAACGGCGGAATACTGCAAAAGTGCAGCTCGCAGAATAATATGATTATGTTTGATTTAATATACGGCGATGAAAGAGCCGCTTATGGCAATAATTTTTATACCTACATATTAGATAATGATAAATTTTACTTATATTCTTATAAAAATATTACAGGTATAGAAGATAAAAAAGTATCATGTACATATTATACCTATACTGCTGAAAATAAAAAGGCAGTGCAGGATATTACTCTTGATTATCTTAAAAGCCTGAGAGATACTGCATACAGCAGTAAAAAATGTACTAAATTAGTTGGAATATAGTAGCAAAGGGAAGAACAAACCTTCCCTTTTTTAAAATAATTTTAATTTTTACAACTTACTAATCTGCCTTTTTAAATAGGGTAAACTCCCCTAAATCTGACTTATAACCCATAGTTTTTATTTTTTCCACTGCAGGCATATCATCTACTATTATTTCTAAATTTATTTCACAGGATACATTGGGGTTTACTACAATATTTTTTGTAGATGAATCATATATACAGCCTTTTGCATTTATTTTGCCTGTACTGTAGTTTGTATAGTATGTTGTATCATTTATATAAATAAGACCTGCCAGACCGCCTGCTCTTATAAGCATACGCCTGTTTCCTGCTTCAAGCCTGTATGTTAAAATATTATTAGACAGGTTGTATGATATTTCAGCCTTATCATTTTCTCCATGATATACTATACTTTCATACTTTTTTACTTTCTCTTTTTTTACATAAGTTTTTTTAGGCTTTTCAGGTTCTTTCTGCTCTTTTTCTACAATTCTGCTTTCTTCATACCTGATAGTGCTGCTTTTTGCTGCAGTGCAGCCAAATAAAACAAATAAAATAGATAATACTAATAAATACTTTTTCATATAACTACTATATCTCCCATATTGATAATGATGTTACTTCGTTATTTAATTCTTTATACATGTCTGTTAAACAGATTAATGACCCATATCCTAGTTTCTTATGAAGCACTGCTTTTTTAAATGATAACACATATTCATTTTTAGGCTCAGTGGTATTTTTTATATTTACAGGATAAAAACATTCTTCATCTTCTATTAATAAATCAATAGTTACTTTTGAATTATCTCTGTAATAGTAAAACAAGGCTTTTCTCCCGTTATGTCTGTAGCTTTTTAAAAGCTCCATAACAACAAATGTTTCAAAAAAACTGCTGTTTAAATCACTTTTTTCAAGCTCATCTGCACTGTTTATTGATAAAAGCCATGCGGCAAGTCCTGTATCTGTCATATATATTTTTGGTGTTTTTATATACCGTTTGGTGTTTTCTGTGTAGTAAGGCTTTAATAAATAAATAATACCTGCCTGCTCTAATATATGCACCCAGCTTTTTACAGTGTTAGGTGCTGCATTTACCTTTTCTGCAATTTCAGTAATATTTAATTCCTTTCCTGTATAGGCTGCCACTAAAGTAAGAAAATTAAAAAAGGCAGTTTTATTGATTATGCTGATTTTATCATTTATATCTTTCTGCAGTATTTCTTCTATTTTATGGCTGTAAAAACTGTTCCATTCATTAAAATTATCTGTTTCTGCATAGTCTGGAAAAAAACCACGCCATATAAGCTGAAATGTATGATGGACACTTTTTTTACTGATGATACATGGGGGACGCTTTGAAGGCACAAATGGTTTCTGCATATGCCCCATATTTGCCATCTCATAAATTGAAAGCCCCATAAGCTCTATATATATGCATCTGCCATACATATATTCTTTATATTCATTTATGCATTCTAACTGCTGATTTGCAATTAGAAAGATTTTCTTATTATCTGTATTTGAAATATGCTGGAAAAGGTTTAATGCATACTGTATATCATTAATGATAACTGGTGCTTTATGAACTGAAAAAAACTCACTGCCTGAATTACTGGCAAATAATATTTCCTTAATATTGCTTAACTGAACACATGGAATGTTCTCATAATATGAGCGGACAGCAGAAAGTTTGCCTACACCGCGCATACCTGATATAATAACAGGTTTATCAATATTACCTAGTTTTTTAATATACTCAACTACACTCCGTCTTACAAATCTCAACACTTTCTCCGATATGCAGTTATACTTTAAATCTACAATCTTAATAATACTTAATGATTTATTTTTTAATTTATACAAAAATTAATCATTAATCAAGCATTTTCTTATTTGCAGTTATAATGAAAATATGCAAAACAGATAAAAAAGAAGCAGGAATATTCTTCCTGCTTCTAATATTTATGAAATAGAATATGTTATTAACTTTTAATTCAGTTATTAATCTATTTTTGCATTTATTGCTTTTTGTTTGTTTTCGCTGAGTTTTGTCATAAAAAGAAGAATGATTGCTAATATACAGCCGCCAATCATCACAACAAAACCACCGTTCCAGCCAAAAAAGTCTACAGTGTAACCAACTATTGCACTAGCTGCAACTGAACCGCCAAGATAACCAAAAAGTCCAGTAAAGCCTGCTGCTGTTCCTGCTGCTTTTTTAGGAGCAAGCTCTAATGCATATAAGCCTATCAGCATAACAGGACCGTAGATTAAGAAACCAATAATAATCATACATGCCATATCTACTGTAGGGTTGCCTGCAGGGTTTAACCAGAATACCGCAACTGCTATTGTAACAAGTATCATAAAGAAAAGACCGGTAATACTTCTTGAGCCTTTAAACACTTTATCACTCATCCAGCCGCAGAGAAGTGTACCAGGGATACCTGCATATTCATATAAGAAATAACCTATTGAGCTCATCTGCATTTCAAAGCCTTTTACTTCTCTTAGGTATGTAGGAGACCAGTCTAATATACCATAGCGGATAAGGTACACAAATACATTGGCTACTGCAATATACCATAATAATTTATTAGGGAATACATACTGCATAAATATTTCTTTTGCAGTTAGTTCTTTTTCTGATGTTTCTTTATTATAATCAGGTGGATAATCGTTTTTATATTCTTCTACAGGTGGAAGACCGCATGACTGTGGAGTATCTCTCATTAAAAAGAATGCAATAACTGCAACAGTGATAGCTGCAAGAGAAGGCATATAAAATGCTGCACGCCAGTCATTAAATAAAGCCATACCCCAAAGGAAGAATATTGGAGGAAGACCGCCACCCACATTATGAGCAACATTCCATAAAGAAACTACTGTTCCACGCTCTTTATGAGACCACCAGTGAACCATAGTTCTGCCGCATGGAGGCCAGCCCATACCTTGAAACCATCCGCATATAAATAGTATAACAAACATTACTGTTACAGATGATGTTGCCCATTCAAATGTACCCATTATAAGCATCATAGATGCTGCTAAAATTAAACCAACAGGTAAAAATACCCTAGGGTTTGCTCTGTCGGAAAATGAACCCATAATGAACTTTGAAAAACCATAGGCAATAGATACACCTGATAATGCTATACCAAGCTCACCTTTTGAATATCCATATTCTTCAATAAGATAAGGCATGGCAAGACCAAAATTTTTACGGACAAAATAGTAGGCAGCATAACCTATAAATATACCGATAAAAATTTGAACACGCAGACGCTTATAAAGGGGGTCTACCTGTTCTTCAGGCACTCTCTCAATGTGAGGAGCAGGTTTGAAAATATTTATCATACTTATACCTCCCTGATATGATATTAAAAATAAAACTATCTTTTAAAAAGGAAGAAAACTATTCAAATATACTAAAACTGTCAATATCATACTTTTAACATAGGTATTTGATTTAGGCAATAAATATTTTCTAACAAAAAAGGTAAAAATGTATTTATATATTATTATCAGGCAGTTTCATTTGAAATGCTTCTAAAATATGAGCCCTTTCTATTTTAGAACAGTTGTTTATATCTGCTATTGTTCTTGAAGTTTTTAATATTTTTGAATAGGAACGGGCAGAAATATTATGCTTTGACATAATCTGCTCCATGATTTTTAAGGCTGCATCATCTAAATGGCAGTATTTTCTTACCATGCTTTCATTCATTTCAGAATTATAAAGTATTCCTTCATCTTTAAAACGCTCTGCCTGTATTTTATGGGCATTTATTACACGCTGGCGGATATCTGCAGATGATTCACCTTCTTTTAAGTCCATTAAGTCTTTATAATCTACTGCTTCCACATGTGATATTAAATCAATCCTGTCAAGCATAGGGCCTGAAAGTTTTGCCCGGTATCTGTCTATTGCATTCTGAGTACATGTGCAGGCTTTGCGGCTGTCCCCTAAATAACCGCAGGGGCATGGGTTCATTGCTGCTACAAGCATAAATTTTGCAGGATATGTTACCGTTCTGCCTGCTCTTGCTATAGTTACAAATCTGTCTTCTAAAGGCTGCCTTAAAACTTCTAAAACACTTCTTGAAAATTCAAGCATCTCATCAAGAAATAATATACCGCTGTTAGCAATGCTTACATTACCAGGCTTTGTTTTTGCTCCGCCGCCAATAATGGCAATATTACTTGATGTATGGTGTGGGCTTACAAAGGGTCTTTTATTTATCAGCCTGCCGCTGTCTTTAATTAAACCTGCAACAGAATGAATTTTTGTAGTTTCTAATGCTTCTTTTAATGTCATAGGCGGCAAAATTGAAGGCATACGCCTTGCAATCATTGTTTTGCCGCTGCCAGGACTGCCTATCATTATAAAGTTATGCATACCGCTTGCTGCCACTTCTGCTGCACGGCGGGCTGCAAACTGCCCCTTTACATCCTTAAAATCTATATCGTAATCTAAAAATGATGTTTCATCTAAAATATTATTATTTACAAAAGGCTTTTTCTCAATATCGCCCCTTAAAAAGCCTATTACATCAGATAAACTTTCAAAGCCGTACACTTCCATATCTGGTATTAAGGCAGCTTCCATAACATTTGCTTCTGGAAGTATTATTTTTGTGATGCCATTTTCTTTTGCATACTCTGTCATAGATAATATGCCAGTTACAGCACGAAGCCTGCCGTCAAGAGAGAGCTCACCTAATATTAAATATTCATCAAGAGTTTTATCTATTATGCCAACTGCTTTTAATATAGATACAGCAACAGGCAAATCAAAATGGCTGCCGTCTTTTTTCATATCAGCAGGTGCAAGATTTATTGTAATTGGATGATTAAAAAAATGATAGTCTAAATTTTTAAGAGATGCTTTTACCCGCTCTTTACTTTCCTTAATAGCATTATCACCAAGACCTACAATGGAAAAGGAAGGCAGACCATATGATGAAACATCACACTCTACATCCACCCCCACTCCATATATACCATTCAGGTATGATGATTTTATTTTGGCAAACATTTAATATATTTCCGCCAGATAAAAAAAGCCTGTTTTTGTGGAAAGTATTTTGCCAAGCTCTGATTTTGAACTGGTTTCTGTAAGTTTTTCAAGCATTGTTTTTTCTGCAGGTACTTCATATATTTCTAAGGCTGGCTTATTCAGCTTGTCTTTCATATCTTCTGCTGCCTTTCTCCAAGAGCCTATATGATTTACAAGGCCTTCTTTTTGAGCCATTCTGCCTGTATATATTCTGCCGTCAGCTAAAGACATAACTTTTTCTTTTGCCATGCCCCGTCTTTGGATAACTATATCAGTAAACTGGTAATACATATCCATAAGCACATCGTTTAATACTTTTTTATCCTGTTCAGTCATTTCCCTTGCAGGACTGCCTGCATCTTTATATGCACCGCTTTTTAAAACAACACTTTTTACACCTATCTTATCCATAAGCTCTTGAGTGTTTACTAAATTCATAATAACACCAATACTGCCTGTTATGGTAGAAGGCTCTGCATATATTGTATCTGCTCCAAGACTTATTAAATAACCGCCAGAAGCAGCAACTGAACCCATAGCAGCATATACAGGCTTGCCAAGATTTAATACATAGTCATATATTTCCATACTTGGTGCTACCGCCCCGCCGGGAGAGTCAACTCTTATAATAACACCTTCAACTAATGGATTATTTTTTAATTTCTTTAAAGTTTCTATAGCTGATTTGCTTTCAAATATCTGCCCGCTTATATCCATAACAGCAATAGAAGGTTTTGTAAGCCCTGCAGAAGTTTCCATACCTGAAAGAACTAATATAGCCCTTGCAAATATAACAAAAATTACAACTGCTATTATTATTTTTATCCATTTTTTCATAACTTATCCTTAACTTATGGAAGATTTTTATTAATTTTATATAATTCCTGCAGTATTTCAGCTACTGCTTCATACATATCATCTGGAATATTATCATATACATCAAGAGTGGAAAGCACTTCGGCTAAATCCTTATCCTGCTTAATTGCAATGTTATATTCCTTTGCAATACGCACTATTTCATTTGCTAAATCACCACTGCCCCTTGAAACAACTTTTGCTTTATTATTATCCAAGTCGCCTTTTACTGCTGCAGCTTTTTTTATCACTTGCCCTGCTCTATCATATTTTTAAGAGTTACAGCATTTTTTGGTGCATATCCATTTTCCACATTGCAGAAAGAAAAGAAAATATTTTTTGCCATAACTGATACATCTCTTGCATCATTCATAAAACGCTTTAACTCATTATCTGAATAATTATAATTTAAAAACTTATCTGTTCCGCTGAGCCATAACGGGTCTTTACCGTAAAGCCTGAAATATACTCCGCTATTAGAACATACAGGCCTGTATGGTGCAAAGCCGCGGAAAGATGGACCATCTATTACACATATACCTATCTGGTTTGCCTTAAATTCATCATAATATTTTTCTTTATGCCATGTGGAGTTTGTAAGCTCTATAAATAAAGGTAAATCCTTAAAATTTTCCTTTAACTCAAGCAGAATATCAAAATTTTCACGGCTTGCCGAAAAAAGATGGTGAAAATCTGCCAAAAGTGCAACAGCTGTGCCACGCTCTATGGCTGGAGCTATCCCCTCTTTAAATGATTCTATCTCTAATTTATCCGGTTTTTTACGCATTAATGATTTATTAAGCCTGATAGACAGCTTTATATCGCCAAGTCTGTCGCATATACCTGCTATTTTTTCAGCTATAGGCATACGGTAAAATGTATATGTTAATTCTAAAAAGTTAAGATTAGATGCTTTGTAGTGAGTAAGCAGGTCATAGTTATCTGTATCTTTTGGAGCAAATGTGCCTTTCCAATCTTCATAGTTATAACCACTTGTGCCTACATATACTGGGGTATTATTGATTTCCATTACTCCTCATCACTTATTATATTATTATTTAAAGATTACTTTTATCATAAAGAAGCCATATTCTGCAAGGAAAATTTTTATAAATTATGGCTTAAATAAAAGGCAAAACAAAAAATCTGCATTTTTTTAAAATATTTGCTTGACAAACTAACTTATTTCTGGTTATAAATACAGTCTGATATGTGCTCATAGCTCAGCTGGATAGAGCAACGGCCTTCTAAGCCGTGGGTCTGAGGTTCGAATCCTCATGGGCACGCTTTTAAAACCTGCTTACATAAGCAGGTTTTTTATTGCCAAAAATAAATATGTATATTCATAATAATATCGTCCAATCTATTATAACTTCACTTTTTCTTTTTTTATTTACACAAACGACACATACTATCGTCTTTTATAAATATGTTAAGCATTAAGAAGTAATTTATTGAAAATGGAACTTAATACTGTATAATAAATAATATTCTGTAATAGGTGCAACATGGAAGAAAAAAATAATATTACACTTGGTGATTATATCCAAAAAAATCTTGTTATCCCAGCATATCAAAGGGGCTATGTTTGGAGTAAAAAAGGTCAAAATGGGCAAAAAGATTCAGCTACATTTTTATTGGAAGATTTAATTGAAGCATTTAAAAGTAATAATGTACAAGAAAAATTTTTACAGGCAATAACAGTATTTGAAGATAATGATGAAATAAATATTGTTGACGGACAGCAGCGGACAGTATTTTTTTATTTACTGCTTGCATATCTTAATCAAGACAATATGCCGAATTTTTCATTAGAGTATAAAGTCAGGACTGATTCCCAGTCTTTCTTAAAAGATAAAGTAAAAGAATATCTTGAAAATTCTTTAAATGACAATATAGAAGAATATAAGGATATTTATTTTTTTAAAAATACTCTTAAAATATTTAAAGAACATAAAAATTTAAATCTTTTAAACAAAAATGATTTTAAAGAATATCTTTTAGGTAAAGTTTCTTTTCTATATCTGCCTATTAAAAAAGAACATGTAAAAACTACTTTTACTATGATGAATGGTAATAAAGCCCAAATGAGAAGTGATGAACTAATTAAGGCAGAGCTTTTAAGACTGATATCTATTGATGAAAGCAATGTAGTTATTAACAGGGCAAGAGTTGCAAAAGAATGGGAACGCTGGATACAGTGGTGGAATAAAAATGATGTTAAAAATATATTCAACATAAGAGATATAAAAGAAAATAAATCTAATGATAAATTAAAAGAACTTATTTTTTTATTATGTGGTGAAAATAAAAAAATTGATACTATAAAAAATCTTAACGGTAAAGATTTATTTTTATCCTTTAAAGCTGAATATCTGCAGAATAAAAATAATGCACTTGATACATTTAATAAATTACGAAAACTGCAGAAAAAGTTTGAAGATATTTATAATGACCCTGTAAAATATAATAAAGCAGGATTTATATTAAAGTTTCATAATTCTTTTAATGTATTATCATATATAATAAATAATTATAAAGATGAAGAAAAACTTGATAACCTGTATTATTTATCAGCTGTCAGCTCCAGTTATACACAGTATGAAGAAGATATGGAAGGCGCTAAAGATTTTTATGATTATTGTCAAAAACGATTAAATGAAGCGTCATACAATAATAATGATGATGAAAAAATTATAATTCCACTTTTATTACTTCTAAATATTAATATTGATAATCAATTAAAGAGAAAGTTTGATTTTAATATCATAAATAATCAATCTATTGAACATATATTTCCGCAAAGTAAGTTTAAAAATAGTGATGAAAATAATAATAAAAATACAATTACAAGCGATATAGGTCATTCTATTGGAAATCTAGTGCTTTTATATGGAAAAGATAATTCTGCATTAAATGCAAATTCGTTTGAAAATAAAAAAAATATATTATTTGATTACAGCGGTAACAAGTTTAAATTCAGCATACATCTTTTAGATACTATAAAAGAATTTTCTAAATCAAAATGGGATACTGACGAAATAAAAAACCGTCAAGAAAGAATTCTTAATTTTTTTGATATTAATTATCGTAAAATAGAAAATAATATTAAGAACTTTAAAAACATCAATGATTTTATAAAAAATAATTAAGGGTAGTATTATGGGGATACAAAATAACGATAAAATTAATCTTAATGGATTATTAAAGGATTATATTATATATATTCCAGATATGCAGAGAGATTACTGCTGGGGAACAACAAAAGCAGATAAGGCAGATAAACATGGTAACTCTTTATTTAAAAACTTTTTAGATACATTAGTGCAGAATTATAATGAAAATAAAACAGATTTTACTATGGGTTTATTTTATGGCTATGTAGAAAATAATAGATTATATCTTTGTGATGGTCAGCAGCGGATAACATCTTTATATTTAATACTTTTATATGCTTATAAATCAGGTAAGGTAGATGAAAGCCTTTTAATATATCTTTTAATACATAATAATATGCCTCGTCTGCAGTATGCTGTTAGAGACAGCAGTTTGTTTTTTTTAAATGATTTACTAGAACATATTAAAAACATAAAAACTATAGATGATATAAAAAAAGAATATTGGTATTTTGATGAATATAATAATGATGATACTATCCAAAATATAATAGCAGCATTAAAAACTTTAGAAAATGAACAAAATAAAATAAATAATTATGAAGTTATTTCATATATTCTTGAAGAAATAAATTTTATCTTTATAGATATGAAAACAAGAGAAAATGGCGAAGAAACTTATGTTCTTTTAAATACCACTGGTGAGCCTTTAACTGCTGTAGAAAACTTAAAACCATATCTTGTATTTAATACAGACAAAATGGAAAAGTATGCTGAAATATGGGAAGAAATTGAACATTTTTTCTGGATAAAAAATAATCAAAATTATGAAATAGCAGAAAAATGCTTTATGGAATTTTTAAGGTGGGTTGTAAAACTTACTTGTTACGAAAAGTCTGTTAACATACTAAAAGAGAAGGATATTTTATATAGTTTTTTTACAAAAGAAGAAAAACCAGCAATAGAAGTAATTAAAGAATACTTTGATAATATTTATAAAGAAGACATAAACCCTTTACTTGATATAATGGGAATAAAATTGCAATTTAATGGCGAATATTTAGAAGATAAAAAAATATATTCTCTGTTTGCTGCTATATATGGGAATATAAATAATATACCAAAAGACAGCTATTTTTATCAAATTTTTAAAAATATTATAAACCGAGAAAATAAAGGCGGAATAGAAAAAATTACAAGTAAAAGTGTAGTTGAGTTTTTAATCAATCATGAAAGTAAAGATATTTTAGAAACTTTAGAAAAAGATAGTTTTCTTAAAAACGATGTAGAAGAACATTTAAAACTTGCCTTATATAATAATAAAGATGAATTACTAGAGTTATGTAAAGAAACATATGAATTTAATATACTTAAAAACAGAATTTTATTATTAATTGACGCAACTGTCTATGAAATTAAGCCCTATGAAAATATTATGGAAAATAAGCAGAAACTTATAAAAATTAAGGTTGATAACCAAATATATGATAATAAATTTAAATTTTTAAAAGATACAATTATTAATAATGCTTACATCTTTATGAAAAAATTTAAGAAAAATATTAAGATTTTTAAATCAGAAATAGTTGAAAAAATAGCTAACAATGAACTAATTATTAATATGCTGACTTATGACGCTCCAGAATACCCAGTAACAAATAAAATCAGTGATATTGCAGGTGGATTTCCTGAGTCACCTCATATATGTATATATGGTGCAGAAAATATTTCAAAATGGTTTTATAATAACAAAATAAATTATCGAGAACAGATATTATTTTTAAATAGATTATTTACAGATACAATACCTGAAAAACCAAGCAATGAACAATGGCTGGATATAATAAAATTTCCTAAAATACTAGATTATACTAAACATAGACGATTTGGATTTAATAAAGTTTTCTATGCAAGAAAAAATAAAAAATCTGATTATGAAATAAAAGCATACACTATTTACTTATTCCATGAGTTTTTAAAAAATAAAACAATAGATAGTTATGAAATTCCATATAATTATAAAAATAATGTAACAATTCGTATATGGGATGAAAATATAAAAGATAAAGATAACCACCACTACAACAGATATGGTGGTATTATCTGTATAGAAAAGATAATTAATGATAAAACTCTTGTTATAGATATTTATGCTGAAAATAAAAATAAATTTATTCTGCAAATATTTTTCAGGGATGATAACATTACACAAAATGATATAAATAATGTTCAAAATATTGAATTTAAACAGATAAATGATATTTATGATAAAGTAAGGTATCAGGCAGTGATAGAAAATTCGTCTTATGAAGATATTGTAAAAAAATGTGACAGCATATTAGAAAAATTTAATTAATAGATTTTTTGGCACTATATTTGCTTATTGACTAATAAGGGTAAAAATGTTTTATTAATCGGGAGGCAGATATGGCAACATTTATATCAATTTTTCTTGCATTTGTTGCAGCACTGGTTAGTGCATTTGCTCTGTATACCGTTAAAAAATCCAGTGAAACTGGTGATAATCATTTAGATGAGATTATGCGGTTAAAACAGCAGATAAATGAAACTAACGACAGACTTGCACAGCTTAAACATGACCACAGTATATTACAGGAACAGGTTAAAAAACTGCAGGAAGTTTCTATTAATAATGATATGCAGGTACTTTTAAACACTGCTATTAAAGATTATAATGATATTGCAAGTGTTACACCTGAAGAAGGCAGCATAGGCAAACATGAAAGAGCCAGAAAACAGGCTGCTGAAAAAGTGCTGCAGGCCTGCAATGAAGTATGCCAAAGGTTTATAGCAGAAGATTTAAGCCACAATACTTTTGCATCTGTTTATAAATCACAGCTGCAGGATATATTAAACAGCGATGATTTAAAAGAAATATATTCAAGTCTTAAAAGCAAGTACCCGTATATTGAACGGGTACTACTTGCTCCAATTGATGAAAATATCACTCCAAACTTTGACCAGCTTTCTGCAAACTAATCAATAATTTCTTATTAAAATAATATTCCTATTCCAAAATATGGTGTTGAACCGCTTACTGTTTCGCTTAATATTCCTTCTATAAATGCATTAAATCTTAAACTGCCACGGCTCATATCTTTACTCTGCAGGGCAATACCGCCGCGAAAAATACCTGCTAAACTGTTTTTACCATTGTCTTGAAAGAAATAACCAATATTTGCTTCACCAAAAAGAAGCAGGTTGTTTGTTAAATATATATCAAGCCCTATACCGCCTGCAAGACCTGAATCTATTGTTGTTTCTGCTTTACTGCTTGAACGGTAGTAATAATAATCATCATAATAATCATCATAGTAGTCATCATCATAATCATTATTTGACTGCAATAGTGATTTTAAGCCGCCAAAACCAATTATTACTCCACCATTAAGATATAAGCCAAACCACCTGTTAAAACGCCAGTGAGACTGCATAGCAAACTCTATATTCATTATATCTAAATTAAAGCCGCCTGCTGCCTGAAAGCCGTATAGATAATATGTGCTTTTATAGCTGTCAGTAAATGTTACTGTATCAGATGTGTGGTATTTATAACTGCTTTTATAACTATCTGCACTATCTTTTGTTTCTTGAATATACTGTGTATTTTCTGTTTCCTGTATTTTTGGTTTAGGGTTAAGCTCATCTCCCATTTGTTCGTACTGCAAAATCTCTGGGAAAATTTTATAGTCTGCATTTACTGAAAAAAACTGCTCTTTATTATTACCAAGATGCACTACTCTAAACCCTGTTAAATATGGCTTAGCACCTTTTGCACCATTTGGCTCAAGACCAAATAACGGCACAGCTTTAAAGCTGGCACGGGTATCATACATAGCTCTAAATTCCTGTAATGATGTAAATTTATATGTAAAATTATATTTTTTCGTTTTATACTGCACTATAATAGGCAGTTCCATATTGTCTAAATCACGCTCACCAAAATCTATTACTGCTTTTGATGTATTACTTGAAATATACATGCCTGTATTATATTTTTTAAGCCTTTCATAAAGTGGCTTTAATGCTTTTAATAAAGATGTTTTAGTATCTTTTTCATTTTTTGCTTTTTTCTCTGCATATTCTGCTTTTAATTCTGCTATATCCTGTTTTTTCTTATTTTCAAAATCTGCCTTTCTTTTATCATAAGCATTTTTCTTCTCATTATATGTGGCAGTATTATCCCACTCCCCTTTTTTAGGCATTTCCTCTGTAAATTTCTGCTTTTCAAGTATTGCAAGCTGAGATTTATGATACATTTCTAACTGTTTACTGTTTGCATCCATAGCCACTTTATATTCATTTACAAGACTGCTGAAATTTGTTCGCACTTGAGCAGCATCCATTGCTATTATTTCAACAGTATCATTTGCTGCAATATCCATTGTTTTATCATTTATAAGAGCATTTTTAGCAAGCTCTGCTAAAAGTGCCTGATGCTCCATTTCTGCTTTTGCCTGAGCATCTTTTTCTGCTGCAATTCTTGCCTGCAGTGCTGCATCCTGTGCCATATATTCTTTTTGTATCTGCTCTAACTCTTTAGCTGCCTTTAATTCTTCTTGCTGCTGCCTGCGCTGAGCTTCCATTAACTGCTGCTTAGCATTTGATATTTCTTTTTCAAGCTGTTTCTGCCTTGCAGCCTGAGCTTTTGCAATATTTGCTGCCTGTGCACTTAATGTTTTATCATATTCTTCTTTAGATGCACTTTTCAGTTTCTTTTCAAGAGCAAGTTTTTCCTTTCTTTCCTGCTCTAATTCCTGCTTTAATGCTTCATTCTGCATAAGCTGCCTTAAAAATGCATCAAGCTCACCAGAATCAACTGTCGCTTTTACCTGCACAGTTATATATGTCTGGCCTTTTTCTATTTCCTGCTTTAATATTTTTACATCTTTTTGGGCAATAGCACTTGTCTGCATTTTGATTTCATCTTTAGATACTTTGCCGTCAACTAATACAGTACTGCTTGATACTGCAACACCTGCTTCTTCTGCTGCCTCTCTAAATAAACGCTCGCTTGTGTACTGCTTAACCTGTTCAACTGACTGGTTTTCAGGCACTACTACTTTTGCTGTTTTTGTAATAGTCTTAGTTTCTGCATAAGAACATATTGGTAAAATAAGTAAAAAAACAATAAATAAAATCCGCATAATTTAACCTTTTTTGTAATCTTTTTACTCTATCATACTGTGATGAAAAATCAATATTTTTATTTTACTAATGCTGTGCGGCATTATATGTCGCTTAAAAATTTTTATATTAATATATCAATACTTTAATGAATATAAAAAATTTTATGCTTGAATGAAAAAAAATTTTCTGGTAAAAAATAAATAGAGATAAGCGGAAGCAGGTGAGATGCCTGCACTGCCCCCGCAACTGTATGCTAGACGAAGCCCATTATGCCACTGATATTCGGGAAGGCGGGTAGAGGTTGAAAGCAAGTCAGGATATGCTTAGCTCATTCATTATTCTTCGGAGGGAAGCCCATGAGATATAATTCTATTTAACATTCTTTTTTACACCACATACATACTCTTGACTAACCAGACAGCAGATATTTTTGCGTGCATTGACCTCGCTCGTATATTTTATATTCATAAGTCTATCTGGTTAGTTTTTCTTATTTAGTATCAATATGTTATAAAGGAAGTGTTTTTATGAGCAGTCAAATTTTAGACATTTCTTTCAAAGTAGAGAAAGAAAAAATATTTTTAGGCGATTTTGGCCATTATATCCGCATAGACAATGTAACACATGAAGTTGCAAGGAAATTAAAAGAAGCCAGCGAAGGAAATACATGGTTTACAAAAGAGATAGACTATAAATCTGACAAGGTTCGTTTCCAAAGCCTGCCGGAAAATGCCAAGCGGGCATTTAAACTAAATATTGCATACCAGACATTAATGGACAGCGGTGTTACAAGCGGATTAAGTTTTGTAATGAGCAGAGTTGTAACAAGCTCTATATGGAGCCTTTTATATGCAAGGATAGCTATAGAAGAAGCCATACATGCAGAATCATATTCTTACGGTTTATCAGAAGTTTTTGGCCATGAAGCTGCCGCAACCTTAGATTTAGTGTATAATGATAACTTTGTAAAAAGGCGTATGGAAAAAGAATGTATGCTTTTTGATAAAGTTTCTGAATTATGCTTATCTGATGATAAATCTATTAACATTGAAGATAAAAAGAAAGCTCTTTTAAGCCTGCTTTTAGGTATATATTATTTAGAAGGCATAAAGTTCCCTTTTTCCTTTTTAGTAACTTTTGTAATAAACAACAGCTATAATGATGCTATTACCGGCTTTACTAAAACTATTAAGCTGATAGCTCATGATGAACTATCTGTCCATGTGGTTACAGGTAAAAATATTTTAAATATATTAGCCCGTGATGAAAGTGAAGGCTTTAAGCATCTTTTTGATAACGGGTTTTTCAGAGAAACTGCCTTAAGCATTGTAGAAGAAGTGGTAAATCAGGAAATACAGTGGGCAAAGTATCTTTTTGATGATTATGAAGTAGCAGGCATAAACAGCCAGATATCAGAAAATTTCATTAAATACTGGGCAAATATCCGTTTAAAAGATATAGGCATCATAGATAATCCATACATGAAAGAAGAAAAAACAGATATTATTGACTGGTTTAATAACTACAGAAATATCAATAAGCAGAATGCAGCTTTACAGGAAACATCAAACACTTCATACCAAAAAGGTGTATTGAAAAACGATTTATAGGTGTAAAATGGTAATACTTACAGAAGGTAAAAAACATATAATAATAAAACGAGATGGCAGAGAAGAACCATATAACGAAGAAAAACTTAGAAAAGTTACAAGCTGGGCAGCAGGCGGTAAAAGTGCATTTACTGATAAACTGTTAAAAGATTTAAATATTAAAATAAATAATAAAATGAAAATCACTGATTTATATGATGCCCTGATTACTACAGCAGTAAATAATATAAGCCCCCTTTATACAGAATATGATGAAATAGCAGAAAAGCTATATTTAATGAAAATATATAAAGAAACTTACGGGCTTAAAAAAACAGGTCAGTATCCTCATTTAAGTATAGTGCTTAGCCGCGGAGTAAAAGCAGGCATCTATTCTAAAGATTTTATAAACTCATTTTCCCATAAAGAAATAGACTTGTTAAATGAAATGATAGTGCCGGATAGAGATTTTTTATTTACATATAAAGCATTAAATACATTTTTTACAAAATACTGCAAAACTATTAAAAATAAAAAACTTGAGCTCCCACAGATTACTTATATGATAGCTTCCATGTTTTCTTTTTACAACGATGATAAGAAAAAAAGAATGCAGTATATCAAAGAAACTTATGATATGCTGAGCACTCATAAAATTACATTTGCAACACCGCGTATTATGAACAGCGGTTACAGAAATCCACAGCTTGCATCATGTGTATTAAATACCCCAGATGATGATACATGGAGCTTAAACCAGACAGACGGAAATATTGCCCTTTATTCAAAATTTTCTGGCGGTATTGCTTATGATGTATCTCATATTCGTTCATCTGGCTCAAAAATAGCCTCATTTAATGGAATGTCAGACGGTCCTGTACCATTTATTAAAAGATTAGAGCAGACCGTTTCTGCCTTTAATCAGCAGAGTAAAAGAAAAGGTTCATGTGTTGTAACATTTCCTTTCTGGCATTATGATGTGCAGGATATGGTAATGTTAAAAGATGCAGGCGGTACAGAAGATACACGAGCAAGAAAATTAATGTATTCTATCCGCATACATAATCTTTTTAAAGAAAGAGTTGAGCAGGATGCAGATATTACTTTATTTGACCCAAAAGATACACCCCTTTTAAACTGCACTTACGGTAAAGAATTTGAAAAAGCATATGTAGAATATGAAACAAAGCCAGGTATCCGCAAAAAAACAGTAAAAGCTAAAGATTTACTTTATCTTATATTAAAAGTGCGTACTGAAAGCGGCAACCTGTATTTTACTTTTGTAGATAATATTAATGAACAGTCTGTATTAAATACTTTTATCGGTGCATCTAACTTATGTACAGAAGTGCTTGTGCCCTCAAGTGCCTCATCTTTAAAAAGTGAAGAATTATATTTAAACAGCCATGGTGAATATGAAATACACCAGATACGAAAAAGCGGAGAAATTGGTATATGCAACCTGTGCTCTATAAACTTAGTATCGTGGGATAAAATGACATTAAAAGAAAAAACTGAATTTTCTTATACTCTTTTAAGGGGATGCGATAATATTATAGATACCCAGTTTTATCCAGTGCTTGAAGCAAAAGCATCAAATCTAAAAAACAGACCTATAGGCATAGGGGTATTAAACTATGCAAACCTGCTGGCATCTAAAAAAATTAAATTTACAGATGATGCAGCAAAAGAATTTACCAATATTTTATTTGATGATTTATATTATCACTTATACTCTGCTGCCTGTACATTAGCAAAAGAAAGGGGTGCATATCCTGCCTTTAAACATTCTAAATGGAGTATAGGAAAAACACCTTTTCATCTTTCCTCATTTAATTATAAAAAATTTAATTTATCATCAGATAAAAAGAAATGGGACAGATTAGCAGATGATATAAAAACATTTGGTATAAGGTTTTCTTATGTGGCAGCAATAGCACCAACAGCCACAAGCGGCAAAAGCATATCTGCAACAGAATCTATTGAGCCAGTTATGGACTTATTTTATATGGAAGAAGGATTGCAGAATATTCCTACCCTTGTGGCAAACATTAAAGAAAACAGGCTTTTTTATGAAAGATGCTGGGATATACCTGCTAAAACTATTATTGAGCTTGCAGCTATCAGGCAGAAATATATTGACCAGTCCCAGTCTGTAACACTTTACTATACAAAGCCGGAATCTGCTAAAATCCTCTGGGAAGATATAAAATATGCTATGGAGCTTGGTCTTAAAACTCTTTATTATATGAAAACTCCAAAATATAATTTTAGCGAAGAAGTATGTGAAAGCTGTTCTTAAATAGATATTTTCTTCTACTTTGTTTATTCTATAATACTTTTGTAATTATTGTGTTGAGAGTATAAATATTATATGTTAACATAATAAATTATATTAACAGGTAATAAATATGGTTGAAATAATTACAGGTATTATAGATTTACTTATTATCGCAGGTGTTGTTTTAGCAGTATTATTCATTAGAAAAAGATTAAAACAGCACCCTAGGAGAAGATATATGCTTATAGCTTTTTTTATTCTTTTTGGTATTATTATTGTTGCCAGCAGTGCAACTGTTATATATTCCACAAAAAATCTGCCAAAGGATTATAAAACACGCATTTCTTCAAAAATTATTATTCCACCTTATGATATATCAAAAACACCTGTAAGTATGGTTTATGCAGATGAACTTAAAAATAATCCAACAAAAAGCGGTGCTATGCTTATTAAAAGCGGTAAAGTATCATTTTTACATAGAATTGCATTAGTTAGAATGGCACGCCATTCAATAGAACTGCAGACATATATTTATGAAAACGATATTACATCAAGAATATTAATGCATGAAATGAAACTTGCAGCAGACAGGGGTGTAAAAGTCCGCATTTTAGTAGATGATAACGGGCTTTCATCAGATACAAGCGATATTATGCTTTTAAACTACCACCCTAATATACAGGTAAAAGTTTTCAACCCATATAAATACCGCTCAAAAATATTAAAATATCCACAGTTCCTTTTTAATATAAGCAGGCTTAATTATAGAATGCATAATAAACTTTTTATTGTAGATTCATCTGCTGTAATTATAGGCGGCAGAAATATTGCAAGTAACTATTTTGATGACAGCTCTCAGCTTAATTTCTCTGATACTGATGTACTTTTTATAGGAAAACTTGCTCAAGATGCATTAGGCTCTTTTAATGAATACTGGAATTATCATAAATCTATACCAGTAGATGTTTTTCCAAACCTTAACAACCCAGAAGAATTAGAAATTTTAGATAAAGAAATTACTGCAAAATCTGCCTATTATCAGCAGGAAAAAGAAATGTTTGATGCAGCAATAAAACTTTTTACAGAGAGCTTTAATGAAAGAAAGTTTCCTATATACTGGGGTAATTCTAAGTTAATAGCAGACAGCCCTGAAAAAGCAGAAGGCACAGGCTATATAAGCCCAATTATTAGTGCACTAGACGGTTTATGGCAGGAAACAAAAAAATCAGTCTATATTTCTGCAGCTTATTTTGTACCAGGTAAAAACGGCACAGAAGACTTAATTAATGGTGTAAAAAAGGGTATCAATGTAAATATTTTAACAAACTCCCTTTCTTCAACAGATGCAAAAATAGTATATTCTGGCTGGGACAGATACAGAGATGATTTAGTATTAAGCGGCATAAATGTTTATGAATTTCGCAACGAAGGCTATAAAGTATATAACAGACACAATTCTGGAGCATCACTGCACAGTAAAACTATAGTTGTAGATGATAAAATAAGCTGGATAGGCAGCTTTAATTTAGACGGCAGGTCTGCAATATATAATACAGAAGTTATTGCCGCATTTTTCAATGAAGATTTTGCAAAAATCTTAAGAGAAGCTATGGAAAAAGATATGTCTGAATATATTTCCTGGAAACTTTATGCAGAAAACGGCAAAACATACTGGAAAACATATAAAAACGGCAAAGAAATCATAAAAAGCCATATTCCAGATACATCACTTTTAATGCGGATAGTTACTTTTGTATTAAAAATAGTGCCAGAAAAGCTGATATAGTTATATGTTGATTTGTTAAATTTAGATAATACATTTATTTATATTATTTTCTTGACTATACTTTTTACCAGATATAAAATTTATACATTAAAATTTTAATTGTAATATTATATTGAGAGAACAATTCATGCATAAAATTTATATATTTTTTTACTAATTTATACTTTTACTTTTTTCACAGGCTGTGCATTAAAACCAGTTGATGTTATTAAAAATGCAGATTACACAAAATATAAATTCATATATGTTTCTCCAACAAATACAGTAACTTCAAGCAGCGAATCAATTTATACTGGTTATAACGGCTATGTTTATGGTTCAACATATACACAGCAGACAAATCCAAGCGATATTATTACAGGTTTTTTTATGAAAAAAAATTTTTTGCTTGTAAATGAAATTCGTAATCCTGAAAATACAATTATAATTAATTATGGACAAAGTGGAAAACGCAATATTGCAGGTGGACTTGCATATACTCTTGAAGTAACAATACAATTACTCGATGCAAAAACTCATAATCTTATTTTTCAATGTTCTGCAGAAGGTATGGGATCAACAGAAGCAGAAGATATTAGAATAGCAGTAAATAGGTGTTTAGATAGTTTGCAGTAATATTATATTTGATGAGCCTGTGAAAAAAAGTCTGTAAATTCAGTTTTCTATGATTATATTTTTACCTATCCTGCTCTATGAATACCAGAA
>CALUWI010000019.1 GCA_944324465.1 uncultured Mucispirillum sp. | reverse complement strand
ATTCTGGTATTCATAGAGCAGGATAGGTAAAAATATAATCATAGAAAACTGAATTTACAGACTTTTTTTCACAGGCTTGCTTTTTGGCATATTAAATCAACACTGCTCATATTTTATCTCTTGATTGTTTTAAATATTCTTATTCATTTTACACAACCATATCAACAGCAAAGAGAATAAAGATAATATAATATAATATAATATAATATAATCAATTATTTTAATATTGACAGTATATTCTCAAATAAATCTTTATTATCAACAACTACTAATACAAGCTTATTTCGAGTTCTTGTAATACCTTGGAACAGCATTTGGCTTAATAAATATCTATTATATACATGATTTTTAGCACATAATTTATTGTCTTTATAATAAAAATTATCATCTAAATACATGATGACATTATCAAATTCCTGACCTATTACTTTATGTGCAGTTTGATTGGTACAGTGCATATATTTATCAAATTTCGAACTATCATATTGTGACGGAGTATAAGTAATAAATTCATACCCTTTATTTATATATACATACAGTATTAAAAACGCATCATGTTCTGTTGGGGCATATTTTAAAGAAATATTTGTATAATTATTAAAATTATTTTCATCATTAAGATTAAATATTTTTTTTATAAAAAAAAGTAGTTCTGGATTTGTTCTAATTTTTTTAGTTAATTCATACATTTTAACACTATCTAATGATTCAATAATACTCGGAATATTATTATTTACTTCATCACTATTCAACATCTGTTTTTCATCATATGAAAAAATTAATTTTAAGTTATTTTCTTTTACTTTACCTATGATATATTCAAATTGTTGCTTATATATTCTTTGAGCCTCATCTATTATAATAATATCATATTTTGTATAATCTATTTTACCACAGTCTTTGACTGAGAATATTTTTAATGATGAAGAAGTTTTTAATACTTCTTGGCCACTACATAAATATGCACAGTGGATAATACAGACTTTTTTATCATGTTTTGCATAATCTAGTGCAATATCATACGTAAGTAATGTTTTACCACAACCTGCTCCACCTTTTATTGCAAAATAGGAAATATTATTTTTATTAATTTCTTTTTCAATATCCTCTTTAATTTGGAGTTGATTTAAAGTTAAAAAATATTCTTCTTTTAAAAATTTCTCCGTATTATTTAATGGAGATACTAGAAACATACTTGGGTTGAAGAGTGTATTAATATCCTTTTTAAACAAGTTGTGTTGATTTTTAATCTTATCAATAAGGTTTATAAAGTCAATTTTTTTTAATTCATTAGCTACTAATTGGTATAATATATCTGTTTCACTATCATATGTATAAGAACAAATATCCTTTCCTAGATGTTTTAAATAAAAAATATTTTTTATTAATTGCTTGGTTACTTTTTCAATATCTTCAATATGACTTTTTAATTCAATATTTATAATATAATCTTCTCCAATCCTTAACAAATCAAATTCTTTACTAATTTGTGGTATAGCATATGAATAATAAAAACCATCAAATATTTCATAGGCTAAATTTTCTTCTACTTTATTTACAAAAGATTTTAAAGAATTTATTTCATGTTTTTTAGCTTTTATTAAATTTTCTCTTTGAGATAAATGTGCTTCAAATTTTGCAAAATCTTCATCTTCAACTCTTGTAAGTTCATATAAATTAATTGCTTTCATAATATTCTCCTCAAATATATTACATAATATAGGCACATAAATATAATTGTCAAGAATATATTTCACAATTACAATACATATATTACAAATTTTACATTTTTTATATATCTTAATAGTGATATAATATTATATAAAAAATTTTATTTTCTCATTATCCACCTTTCACTATCCCTAAAAGTCCCTCGTAATCTTTTATTACATCATATTTTAAGTTTTCTGATGAAAGTGCTTCATAGAATTTTTTTGCACAGTTTATTTTTATTTCTTCTATTTTTCTTATATTTAAGCTGTCTAATGAGCCTTTTGTTTCTGCTATGAAATATATATATTTCACTTCTTTTTCATCAAAGACTATTGCCCAGTCTGGTGCATAATCACCTACTGGTGTTGGTATTTTAAAGCCTCTTGGCAGTTTTGAATAAACTTTCACGATTTCTTCTTTTTCCAAATTATCTGCCAGTTTATTTTCTATATCGCTATCAAATTCTAAATAGTCATGCACATGTTTTTTACATTTATCATTAAGCCTTAGCTTACTGCTATCTAAATTTACTTTAGAATTTGTAAAAATATCTGTTTGATATTTTTCTGATGTTTTATGGTAAGTGATTTGGTTAATAATTAATGAGCCTTTTTGCTCTATAACAGCTTTGCTTACTTTTTTAATAAATTCTTCTGGGTTTGCTGCATAGTGGCTGAAAGTTTGTGCCTGTATCCCCTGCAAAATATCTGCTGCAGTCTGCCTTGTGATGTTTGCCCTTGTAGATATTTCCCCAAGTAAATCATATTTTACACTGCTTTTGAAATCTTTTTCTTTTTCATAATGGTGGGTGCCGTCTACTGTGTTTTGAAAACCTATACCTGCTTTTATTTCTTCTGCTGATAAATCTTCTTTTTGCTCACCAGTTTCAACAGTATATCTTGTTTTAGTTACCTTTAAATTTTCATCTAAGTATTTTATAGTATTTTCCACTAACTCCGCACTATCAAAACTTATTCTATAAGCATATTTATCATTTATCATATTCCAAAGTTTTTGGAACTCTTCTTTATAAAAATTATCATTTAAATTATTTATAACAGTTACTTTTCTAGCATTATTATAAGCATTTCTTTCAAGAATATCTTTTCTTTCTATAATATCTTTTACAATGTTAATAACTGTAGGTTGTAAATGTTTATTCTTTTCGCCCATATCTGCAAAACTGTTATTTGCTTTTGCATCAAAAAATGTATCTGTTATATTGCCGTCATCATCAATATAATTATTTCTTACTAAATAATTATACATTGCAGTAGCTTCCTGCTCTGTTACAATAGTTTTTGTATCTATATTTTCTTTACCAGTAAAATTTTCTTTTCCTGTAATTTTTAATGGTCTTGTTACAAGTTCTTCGCTCATTTCTTTTTGCAGACCATCAACAAACTCTTCATAGCTTTCTGGTGCTATAACTGTCAGCAGGTTTATATCCATAACATTTTCTTTTGCATAGTTTTCATCTATCCTTATACCCTCTTGGTTTACACAAAGCCTTAAACCTCTGCCAACTTCTTGATGTTTTTGCATAGTATTATCACTTTTTTTAAGGGTGCATATTTGGAAAATATTAGGGTTATCCCAGCCCTCCCTTAAAGCAGAGTGGGAAAATATAAACCTTGTAGGCTCTGCAAAAGAAAGAAGTTTCTCTTTATTTTTTAATATTAAATCATAAGCATCTGTATCTTTTGAAAGCCCAGTTTTTACTTCAAAATCATCTGTTTCTTTTTTAGTTTTTTTATCTATGCTAAAATATCCATTATGCACTTCTTGTGCTGCAAAAGAATTTAGATATTTATAATATTCACTTTTCTTATCTAATGTTTTTAATTTTTCTTCTAATTTGCTTTTATATTCTTCTTCAAATATTTTTTCATAATCGCTTGTTACTTTATTACCACTTTCATCATATTTTCTATATTTTGCAACTTCATCAATAAAGAAAAGTGATAATGTTTTTATATTATCATTAAAAAGCTTTTCTTCTTTTTCAAAGTGAGAAATAATAGTTTCCCTTATTTGTATTCTTCTAATATCACTTTCCTGTATATCACCATAAGATGAGCCTGCAGTAAGTTCTATATCATTAGTAAAACGAATAGTATTTTTAAATGGGTCTATTTCTGCCACTATAAAACCTTCATACTGGCTCATATTTTTAGATAAAGTATATAAATCACTTTTATCTGATACTATAAATTCTTTTTTAGTAATTTTATTTTGATTAGATACTTCTATTTCTATTTTTGCTCTTGGTGGTTTATCTTGTGATAAAATAATATGGCTGAAATATACATAGCTGTTGCCTGTGGATACATTACTTGTTTTAATGCCCTTTACTTCTATTTTTTTTACAAGTTTTTGTTTATATGCATCTACTGCATCAAGCACATATACCATATTATTTTTTTCTTTATGAGTGGCAGAATAGCTTATGGAAAAAAGCGGGTTAAAGTTTTTTATACCATTTTCAGTTGCTTCCCCTCCCATTTTTTGGGGCTCATCAAGTATAATAATAGGGTTATTTGCTTTTATTACATCTATTGGCCTGCGAGAACCAAACTCATCACGCTTAGAATAAATAATGCGGGCTTCTTTACTTTTTGTGCCTTCTTTTAAAGATGTGGCAAAAGCCTGCATATTTATAATCATAACATTTATATCATCACTGGTGGCATAATCTTCTATTTGGTGTAAGTATTTGCTGTCATATATAAAATATTTAATTTTCTTATTATACTGACCGTAAAAATGCTCACCTGCTATATCAAAGCTTTTATATACACCTTCTCTTATGGCAATACTTGGCACAACTATTATAAACTTTTTCCAGCCGTAAAGTTTATTTAGTTCATATATAGTTTTTATATAAACATAAGTTTTGCCTGTGCCTGTTTCCATAGTAACATTAAGGCTGCACCTGCCATATTTTTCAGAAAGAGTAGTAGATATATGTAAACCATTATTTTTTTGCACTTCTACTATATTTTCTAAAAGCTCATTACTGCTTAATGTAACAGGGCTGTTTTTATGGCCTATATCATCCTGTAAAAGATAATCCACAACACCATAGCTAACAGTGCCTTTATCATAAATATATCTGCTGTCTAATATTTGGTTGCCTTTAAAAACATCAGTTACACTTTTTACTGCATCACTTTGATACTGCTGAATACTAAACCTAAATTTCATTATATCACCTTAATATTAGTATCAGAGCTAAGTATTTTAAAAATCTGCTCAATATTTGCCAGTGTGCTGTCTTGGGTATCTTGATTAAATACCATTATTTCTGGTTTTAATTTTGCAAGTTCTTCAATAGTTTTTTCATCTATATCTTTTTCAAAGCATACAAGTAAATATGTATCATCTATAAAATAAACATCTCTATTATTTACTTTTTTTATCTCTATTTTACATTTTAAAGGTATGCCGCATGATAATATTATTTGAAAAAGTAAATCTTCTTCACTTCTATCTGTTTTTATATAAGATATAGTTTTATATATATCCTGCTGAGAAATTTTTTCTGCTTCATAATACACATCTTCCATATTAGAACTGTCCAGCTTAAATACACGGAAACCTGTATCAATATTTACATTAGGATAATCTTTCTTTATCTTTTCCCCTGCCCTGCGTATCCTTTCCTTACCTATTTCGCATATTGTGTTATACCCTGCTTTTCTTGCTTCGCTGTCTTCTGGTGTTTTTTCTGGCCACTGCACCATTATATATTTTCTATTTCCACCGTCTTCTGCATTAAGCTGCATAACAGCATGGGCAGTAGTGGCAGAACCTGAAAAGAAATCAAGAATAATATCATTACATAAATCTTTTGTTTGCTCTGAGTTACTTATAAGCTTTAAAAAATGCATAATTAATTCATATGGTTTAGCATAAGTAAATATTTCTTTGCCTAGCAAATCTGTAATAGTTTTTGTACCTAATGCATTTACAAAATTCCTAAGTTCACTACGTGCTATCATACCATCTTTATTAATTCTTTGTTTTATTTGAACAGAATATTCTCCATTAGATTTTTGTAAAAACCTAATATCACCATTTTGTAATAACTTTTTGAACTCATTTTCTTTATATATCCATGAATTTGTTATTTTTTTCCCATTTGGAAATTCTATTGCATATATATTCGAACTACCTTGTCTATTTCTAACAAAGGTATCCCAAAAATATTTTCCTATTTCATCTTCTTCTTTATATCGTTTGATATATTCATCTTCATATGGTATAAAAAATCTAGAACAAATTTTATTAAGATTTTTGATGTACATCAATATATATTCATGGTCAATAGAAACAAACTTAGACATACTTCCTCCACCATTTCTTGTGGTTCTACAAAAGGATACTACAAAATTCCCCCCCCCAAATATCTCATCACATATTTTTCTTAAATTACTTACTTCATTATCATCAATACTTATAAAAATTACACCATCATCTGTTAATAAATCCCTTGCCATTTTAAGCCGTGGATACATCATATTAAGCCAGTCTGTATGAAACCTGCCATTTGCTTCTGTATTTTCAAAAAGTCTGTTACCTTCTTCATCAAGCTGGCCACTCATTTCTTTATATTCTTCTTTGTTTATATAAAAATTATCCTGATATACAAAATCTTTACCTGTGTTATAAGGTGGGTCTATATATATCATTTTCACTTGACCTAAATATGTGTTTCTTAAAAGTTTTAATACTTCTAAATTATCGCCCTCTATATACAAGTTTTCTGTGTTATCAAAATCCTTACTTTCTTCTTTGCAGGCTCTTAATGTATTTCTTGTGGGAGCGTTGGCTAAAACTACACTTTTTCTTTTATCTGGCCAGGTAAAATTATAGCGTTCTTCAAGACTTTCTAAAACATAAGCATTTATTTCCTGCATAAGTTTATCCTTATCAATAGCTCTTACCAGCTGGCCATCAATAATAGTTTCTGTTACCACATTTGGAAAAAGTGATGCTAATTTCTCAAAATTTTCATCTGCAATATTATTGCTTTCAAGTTTTACCTTATCAATATTTGGTTTATCCATTTTTAACTGCTCCAGTTTTTATATTAAAATTCGTAATGAGACCATAAACTAATAATTTTTATTGTATTCTTATCTTCAATAACTTCATAAACTAAACGGTGCTTAAAATTAATACGGCGAGAATAGGCTCCATGCAACTGCCCTAGCAGTTTTTCATAGGGTGGTGGGTTGGTATAAGGGTTATTTTTTATTAAATCAATAAGAGTTTTAGCTTTTTTATCTAGTTTGGCAGATTTTAAATATAAAATATCATTTACTGCTTTTTTCGTGTAAACAATATTATACATTATGTAATTACCACTCCACCTTATTTTCAGGTATACATTCTGAAACAGGTGTATTTAAACCCTCTATTATTTTATTTTTCATTTCAGTATTATTAATTAATTCTATAGTGGCATTAATGTTATTGAAATCTTCTTCACTTAATAATACCACATTACCTAATTTTGTATTAATACTAACAGGCTGGTTATATTTAACTGTTTGATTAATAAAGCTATTTATATTTTTTTTAAAGTCTGATATATTAATGTTAATCATACACTGCCTCACTTAATAATATATTATATTATCATTTTAAATTATTATCAATAAAAAACAATAAAATATACTTTATCTATTTTTTAACTGCTCCAGTTCTTTTTTCAATCTATTATATTCTTCAAATAATTCCCGCTTTTTTAAAGGCTGTTTTTCCTTACGCATTTTATTATTAAGCCTTTCCACCTTTAAAGCTAGGGCTTCATAAGCATTATTTTTCTGCACCTGCTCTTTTAATGTTTTACCCTGCTCCACATTGATATTAAAAATATCTATTATCAGGTTATCCCATACTTTTGATAAATCAAGCCCTTTTAATTCTAATGTAATATCTTTGCTTAATCTATCAGTAGTTAAAACTTTTTCTTTATATACTGATACTTGAAAGTATGCACCATAATCTAAAACAAATATTATATTCTGGTTTGTATTTTTTGAAAAATATTCTATTAATTTATTTGTAAAATTTTCACTTTTTAGTAAAAACTGCATTACATATATGGTTTTTACTTCTTTTCCTGCTGAAATATGGGTGGTGGTTTCTGATATTTCATGAATTAAATAGCATTTTGATACTTCATTATCAAAAGTTTTAAAACTGTCCTTTTGTGTAAGCATCTTTTTTATTTTCTGCTTTGAAACCATTACTTTTATTTCAGTAGATTTTGGAAGTATCAGCATAATAGATTACCCTATACCACTGCTATAAAGCAGATTAATTCAAAATCATCAATACCAGAAATATTATCTTTTATAAAGCTTACCGGCTTGCCTTTTAAAAAGCTTTCCACATTGCTTTCTTCCTGCACTGTTACCATGCTTTCTATACTGCTTGTTAAAAGAGAAGAATATTTTGCCATATTTTTGCCGTCTGATGTATCGGTATTAAATATATTACATGCCTGCCTGTCTATCTCTTTGCCTTTGCAAATATAACGCACCACATCTAAAAGCTCTTTTGGCTGCAGGTGGTTATATAAAAGTGAGCCGTCTTCTAAAATATATACCATATAAAATGGGTGCAACCTGTTTCTGCCCTGTATGTTTATATCGTTTACCCTGTTTTTTAATATATAGATTGCTCCCCTTTTAAATTCTTCACTTGACTGCACCACTGCATGCATACCATAAGGGGCATGCTCTATATCGTTATGGGTTTTCATGTAATCTAATAAATCAAGACGAAATTCATTTAAGCCTAAATCCATAATAGATACACCACCTGTCATATCCTCTATATCTACTATCTCATTTTTTAACCGTTCCAGCTGTAAACGCCTGTATTCTAAATCACCTTTTTCATTTTCATTTATTAAATCATCATCACCTGTGGCAGTCATAACAGATATTCGCATACGGGTTTCTACCGTTGCTTTTAAATTAATATATTCATCTAAATTAATATCAGGCCAGAAATTAACCAGCTGAATACACTCATTTTTTGAGCCTATCCTGTCTATCCTGCCAAAACGCTGGATAATGCGGACAGGGTTCCAGTGGATATCATAGTTTATTAAATAATCACAATCCTGCAGGTTCTGACCTTCTGATATACAGTCTGTTGCTATTAAAATATCTATATCTTCCTTTGAATTTGGTAAGATAATATCCCGCTCTTTTGAAAGGGGAGAAAAATTCATTAATATACTGCTGAAATCTGACTTGATACTTTTAGCTGTAGATGTGCACTGGTTTGAGCCAGAAACTATACCTGTATTTAAGCCATATTTTTCTTTTATATAACTGCTTATATTATTATATAAATACTCTGCAGTATCTGCAAAAGCTGTAAATATTAAGATTTTCTTATTGCCTGCATTTATTGGATTATTTATCTTATCATATACCAAATTTTTAAGCTTATTCAGCTTATTATCATGCTCTGGGGTAATGCTTGATAATTTACTGTAAAGGTTTTCTAAAAATACTTTATCTGAAAGTAAATCATTCTTCCAGCTGAGATAATCCATATCGCTTAATTTAATATTAAATGATTTTTCTGATATTAAAAAATCAGTATTATTATCATCTTCATCTAAATCTTTATTTGCTATTTCCACCACTTCTATATTATCTAATGTAGAATTAGTTTCATAGTTATTAATATGACGCACAGCCTCATCTATTAAATCCATTATCCGCTTTAATGTAAGCCTGAAAGAATGAACAGAACTTTCTAAACGCTTTAAAAGGTTTATAGCCATTAACTTTTGGACACCTTTCTCCCTGCCACGCATGGTAAGGTTTACACCCTTAGAATTTGCAAGCTCCTCATAATAATCTATCTTTGATGGGTGTATAAAAAATGACGGCGTATATATACTTAAATTTAATCTACTTAAATCATCATATATTTCACTGTAACTTATTATGTTTTTTAGTGCAGTAAGCTCTGGAGTTAAAGCAATAGGTGTCAGCCTTCTAGGAAATTTGCCAATATCTGCCATATTATACCTGTTCTCTATATGCTTTCTGGAACGGGCTATTGTAACACTATCTAATAATTCAAAAAAATCATTATCAAGCATATCTAATAAATTAGCAGTAGTTCTTTCTTCCGGCGGGTTTTTGCTCCATTTATTAAATGAAGCCTGAGCCGAACGGAAAATATCATCAATATTTCTTTCCGTCTTTAATCTGCTGTTTATAAATGAAGTATCACCCTCATAAGCTAAAGCAAGCTGGTTTTTTAAGTCTATAAACCTGTTGTTTACTGGTGTTGCCGATAACATTAAAACTTTTGTTTTAACACCTGCTTTTATGATTTTTCTCATAAGAGTAGTATATCTATTCTGCCTTTCATCATCTATCAGATTGCCGCCATTCCTAAAATTATGGCTTTCATCTATTACAACTAAATCATAATTGCCCCAGTTTATACGGCTTAAATCTAACCCGTTAGACATACCACCATTGCGGGATAAATCTGTATGACATAATACATCATATCTAAGCCTGTCTTCTGCCACTGGGTTATTTATATAGTTTGCTCTGTATGTAAGCCAGTTTTCTGAAAGTTTTTTAGGGCATAATACCAATACATTTTTACCACGGTTTTCATAATATTTAATAACTGCCAAAGCTGTAAATGTTTTACCAAGCCCTACACTATCTGCCAAAATGCAGCCATTATATTTTTCAAGCTTATTATATATCTCTGTAAAGGCTTCTTTTTGGAAATCAAAAAGCTTATTCCATATTTTACTTTCTTTAAAACCTGTTGCCTCATTTGGCAGATTATCTTCTGATATGTCCTCTAAAAACTCATGAAATATATTATAGAGCATAACAAAATATATAAAATCTGGTGAGTTTTCTTTATATACATTGGCAATACTATCTATCACTGATTCTGTAACATCTTGCAAAATATCTGTATCCTGCCAAACCTGCTGAAAGTGAGAAAGGTAGGTGTTTGCATTTTCATGCTCCACTTTACTAATAATTGTAAGTAAATTATTACCCTTTTCTAACCCTAAAGAAACAGTGGAAAATTCATCAATAGGTGCATAGGCTTTATTTATACCATCATGGGAAATAACCATAAAATTTGTGATTTGCTTATTAGATATATTTGATTTAAACTTAACCTTATTTTTAACCCACTCTGCACATTCTTTTGCTACAACCTTTTGAGTAAGACCATTTCTAAGACGAAGTTCAAAAGGTGTGCCGTAAAGGTTACGCTCTCGCTCCAGCTTTGGTATATAAAACTCTCGCTTTTCCTTTTGTATGCTGTCTTTCACAAAAACTGGCGATGTAAAAATAAACCGCAGCTCATCAATACTTTCAAGCTGCTTTTTAAGCTCATGAAATGAATAAATAGAAAAACTTGCACTGGCAATAGATAATACACTCCCCTTTTTTATTTCAACAACTAAATCATCAAATAACCTGTTTACATTGTTATCAAATATGTTCATCTATCACCAATACCATAATATAACGACACTAACTGTCGCTTTTGCCTTTACTGACAAGGTATTATAACAGTTTTTATAAGATTTTTCAAGAAAGGAAAAAAAGCAATGTTTATAATCTAAAATATGCATTATATTTAACACTAATTATTATCATATTTTTTAAGATCATAGGCACATAATATTTTACGGTATTCGGTTGAACGATTATCATCAAATTTCTTTAGATATTCTTCAACACTTACTAAATCCATAGTTCCATTCATAATATTATATATTATCGCATTTGTTTTGTTTGATTGAGTAATTTGAGCATCTGACATAACAGATGCCGGGGTTTTGTGTTCTACTTTGCAATAATCAGAAATATTTGATACTATACTTACTATTTTATCTTTTTGCTGATTTTTTAAAGTATCAATTTTCGTTATTGACGGACATATTTTAGCAAAAGCATATATTGGAAAATATTGACTACATTGAATTTTTTGTTTATCAATTAGAGTTAATAATTGTGCATTAGATTCTTCTATTATTTTAAAATAATTCATCATTATTTCTGAAATAGTTTGAAATTCATATTTAATAGTATTCTTTGATCCAACAACTAAAACCTTATCAGAATTTTTAAGACTATCTAAATCCTCTGTAATTGAAACTTTAATATCACCACCTGAATATATCTCTTTAACAACTGCCTGAACTTTTCTTATATCCATAGCCGATACAGGTAACATTAAATTAGATAAAGATTGGTACAGTGCAGAAAAATTATCTGTTTTTAATTTATTGATTCTTATTGTTGGAAAACCATCTATATCAATATCGTGTTCAAAAACATCGATACTCATTGATGTTTTTTCATACTCAACTAATAAAAAATTATCTCTTATTCTTTTAGAATCTATAGAATTATAATCTACATATGAAAAAATTGTTTTCAATATTTCTTTAATATTTGTATCACCAATACTATAACCAATAAAGATTATAGGATTATGTATAAATAATGATAACATTTGTGCATTTATTAACTTATATTTATTATCAAATTCATGATAATCATCTTCTGTAATAATAATCTTTTCTGGCACAGATACACATCCATGAATTTTATAGACTGAGCCATAAGGATTACTTAATAAAATATCATTTCCAATTAACGGATTGAAAGAAAAAATATTTTCAATCATACAATCATAGTTTGTAGTTATAATAGAACTTATATTTTTACGTACTTTTTTCAATTCCATTAATTCTGTTTTAAAAGCTTCTTTAAAAGTTAGTTCTTTCAGTAACTCTGCAATATAAAGTTTAAATCGGCTTACTTTGACATTCTCTCTCATTTTTTTATAAAAAATATCATTAATATGTTGGAATTTTCCATTTCTGTTTTGTTCTAGATAATTATTGAAATCCTTTTCTAAGAGAGTTGCTACCTTATCATAAGAACAAATATTTGATTTCATACATTTAGATTTTATATCTAAATAATATTCTTCATTTGTATTTAATTCGAATGCAATTTTTCTTAATAATGCATCCCAACTATATGCATTTTCTAAATATCTTAAACTAAGTCCTGTTCCAATAAACATAACAGGATGATTTTTGAATTTTGCAATAAACTCTTGTATTGTCATTTAATTATCCTTTTCAATTAATAAGCATTATTTGTCTATTTAATAATACTTATACTATATTTAATCAATATTAAATATTAAGTATATGTTATTTAATATTTAATATTATATAAATAATTATGAAATTTATATATTTTTCTCAATTATATATATCCCTTTATCCTATCCAACTCATCATTAACAGTTAATAGGGCATTGCGGATATCATCATACCCACAACAACCTAACCTACATACCTACCCATCTAATGCTGCAACCATATCTTCATATGTTACCAGCCGCACATTTTCCATTTTCTCTGCTCTGTTTTTGAGGGCATCAGTAAAGCCAGATTTAGAAAATATATAGTAATACTTTTCATATTTAAAATTCATGCTTTTATCTATCAGATTATCAAGCACATCTACATCTGCTTTTTTATTAGTCCATTTACATTCACCAAATAGAGCTCTGTTTTCATTATCTGTTCCAAAAACATCTATCTCTATCTGTGTTTTAGTAATATTACTTGTGCCCCACCATCTGCCTATATTATTAAAAGATACTTCGCTTTTACCCATAAGCAGCATTTGCCACATATAATCTATGCATATATTTTCAAAAACCGAGCCCATATATTTTGAAATATTCTGCTCTATATATTTATACACATTCTCTACTGCCCCTTTAGAAATAGCAGACATATTGGGCTGAATAAACCTATACCAAAACCTAAACATATTATCTGTAATAGAATATGTTGTTTTCTTACTTTTATCTTCTCCTGCAGGTATTTCTTTTTTGACTATACCTAATGATATTAAGTTTTTAATATACATAGAGCATATACTTGTCTGCTCCCCTGTTTTAGAAGATATTTCTGAAAGTTTTGTATATCCGTTGGCTATAGCTGATATTATAGAATTATAAACAGCAGGCTCTCTCATTTCCTGTTTTAAAAAGTTCACTGGCTCTTCATACATAAAAGATGACGGCTCTAAAAAAATATTTTTTATGTTTTCTTCTAATGAAAGCTTATCATTTATCTGCAGTAAATACTGTGGAGTGCCCCCTACAATGCCGTAAGCTAATGCTTTATCTTCATTTGAAAAGTTTTTTATATATGCAATTGATTCAAAAAAATTTAATGGATTAATTTGCAACTGAGCTGTCCGCCTGCCATATAAAGGTGCTTTGTATGATAGCACATTCTCTTCCATATAGGACATAGAAGAACCGCATAAGATGATATATAATTTTGATGTATCTTTGTATTTATCAATTAGAAATTGCAGTGTAGAAGCAAGACTTTTAGATGCTTTTGCAATATAGGGGTATTCATCGATACATAATATTAATCTTTTATCCTGTGCTTTTTCAAATATAAACTCTAATGCAGACTGGTATGAGTCATATACTGGTGCTGTGCTGTAAATATTTTCAGTCTGTTCCCATACAGCTTTACTGAAATTTTCTAAATTCTGCTTTTCATTACCCTCTATACCTGTAAAATATACTGCATCTTTATCTTTTATGAACTCTTTTATTACACTTGTTTTGCCTATACGCCTTCTGCCATACATAACTATACACTGAAAAGTATCAGTCTGATAGTGCTTGTTTAGTATAGATAATTCTTTCTGCCTGCCTATAAACATATTATTCCTGCCTATTTTACTATATTATGATTTAGTATACTATAATATAGTAAAATCAGTTTGACAATAGTTTTATTCCGAATCAAATAGACTTATTACAAGTTTTAATATATTTAGCTTGATAACTTTTCCAGCTTATCTGAAACCGCATTTATTAAAGAAATGGCTGATATATTATATAGCTATTTCTATTGTAGGTTCAACCGACAATAGAAATTATTAAATAATATTAAATAGTTATATGATATGTTAAATTGATTTCTAAGCATATGCTGTAACAATTGTAAATGAAAAATAACACCATAATTCTTTAAAATATCTACAGCAATAGTTCCGTAAGAATATTTTAATAACTTAAAAGTATTTGACTTGATGACGAATATAATATATATTAGTGTTGTAGGGAGCTTATATTGTATAAAATTAATTTTTATAAGGATAAAGCTGGTAGAGAGCCTGTTGCGGAATATTTATCAGAATTATCTTCTAAACATGATAAAAATAGTAGAGTTAAGCTTAATAAAATAAGGGATTATATTAAACTTTTGGAGCAATTTGGTTTATCATTAGGAGAGCCATATATTAAACATATAGAAGATGATTTGTGGGAGTTGCGCCCTATTAGAGACCGAATATTTTTTATGGTTTGGCATGATAACTCTTTTGTTTTGTTGCATCATTTTATGAAGAAATCTCAAAAAACACCAAGAAAAGAGATAGAAGCAGCAAAAAGAAAAATCAATGATTTAAAATCACGGGGGTAAAAGATGAGTAAGGAAAGCAATGTAAAGCAAGAATCCGCTATAGGTAGAAGCTGGGAAGAATTTGAAAAAGATATTTATACTGCAGAAGAAATTAGGGAAAGTGATTTAAGGGTATCATTAATAAGTGAGTTTATCCGAGCACGAGATGAATTAGGAATAAGTCAAAAAAAATTAGAAGAATTAAGTGGTGTTAAACAACCAATTATAGCTAGAATGGAAAAAGGCTATTCAAATCCGCAAATAGAAACAGTTTTAAAATTATTAGCACCAATGGGTAAAACATTAGCTATTGTTCCGATTAAATAATCATTCCAGTTAATACTAGATAAAATTTTTACTGGTAAAATATAAAAAATGATTATAAAACTCTACCCAGTTATTCAATTTCTTGTAAAATATGTCCTTACCCTAATAGTATTGTAAAAGCAGGCATGGAGGAGCCCAACACCTGCTTTTAAGTAATTTCTCATCTTACTTGGTGTTATTGCTTTTAGATAACTTAATGATTGTAATGATATGAGCCTTTCCATAGTCAGTGAGACGGGGCACATATTTTGAGCCTGTATCAAATTTTGTGTAAACTGTTTAATTTCCGTATTCCATCACAAATCTATTTAAAGCAGGCTTCCAGTTTCTGATAGGCATAGTCCATTTTTTAGAAGCCTGTTTTATAGCTAAAAAGACAGCTTTAAAAGCAGCCTGGTCATCAGGAAATATTTTTTTATTATTAACAGCTTTTCTAATTACGCTGTTTAAAGATTCAATAGCATTAGTGATATAAATAACTCTTCTTATTTCATCAGGATAAGCAAATAAAGTAGAAATATTTTCCCAGTTATTTTTCCACATTCTGCTAATAGTAGGATATTTATTATCCCATTTATCAGCAAATCTTATCTGTTCCATATATGCTTCTTCTGCTGTAACTGATTTATATATATTTTTTAAATCAGCAGTTACGGCTTTATAATCTTTACATGATACATATTTAAGAGAATTTCTTACCATATGCACAATACAAAGCTGTATTTTAGTTTTTGGAAATACTGTATTAATAGCTTCAGGGAAACCTTTTAAACCATCTACACTTGCTATATAAATATCTTGTACTCCTCGTGTTTGGATTTCTGTCAATACCTGCAGCTAAAATTTTGAGCCTTCATTCTCACTTATCCACATTCCAAGAAGCTCTTTTTTACCTTCCATATTTATAGCCAATGCAAGATAAACTGATTTATTTATCACTCGTTTATCCTGATTTACCTTAATTACTATACAGTCCAAAAATATTATTGGATATACAGGCTCTAATGGCCTATTTTGCCACTCCAGAATACTTTCCATTACATTTTCTGTTACACGAGATATTAATGCAGGAGATACCTCTACTCCATATATTTCTTCAAAGGTTGATACTATATCGCGCGTACTCATTCCTCTAGCATATAAAGCTAATATCTGGTCATCTAAGATACTTGCTTTACGCTGACCTTTCTTCACTATTACTGGTTCAAAGCTGGAATTACGGTCTCTTGGGGTGCTTAACTCTATTTTACCTGCTTCTGTTTGAATGGTCTTGCTGCTGTACCCATTACGGCTGTTACTTGCTGTTTCTTCTTCCAAATGATAATCTAGTTCGCTATTTAAGGCTTTCTCTATTATTATCTTCTTGATTTCTTTCATCAAATCATTATAGTCTGATACTCCAAAATTTTTCGGAAAATTTAGACTTTCTTTAAATTGTTTTAACTGTTCTTCAAATTTCATGTAACTCTCCTTATGCTTTTTTATAACATAGTTTTTTTGATTACACAAAATTTTTTACAGTGCCATTTCAGACTTTTTCACAAATTACAGCATTTCTGCCAAAAGGCTTATGTAAATATGATATATTTATAAATCCATTATCTTCCATTACCTGCATTATTTCTTCATAACTATATTCTTTCATATTTGGAATAATGCCGCTCCAAAAGGTATCAGTTTTTTTTGCCACTTCCATAAATATATATATTTTGCAGCCATTTTTTGCTATCCTGTCAATCTCCTGAAATGCTTTATTTAAATCTTGCCAGAAATATATGGATTCATAAGACATAATAATATCAAAAAAATTATCTTCAAAAGGCGTTTTCATAATATCAGCCTTAAGTAAATAAACCTGTTTGTTTAAATGCTTTTTATTTAAGATACTTCCAGCATTAATACTTTCTTCTGAATGGTCTATACCATAAATTTTGCATGTTTTGTATCTTTCTGATAACATTTTAATACATGATGCTCCACCACAGCCAATATCTAGTATACAACAGTGTTCTTTTATATCCATTAAAGTAATACCCCATTTATGCAGTCTTTTATGACCTGTATTCATTACTTTTATTATAAATTTTCCAAACTTTCCTTTTGGATTTCCAAAATTGCATAAAATTCTGTATAAAATACTATCTTTATTATTCATTATATTTCACCTATATTTATTGATACTGATTTTTATTATCATCAATCTTAAATAAATGCAAGTAATTTTTATAATTAATGATATGTGCTGAAAAAAGATATAATAAAATTAAAAATAAAAAGAAAAAAATTATACTTACTAATCTGATATGGGAAAACTGTTAATTATATCAGCAATTTCATATGCTTTATCTTTAGGGAAAAGGTTCATTATTCCACTATAATTTGAAAATTGTGGTTTTGATAATATACTTCTATCTTTAATAAAACCATTACGGTGAATATTTTCTATAATCAGATAAATAAATTCTATTTGATTAGTATTATATTTACTTTCATTAATATATTTTACAAATCTTTCTAAAATTAATGAAATAAATAAAATACTTAATAAACATTTAAAAAATATTGCAGAATGGAATCCAAATAATATAAGCCATACTATTAATTTAACCTTTAAACATGAAGTAGATTTTCACAAACTGCTTTCAATCAGCCCGTATAATTTAATTATAAATAAACTGGATGATTCATATTCTTTAATAATACATACACTTACTCTTTCTATTAAAGATTTTGAAAATCTTATAATACTTATAAAAAATAATGTGTAAGTATAATCTTATTATCACATAAAAACGACTTGAAAAATATATCTATAAATATAATAATTAGTATAATAAAAGTATAAGCAGTAATATTAATTAAAATATTTTTTTATCAATTTTTATCATACCATACTGATGTCGTGGTAATGTGATATAATATATAAAAAGCTTAACCTTATATATCAATTTGGAGGGAAATAATGGAAACAAAAAAACATCGTAGAATAAGTGGTGAATTTCGTGATGAATTAAAATTTGGTAAGTTAAAAACATTATTAGACTGTGTTTTAGAAGATGATTCTCTTTGCCTTGAGCTTCGTGGGAAGGCTGTAAATATATATTATCGTGGCGGCAGCTTATTTAAAATTAATGATAAGAATGATAAAAATGATAAGTATAATATTACTTTTGACACAAGATATGATAAAGATAAAAAATTAAATCCGAATCCAGATGTTGAAGAAGCTGTTAAATCAATTCCATTTTATAAACAGGCAATGGATAAATGGTTTCATGAACATCCAAAATATGAGCGTGAATTTCAGCAGATAATTCTTAGAGAAAATAATAACAGCGGCAAAATTTCACGGGCTACTGATTATTATATAGTAGACATAGAATATCAAGATACTGAAAACAGTTCAAGATTTGATATGGTTGCATTTAAATGGCCGTCAAATGGAGCAGCAAGGAAAAATACTAATGCTCTTTCACTGGCTTTAATTGAAGTAAAATATGGCGATAATGCTGTTGGTGGCAATGCAGGAATAAAAAAACATTTAGATGATTTAAAATCATTTATAGATGATAAAGAAAAGCTGAAAGAATTTAAAGAAGATATGGAGCAGGTTTTTAAGCAAAAATGTAAGCTGGGTTTGATGGATGGATTACAGGGACATCAATTTGAAGTAAGTTTATCTGATGATGAACCAGAAGTAATATTTATTTTTGCAAACCATGACCCAGAGAGCAAAAAAATTAATAATATTTTATCTGATATAAATATATCAGATTATCCATTTAAAATTCTGGCTGCTCAGTCATCATTTATGGGATACGGGCTTTATATGGATAATATGATAGAAATAAAAGACTTTATAAATATGCTGTCTAAATAATAAAATATTGAAGGATAATAAATGATTGGCGAACATAGAATAATAACTTATGGACTGACTGATAAAGAAAACAGCATTATTTTAAAAAATATTCCTGCCAGCGATTATAAAGTAATGAATACTGAATGTGCAGCTGATATTATAGCATTTAGTGCATCTGCAGTATTAATTAATGCAGCAAAATTATCAAATAATGATTATAATATGATTATTGATTATTATACAGAAATCAATGGCTGCACATATGAAACAGTTATATGGATTGGTACGCCTGTACCACAAGGTGCTCTTAAAAAACAGTTTAAGTGTTATGAAAGTTTTGATATGATTGAAGATAATTTAAAATATATACTGCTTTCTGCTCACAGCAAATCACAAAAAGCTGCCAGCTTCAGTAAAAAGCTGGCAGATGGTATAAAAATATTATCTCTTATTCGTAACCGCCCAGGCATTACTACTCGTGAACTTGCTGAAACTATGGAACTGTCACAAAGAACTATACAAAGATATATTGCTTCTCTGCAGGCAGCAAACGAATGGATAGAATATAACAGAGCAAAAAAAGGCTGGGAACTGCAAGATGGTAAATCTGTATTATTTGGCGACATATAAATAAGAGAGAATAAATGAAAATAATTATTCATCGCGGCTCACATCAAATAGGCGGTATAGCTGTAGAAATAAAAACTGATTCTACCCGTATTATAATAGATATGGGTGATGAACTTACAATGGATAACAGCTATATGCCTAAACTTCTTAATATATCAGGCGTTACAGATAAAAATGGTAAATGCAGTGCCGTCTTTTTTACCCATTACCATGACGACCATACAGGGCAGCTGCCAAATATTAGAAAAGATATACCAATATTTATGGGACAGCTTACAAAAGATATTCTTCTTGCAACTATGCAAAATGCAGAACAGGAAACCATAAACAGAATAAAATCTGCAAAAATATTTGAAGCTGGTCAAATACAAACCATTGGAGATATTACTGTTACCCCATATTCAATAGACCATTCAGCCTGCGACAGCTATATGTTTCTAATTGAAGCTGAAGGCAAGAAAATATTACATACTGGTGATTTTCGTACACATGGCTTTCGTGGAAAGGCTGTAACAAAAATTCTTCGCGGCCTTATAAAAAAAGTAGATGTATTAATTACAGAAGGCACAAATATTTCAAAAGCAAATAAAGAAATTATAACAGAATGCCAGCTGCAGCATAAAGTAAAAAAATATATGAAAGAATATAAATATGTTTTTGCATATACATCAAGCACAAACCTTGAAAGAATATGCGGTTTTGCTAAAGCTGTGCCACAAGGAAAATATTTTATATGCGATGAATACCAGTATAAACTGCTGGAAATCATAAAAGACCAGTTGGAACAATATTCAGATTTATATAATATTAAAAAAACAACATACGGCATTAACCTTCTTCCAAAATTTCAAGAAAAAGGTTTTCTTATGATGGTGCGAGATAACAGTATGTTTCGCAAAATAATCCCAGAGTTTGATAAAGATAAAAGTATTATGCTTTACTCTATGTGGGATGGCTACCGCACACACCCAGAAAGCACAATTCCAGAATTCCTTGCTCTAGCAGGTAAATGGGAATACCTGCATACAAGCGGCCATGCCTATGTTGAAGACATAAAAGAAATGGTTAAAATAATTAATCCGTCATGCATTATACCAATACACACAGATATACCAGAAATAATGCTTAATTTATTTCCAGATAAAAATATTATAATACCCACAGACGGAGAAGAAATTGAAATTAAATAAAAATATATTATTCATTTTTCTTGAATAAGATTGGCAGCAGTATTATTACAGTAACAGCAAGCACTGCAATCAATATATATAATTTATATTCTGCAAGCGGTTTAAAATTATTTAATATTTCAATAAAAATAGGTATAATTGCTAAATAAATACCTAATACTGCAATATTTTTATGAAATTTATCTTCTCTTTTTCTAATATTTTTTTCTTTTTCTTCTAATAATTTTTCTTTATTTTTAACTAATATTTCAGTTAATGATAATACCTGCATTTTTACTTCATCATGTCTGTCTTTAACTTTATATTTAGCAGACATAATTTCCCATATTTTATATGTTTCATGCCTGTTCATCTTTACAGGATTTTCAAAAAAATACTGCAAATCAAAAGCATGTATTGACTCATTCAAATTCATGATATTGCTTACCTGCTGAGTATTATCAGCATATAATTCTGCACCTTTTTCTAAAAAATTTTCCATTTTTATATTATATGCTAATGTAAGCAGGTATAAATTTAAAAATCTGTCAAATCTTTCTATTGTCAAATCACTATATTTATCTTTTTGGTTAGCAGCAGATTTATCACACAAATGAAACCCTTTCTCTGATATAACAAAAATAAAATAGTCTGTTTCATAAGTATTATTTTCATTAAATACAAATGTATTAGAATTACGAATATCTTTAGAAATCAAATCTCTCGCTATTTTATCATCATAAAAATATACTTTAAATATTTCATCATACTCTGGCTCTACACACTTTATATCAAGTTTTAATTTTTTATATACGGCACTATTTTCCTGGGAAATTTCTAGTTCAGAAATTGATATTTTAAATGTAATACTTTCATTTTTATAAGCCCCATTACTAGAAAAAATAGTATAGAGAAAACTATCTCCTTTATTTTTGCCATTATTTTTTACTAATTGAGATGCCGTTGTTTCAATACTACTGCTTATAGAGTTATAAAAATATTTTGTATAATCCATATTATTCACCATTTAATGTTATCTTAAAGCTGCTGCATAATTTACTTATATTAACATATTCTGTATATTATCAATCATACCACCAATTTTATAATGTATCATTTATATACAGCACTAAAATAAATACATTTTATTGTTTTTAAGATTATTCATAAGTTTGCTATCATATTTATGATAATCTATTAATAATCCACTCTAAACTTGATAAACAATTATTAAGAGTAAAATGATTAGCATAAAATGTTTCATTAATAAAGTTTGTAAGAATCTCATGATGTTTTTTACAGACATTTAAAATAAACTGTTTAGTTGTTTCATCAAATAAAGTATAATTATTATTAACAAACTTCTTATAATCCAACATTATTTTATATTTATATATATCATTTCTATGTTTTGTTAACACTTCATTTGCCTTATAAAAATAATCAAGGGCTTCTGACGGATTTTTTATGTATAATGCTTGTTTTAAATAAAGTCTTGCTTGCTGATTATCAATTTTATGCAAATCATATCGTGTATTTTGTGCACATTCATATGCTTTGTCTAAATATTTTTGTCCTTTATCAAATTTATTATTATAAGCGATAAAACACATAGCATATTGCAGCCAATATTGTGGATCTCGTGCTACTTTAGGAATATTATTTTGTATTGCTGTGTAGTAAGAGGTTAGATTATTTAATTTATTTGTATTAGGTAATATACTTTCAATAAAATTAAATCTAAACAAATCTACTTTTAATCCATCTAGTGAACCAGCAAGCATGTAATCATTTTCATAAGAGTGATGATTCTCTAATTTTATAAGCAAGTCTATACATTTATCGAGAACATATTGAGAATCAAAAATATAGGATAAAATATATGATGAAAATATTGATGACTTTGCATTGATTTGTTTAGAAAATAAATCAAGCTGAAAAAAATGTTCCAATTCCTTATTATTAAATATTTTATAATCATAATCATCCAATATATATTTTAAAATAGCAACTGAAATTTTTATATTTAAAACATTTAATAAACATATTAAAAAGAACATATATTTTGAAGATTCGTCATTCATGATATTTTTAACACTATCAGTAATTTTTTCCTGAATTTGTTTTGATTTTAAAATATCTGTTAATATTAGAGAAATTTCTCCATTACAATTATTTACCATATATTCTTTTCTTCTATGATATTTATATTTTTTTAAATGATCGCTCCATAAGTATATATTATTAATAATTTGGTAAAATACATTGATTTCCTTTTCATTGAGCTGGTCAATCTCCAATACTACATGTTTTATTCCATTAAAATTTAATATATTATGCTGATATTCTGTTGTTCTATCTGCCAAAATAAGTTTAATATTATCATAATTCCTATCAATTATATATTTCACAATATCCATATGTTTTGAATATGAATCAATAACAATATATGATGTATAGTTTTGAGAATGAATTTTATCGATATCTTGTTTACATACAGCAATATTATTACCATATAACAGATAAAATACATGCTCACCATTCATATATAGTTTTGTCATAATTTGAGAAATAAACACGGATTTACCATTACCTAGACTACCTGTTATAACTAAATATTTATGCTCATTGATAGATACTAATGCTTCATCTAACTTGCTTCTAATCACCATAAATGATGAATAATTGTTGTCACTTAATGCTTTATAATAATATTTATAATCCAAATCGCCTATCATTAAAAAATTTTCTTTTACGGTTTCATTAACTTCTACCTTTTCTTGAATATCAATATTAAACTCAATAAAACATACAGTAAAAAATTCCTCATCATTAATTTCATATTGTCCCATATATTCATTAATTAATGAACAAAAACCTTTTGTTGAAATATTTAATACTTTTCCATATTTTTCTAGTTTAAATCTATCAATATCATTTATATCTTCATTTTGAATAAAATATATTTTATTTTTCAAATTAGAATGCTGATATAAAACCTTTTCAATATTAATATCATACAAAGAATATCCAACAAAAATAATAGATGACGATGTTTCTAAATCATCATTAAATAAACTGAACCAAGATGATTTTATAAATTCATCTGAAGAAACATAGGAAGATGATGATAATTTTAAAGCTGAATCATAAGTTGATGTATTTAAATCATAAAGGTTACCGTTAATATGTAAACAAATATTATCTGCAATTTCTTTATTTTTATTATTTAATGAATAACTTTTTATCAGCTTATTATTACGCTTTCCAAGAAACTCAATTAAATCATCATAATTAGTTGTGTAAATACGTTTCCAAGGCACTTTTATTATAGCATCATAATATTCTGGAGCATTTTTTATTGTAAACAAATGTTGCATTTTGTTACAATAAGAAGTAATAGCAGACTGATTTTTCTTACAATATTCATAAAAAAAGAAATCTGAAATATCACGCAGATTATCATCATGAGCTCTACTCATCAAATCACAAATAATATGTGAAAGCGTTTTTGAATTTGGGATAAAATTTTCAAAATTGGCTGCATCAAGCGAAAATCCTGCCCCAACAAATAACACTGCTCGTTTCTTGAATATTTGATTTAACATTTCTAATTCAATAGAATTCATTACCACTAAACCTCCAGCCACACATTAACAACACAATTAACAATTATCACTACTATTTAATAAATTATATACGATATAAAAATATAAATCAATAAAATTATTCAACAAAAATATACAATAAATAAACTTTATATTACACATTTTATTTGTCAATATTATTGTAAGATATAAAGCAATCATAGCTCTAGTATTTACAGAAAAAATTCGATTATAATCTATACAGTTACTTTAATATATAATAAGCTGTATAATATAAAATTCCATTGCTGTTATAGTTTAAGATGTTGGAAATAAATAAAAGTGAGTTTTATAAGATTGTGTTATCTGTAGACACAACTAGTAATCATTTACAATACATTATTCTCTATATAATAAAAACTGCTGATACATAGTATGCAGCAGTTTTATAAAGTTATTTAATATTAATCATTATAGTATATCATGTTTTTTAAATACATAATATCCTGCAAAAGCAAACACAAGTCCTATCACAAATGGATATATAAGTGAATATATTATACAACCAGTTCTTCCTGCTGTATCTAATATAAAAAAAGATGCAGGTCCAATGACTGATAATACTGGGTCAAATAATGATATAGCTCCTATTCTAAATACCTGTACAGGGTTAAGTAATGCTGTAATATAAATAACATTTTCAGGCACAAGCTGTTTTATCATAAAACCTATTAATGCAATATCTATAAAAGCTATCAAAAATAACCATACAAATAAAGAGATGCCAAGAGCAAATTCCATATTTTTAATAACTGATGAAATAAAAAAGCCTATGCCTAAAAAAGCAAAAGCATTAAATGCCAGCAGTCCAATATAAAGTATAAAAAGGTCTACAGGTACTTGATTAGTTTTAAGAACTCCAATAATAAGTGATAATATTAATGCAAATAAAAGAGGCAAAAATATTATAATGAAACGACCAATTAATTTTCCAAAATAATAAGCAAATAATGAAACAGGAAAAGAAAGCATATATTCAAGAACATTACTTTCCCTATCACCAGTAATACTTCTAACCGTTGTAATAAGTACAAAGACTGGCATAATAATATTACATGCCTGTATAAAAACAAGAAGCATCCTTGTAAGTCCAGTAAACCCCATTACACGACTTTCTGTAACACCTGATACAAAGATTAATACAACTAAAGATATAAATATCAAGCTGTAACCAATAAACCAGCGAGAACGAAGTGAGCCTTTTATATCCTGCCCTGCTATTAACATTATATTTCGCACTTATTGCCTCCAAAATCATTTAATTATGCATTGAGCCTGCTTTATTATGTGACCTTTGTATTTTTATATTTCTTATAATATCCCGCGCCTGTTCATAAGTAATGAGAGTTTTACCCTCATCAAGCTTATCTTTACTATTAAAAGCTGCAATCCCAAATGACATTGGTGTATTATACCCTTCTGCATAATATGCATTTTTATGTTCAACCCAGCTGCCGTCTTTACCATCAGTAATATAAATAAGTGCCTTATCTTTCCATAATGGTGTAGTTTCATCAAGCCATAAAACTGCACAGCCTAAATCATCAAAGGGATATGCATGACCATTTTCTGGATTTACTATCTGAGCAGAATGATAACGGTCTACCAGCTGCATTTTACATCGTTCACACAAATCTCTGTCATAAACTACTTTTTTTGGTTCAGTATTAACTGTTTTATTACAGCCAACAACAAGCATTCCTAAAACAATTGCGAGTAAGATAAAACTATACTTTTTCATCTCTTATAATCCTCCCTAAATCTAATTCTATATTGCGATTAACAATATTTTTAACTTCATCGATTCTGTGACTAATCATAATAAATGATTTATCACTAATTAATTTTTCAACCATAATATAAAATTTTTCTCTGCCAGCTGTATCTAAATTTGCAGTAGGTTCATCAAAAATATAAAAATCAGTATTTCTTGCAAATGCAATAGCTATAAGCAGCTTTTGTTTCATCCCACCTGAAAATTTATAAAATGTTTTTGTCAAATGCGGCTTAATATCAAAATCAAGCATATCACAGTATTCTATTACTTTTTCCTTGCAAAACCCTGAAAGACCAGAAGAGTATAATAATAATTCATTAACTGTCATATTAAGTGGTGGTGGAATCTGTGGAACAAAACTTATATGGTGCAGTGCATCCTCTCTTTTAATATATGGTATACTGCCATATACAGATACACTGCCTTTATCAGGAAAATATTCGCCTAAGATACATCTTATCAATGTTGTTTTTCCTGCTCCATTCTGCCCTAAAAGAATAATCTTATCTTTATCACCAATAGATAAAGTAATACCGTCTAAAATATTTTGTTTTTTAAATGATTTACAAAGATTATTAACTTCTATCATAAAAGACCCTATATAATTTTTTTTATTTTATTTTCATATTTAAAAGAGCCTGAAGAACAGCTGTCCATACATCTTAAACACATATTACAGCCAGTATTTTTTATTAATATTTCTGAAATATTATCTCTATTATCAATAACATTTGATAAAATTCGATTATCATAACATGCAGTAATACATTTATTACAGTGTGTGCAGCTGCCTTTTATCCATTTAATTTTTCCTAAAGAAATATAAGAAAGAAGCCCATATACTGTTCCTATAGGACATATTCCTCTACACCAAAATCTGCCTAAAAATAATTCTATTATAAGCATTAATACAACAAAAATAGAAGCAAATGATACTCCATAAATTATCATTCTGCTCATAATGCCAACAACATTAAACATCTCGAAAAATAATGTTCCTGTTATTAAAGACAGAATAACCCAAAATATCAAAAAGAAATATTTATTAAAATTAATTTCTCTTTTTTTAATAACATGTTTAGAAATCATTTTATTATGAATATAATTAACAAATTCACTCACAAGACCGTAAGGACATACCCAAGAACAAAATATTCTGCCACCAAATATAAAATAAAAAAGTAAAATTGTAACAGTTCCAATAATCAAATTTACAGGTAAACTATGGTTAGTTAATAATACTTCTAAAGCTATAAAAGGGTCTGTTAAATGAAGCCCTATCATGCGTGAACCAGAAATAGAACCTTCTAATACTTGTATATCTGCTTTAAAAGATAATACAAAAAACAATGATATACCAACAACAGTTATTATTCTGAAATGTAAAATTTTAAATATTCGTTTTTTCTCACTCATAATTATTACTCAAATCTTGATATTTCTTCTGCAAGTGCTTTTAATTCATCATCTGGTGTATTTTCCAAAAGACCTTTCATTAATGAATTTTTAACTTGACCATTTTTATACTTTAAAAGTGCTTCATAATTATAATCATAACTTTTACCTGTAATTGGAAGCCCAATAATCCCTTTTCCATCTTTACCATGACATGCTGCACATTTGACAATATAAAGCCTGCTTAATTTATTATTATTTATATTCTTCTGATACTCTTTTAATTTCTTTTCAGTATTATCTGAATCATTTTTATTAATTTCTGATGTTTGAATTTGATTTTCTATATTATTAACATCAGCTTTATCATTTTCTATTGTGATTGTGTTACTTTCATTACCTTTCATCATTGAAAACATATATCCAGCAATAAGCAGTGCTGTTAAAGTTACAACAACAATAATTATTTTATTTTTCATTATCAGCTTCCTCCCTGACTTCTTTATTAAATTTTGCAATATCATCAGCAATAAATCTAATTTCATTATCATCCATAGTCTGCACCAGCCTACGCATTAATTCATTTTTTTCTTTATTGGTTTTATATGCAGCTATCATATTATATATTTCATCGCCTGTTTTTGTTAGCAGCGATGGTCCAATAACTCCATTACCATAATCATCATGGCATGCAGAACATTTTACAATAAATTCTTTACTTAATCTTTTCATAAGAAGCGATTTATGAATAGAAGAATATGGCGTATTACGAACTACTACATGAGCACCTATCTCTTTTGTTACAGGTGTTTCCCTGCCGTCTGGAGCATAATTCACTCGGTATTCTCCCACCATATTATAACCAATAAACTGATTTATTTTACTGCTGTTGTTATCTGGAGAAACACCACCATCTAATACAGTAATCTTTCCAGCTGTTTCAGGTATATTTTTTTCATCATCTACCTTTTCGCTAAAGCATGCTGTAATACAAATACATAATATTAAAAACAAATATTTCATTTTAACCTCTTGTTATATTTTTTTATAACTAAATACATTACCAGCAGGGCATAATTCAATACATACACCACAACCTGCACATTTTTGCTGTATTTCTGGATAATATCCATTATCTGTTTCAATAAATTTTACAGCCTGCTCTTTTTCGGGATATGGACAGAAGTCGCTGCATATTTTACACTGCTGTCCTATTGTTAATTTTAATTTTTCTACCAGTTCCTTTTCAACTGGAGATTTTACGCCATGAGCTGCTATCTTCAATACATTTTCTTCTGATACTGTTATATTTGTTAATCCAAAACAATTCTCTTTATTTGATACAGTAATTTCTGCCATTTTTACATCATGTGCATCAGAAATTTCATGGTTTAATGCTCCAGATGGACATGCTAATACACATGGCAGTAAATCACATAAATAACATCCCCTTAATTCTGGATAAATTGCAGGAGTACCAATATCAATTCCTGCAGTAATATCTTTCAAACTTACAGCATGATATGGACATACCTGAACACACTGCCCGCATTTAATACATAAATGCTGAAATGAATTTTCTTCTACTGCTCCAGGTGGTCTAATGCCAGTAAAATTATCAGCAGAATATTTTTTTAACTGACCACCAAAACCTGCCATTGCACAGCCAGCTATCGTTAAAACTCCATATTTAACAGTATCTCTTCTATTAATTTTCATTTTCTCTCTCATCTATTATAGAACGCATAAGTGGTCGTTCATCTACAGCTATTACAACAGGCTCTGAAAAAGGTATCAGTCTTGATAAAAAATTAACTATGCTGATAACTGGTGAACCATAGAAAAATTTTACTGATGGTATATACTGCATCATTCTGTCAGTATATACATAATATTCAAATGGAATATCCCCATAACCATTTTTATCTCTGTCAAAACCTTCATATTCATCCCAGTAATTTCCATTCCACTGATTTATCTGCAGTTTTGAATTAGGTGTATCATTCACTATAGTATCAATATTGCCAAGAAATACATTATCTTCATATATTGTAGGCAGTATCGTGCCATGAAGCTGAATACCTATTGTATTATAATAGACCTTATTGCGCCTTATTCTATTAATTGTTCCCGGCTTATTTGGAGACTGGTCTGTATAAAATCCTCTGCCATTATACATAATCAAATTATCTGATATATATGTATCTGAAGCATCTTTTAAACCAATACCTATACCAAACGCACCAGAAGCACTTGTTATTGTATTATATTCTAAACGACTTCCTGAACAGTACATAAAAAATACACCGACAGAATTATTTTTAAAATAATTGCCAGTTACAGTATTTCTGTCTGCATACATAAAATGAACAGAATATCTTGAATTAGTAATCTTATTATATTCTATCCTGTTAGCAGAAGAATACCAGTAAACCATATCTCTGATTTTATCCATGGTATTTCTTCTAATAATATTAGAATGGCTGTACCAAAGCCTGATTCCATCTCCACGCAAACCTAAACTTACTTTTTTAGAACTAATAGTATTATTTTCTATTAACCCTCTGTTAGAACCTTCAAAATTAACCCCAAAAAGACAGTCAGAAATTGTATTATTTAATACTTTTACTCCATCTGCATTTTTAACATATACACATGAATCAATACTTTCATGGCTTTCTCCACTGCCTAATATATGTATATTCTCTATAACAGAGTATCCTGCATTAACTGTTATAACACTTCCTTTGCCATTTCCTTTTATGTATGCTTTTTTACCACTTCCGCGAATTGTTAAGGGTTTATTAATCACAACAGGACCTTCATACACTCCATCACTTAATAATATAGTGGCCCCCTCTTTCGCACTATCTATTGCGTTCTGCAATTCTGAACAAAAAGCCGCAAAAGGTATAAACACAAAAATTGTTATTAATAATACAGATGTTTTTTTCATTATTTATTATGCTCTTTATTTTCTTTAATTCTTGCAAGTATTGCTAAAATACTTAACACTGCTACAATCAAAAGCAGATAAAAACCAATTGTAGGATATGAATGAGTAGTAAATTGAGCAACTTTACCATCACCTAATGCTGTTGGCATAAATGGTTTTACTTTAAACATACCCCATTCTTGAAGATTGTGCCCATACCAATAAAGCCACCCAGAATAAACAGCAAAAAATCCTGCAGGAATTAATGCTGGCACTGCCATTAATAATGGAGAAAATTTACCTTTATATACAAGAAATATTACCATAAGAACAGAAACTAAAAGCATTAAAAATGGAGAAATCTTTCTTTCAAGTTGTGCACCTGCTTCCATAGGATACATTCCTATAAAGTGGTTAATAGTATTCATTTCATGTACATCTCCAGAATAACCATCTAAATGAAAATATACTGGAATACCATCAGGGAATGCTGCTTTAGGATAGTTTGGTGCTTCAAGAGAGACAAACCATACTGGTGTACTCATCATACCAACTTCGCCCTTTAATTCTATCATTTTTTTCAAATCTCTTTCTGCCCCTTTTGGTGTATAAGGGCTTAAATATCTTCCTGTTTCATATAAATTCCATAAAGGATAAACAAACGCTGGAATATCTTCAATTCTGTTATTTTGTATTTTATTTGGCACATTATAAAAAACAACCATCGGGAGAGTAAATGCAAAAAATAATATTATAGCTGCTATACCTGCAAATATATTTGATTTTGAAACTTTTTTACCCATAACACACCTATATAAATTATTATACCAGAAAGGCATAAGAGGAGAGACCTTTCTGGTATTTTATATTATGCTGATTTAGAATAATTCAGCATTTTCATCAATCCATTTCATGTATTCAATCATGTCATAGATTTCCTGATCAGTCATATGCTGGTTAGGCATACGCAGGTTGAAATAATTTATTAAATCAACAACGTATTCTTCATTATATTTTGATGCAGGGTCTTTAATAAATTCAAATACCCACTGTTCACTTGTTCTATATAATGCACCAGTTAAATCTGGACCAGAACTTACCTGTCCAATTACATGACAACCATTACATCCACCTTTTAAATATGCTTCTTCACCACGAGCGACTTGTGCTGACATTGGTGTTGCAATCTCTCTTGCAAGACGAGCTTTTGCTCTTAAACCAACATCTGCTGTTTTAACCATATACTGCCACACTTGGTTTTCCCATAAAATAGCTTGTTCCATATCACCTTTTTGGTATGCAGCATCTGCTTTTGCTTTCGTATCTTTAATATTTGCATACTGGTCAAGAGCATCTGTTACTAATGCTTTAATTGATGGATATTTTTCATAGCCTTTATCTGTAAGATATTTAACAACAGATTGAATAACTTCATCAGTAGCTTTATTTGTAGCTATGATTTTATCATATTCTGCTTTAAGCTGTTCTGGAGTGTATTTCTGAAGTGTAGTTTTTTTAATATCTTCATATTTTTTATTAGGGTCTTTTACAAAAAGATATCCCATCATTTCAAGGTGAAGTGCAGAACAAAATTCTGTACAGTAATAAGGAAATACACCTTCCTGGTCAGCAATAAAATTTACAGATACAGTTTTACCTGGTTCTACCGAAGCATGAACATTCATATTATCAATAGCAAAACCATGGGTTTCGTCCTGTGCTCTTTCTAAGCTTGTTAAATAAATTGTAACATTATCACCTTTATTTACTTCAATATGCTCAGGTACAATGTGAGAACGAACAAGAGTAGCATATACTTTTACATTTTTACCATTTCTTTCTACTCTTTCCTGACCTGCAAGAGTCATTCCTTCATGCTGTTTGCCTGTTCTGCTGTTTGTTCCCATAGCATAAGTTGGCTGTGGTTTTAATTTATCTGCAGATATTGATACAACATCATGAGGTTCACCTAATGGAATAGGCATATCATAAATAAGTTCCATTTTTGGACCTGTAATATCTATTAACTGATGGTTTTGAGGATGAAGTGGACCAACAGGATTAAATCTATCTATTGATAATTTATCAAGAGCTAATGCATATCTGCCTTTTGGTTTAGAACTTTTACCTTCCATTGTATCAAGGTGACCAATGTTATAATGAACATTAATACGGTCTAAAACTTTTAAGTTTTTATAATCCCATTTTACAATCTGAGAGTCTACATATAAAGATGTAAGAATTTCACCATCTTTTTCTGTAAATGTACTGTGTAATGGTCCAAGACCAAGTTCTACTTGACCGTGTAATGATTTTTTCATATCAAGAACAGGTATACCAAATGGGTCTTTACCAGCAAAATCTTTGCTGTCTATTAATTTTTTAATTTTTTCAAAATCATAAACTGAAGCATGAGTATCCAGTTTACCACCTACAATAATATATCTGCCATCTGGAGTAACATCTACACCATGAGGTGATTTTGGCTCTGGTATTAAAAATAAAGCATTTGCTTTAACTGCCGCTTCAATAGTAACGACCCTATGATTATTAATCATTTTATAATTTTTTGGGTCTTTTGCAAGTTCAGCAATCACTTTCCAGTTAAATACATGAAGATAGTCATTATCATTACGGCTCATACCTGCTTCAAATGGAGGCAGTCCTTTTTCAACACCACCAGTATACATTTCTGTATTAAATGAGTTAATAAAGCCCCATCCATCAGATAAACCTTTACCAGCATCTGATAAATCCTGCATATATGGAGGAAGTTCTAATGTTAATGATTCTTTTTCATCAATTCTACCTTTTTCATAATCAAACTTCCACATAGTCACTGCACCACGGAAAGAGTTTTGATAATCTTCTATTGGATAATAGTTATTATCAAGTGGTGCTGCATACTGGCTTGCTTCCATAATATATTCTGTATTTGGAGTTACAAAAGCACCACCATGTTCACTTTTGATTACTGGATTTGAAACAATTTGAACAGTTTCAAAATCATGCAGATTAATAACTGCTAATCTAGGATTAGCTTTATCGTTAATAAAAAGATAATCTCCCATATACTCACCATTTTTCTCAGTAAATGCTGGGTGGTGAGAATCGCCCCAAGTGATATCTTTGCCCCTTATTTTACCCTGAGCAAGCACTGCTTTAGACTCCTGGTCATATCCGTACCCCTGCCATGGTTCTGGAGTAAATACACCTATGTATTTATATATACGCATAGATGGTACCCCATAAACTATTACCTGTCCTGACTGACCACCTGATGAAAATACTATAAATTCATCATGTCTGCCGCTAGGCTGGTAAGTTTTAGCCGCTGCTAAAATATCTTTTTCTGTAAGATTTCTAGCTTTCATAATTTCCTGCAAAGAATTAGTATTAACATCTTTTGATGCCTGCACTGTTTTTTCTGCAGGTGTTACTGACTTATCTGCAGATTGTTTTGGCTGCTCTTTATTGCTGCAACCTCCTAAAACAAAAAATGCAGAAACCAATACAAAAAAGCATACCACATATCTGACTTTTTGCATTATCATACCTCCTGTAATTATAACTAAGTTTGATTATAAAAATTTAAAATTAATATTTCCTTGACTTAAATCAATTTTTTTAACATTTTTTTTATTTTTATATATAAAAAAATAAAATTTGAGAGATTATTATAGGAAAATAGAATTTTTATAAACATTTAGTATACAAAAAAGATATTAATGATATTTATAATTTGTATTGAAATAAATACTGATTATAAATTTTAATGATAATGTTGAGAGTTATAAAAAATACTGACTGTATAAATATATATATTCTTGTATTAAAAATAATTAATCTATTTTGTGTTACTTCTCAAACAACTGTATAAATATAATACTATATAATTATAACCTTATTCTTTTTATTTAATTTATAATATCCATTATACTGTTATAATACTCTTTTTGATGGTCTTTATAGGACATTAATCTCTGTTTACAATAACAGCTGTATGAGCAAAAATAATAAATATTTTTCCTGTCTGTTCAAACAAAAAAGCCCTAGTTTTTACACTAGGGCTTTTGCAACGGAGGAGGTAGGATTCGAACCCACGGTAGGCTACTAACCTACAACGGTTTTCAAGACCGCCGCCTTAAACCACTCGGCCACTCCTCCAAGGGAATATCTTTATACTATATATTTTTTTATAATGCAAGCATTTTTTTAAAAAAATTTAATATTTTTTATAAGTATTATTTTTTACAGGTAAATATCTTTATTTATTGCTGAAAATTACAATATCTGCTCCAGCACCTGCGCCGCCTTGAACACCGTCTTCTCCATAAGAATGAATAGAATATTTTACACCATTGCTTTTATATTCATATTTTCTGCCCCAGCCGTCTACTAAATCAGGCCTTGGGAATTTATAACCTTCCCACTTCATAGCTCTTGAATATGGTGAGTTGCCTTCTAAATATCTGTTTGGTACAATATGGTCTGGCATAACTGTTACATTATATTTTTTGATATTTTCAAGTCCATCTTCTGTTTTTGGATACTGCCCGTATTCTTTTTTATATGCTTCAAGCTGTTTTTCTATAACAGACATATCATACATAGAATGTTTCACTTTATCTTCATGGCTTTCATTATCACCACTTTCTGCATAGCTTATACCAGCAAATATTATACATATAAAAAAAACTTTAAATAATATAAATATATTTCTCATATAACACCTCTTTGATAATTAATTTTATTATTATAAACTATTAAGCATAGCTAAAAATTTATTTGGATAATAAAGTGCAAGTTCTCCATGATTTAAACCTTTATATTCTATTATCCTTAATGATGGCAGCAGATTTTTTAATTTCTCCGCTGAAAGTTTAACACATTTCATCTCTTTAGAGCCATACATATATATTATATCAGTTTTTGAATTTTTAATTTCAGGCTTTAAATAATATGAAGCCATATATGTATTATATATACTATAAAGAGTTTCTTTTTTCAATACAGGTATATATTTTATATACATTTGTTTTTGAATATCAGAAAAAGTTTTTTTACTTGAAAATTTTAATATAAACATTTGTATTTTACATGCTGTTTCACTAAAAATAAAATTATAAAAGTATTTAATAAAAAATTTTGCAGTTTTTGCTAGTTTTGGCTGTGGATAACATATACTTCCATCTATTATAGCTTTATCTGCTATATCTGGTTTTAAAGATATCATTTCTAATATTATTTGTCCACCAAGAGAAAGTCCATATAATAAATGCAGTTTTTTGCAGGATTTCTTTTCAATATATTGAATAATTTGTTCTGCACAATGTTCTGTAGAAATATATGGTGTTTGGCTGTCTTCGCTGTGCCCATCAAGTGTTGGAAGAATAACATAATATGATTTAGAAAGAGCATCAATATAGTTAATAAAATTCCACCAGCCATAGCCTGCACCATGAATGAGCATTATATGTGGATTTTCTATACAGCCATAAGTATTAAAAATCATATATTTTTCCAACAGCCATAATATTATTTTATAAATTTTTCTTTTGCATCCTGCAATATTTTTCTATGGTCAAAAGCTATATTTTCAGGCAGATTATCTATATGGAAATATTTTGCATCTCTTGCATCATCTGCAGCATGAGCTTCCTTATCAGAAAAATATACATATACAGCACTGACTGTATGACCTCTTGAATCTCTTTTTGGGTCAGAATATATGCCAAGCAGGTGTAAATCTTTAATATCTGCTTCTATGCCTGTTTCTTCCTGCAGTTCTCTAAGTGCTGCATTTTCCATAGTTTCATATAAATCAACCAGCCCGCCAGGTATAGCCCAGCCTAATGGTTCATTTTTCCTGTCTATTAATAACACTTTATCATTATTAATAACTAATACATCAGCAGCAAGTGTAGGGGAAATTTGAAACCAGCCGCCGTATTTTACATTCATAATTTTAAGCAGACAGTCGCAGTATGGTGCAGACTGATTATGTTTTTCATGAGTGCGGACAACAACACCTAATATTGCATCAATTTCAGGGTTTCTGTTTGCTTCAATATCCTGATACATACTTGATTTAAACGTAACATTTTCTTTACATCTTGCAGTTATTTTATCATATTCTTCATCTGCAATATCTACTCCGCAGAGTTTAGCAGCATGCTGAGCTTCTTTAAATAATGATTTTGTCAGGCTTAATGCATCATCATACTTACTCATTTTATAAAATGTTTTGCGGAAAAGCGCAGTAAGTGGGTTTAAAACAATATTCAGCATTAATTTCTGCCACTGATAATGTTTTATATTATCTGTATATTTTGCATTTAATTCTGCCTGCTGTAATATCTGCATATAAGTTTCAGTATATTTTGAACTCTGACCATTTAGATGCCCAAAAATAAGCCTGCCTTCTGCCATATATTCTAACACACCTTTTTCCTGCATAACTGCTGTCATATATATAACATTAGTAATAATTTTATCTGCAGGTATAAATGCAGAAATAATATCAGGGTTTTCTACACCGTTTTGGATAGATACAACAAAACCCTCATCTTTTAAATGGTCTACAGCCTGTTTAGCAGCCGTTACAGTATCTTTTGATTTTACACATATTAATACTGCATCATAAAGACCGCTTAATTCTTTGCTGGCATTTACTTTCACATTATAAGGCGACTTATCTGTATAATTTTTAACAGTAAGTCCCTTTTCTTTTAATACATTATACCCAGAGCGAGCCACAAACTCCACATCAGTAAATCCATGCTCTATGAGTTTTAAGCCAATATAAGAGCCTACAGCCCCTGCTCCAAATATTGCTATTCGTTTATTTAATAAGGACTTCATTATCTTTCACAACCGCTTTAAATACTTTGCGTTTAGGCGAAGTATCGTTAATTAAAATATCTGCCAGTTTATCTTCAATATGGTTTTGCAGTATTCTTTTAACAGGTCTTGCTCCATACATATATGGATAATCATTTGTTAACAGATATTCTTTTACATCATCAGGTATGCTGATTTTTTTGCCGCTTGAAGCAAGTCGTTTATTAATTTCAGCAAGCTGAATATCAAATATAACTTTTAATTCTTCAAGCCCTAATGGTTTAAAGTAGATTATATTATCAAGCCTGTTTAAAAATTCTGGAGCAAATCTCATTTTCAGCTCTTTTTCTGCTGCAGATTTAAAACGGCTGTGGTCTAATACATTTGTATTTTTTATGCCGCCAAAGCCTAATGATTTATCTCCAGTGCCTTCTTTTGTGCCTATATTAGATGTAAGTATAATAATAGTATTTTTAAAGTTTACTTTATGCCCAAGACTGTCTGTAACAAAGCCTTCATCTAATATCTGCAGTAAAATATTCATAACATCTGGGTGAGCTTTTTCCACTTCATCAAAAAGCACAACACAGTATGGTCGTCTTCTTACCTGTTCAGTTAATTTGCCGCCTTCTTCATAGCCAACATATCCAGGAGGTGCACCAACAAGCCTTGACACATTAAATTTTTCCATATACTCACTCATATCTATTCTGATAAGAGCATCTCGTGAGCCGAATACAATTTCTGCAAGCCTTTTTGCCACTTCTGTTTTACCAACACCAGTAGGACCTAAGAATATGAAAGAGCCCAGTGGTCTGTCAGGGTTTGCAATACCTGCAAAGCTGCGTTTAATAGATTTTGCAACGCTGTCTACTGCCTCATCCTGCCCGATTACATATTTTTTAATTTCATCAGCAACGCCTGCAACCCTTGCTTTATCATCAGACTGTAATTTTTTAGCAGGGATTCCTGTCATAATAGATACAACTTCTGCCACATCATCACTTGTAAGGCTTTGGTAGTTTTCATTAATATCTTTATTCCAGCTGTTTATTTTAGCTTTATATAAAGCATCCAGCTTATTTATTTCTTTGGTAAACTGTTCTATTTTATCATATTCGTTATGCGGAATATATTTTTCTCTTTCTGCACTGGCAGAATTAATTCTGTGTTTTAACCTTTCCAGATTTTTAGGCAGCATATTTTTATTGATTTTCCTTTTTGAGCATGCTTCATCAATAACATCTATACTTTTATCTGGCTGAAATTTATCAGTAATATATCTATCAGTAAGTGATACAACTTCTTCTGCCACTTCATCAGGAATTAATACTTTGTGGTATTCTTCATAGTATTTTTTTATGCCTTTAATAATAGCAACAGTCTGCTTATCAGTAGGCGGCTGAACAATAATAGTTTGAAACCTGCGGACTAATGCACCGTCTTTTTCAAAATGTTTTCTGTATTCTGCTAAAGTTGTAGCACCAATGCACTGTACACCGCCTCTTGCAAGAGCAGGTTTTAACATACTTGCTGCATCAATAGAGCCTTCTGCTGCCCCTGCACCAACAAGTGTATGAATCTCATCAATAAAAAGCACAATATTTTTTGCAGTTTCTATTTCTTTTAAGAGTTTTCTCATGCGTTCTTCAAACTGACCGCGGTATTTTGTGCCTGCAACTAATGCACCCATTTCTAATGACACTATTCTTTTATCTCTTAAAAATGCTGGAATATCTTCATCTAACATTCTTCTTGCAAGCCCTTCCACAATAGCTGTTTTACCAATACCCGGTTCACCAATAAGCACAGCATTATTTTTCTGTCTTCTGCCTAATATTTGTAAAAGACGGATAATTTCATCCTGCCTGCCAACAACTGGGTCCAGCTTGCCTTCTTTGGCAAGTGCTGTTAAATCTCTGCCAAACTCATCTAAAACAGGTGTTTCACTGTTTTCTTTCTCTGATGTGCCTTTTTTATAATATGTTTTAATATCACGCCTTAAAGATTCCACATCAAAGCCTATTCTGCTGAGTATTGCACTGGCTTTGCCCTCTGTTTCGCGAACTAAGCCTAAAAGTAAATGTTCAGTATCTACAATCTCTTTGCCAAATGCTTTTGCTTCTTCTGCAGCATATTCTAAAACTTTTGTAACCTGCGGACTGTAATTTAAATTGCCTTTTAATGCAAAAATATCGCTCATATCAGAGCTGCGGCGTATTTTCATTACAATAGATGAAATATTAATATTGCGTTTCATAAAAATAGTGGCTGCAATACCTGTTTTTTCTATAAAAAGCCCTAATAATATATGCTCTGTATCAATAACAGGCTGTGCCAGTTTATCTGCTTCTTCCTTTGCATGAGCAAGTACCTGCATAGCTCTGTTGCTTAAATTATCAAACATTTAATTCTCCATAATTAAAATATCAAATATTATTGATAATATTATAGCAATTATTTTATTTTTATCAAGTGGGAAAATAACTCTGGTGGTACCCCATTTTTATTTTAGAAATATTTATAAGTTATTGTAATATAAAATAAAAAGAGTGTTTTTAAATTGCAAAAGCTCCTAAAAATTGTTATAATGTTATATACAAAAAAACAAAAAAACAATCAAGGAGCTTACTATGATATTACAAGATAATTTTTTAAAAATAAAGTCAAAAATGCATAATGTTGTAAAAGGGTAAATTCTAAAACCGATTGCAACATTTTAAGCAGTCATTCAAGTTCTCATAAAAAATATCTTTAGCCGATTTATAATTAAATAATTTTCTAGCCTGTATCAAATTTTGTGTAAACTGTTTAATTTCCGTATTCCATCTCAAATCTATTTAAAGCAGGCTTCCAGTTTCTGATAGGCATAGTCCATTTTTTAGAAGCCTGTTTTATAGCTAAAAAGACAGCTTTAAAAGCAGCCTGGTCATCAGGAAATATTTTTTTATTATTAACAGCTTTTCTAATTACGCTGTTTAAAGATTCAATAGCATTAGTGATATAAATAACTCTTCTTATTTCATCAGGATAAGCAAATAAAGTAGAAATATTTTCCCAGTTATTTTTCCACATTCTGCTAATAGTAGGATATTTATTATCCCATTTATCAGCAAATCTTATCTGTTCCATATATGCTTCTTCTGCTGTAACTGATTTATATATATTTTTTAAATCAGCAGTTACGGCTTTATAATCTTTACATGATACATATTTAAGAGAATTTCTTACCATATGCACAATACAAAGCTGTATTTTAGTTTTTGGAAATACTGTATTAATAGCTTCAGGGAAACCTTTTAAACCATCTACACTTGCTATATAAATATCTTGTACTCCTCGTGTTTGGATTTCTGTCAATACCTGCAGCTAAAATTTTGAGCCTTCATTCTCACTTATCCACATTCCAAGAAGCTCTTTTTTACCTTCCATATTTATAGCCAATGCAAGATAAACTGATTTATTTATCACTCGTTTATCCTGATTTACCTTAATTACTATACAGTCCAAAAATATTATTGGATATACAGGCTCTAATGGCCTATTTTGCCACTCCAGAATACTTTCCATTACATTTTCTGTTACACGAGATATTAATGCAGGAGATACCTCTACTCCATATATTTCTTCAAAGGTTGATACTATATCGCGCGTACTCATTCCTCTAGCATATAAAGCTAATATCTGGTCATCTAAGATACTTGCTTTACGCTGACCTTTCTTCACTATTACTGGTTCAAAGCTGGAATTACGGTCTCTTGGGGTGCTTAACTCTATTTTACCTGCTTCTGTTTGAATGGTCTTGCTGCTGTACCCATTACGGCTGTTACTTGCTGTTTCTTCTTCCAAATGATAATCTAGTTCGCTATTTAAGGCTTTCTCTATTATTATCTTCTTGATTTCTTTCATCAAATCATTATAGTCTGATACTCCAAAATTTTTCGGAAAATTTAGACTTTCTTTAAATTGTTTTAACTGTTCTTCAAATTTCATGTAACTCTCCTTATGCTTTTTTATAACATAGTTTTTTTGATTACACAAAATTTTTTACAGTGCCAACTAGTTATATATTAGATGATTGATAATATGCCTTTTTATTTTATTAAAATTTTTACTCATTTCATATTTTTTAGTAAATTTTAAAGCAGTTTTTAATATGTATAGTATAAAATCTTAATTATTTATTTTAAAACATACTGAACATTAAAAATATGTACAGTATGTTTTTTAGAATTATTGGATAATAGTATCTTTATCAATTATTTTTGGATCTAAAGTTACACTATTTTGTAATTGAAGTGAATAAGTATAAACACTATCCCATAATGGTAATGAAGATTCAATTGACATCTTTACACCTTCAAGATAATCATGTTGATTAAACACTTTTCCATCGTTTAATTTATCAATAATTGTATTTAAATTATTTGATACAGTATTCCATGAAGTTAAAAAAGTTATTGTATTTTCACTCATTAAATTATAACTATCAATTAATATTGTAGATGTAGTTTCAAGACTTTGTAATGATGTAAGTAGCTGATTATCTTTATTAATTTGAGCATCTATTTCTGCCTTTTCTTTACTTATTTTTTTTAGTTTATCAATATATACACCTAATACTACTGAGCCTGCTATAAAAGCCCCAACACCTAAAAATATTGTAAAACCAGCAGCCATAGGATTGATAAATATCATTGGAACACCAATAGAACCAGCTACAAAAGCACCGCCTCCCATTAAAGCACCACCAGTAATAATAAGATTATTATAGTACTTAATTTCTTGTGTTAAAGCTGAACTAATATCTTTTGCTCTTTTAATTTTTTGTTCTATTTCTTTATATCTATTATCAGTAATATCTGAACTATTATCATTAAAAGTTTTACAAGCACTTAAAATATTTTTTGACCAACTAGGTATTGTTCCTACACTTGTACCACCTTCTATATGTGAAAATGCATTAAAATTATTTGTAATTTTATTACTTTCTTGTAACAGATATGCAACATCTGTAGTTATTCTTTTTTTCTTTTCTTCCTGTGACGAACTACTATCTATACTTGATAATATATCTTTGGCAAAAAAATTATATTTAGGAGTAAAACCAATAATAGAAGATGGTATATATGATGTAATAGCAGGAGAAATAGATGTGCACCAATCTATAGAATATTCTTTTATAGTATTATATTTCTCTTTAGTATCCCTATACCATTCTATATCAAAATCTTGTGTTGGAAAAGTTGTTTTCATAATTGCGATATTCGCACTATTAAGGTTTTGTAAAGAACTAATTGCACCAGCAAGTTTAACTTTTGCTTTTTCTTCTTGTGATATTTCAATAGTAATCTTATCATCTTCTTCCACAAGAAGTTGATTTTGTAATACATTATTTGGTCTATATTCATTCCATAGATTTTTATCCAATGAAATTTTACCATTTAATGTTTTCTCGTCAAATAAAAAAAACTGTAACATAATTTACCTCTCTAAAAATTTATTTATAATCTACATTCACATAATCAAATGGATTAATGTGATATGTACGATATGTTGGTGCTTACAAGGATGTAACCATATTATCATGTCTAAGTTCCATTTGTAATATTATCTCACTATTTTTACTAAATTCTGTATATGTGGAATATGTTTTATCTGTTGCTCCTTATTTTTAAGATGCACAGTAAGTATCCATTTTAAAGTAATATCATCTTTTCCTGCCTGTATTGCTCCATTATTTTCTGGCAGTGTGATTTTTATTACACATTGAGCTCTTCCTGAAATAATTAAGGAATTATCAATTACATCATGTTCTATAGAATTTGCATGAAACCAATCCTTTTCTGTATTATGTTGTATATAAGATAATCTTTTATATATTTGTGGCAAATATTTATTTCTTTAATAAGTTCACCAGTCTTATTACTCTCACCAATATTTATAATAATATAATCTTCAACTGTTGATTCTCAATTTTTAGCCACTAATACAGCATACATTCCAGCATATTCATCTGAATTAAGTGTGGATTTTACAGGTGTATTTACATTTGTTACTTCCTTATATTCTGTATAAGTTTTTGGCTGATACTACGGTGATTCATCTTTACTGTCACTACAAGATGTCAGGTTTAAAAATACTAAAATTAGTAATAAATGCATTATTTCTTTCATCTCTAACATCCTTTAATTAATAACTTAGAAATTTTTTAATTTTAATAACAGATGCAACAGAGTAAGCAAATTTTGTATATGCCTCTATCATTGTAAGTTCAGGCTGTGCATAAGACACTACAAATTTAGATATGCAGATAAATTTATAATTAATACCATTTACAACCTGTGTTGCTACTGCTTTTAGTTCGTGTAATCTACACCAAGTAAAGATTTTGTAATATAATCAAATACTGCTCTATCATTATCTGTTATCACTTCGTGAGCAATATAGCCACCTGTTTTAACACCAACAGTATTATCTATATTAATATCATCTTCATGATAAGCTTTGTCAACAGATAAATCTATAATATTAAAATTTTCAATTTCGCCATCAATTTTAAACCAAAAAGATGTAGATGCATAATATTCTCTTGGTGGATTAGTTGATGATACTGCTTTACATATAAAATGGTGTCCAACTATCCTTAATGTTTTTTGTATCCAAGCGGTAACTCCTATTATTAATTTTGCCCAAATACCAATTTTTTAACTATTTTTCTTCTTTTTGTGCCATGTGGCAGTAATCTATCTGCAATCTGCCTTATATATCCCACTTTATGAACTTTTTTAAGCCATTTAAAAGGATACATTATTCTGCTAAAATGGTCTATTGTAGCAAAAGAAATATGACTGCTTTGCTCATGTATCATTCTGTATAATATCATTTCATAAAATGGTGTTTTTCTTGCTATTTCCCAATACTCATTTGCAAAGTTAACAGGTAAATTCTAAAAACGATTGCGAAAAATGATATAAAAAAAGTGGTTGTTAAATCTCTTTAAATAAAATAATATTT
>CALUWI010000018.1 GCA_944324465.1 uncultured Mucispirillum sp. | reverse complement strand
TTTCTATAAGATTTTGTCATCTACTGGCATAGCCAGTAGTTTTTGGTTTCGCTACGCTCAACTCTCTAAAGAGTTAATAAAAAAGGGAAGTTAAAAAACTTCCCTATATATAACTAGTAATTATTTGAATTATTCTGATATTACTGGATTATTAGTGTCATTATTATCATTTAATCCTAAATCAAAAAGAGCCGCTGGCTGATTACCATATTTGTTAACACCTGCTGTACCTGGTTTAAGATAAACATATAATACAACTGCAATTGCACCTATAGTTGCAAATCCAAGTCCAAGTGTTTCATTATTTAAAACAAATAAGAAAATTAAAGATACTGCTATTATTATAATAGATGCAATTACACTAAAAGCAAGCATGAAATAGCCGCTTTTATCAAAATCATGAAATCTTTTAATTGCTAAGAAAATACCAATAACAGTGTTTACTACATATAAAACAGCTGATACAACACCTGCAGCACTAGCTGGTAAAATTAAGTTAAGAACTATACTTATAACTGAAAAAACTACACCAACTGAAATAGCAAGAAGAAAAAATGAAAGTCTGTTTAATCTGCCTTCAGCACTAAAAAATAAACCTTTAAAATCCATACTCTCCTCCTAATAAATAAAATAAATTATGTATGTATCAAGATTAATATTTACAGGTTCTACTATATGTAAAAATGTATGTCAATAAAAAAGATATAAAATATCTTTAATAATATTAAAGAATTACTCCAATACAAAATCAAAAATAACAGTTTAAAATTATGTTATTATATATATAATTATTTTTATTATAATTATAATTATTATTTTATTTCATTTAACAGGTTTAAAAATTCTCTATGTAAAAGTCCGTTAGATGCAATTAAACTGTCGCTGTCCATATCATGATATCTGCCGTCAAGTTTTGTAACAATACCGCCAGCTTCTCTTACAATAATTAAGCCGCCTGCCATATCCCATGGCTGCAGCCTTGTTTCATAATATAAGTCATATATACCGCGAGCAGTATAACATAAATCAAGAGATGCTGCCCCTGCCCGTCTTATTCCTCTTGTTGCTTTTAAAACATCTTCCAATACTTTCATTAAATATGGCAGATTATCTTTTTTATAAGGAAAACCTGTAGCCACTAAAGAATTAATTAATGAAGCTGTTTCTGATACTTTTATTTGAGAGCCGTTGCAGAAAGCACCTTTACCTGTTTCTGCAGAATAAAGTTCATTAAGTACAGGGTTATATACAACACCATATTTTGTTTCTGTATCAGTAATTACACCAACAGATACAGCCACAAAAGGAACACCATGCACAAAATTTGTAGTGCCGTCTATTGGGTCTATAAATATAACATTTTCTGCAGGATATTTGCCATCTGCATGGGTTTCTTCTCCAACAATAGTAAAAGACGGGAACATTTTCTGCAGTTTTTCTTTTAAAAAGTTTTCTGTTCTAACATCATATTCTGTAACTAAATCTACATCACCTTTATGTTTAATAGTTTTAGCAGAGTGAAAACCGCTGCTTACTATATCACCAGCTTCTAAAACAACATCAGATATTTGTTTCAGCATAATAAACTCCTTGATTATTTTTTAAAAATATATAATATATTTGATTATGATAAACTATAATTATAAAGATATCAATACAATTAATTTTAATGTTTCAATAGATGAGTGTTTCAGCGAACTTCGCCCTCATCCAAAATTTAAAAACTGCACATTTGATAATTATCACGATGATGCGGCATATCCTTCACAGGCTGCATTAAAAGAGTTATTACGCAGTATTTCAAATAAAGAAAAACCAAAGAAAAAACGCTCTTTCTTTTCTAAAAAACAAAAAGAAAATAAAATAGCAAAAAATATTTATATTGACGGCACTTATGGTATAGGTAAAACTCACCTGCTTTCTGCATGCTTTCATAATTTTAAGGGCAGTAAAGCATTTATGAGTTTTTTAGAATTAACTTATTTTATGAATTTTTCAGGTCTTGAAAAAACAATAGAATTTTTTAAGCCTGTTGATTTATTATTAATAGATGAATTTGATTTAGATGACCCTGCAACTACTAGAATGGCTGCTAGGTTTATAGACAGCATTAACAATGATACAACTATAATCACCACATCAAACAGACTTCCAAAAGAGCTTGGCGGCGGCAAATTTGACACTACTCAGTTTGCAAGAGAATTAGGTATTATATCAAACACTTTTGATACAATAACTGTAGAGGGCAAAAGCTTCCGTATTAATCTTGCTGCCTGGCAGGCTGTATTTTCTAATAAATCATTTAATGAAGTATTAGAAACTTATGAGCCAAAACGAGATAAAGTATTAGTAGATTTTGATGAATTAATGATAAAACTGCAGGATAACCACCCTTTTAAGTTTTTTGTAATTCCTAAAACATTTGATGCAGTATTTATAAATAATTTTAAACCATTTACAAAATTAAATGATGCTTTAAGGTTTACTATATTTATAGACCACTGTTATTATCATGATACAAAGCTGTTCTTTAACACACAATTAAAAGAAAGTATTTTCCCGAAAGAACTTATGGAAACATCATTTGAAAGGCAGTTTTTACGGTGTAATTCAAGACTTGATGAATTAGGTCTGTTTTTTAAGGATTAGTCTAATACATTTAAAATAAATTCTTCTTTAAAACCTTTTATACTGCTGTCCGTAACTTCTAAATTCTCTGGAAGATGTGCGAGTATATTTTTACTTTCAAGTATATTATTTTCTGCCATTATTTTTAAAATAATACCCCTGTATGCTTTTGCAAAATGGCTTACCACTTTGCCCTGTTTAAGAAACTTAAATGTAGCATATTTTTTCTTTATCTGGTAAAATTTTTCATAAAATCCAGCTCTTAAATCAACTATTTCCTGATTAGCTGTATATTCATCTACTGCATGAGAAAAATTATCTTTATAAAATTTTTCAAAAGCAAAGCTGTCTATTTTTGCACCTTGTTTAAGTTTATAATATGGAATTTTATCATTAGCTGAAACTGGACCAAAAAGATTAGAAAATATTATAACATTATTTAATATATAATCTTTTGCATTTTGATTTAAAGAGTCATAAGCGAGGTAAGAATAACTTACCCCGCTGTATCTTTTAATGGCAGTACAAGTGGCTTCTTCAAAAATATTTTTTTGATATTCTTTTATTTCTTCAATATCTTTTATGCCAAAAATATCTAAAAGCATATCAGCACGATGGCTGTTTATATATTCATTATATATATTAACTGCTTCTACTCTTTTTGCATATAAATCTTGAAAAATAAAGCTCTCTTTACATATACTGCCGTATTCATCAAGTTTTGTTTTACTTTCGCTTGGTGAAAAGAAAATAATCATATTATTTTACTTTTTCTCCCAAAAACGCATTGTGCCGTTTTCAGCAAGGCTTATATGCATATCATAACATTCTCTTAATATTTGAGGTTCGTGATGATTGCCTGTTGCTTTAACAGCTCTTTCAAGATAATCTTTTAAGTAATCTTTATATGCAGGGTGTGCACATTTTTCTATCATTACTTTTGCTCTGTCTTTTGGGTCAAGTCCGCGTAAATCTGCAAGCCCCTGCTCTGTAACAATTACATCTAAATCATGCTCTGTATGGTCAACATGCGGAACTTTTGGAACAACTGCAGATATACCAAATTCATCTGTTTTGCTTGGTCTGCATGAAGGAGTATGCATTATTGAAATATAAGCAGCACGAGCAAAATCACCAGAACCGCCTATACCATTTAACATTCTTGTGCCGCCAACAAGTGTTGAGTTCGCATGGCCGTAAAAATCCACTTCAACTGGTGTATTCATAGAGATAACACCTAAACGGCGGACAACTTCTGGGTTATTTGATATCTGCATAGGTCTCAAAAGAACTCTTTCACGGTATGTATCATAATTTTTCCACCAGTGTTCAAAACCTTCATTTGATAATGATACAGATGTGGCATTAATAAATTTACATTTACCAGAATCTAAAAATGGTAAAAATCCGTCTTGAAGAACTTCACTGTATACTGTTAAATTTTCAAATGGAGAGTTAGTAAGTCCAAGAACTACTGCATTTGCAATAGAGCCAACACCTGATTGCAGCGGCAGTAAATTTTTAGGCATACGCCCTGCTTTTACTTCTGCCTGGAAGAAATCTATAATATGCTGAGCAATAGTATCTGATACTTCATCGCTGCCTCTTACAGCTCTTCCGTTATCTGGTTTAGTAGATTCTATAATACCAACAATTTTATTTTTATCAGTTGGAACAAAAGGAGTACCAATTCTTTGTCTAACATCTGTAATAGGGATAATTTTTTTATAAGGTGGAATATCGCTTACAAAAATATCATGCATACCTTCAAAAGAAGGGTTGTGAGTATTGATTTCTACAATAATTTTATCAGCCATAGCAATAAATTCTGGAGCAGCACCCACTGAACCTGCTAATATAATATTACCATTTTCATCTATTGCAGATGCTTCAATAATTGCAATATCTAAACCGCCGCCGCTGTCTTTTGTGTAAAAGCCGTATAAGAAATCCTGAGAAAACATTGATAAATGTTTATCGCCCATTTTTATGGAGCCGTCATTAATTTTTTTATTTAAAACTTTTGCTGTTTGATATGGCCAGCGCATATTAGTAAGTTCTAATTCTGCCCACCTGTCTTCAACTTCTGCACCCATTGATGCACCAACAAAAAGATTAAAACGCCATTTACCTTTTAAGTTATTTTTTTCAACATAGTCTGCAAGAACTAATGGCATAACTTTTGGATAGCCAACAGGTGTAAACCCTGAAAAACCTACATTTAAAATCCTTTTTTCAGTTTCCTTAAACAAAGGTATTAATTTTTCAGGTGTAGTGATTTTTGATAACAGGCTTTTATCCCTTATTCTGTTTTCTAACTCAGACATACTCGTCCTCCTTTTTATATGATTATTATAAATTATCCTTTATAATTTACAGGTATATAATTGCAAAATGGTTCTTCTGAAAGATATGAACCAGTAACTGCGTATGCTCTTGCACGACAACCGCCGCATACTTTTAAATATTTACAAACGCCGCATTTTCCTTCATAGCGTCTAAAATCTCTTAAATCTTCAAAAAGTGGTGATGTTTCCCATATTTCTTTTAATGGTTTTTCAAATACATTACCTGCAGATTCTGGGAAATATGAGCATGGCAGTACATTACCTTCAGAATTAACAAAGCATATTGTCTGACCTGCAATACAGCCTTTGCCGCCGCCTGTAGAAAAAGTAAGTGAACGGCGTTCTGTATCTTTGCCTTCTTCTTTGCTTTTTTCATGCCATATTCTATAATACTGTGGGGCGCATGTTGGGCGGACTAATATTTCATCTTCCTGCCTTTCCATATTATAGTGCCATTCTAATATTTCTTCGTAATCTTCTTTTGAAACAAGCTCTTTAAATATTTCTTCCCCTCTGCCTGTTGGTACAATTAAAAACATATACCATGCATGAGCACCAAGAGATTTTGCTTTTCTAAAAGTTTCCATAATATAAGGCTGGTTTCTTTTAGTAAAAGAAGAATTTATAATAAATTTAATACCATGTTTATTAAATAAAGCAGCTGCTCTTTCAACACCTTCAAATGCACCAGCAATACCGCCTCTAAAATCATCATGTACTTCCGCATTTGGACCGTCTAAGCTCATAGATACTATTCTAATGCCTGATGATTTAATTTTTTCACATACTTCATCTGTTACAAGTACACCATTTGTTGCCATTGCCATTTTAAGCCCTGCATCTGTGCCATATTTAGCAATATCAAAAACATCCGGCCTTGTAAGTGGCTCTCCACCAGAAATAACTACAACTGGTGAAGCAAAAGAAGATATATCATCTATTAATTTCTTTGCTTTATCTGAAGTAAATTTACCAACAGGGGAAAATTCCTCTGAAGAAGAACGGCAGTGAACACATCTTAAATTACATGCTGATGTAATCTCCCAAGCCATCCATTTTAAATCCCATTTTTTTTCTTCCATATATGCACCTTAAAATTTTATTCTATAAAAAATAATTTTAAATTAATTTATATTATTATATAAAAAAAGTCCATTTGATAATCATAAAAAAATACTTTTTTTATATTTTTTACACATTTACTCTAAAAATCTTCCGTATCCACCGCCTATAGAGTATATAAAATATGCTTCTTCTACATTAAGCTGGTTTAATTCATAAGATTCTGGAAGCGGCACTTTACCCATATTTTTAATAACCCGCATAACTTCCCTGTCAAGATTTGGATAACCGCTTGATTCTAACATTCTAATATTTACTATAGACCCATCTTTTAAAATTGAAAAGGACAATTTTACAACACCAGTTTCCCCTTTCTGTATAGAAGCTGTTGGATATTCCCATAACTGATATATACGCCTGCGGAATTTTGCAAAATATGAAGCATATCGTTCTTCAAATACATTATAAGAAGCACTGTCTTCGCCCTTTGGCTGCTCTTTTTTTGCATTAGCAATTCTATCAATAATATCTTTATTATCATAAAGATTTAATTTATGCTCAGCAGTAGTTTCCTGCTCTAATGTGCTTTGTTCCTGATTATTTTCCACTTTTGGCGGCACAATGTTATTTTTAGGCACATCTCTACTGGCAGCAGCACCTCCACCTTTAGTGGTGCCTTCACTTGTACCACCACTTTTGCCACCGCTGACATCATGGTCAAGAGTAGTTTCTGTATCATCTGTTTCAGGCTCTGTAGAAGAAGGATGATTACCTGTTTCTTCTTTTGGTATAACCTCTATCTCAACAGGCTCGCCTTTTGGATGATTTTCCTCATTTAGTTCTTCACTTGTAAATTTTACAAAAAATATTATCAGTATATGTAATAATAATGATAAAAATAATGTAACTGCCAATAACTTATTAGACTTCATATCACCTAACATAATCTATATAACAATTTATTATAGCATTAGTTTTAAAAAAATTAAAATTATTTTTTTTATAAAATCACTTGACAGAATTAGGCTCAAGTAACATATTATAATCATACTAAGATAAAAGGTGCTGTATGGGTATAATGAAATGGGACCCTTTAAAAGATTTATTCTATATGGAAAAACATATAGATAAGCTGATTGCTAAATCTTTTAAAGAGCAGTCAAATAACTGGAGCCCTGTTGTAGATATTATTGAAAATGATAATGTTATTATTTTAGCAGCAGAGCTTGCTGGTGTTAATGAAGATGATATGGAAGTAAGCATTAGTGATGGCATACTTTCTATAAGTGGTATTAAAAAATCACTAGAAGAAGAATATTTAAGCGATGACTATTTTTATAAAATAGAAAGTGTAAGCGGAAAATTCTGCAGAAGTTTTGCAATACCAGCAAATATTGATACTTCTGCTGTAAAAGCATCACTTAAAGATGGTGTATTAAAAATAATACTCCGTAAAACTAATAAACAAAACAGTAAAAATATAAAAATAAAATCTGAATAATATATTGAGGTAAAAATGGCTAAAAATTATTACGACATACTGGAAGTAAGTAAAACAGCTACAGCAGATGAGATTAAAAAAAGTTATAGAAAACTTGCTAGAAAATATCACCCAGATGTAAACCCTGGAGATAAAGAGGCAGAAAGCAAATTTAAAGAGCTTTCAGAAGCTTATGCTGTTCTTTCTGACCCAGATAAAAGAAAAGAATATGACTCTATAGGTCATGAAGCCTTTACAAACAGCGGCCATGGTTATAATTTCCAAAATATGAATTATGAAGATATGAGAAATTTCAATTTTGGCGGCACTTCTTTTGAAGATTTATTTGGTGATTTCTTTGGCGGTTTTTCCTCAAGAACATCAAAAGGCAGAAGTAAAGCAAAAGCTGCAAAAGGCACAGATATTGTTTACTCTATAAAAGTTCCTTTTGCTGATGCTGTTAAAGGTACAACTTATGAATTAAATATTAACAGAGATGCACAATGTCCATCATGTAATGGTACAGGCGGTAAAAAAACAACATGCTCTGCATGCCATGGTACAGGAATGACAAGTGACGGCTCTTTCTTTGCCTCCCCTTGCAGAGTATGCTCTGGAACTGGCGAAAAAGTGATTGAACCATGTGCAAAATGTAAATCAAAAGGATATGTACATATTAATGAACATATTAAAATAAAAATACCAGCAGGTATTGATAATGACTCTAAAATAAGAGTTTCAGGCAAAGGAAATGCTGGTGAAAATGGTGCACCAGAAGGCGATTTATATATTAAAACAACAGTTATTGACAGCCCAGTATATGAAAGAAACGGCAGTGATTTAACTATCAATATGGATATAGATATTTTTGAAGCTGCACTTGGAACAAAATTAACTGTCCCTACCCCTTATGGTGCTGTTAATTTAAGTATTCCTGCTGGTGTAAAAAGCGGACAAAAATTAAGACTTAAAGGTAAAGGTATGCCTGTTTTAAGGAAAAATGTTAATGGAGATTTATATGTAGTAATTAATATTAAAGCTCCAGAAAGATTAAGTGATGATGTAAAAGATTTACTTACAAAAGCACAAAACTTAAGCCCAAAACTTGATAGAAGTGATATTGTGGCAAAAGGAACTATATAAGGTATATCATGGATAATAATACGCCTAAATATATGATAAGCATAGCTTCTGAAATATTAGGACTTCACCCGCAGACATTAAGGCAGTATGAGCGTTTAGGACTTGTAGTGCCTTGCCGGGTTGATGGCAAAAACAGGCTTTATTCAGAAAATGATATAGAAAAATTACAGTTTATAAAAATATTAACACAGCAGCAGGGAGTAAACTTAGCTGGTGTTGAAATAATATTAAATATGCAGGAGCAGATAACATTATTAAATAAAAAAATATTACAGATTGAAACAAATATACAATCAAAATACGGTGAGGATATGTCTATTATGGATAGAAATACTAATAATATCCAGACCATAAAAATAGAAAGAGAAAAGTAGAGGATGTATTTACTATGATTAACTACAACAAAATGACAATCAAAGCACAGGAAGCTTTGCAGGATACTGTGAAATTAGCTGAAAGTTTGTCGCACCAGATGCTTCAGGTAGAACATTTAACTTATGCTGTGCTTACTCAGCAGGACGGACTTATCCGCCCTCTTTTACAAAAACTTGGTGTAAATCCTGATATGACTGCAGCAGAAATTAAGTCAATACTTGATTCTCTGCCAAAAGTATCAGGTTCTATGCAACCTACATTATCACCTGATGCTCAAAAAGCTATAGATTATGCTTTTGATGCAGCTAAAAAAATGGGTGATGAATATGTTTCAACAGAACATCTGCTTTTAGGTGCAGTTGAAAATGCTGGATATTCTTTAAGGAAAATATTTACAAGTAACGGCATTGATGAAAAAAATATTAATAAAGCCATTAAAGAAATTAGAGGCAGCAGTAAAATAGTTGACCAAAACCCAGAAGAAAAAATGAATACTCTTGAAAAATATACTATTAACTTAACAGAAGCTGCAAGAAACGGGAAACTGGACCCTGTTATAGGCAGAGATGAAGAAATAAGACGAGTAATACATGTATTATCAAGAAGAACTAAAAATAACCCAGTATTAATTGGTGAACCTGGTGTTGGTAAAACAGCTATTGCTGAAGGCCTTGCACAAAGAATTGTAAGTGGCGATATTCCAGAAAGCCTTAAAAATAAAGTGATTGCTGTATTAGATATGGGCGGATTAATTGCCGGCACTAAATACAGAGGCGAATTTGAAGACAGGCTCAAAGCTATTTTAAAAGAAATTAAAGAATCAAATGGCGAAATTATATTATTTATTGATGAAATCCATACTCTTGTAGGGGCTGGAGCTACTGACGGCGCAATGGATGCAGCAAATATTTTAAAACCATCTCTTGCCAGAGGTGAACTGCACTGTATTGGTGCTACGACACTTGATGAATATAAAAAATATATTGAAAAAGATGCAGCTCTTGAAAGAAGATTCCAGCCTGTTATAGTTAAAGAACCATCTGTAGAAGATACTGTATCTATTCTGCGTGGCTTAAAAGAAAAATATGAGATTCATCACGGTGTTAGAATAAAAGACAGTGCATTAGTTGCTGCTGCTCATTTAGCTAATAAATATATTGCAGACAGGTTTATGCCTGATAAAGCTATAGACTTAATTGATGAAGCTACTGCCCGCTTAAGAATGGAAATAGATAGTATGCCAGCAGAACTTGATGAACTTGAAAGGCGTGCTAGACAGCTTGAAATAGAAAGACAGGCTCTGAAGAAAGAAACTGATGCAGCATCTAAAACAAGATGTGATAATATTGAAAAAGAATTAAGTGACTTAAAAGAAAAAATAGGCACTCTTTCTACTCAGTGGAATAATGAAAAAAATATTATTAAACAGTCACGAGATATTAAAGAAGAAATAGAAAATACAAAACATCAAGCAGAACTTGCTGAAAGAAGCGGTGATTTAGAAAAAGCCAGCCAGTTAAAATACGGCACTCTTGTTGAACTTGCTAAAAAACAAGAAGAAGTTACTGAAAAACTTAAAGATATACAGCATGGCAAAGCAATGCTTAAAGAAGAAGTTGATGAAGAAGATATTGCAGAAGTTGTTTCAAGGTGGACTGGTGTGCCTGTAACAAAACTTTTAGAAGAAGAAGCAGATAAACTTCTTAATATGGAAAGCTACCTGCATAAAAGAGTTATAGGACAGGATGTAGCTATTAAAGCAATAAGTGAAGCAGTTAGAAGAAGCCGTGCAGGACTTAATGACCCAAAAAGACCTATGGGCTCATTTATATTCCTTGGACCTACTGGTGTTGGTAAAACTGAGCTTGCAAAAGCACTGGCTGAATTTTTATTTGATACAGAAGATGCTTTAATCCGTATAGATATGAGTGAATATATGGAGAAACACTCTGTGGCTAAGTTAATTGGTGCGCCTCCAGGATATGTAGGTTATGAAGAAGGCGGTCAGTTAACTGAAAAAGTCCGCAGACGCCCTTATTCTGTAATACTGCTTGATGAAATAGAAAAAGCTCACCCAGATGTATTTAATATACTGCTGCAGCTTTTAGATGACGGTAGATTAACTGATTCTAAAGGCAGAGTTGTAAACTTTAAAAACACAGTTGTTATTATGACATCAAATGTGGCTTCGCAGAATATTATGGAAGAATTCTCACATGATGGTTCTATGGAAGAAAAATATGAAAAAATTAACCAGATTGCTATGAATGAACTTTCTATGTATTTTAAACCTGAGTTTTTAAACAGGGTTGATGATATTATAGTATTCCACCCATTAACAAAAGAAAATATTGCTGAAATTGCAAGACTTTTAATTAAGGGTGTAGCAAAACGATTAGCTGAACTTCCTGTTGGATTAGAAGTAGATGACAGTGCAATAGATTTAATTGTACAAAGTGGGTTTGATGTAACATTTGGTGCAAGACCTATGAAACGAGCAGTTCAAAGAATGATAGAAAACTTAGTAGCTGAAAGTATTATCAAAGGCGAAACTAAACCAAACACTACTATTCATCTTACAGCAAAAGATGGAAAAGTAGTAATTCAGTAAATATTCATTATAATACCTTGCTGATTTTAAACAGCAGGGTATTTTTTTATCCATAATTTCTACAGACATAAAAAAACCTAAGTTTATAATAAACTTAGGTTTTTATAGAATTTATATAAAATATCTTTTAATAAAGCTAATATATAAATATTACATATGTTTATTTAATGCATCAACATAGACATTTTTTGGCTGCATACCAATAAACTGTTCAACAATTTTACCATCTTTCATGATAATAACAGTTGGAATGCTCATAACGCCAAATTGTGCCGCTAAGTTTTGGTTTTCGTCTACATTTACTTTACCAACTTTTACTTTGCCTTCTAATTCTTTGTGTAATTCGTCAATAGTTGGTCCAAGTAATTTGCAAGGTCCACACCAAGCAGCCCAAAAGTCTACAAGAACAGGTTTGTCGCTGTTTAAAACCTCGTCTTTAAAATTGTTTTCATTAAATTCTAGTGCCATAATTAGCCTCCTTTTAATTAATACTAAATTTATCTCTTTTTCAAAAAAAGTCAATGGAAAAGACAAACTTTTTTATGAAAACATTTTTCGCATATATCAGTTTCTGAATACTGACAACCGCTTATAATCCCTAACCTAGTCAAAGAAAAATCATATTTGGCTGGGTCTTCAGGGTTTAAATCTCTAAAAAAATCTGTTACCTTAATAACAGCCTTCTTCCCTTTTTCATTTTTATCTATTATGCCTAAATTACATGCTAAACGAAGTATATGTGTATCTGACGGCATATAAAGACTTTTTTTATTAAACTCATTCCAAAAACCAAAATCAACATCATCTTTTCTCACCATCCAGCGTAAAAACATATATAACCGTTTAGATGCAGATTTTCCTGGAACTGGAAGTAAAAAATTTAACCCCTGAGTTATCTCATCTAAATGTGAGCGAAGAAGTATTATACCTTTATCAATATTTTCTACAGATACAGCATCTGCTGCTTTAAAAAGATTATATATACTGCCGTATTTATCATATACTGTTTTCATTAATTTAGAATATGCAGCAACATCTTCTTTTGTCTGAAATCTGTAATAAAGAATATCATTTACTTCAGTATTTAAACTTTCAATAGAACTTCCTGCATGTTCAAAATATTTATATAAAAAGCCCTGTATAGCTTTCATATTACCATAAGCAAAGGATGCAGCAGTAAAAGCAATAAACTCTGTATCCCCTTTTATTTCATGAGGAAATCTAATAGGGTCAGAATAAATATATTCTTTATTATTATAATATTTATACAAATATTCTAAAAAATTATAGATTTTATCTTTATTTGCAGGACTCATCTTTTTTTACCTGTAATCGTGTAATATTAATATCTTGCAGTGGCATATACTGACGCATAAGCTCAATTAAATTAAACCCGCCGGCATTACCAGCCTTTAATATTATAATACCCTTTTCTTCATTATATTCAACTAAATAATCTTCTATATTTACAGCTTTCATACCGCCTTTTTTATCTTTTTTGCTGTAAAACAGCTTGTTTTCCTTTTTTATCTCTTTAAATACATTGTTAGTTTCATCAGCTAATTTATAAGTAGATATAAATTCTGTTCCAGTTTTCATAGTATTTATCTGCCTTATACTTTTTGCCTTTAATCCAACTGGTAAATTTTGATTAAAAATTTCTATAAAAATATCCATATTTACAGCAGATGATTCAAAACTCATAATTTCATTTTCGCCTTCCATACCAACAGGTAAAGGAATCCATGTATTTATTTTTGGATGTGGATTAAACCCCTGACTGTATGATAAATCTACACCACTTACAAGCAGGCTGTGAATAAATATTCTATTTAAATCAAGTGCTGAGAAAAATACACCTGTCCCATACTTTTCATATATAACTTCATACTGACAGATTGTTTTATTTTCTTTTATTTCTGGTAATATCTCTGTAATATCTTCTGATTTCTGTGGCTCTAATGTTTTAAAATCACATACACCGCAGGCAGAACATTTGCCATTTCTACAGTCAACAGTTGCCTGAGCCTGCTCTGCTTTTTCTATTTCTTTTTTATAAAATCTGTCATTTACACCAGTTAATATATTAGACCATGGCAGAACATCATTTTCCTGATATCCTTTTTCTGCCATTAATGATATATCTATACCTATTTCATTACACAATTCTGTCCATTTATTATAATCTACAAAATCATCCCAAGCATCAAGGTAAAAACCATGCTCTACAACATATTCTAATGCTTTAGATACATTTTCATCACCACGGGATAAAAATGCTTCTAAAAGGCTCATTCTTGTATCATGAAATTTAAATTTAAATTTTCTTCTGCGAAGTTCATCTTTAAGCATATACATTCTGCGTTCAAGCTCACTTTTTGCCACCTGTCCAAATCTTTGAAATGGAGTATGAGGTTTTGGTACAAAGTGAGATACTGATACAGAAATATCAAAAGAACCTTTTTTTACTTCCTGCACTGCTTTTTTTATTTTTGATGCAGTATCAGCAATACCTATAATATCTTCATCTGTTTCATAAGGCAGACCTATCATAAAATAAAGTTTAACGCTTGTATAGCCATTTTCTGCAGCAAGCCTTACAGCAGATAAAATATCTTCTTCTGATAAGTTTTTATTAATTATATCTCTCATTCTCTGAGTTCCAGCTTCCGGAGCTATTGTAAACCCAGATTTGCGGACTTTTGATATTTCCTTAAATAATGTTTCAGAAACACTGCTTGCCCTTAATGATGGTGTTGATAATGAAACATTTTCTGATGAAAGCTGTTTATTTAAATTTAATATTAAAGGCTCTATCTGAGAAAAATCACCAGTAGAAAGTGAAAGCAGCGATGCTTCCTGATGGCCTGTTTTTTCTATCTGGTTTAATACATCTAAAACTATATTATCAGTATTTCTTTCTCTTACAGGTCTATATATCATACCTGCCTGACAGAACCTGCAGCCTGCAGTGCAGCCCCTTGCAATCTCTACAGAAACTCTATCCTGTATTGCTGGAATTAACGGCACAATAGGTGCATAATTAAAATCACTTTTATTAAAATCTAAAAATATATCACGCATTACTTTCTTATCTTTTTCTATACTTGGAATATATAAAAAAGGATACTGATTTAATGCAGTTAATATTTCTTTTCTTGGTGTATTTTTATCTTTTAATTCTTTTATATGCTCTAAAACTTTCCTAAGATTAATATCACCTTCGCCAATATAAAAAACATCTATAAATGGCAGCAGTGGTGCTGGGTTATATGTACATGAACCGCCTGCCATAATAATTGGATAGTTTTCATTTCTATCAGCTGTTTTATATGGAATACCAGCATACTTTAATGTAGCTAAAACAGTAGTATAACTCATTTCATAATGTATAGAAAATCCTAAAACATCAAACTCTAAAAGTGGTTTTGATTTTTCAAGACTTCTAAATATATCTTTTCCAAAATAATCAAGAGCATCTTTCCATGGTGCAAAAAAACGCTGGCAGTATATTTTATCTGATTTATTTACTCTTTCATAAAGCAGTTTATAGCCTACATGACTTGAACCTATCTCATAAATATCTGGAAATATTAAACAAAAATCTAATAAGTTATCACTATCTTTAATTATAGAATTAAGCTCTCCGCCAATATATCTGGCTGGTTTTGAAACATTAATAAGTTCTTTTATATTCATTTCTATCCCTTTAATCTATTAAAGAATATCTTCTTAAATGTATAGAGTTAACTATACCTATCATTGTAAAAAAAGAAAGCAGAGATGTACCGCCATAGCTGACAAAAGGCATAGGGATACCCACAATAGGCACCATACCAACTGTCATTCCTGCATTAATTATAAACTGAAAAAATATATAACAGCCTACAGCCATAGCTATAAGTTTACCCGAGGCTTCCTTTGTTTTCATTGCAATGCTGAATATTTTAAATATCAAAAACAAGAAAAGCAGTATTACGGTAGTACCGCCAATAAGTCCTTGTTCTTCGTTAATAACTGAATATATAAAGTCAGTATGGCTTTCTGGTAAAAAGCTCAAATGTGCCTGAGTTCCGCCAAGAAACCCTTTACCATTAATACCGCCGCTTCCAACAGCCACTTTTGACTGCTCAGCATGGTATCCATCACCTTGTTTATCCTGCACTAATCCAAGAAATACTTTTACCCTTGTCTGCTGATAGTCATGTAAATGCTGCCAGCCAACAGGAACCATAATTGCAACAGCTATTAATGCAATAATAAACACATGACGCTGTACTCCAAGCATAAGTAAAAGCATACCCCATACAGCCACATAAGTTAATGCTGTTCCTAAATCAGGCTGAGAAAATACTAATAAAAACGGCGGTATAAGCATCCATGATTTTTGAAGTATTTTTATTAAACTAAGCCTTTTGCCATCAAAATCCATAAAAAGCCATGCTAGAGATATTACCCATATTATCTTAAATATTTCTGAAGGCTGCAGTCTGAAAGGTCCAATACCTATCCACCTTTGTGCTCCCATTTTAATATGTCCTAATATTAAAACTATTAAAAGAAGCAGAATACCTGCACCATAAATAACTGGAGCAAATCTTACAATTTTCCTGTAATTTACATAACTCATCACAAAAAAAGATATAATACCAAGCACAAGCCACATAAGCTGTCTTTTATAAAAAGCATCTGTTTCGCCAGTATATGGGTTGTAACCAGCACTGTATATTGAAACAATACCAATGCCTGCAAGACATAAAACAGCTGCTAAAAGCACATAATCAGTTTCCAGTAAATATTTTTTAAATTTAGCAAACATATTTAACCTTTTAGTTTTCATCTGGGGTAACATAGCCCATATCAAGCATTTTTTTAATAACCTTACCACCTATTGGGGCAGCACTTGCACCGCCACCGCCACTGTTTTCTGCTAAAACAACTATAACATATTTAGGGTCCCGTGCAGGAAAAACACCTGTAAACCATGCATGGTCTCTATATTCTTCTGGTATTTCATCTTTTTCATATTTTTCTGTAATTTTGGCACTTACAACCTGAGCAGTTCCTGTTTTACCGCCTATTTTCATTTCTTTTACCCTTGCTCTGCCTGAAGTACCGCCCCTTTTATATACTGCATCAATTAAACCAGCCATTATATTATCCTGTATCTCTTTTGATACATATATCTGGTGCTTTAATTCTGATTCTTTTTCAGTATATTCTCCGGTATTCTGGTCTATAATGCCTTTTAATATTCTAGGTTTATATATTTTACCGCCATTAAATACACCACTCATCATTACACCAATCTGCAGCGGTGTTGCAGTCATATAACCCTGCCCGATAGATGTATTTACAGTATCCCCTGGATACCAGATATCTCCCCTTGAAGCTTTTTTCCACTTTCTTGATGGATAGATACCTGTTTTTTCATTAGGTAAATCTATGCCAGTATATTCTCCCAGTGATAAAATTTTTGAATAATATTCCATTTTATCAATATCAAGAGCAAGACCTAAATTATAAAAATAAATATCGCATGATTGTGCTAATGCTTCCTGCATATTAACTTTTCCATGACCTGCTCTTTTCCAGCATCTGTATGAAAAATATGAATTTAGATGAAATATACCTAAACATTTATAAGTAGTTTCTGGTGTTACAGCCTTTTCTTCATAACCAGCTAATGCCATTGCAACTTTATAAACAGAACCCGGAGAATACTGACCTTCAATAGGTCTATTAATTAAAGGACTTCTTTTATCCCTGTGTATCCTTTCCCATTCTGTTTCATTAAGATATGGTGTAAACATATTTAAATCGTAACTTGGTGCTGAATATAAAGTAAGTAAAGAGTTATCTGCAATATCTAAAACAACAACAGCACCTTTTTTATCTTCCATAACTTCTGCTGCATACTGCTGTAATTCAGCATCTATAGTTAAAACAAGGTCATTACCTGCTGTTGCAGGGTCTTCTTTTAATATATTAACAATTCTGCCTCTTGCATCTCTTTCAATTTCCATAGAACCAGGACTTCCACGCAGTTCTTCTTCATACTGAAGCTCTACTCCCATAGTTCCAATATAGCTGCCACGCTTATATATATCTTTATTTTTTTCTATATCGTAAGGTGTTGCTTCACTGACATAACCTAATATATGGCTGAAAGAAAGCCCGTCAGAATATTTTCTTACAGAGTGCAGCTCAACACTTAAGCCGGCAAAATTATCTGCATATTCTTCAAAATATGCAATATCTGATATATTTAAACCTCTGCTTATTAAAACGGAAGGTATTCTTTTATCTTTTAAGTCTTTTAGGACTTTATCCATGTCAAAATCAACAACTTCCTGTACTCGTTTAAGCATACCTATTACATCATCACCACGCCTTATATCGTCTTTATTTAATACAAGGTCATAAGATGGAGTATTGCTTACAAGAAGATTCATTTTGGAGTCATATATAAAGCCTCTTTCTGCAATTATTTCTCTTGTTTTTATTCTGTTTCTGTTTGCATCAACAGAAAGCTGCTCGTATTGTATAACCTGTAAAATAAATAATCTTGCAAACAGAATACAGGAAATAAATACAAAAATTGCAAAAAACAAAATAATTCTTTTTCTATAATAACCTAAAAGGTCATCTTTTAATGCTGCGAAAAGCACTTCTAAACTCCATTAAGTAATAAATAATAAGATAAATAATAAAATCAATTATACTGATTTTCAATATATATAATGATGAAAGAATTACATTGTAACCTAATATAATAGAAAAGAATATATTATATGATAGTATTGCAAAAAAACTGAATATTATTAATGAGAAAGATGTTTTTAAATCAAATTTGTACTCAGTAAACATTTTAGTTAAAGATAAAAATAAGAAAAATAATATATTTAATCCAATATATGAACCTGCTGAATAATCAGAATATAAGCCAAAGATAATAGAATAAGGCATATATGTTTCTTCATTTATTTTGGAAGAAATAAGCATATATATAATAATAGCAAAATTAACATTTGATAAAAAATGAAATGTAGTATGGGATAATACATAACATAAAATCAATATTAATATAATAGATACATATTTATTTTGAATTATTTTTAACAACGAAAACATGTTCCAATTTATAAAAATCTTCGGACTGCTCTATAAATACTTTTTGAAAAAGACCAGTATTATCACGAACAATTTCCGATACTTTACCTATCCTTATACCTTTTGGGTATAACATTCCAAGCCCAGATGTAACAAATACATCACCTACACGCACATCATCTAATCTGTCATAATAATCAACATACAGACGCCCTTTTCCATCACCACGCATAATTCCTGATACACGGGTTCTGCTGTTTATTACACTTACATTTGATGAAATGTTTAATATAACATCTACTTCACTAGTAGTAGCATAAGTGTTAGATACTCTGCCAACTAAACCTTGAAAACCTATTACAGGGTCATTTTTTTCTACACCATCAAGGTTTCCTGCATCAATGACTATATTTTTCACATAGCCGTCACTTACACCGATAACATTAGCAGGCATTTGTTTAAAATCATAAGTTTTGTATAATCTTAGAAGTGTCTGCAGCCTTTCACTTTGACTAAGTTTTTCTGATAATAGAGTATTTTCAAGAGTTAAGTTATCAATTAACTTTTTATATTCTTCATTCTCTTTTTGCACATTTACTAAGTTAATATAAGAATGCCAAATATTACCAATGCCTGAAAACACTTTATTGGTGAGAAAAATGGCTGGGTTTACAATATTACCTAATAAACCACGAAATGGACCTTCAACATTAATATTTCTTGCCTGCACTATTATAACAAGCAGTATAATAATGATTACAAGAAACAGCCTTTTCCACTTAAACATTTGTTATTCTACTGCAACCTTTTTAAGCAGTTCTAAATCATCAAGCACTTTACCTGAACCTAAAGCAACAGCTTTAAGTGGGTCATCAGACACAATAATAGGTAAACCTGTTTCATGAGATAAGCGTTTGTCAAGATTTTTAAGTAATGCACCACCACCAGTTAATACAATACCTCTATCAACAATATCTGCTGAAAGTTCTGGTGGAGTCTGCTCTAACGCTATACGAACAGCATCAACAATTTTTGCAATAGCTTCTTTAAGTGCTTCTCTAATTTCAGAATCAGAGATTTCTATTGTTTTAGGAATACCCGTAACTAAATCACGGCCTTTAATTTCTGTTTTGATTTCGTTTTCTAATGGGAATGCTGAACCCAGTTTGATTTTTAAATCTTCAGCTGTAGCTGTACCTATTAAAAGATTATACTGGCGTTTGATGTAGTTAACAATATTGTCATCCATTTCATCACCGCCAACTCTAACAGAGTTTGCATATACTATACCAGATAATGAGATAACAGCAACTTCTGTTGTACCGCCACCTATATCTACCACCATATTACCAGATGGCTCTTGGATAGGAAGCCCTGCACCAATTGCTGCTGCCATTGGTTCTTCTATTAGGTAAACTTCTCTTGCACCTGCCTGAATAGCAGAATCTTTAACAGCTCTTTTTTCTACCTGAGTAACACCAGATGGAATACATATAACCATTCTTGGACGAACAAGACTTCTACGGTTATGAACTTTTAAAATGAAGTATCTAATCATTTTTTCAGTAGTGTCATAATCAGCAATAACACCATCTTTCATTGGGCGGACAGCACTAATATTTGCAGGAGTCCTGCCAAGCATATTTTTTGCTTCCTGACCAATTGCTAAAATTTCTTTTGTATTACTATTTATTGCAACAACAGAAGGTTCGCTTGAAACAACCCCTCTGCCTTTAACATATATAAGAGTATTAGCTGTGCCTAAATCTACAGCTAAATCGCTGGAAAACATATTGTACATAAAATTCATCGGCATTCTTACTGTACCTCACACACTATTATTATTAAGACCATACACTATATATAAAATACTATATTCAATAAATTATTTTATATATATTGTATAAAATGCCGAAAGGGGGATTTGAACCCCCACAGGTGTTACCCCACAGGTACCTGAAACCTGCGTGTCTACCAGTTCCACCATTTCGGCATGTATGATTATTCTACACCAACCATTACAGATGTAGATTTAATAACTGCATAAGCTTCTTTGCCTACTGCTAAATCTAATGATTTAACAGCATCCATAGATATAGTAGCAGATATTATATTACCGCCGCCGATATCTAATTTAATAACTGCATTAACTGCACCAGTTTCTATTTCTTTTATAGTTCCTTTTAATTGGTTTCTTGCGCTTAATTTCATAAAAATCTTTCCTTTTATTTTTACGAAAAGAGTTTACTATAATAAATTTTAAATTGCAATAATTTTCTTATGTCAGGCTGTTTTTTTCTAAATTTAATAAAAATGCCTTAATATCTGCCCCAAGTGCATAGCCTGAAATACTTCCATTAGAATGAACTACTCTATGGCATGGAATAATTATTGGCAGTGGATTTTGCCCGCAGGCAGAGCCTGCTGCCCTGTATGCTTTTGGCGAAAAAACTTTTTCTGCCAGCTCTTTATAAGATATTGTATTACCATAGGGAATATTTAATAAAGACTGCCACACTTTCTGCTGAAACAATGTGCCTTCATATTTAATGTTTAAACTGAAATTTTTACGGTTTCCATTAAGATATTCATTTATCTGTTTAAAAGCATTATTTATTATTTCAGTTTCTTTTAATATATGACTATCGTTTTTATATTTTCCTAAAGAAATATATCTTATATAAAAATCATCGGCAGTAATATTTAAGCTGCCGATGACTGTATTATATGTATAATAATATAAATCCATACATTAATCCGTAAAAGTTCTCATAATACGGCTTCTTGTAGGGTGCCTTAATTTACGCAGAGCTTTTGCTTCTATCTGCCTGATACGCTCTCTTGTTACTGTAAATTTTTTACCAACTTCTTCTAATGTATGGTCAGAGTCACAGTCAATACCAAACCTTAACCTTAATACACTGGCTTCCCTTGGTGATAAAGTATCAAGAATATTTCTTGTATGCTCTTTTAATTTTAAATAAGTAACTTCATCAGATGGATTTTTAGCAGATTTATCTTCAATAAAATCTCCAAGGCTTGAATCTTCATCTTCACCTATTGGAGTTTCAAGAGATACAGGCTCTTTTGCTATTTTCATTACTTTTTTAATTTTTTCAACAGGAATATCCATTTTTTCAGATATTTCTTCTGGTGTCGGTTCTCTGCCTAAATCCTGCTGGAGATTGCGTGTAACCTTCATCATTTTATTAATAGTTTCTATCATATGCACTGGTATACGAATTGTGCGTGCCTGGTCAGCGATAGCTCTTGTAATTGCCTGCCTAATCCACCATGTAGCATAAGTTGAAAATTTATACCCTTTTGAGTAATCAAATTTTTCAACAGCTTTCATAAGACCAATATTACCTTCCTGAATTAAATCAAGGAACTGCAGACCTCTGTTTGTATATTTTTTAGCAATACTTACAACAAGTCTAAGGTTTGCTTCAATAAGTTTAGATTTTGCACTGTCAGTTACATGCTCACCTTCTAAAAGGCTTTCATATATCTGCTCAAATTCTTCTTTTTCTATACCAATATTATTATAATGAGTATTGATTTTTTCCAGTGCTTGAGAATGTTTACTGATTATAGTAGTTATCTCTTTTTCACGCATACCCTGATTAGAAGCAATAGTAGTTATTTCTTCCTGAGTAATGCTGAACATTTGAGGTGTATCTACTTTTAAAATTTTAGCTACTTTATTAAGCTCATACATAATGTCTTGAACAGCATCATAAGTTATTTTAATATCATGAGATATTTCATTAATAGTAGTAAAGTTAACTTTAATATCAAGAAGTTTATCAGTTAATTCTTCAATTGATGCTTCTAATTCTGCTTTTTTCTTTTTCTGTTCATCAGCAGACATAGTTTTAGCATTTTTTCTGTATTCTTCAGCGAGTGTAATATCTTCACGAAGTTTATTAACTATTTCATCAATAGTATCAAAAAACTGAGCTTTTAACTGAGCTTCTTTGCTGTCTTTGATTTCTTTAACTGCTTCTTCGTCCATTTCTTCAAAATCTTCTTGAAGCTGTTCTATTTCAATATCGTCTTCTTCTATATCTATTATATCTTTAAGACGCATTGTGTCATTTTTAACACCTTCTGAAAATTCCATAAACTTAGCTGCAGTTGATGGGAAAGAAAGTATTGCTTTAATAACTTTTCTCTGCCCTTTTTTAATTTCTTTTGCAACATTAACTTCATCTTCTCTATTTAAAAGTGGAATATTACCCATTTCTTTCAAATAAAGCCTTACAGGGTCATCAGTACTTAAAACTTCTTCCCCGTCTTCCTGATATTCTCCATCAAGAGATGATAAACCATCTTCATCATCTTCATCATCTATTACAACATTTGTAGGAAAAATATTTCCTTTTTTACTTTTATTATCTATAACATCAATTTTAAGTTGTGAAAGTAATGTTATTATTTCATCAAGAAAATCACTTGTTGCTGCATCTTCTGGCAGAGCATCATTAATCTCATCAAAAGTAAGAAACCCTTTTTCTTTACCCAGGGTGATTAATTGTTTTACTTCAGGTAGTTTGATCTTCTTTGACATAAAATTTATTCACCATCCTTATTTTTACCTGCAATCAGTTTTGTAAGGCTATTTAGTTCCTGCAAAATACTGATTTGTGCTGTTTTGTCAGTAGTTGTCCGCATTAAATCTATCAACTCACTCTGACGCTTTTTTAGATAATTAAGTTCAATCTGCCGTTTATTTTTCAATGCTTCATCATAAGCATTATCTTCTGCAATTTCCCGCATTGCAAGCTCTACAAATTGGTCACCTAATTCATGCATAATCTCTTTAATATCTGAGATTTTTGGTAAAAATTCAAGTATTTTTTTTAAAATACTTTTGATTTCATCATTATTTATCATTTCCAGATTCATATCGGCAAGCAGTCCGTCAACAATATCAACTGGTAAATGAGATAAACATGCCACAAAATCCATCTCACATAAGTATAAGTTCTTATTAACTGACTTATTTACGACAGCATTCTTTTTATATCGGTTCACTGCTAATTCTTCTTGAATATTTTCTTTTTTCAAACCGAATATATCTGCTGCTGCTTCAATATAGTAATCTCTCATGTGCAGATTTTCTATTTTTGCAAGCATATCTTTTACTGATTTAAACCTTACAAGTTTTATATTAAAATCATTTTTGGCAGAAAGTGCCAGTCTTTTAATCATATGTATAAACAAATCTTCCCGTTTATCATATAAGGATTTAAAACTGTCTATTCCATAATTTAATATGTAACTGTCTGGGTCATCAGTCTGTGGTAAAAAAACAACCTTTGGGAAAAGTCCGCTTTCTGCAAATCTTTCAAGGCTTCTAAATGCTGCTTTTTCTCCAGCACTATCACCGTCAAACATAACAGTGATTTCTTCAGCATACCTTTTTAAAAGAGCTATCTGCTCATGAGTTAAAGCTGTCCCCATAGGTGCAACTGCATTTTTAAACCCGCTTTTATAAAGACGCATTACATCAAAGTAGCCTTCTACAATAAGTGCATTTCTGCTTTGTTTCATAGCGTCTTTTGCTTTATCTATATTAAATAAAGTATATCCTTTATGAAATACAGAACTTTCAGCCGAATTTAAATATTTTGGATTAGAGCCGTCTAAACTTCTGCCTGCAAAAGCTGCGATTGAGCCTGTTACATTTCTAATAGGCAGCATTAATCTATTAAAAAATCTAGCATATGGAGCACCATATTTTGATTCTTTAAAAAATCCTGAATTATAAAGCACATCTTTTGGAAACATTTTATAAACTGCAGAATAATCCACATCTGCAGAAAGAAAACCTATACCAAACTCATTAAAATCATCATCATTAAAACTACGGTCCGATATATATTTTCTAGCTTCTTCCCCTGCACTTGTGTAAAAAAGTTTCCGTGAAATTTTCTGTATTTCATCATGGAGAGATATTATATCCTTAGAATGACTGTTTTCTTTTCCATCATATTCTACATTAATGCCGTATTTTTCCGCCAGATATATAACTGCATCTTGATATGAAAAACCAAGCCTGCGCATTATAAATGTAATGCCATCACCTTTTGCGTCACATCCAAAACATTTAAAAAAACCTTTTTCACTATCTACTTTAAAAGAAGGAGATTTTTCGCTATGGAACGGGCAAAGCCCCCATAAATCTCTGCCTCTGCTGCGTAATTCTACATAAGGCTCTATAATAGTGGCAATATTTATTAACCTAATCTGTTCAAGCATTGATGAGGTAAACCGTGCCATAACTATTTTTAACTCCTTGTAGTAGTAAAAGATTTAATATATATTTTTTTAAAATAAAATCAATAAAGAATTTAAAAAAATAAATATTTTTTAAAAAGAAAAACCTGCCCTTTTATTTAAGAGCAGGTATAAAATTGATAAATTACTTGTTTTTTAATTGGCATGCAGAGCTGCAGCAGGAAGGTGTGCCACCATTTGAACTGCCACAGGCACATGAACAGCCTGCTTTACCTGTTAATGTTTTATATATTTTTCTGATGCTTATAAAAGCAGCCACTAAAACAATCAATGCTACAATAATATTTCCTAACATAAATACCTCCTTATGTTACATAAAAAGTCTGCCCACCTGATATATTATTAATGTTACAATATATGCTACAACAGTCATACCAAAGAATTGGAAAAATGCCCATTTCCATGAGTTACTTTCCCTTTTTACTATTGCAAAAGTTGCCATACACGGTGCACTTAAAAGAGCAAATACCATAATAGCAAACCCTACAAGTGGAGAATAATTTTCACGAAGTTTATCTCTTAATGCTTCAGAATCTTCCCCTGCTTCACCAATAGAGTAAACTATACCCATTTGAGCTACAAACACTTCTTTTGCAGCAAAAGCACCGATTAATGCTGTGCCGATTTTCCAGTCAAAGCCGATAGGTGCAAGCACTGGTTCAATAAATTTACCAATTCTTCCTGCTGCACTGTATTCTAATTCAGCTTCTGCCACTTTATTATTAATATCTTCTATCTGCATATTAACTTCATCAAGCTCTGCTGCAATTTTTTCAGCTTTTGCAAGCTCCATGTCGCTTAATTTAGAGTTAACACTTTCAGCTTCCTGCATATTTTCATCAGTCATAATTACATAACCAATTTCAGCAAGCTCAGCAGCTTTTTCTTCAGCAGCCTGCTCTAACTCAGGCAGACCTTGTTCAAATTCTGCAGCTTTTTCTGCTGGGAATAATGGGAATACTGTTAATGCCCACATTACAATAGACACAAATAATATGATTGTACCTGCTTTTTTAAGATAAAGCCAGCTGCGTTCCCACATCTGCATTAATACACCTTTTAATGTAGGAATACGGTATGGCGGAAGCTCCATTACAAATGGTGCAGATTCGCCTTTTAATACTGTCATACCTAAAATTTTTGCAATAACTATTGCCATTACAATACCAATTAAATATACAACCCATAAAACTAAAGCCTGATTTTTGTCAAAAAATGCAGGAATAATAAGTAAATATATTGGAAGCCTTGCACCACAGCTCATAAATGGAGTTACAAGCATTGTTAATATTCTATCTCTTTGGTTATCAAGAGTTCTTGTTGCCATAATCGCAGGAACAGAGCAGCCAAAGCCAATTAAAAATGGAATAAAACTTTTACCGTGAAGACCAATTTTATGCATAACTTTATCCATAATAAAAGCAACACGAGCCATATATCCACTGGCTTCAAGTATGGCTATTGCTATAAACAGAAATATAATATTTGGCAGAAATACGATAACGCCGCCAACACCGCCAATAATACCATCTACAACTAAAGACCTAAGCAAATCATGAGTTATCATAACACTTGCTTTATCACCTAAAAATCCAAAAAACTGCTCTATCCAGCCCATAAATGGGTCACCAAGAGTAAAAGTTAACTGGAATACTAAATACATAAGACCTAAAAATATAGGAATACCAAGCACTCTGTTTACTAAAACAGAATCTATTGCATCACTCATATTATGGCGTGCTTCTACTGTTGTTGTAACACATTCCTGACATGCACCAGAAATAAAACCATATCTGGCACTGGCTATTGCAGTTTCTGGTGAATCACCAAGCATTTTATCTATCTCTATTTCTGCCCTTTTTACTTCTTCTGCAACAATTGGCGAAGGCACAATCTGCATAACATCCTTATCACCTTCTAAAAGCTTAACAGCAAGCCATCTTGTATTATAATTTTCTATATTAGTTGAATGCTGCTTGATTAATTCTTCAACAGAATTAACATATTTTTCTATTACCTTATCATAAGTAATTACTGGATATTTTATATCAGGTACTTTTGCAGCTTTAATGGCTTCATCTAATATATTTTTAACACCATCCCCTTTACTGCCCACTGTTTCTACTATAGGCACTCCAAAAAGATGAGAAAGACTTTTAATATCTATTTTAATACCCATTTCCTGTGCCATATCTTTCATATTAAACACAAAAACAAGAGGTATTCTAAGCTCCATAAGCTGAACAGCTAAATAAAGGTTTCTTTCAAGATTTGAAGAATCTATAATATCCACAACAACATCTGGTTTTTCGTTAATAATAACATTCCTTGCTACCACTTCTTCAACAGAATATGCTGTTAAGCTGTAAGTACCAGGTAAATCAATAATTTTTAACTGCTGATTATTGTATGTAATAGTGCTTTCTTTTTTTTCTACTGTAACGCCTGGATAGTTGCCTATATGCTGTCTTGCCCCAGTTAATGCATTATATATAGTAGTCTTGCCTGCATTTGGATTACCAGCAAGAGCTATTGTTAAATTTTCTTTCATATCAATCCTCATAGATAATTTTAGATTAATGTATTTTTTTAGGATAACCTAAAAGTATTTGCAAAAAAAAATAAAACTATATCATTTCCACTTCTATTTTAGAAGCTTCATCTTTTCTTAAAGATAAATGATAACCTTTTACTTTCATTTCAACAGGGTCACCAAGTGGAGCAACTCTCTCTACTTCAATAATAGTTCCTGTTGTAAGCCCCATTTCTGTAATCCGTTTAAAAAGATTACCTTTAGATGTAATCTTTACAACCTTACAGCGTTCCCCAGGACGAACATCGTTTAATTTTTTCACAATACGACCTCCTTGCAGTTGTTTGCTGTGATTTTCATGCACTTTATCTGAAATAGAAGATATACATTTCTGGCAAACTTCTAAAGAAATAGCTTTATCACAATGACTGATTTTGCCATTTGCCCATTCTTCGCCGCCTCTAGGGCATATCTCTATAAATTCAGCAAATCTGGCAAGCCTGTCAATAATTTCTACCGATACACCATGCTCCATTGCACAGGCAGCTTTATCAGCCTCCTCTACAGATATCCCCAACACTTTAACAAAGAAATCTTTTAAAAGCTCATGGCGGCGTAACACATCCATTGCTGCCATACGACCTTCGTTTGTTAAAGTAATAACATCATAAGGTGCATAGTTTATCATACCTTTATCTGCAAGTGTTTTTAATGCACCAGTAACAGATGCATTTGAAACATTAAGCCGTTTTGCAATATCTTTTGGTCTAACAGCTTCTTTTTCAGATATAATAAGGTAAATCGTTTCCAAATAATCTTCTAAACTGGAAGTAAGTTCTTCACTCAAATAAATATCCCATTTGCACTAAATTATTTTTATTTATAAATATACTATTTTACTAGACAAGTCAATATAAAATCTTATTGATACAAAATATTTAATAAGAAAATTTATATCTTTTATTATCAATAAGTTATATAAAATATTAATTTATATTATTAATAATAATTATCAAAAAATATATTTTGAACTTTTTATAATAATTTTATGTCATAAAGCTTGTAACCAAAATAAAAAAGAGAGTTACATTAAAAAACAAGTAAAAATAATATGAGAGGTATGTTATGAAAAAAATTTTTAGGAAAATCCATCTTTATATGGCACTTTTTACTATTCCTGTAGGTATAATGATAGCCATAACTGGTGCATTATATGTTTTAGGGGCTGACCAGAATACTGGGGCTGAAATTAAAACATATACAGTAAACCAGATTATCCCACAGGGTGAAGAAGTAGCATTTTTAGAAACATGGACGAAAGAAAATAATGTAAAAATGCCAAAAGCAGATGTATCTATGGATAAAGCAAAAGTAAACAGAACTGTTGGAAGTGCCGGCTACATTATTACATTAAAAGAAAAAGACGGCTCAACAGAAATTATTACGCTGGATAGAAGTTTTCTTGGCAAAATGATTATGCTGCACAAGGCAAAAGGCGGCATATTATTTAAAATAATGATGGTTTTATATGGTATTGTTTTAGTTATTTTTTATGTTTCAGGGCTTATTATTGCAGTATTTAAGAAAAATGTTAACGGCAAGCTTGTTCCAAAAACTGAAAGTTATGTGGTAATCGCTGCAGGTTTTATTGTAACTATTATATTAGCTGTATTATCGCTGTAATAATACATTATATAAACAAAAAAACTGTCGTAAAATAATTTTCGGCAGTTTTTTTATTTTCAGCAAACCTATTCTTCTGATTTCTTCTTCCTTCTTTTTTTCATATTTGCAGGCATAACTTCAATTATCCTGCCAGCAAATTTAGTTTTATTTAATTTCTCCACTGCCCTTTTGCTGTCCTCATCTTCCATATTAATAAAGCAGAATCCTCTAAACTGGTTAGTATCTTTATCTTTTACAAAAGCAATAGAATCTACTTTTCCATATTTGGAAAACAATTCTTTTACACTGTTTTCTGTAACACCGTAATCTAAATTCCCAACATAAATTCGTTTCATATTTCACCATAAAAGTAAATAAATAGAAAAGCATATTATATAAATAATCATAAAAAAACAACTTTTTTATAATAAATCATAAAAAATACTTGTATATTGCAAATATTACTGATAGTATTAAGTATTTACAAAAGAAAGTTTTTTTGGAGGCGTTATATGGAAACAAGTATGATAAGAAATGTGGCTTTTATTTCACATGGTGGTGCTGGGAAAACAAGCCTTATAGAAGCTGTCTTATATAATACTGGTGCTACACAAAAAATAGGTAACATAGAATCTGGTACAAGTATGATGGATTTTGACCAGATAGAAATAGAAAGAAAATTTTCTATTAATGCAAAAGTTGCTTCAGTTACTTGGAATAAAAACCTCCTTAATATTATAGATACTCCAGGATACACTAACTTCCTGCATGAAACAAAATGTGCCTTATCTGCAGTTGATGGTGCAGTAATTATTGCTTCTGCTATTACTGGCGTTAAAGCTGAAACTATCAGAGTATGGCAGTATGCTGAAGAATATAACCTTTCCAAACTTATATTTATTAATAAAATGGATAAAGAAAGAGCTGATTTTTATAATGCACTTGGTGATATTGAAAAAGCATTCGGTATTATTCCACTGCCAATATTTTTACCAATAGGCAAAGAAAGCTCATTTAAAGGCATTATAGACTTAGTTAGAATGAAAGCATTAATGTACCCTGCTGAACCTACTGCACAATATACAATAGAAGATATTCCTGCAGACTTATTAAGTGAAGCAGAATTCCACAGACAAAAACTTATAGAAGCAGTATCAGAAACTGATGATAATTTAATAGAAAAATATCTTGAAGGTGCAGAATTTACTGAAGAAGAAATTAGAAAAGGCCTTAGAGAAGGTGTTGTTACTAAAAGATTTGTGCCAGTATTCTGCGGCTCAGCTATTAAAAATATTGGTTCAAAACTTCTTTTAGAAGGTATTATTGATTACCTTCCATCACCACTGCAAAGAGAAGCCGCTTTTGCAATTGATGATAATTCTGGTGAGCCAGTTGATGTAACTGCTGAAGATAAAGAATTTTCTGCTTATGTATTTAAAACATTTGCAGACCCTTATGCAGGAAAACTTACAATTTTTAGAATTTATTCCGGCTCTATTAAAAATGATACCTCAGTATATAATGTTAATAAAAAAGAGTATGAAAAAATCACACAGCTTTATATTCTGCAGGGTAAAAACTTTGTAAAATGTGATGAACTGACAGCTGGTCAGATAGGTATGACTACTAAATTAAAATATACTGAAACATTTGATACATTATCATCAGATGCAGACCCTATTACATTCCCTGCTGTTACACTGCCAGAGCCAGTTATATCTTTTTCTATTACTCCTAAATCAAAAGAAGATGAAGATAAAGTTTCTTCTGCCCTTCAAAAACTTATGGAGGAAGATAAAGGTTTAAAACTTAGGAGAGATGAAAAAACTGGTGATTTACTGCTTTCTGGTATGGGACAAATGCATATTGAAGTTGTAGCTGAAAAATTATTGAAAAAATTTAATGTGCATGTAGAATTAAATACACCAAAAGTTCCATATATGGAAACAATCAAAATTAAAGCCAATGGACAAGGTAAATACAAAAAACAATCTGGCGGCAAAGGTCAATATGGTGATGTATGGCTTGAACTTTCCCCTCTTGAAAGAGGCACAGGTTTTGAATTTGAAGACAGAATTGTTGGCGGTGTTGTTCCACGAAACTTTATACCTGCAGTTGAAAAAGGTATTGTAGAAGCAGCACAGGAAGGTATTTTAGCAGGCTATCCTATGGTAGATTTTAAAGCTGCATTATATGACGGCTCTTACCATTCAGTAGACAGTTCTGAAATGGCATTTAAAATAGCAGCTTCTATGGCATTCAAAAAAATAGCTGCAGAAGCAAAACCTGTTATTTTAGAGCCAATTATGATAATAGATGTATATGCTCCAGAACAATATGTTGGTGCTATCGTTGGTGATTTAAACTCAAGACGCGGCAGAGTAACAAATGTTGAACCGCAGACAGCAGGACAGCATATCAGTGCTTCTGTTCCAATGGCAGAAATACTTAAATATGCTCCTGATTTAAGAAGTATGACTGGCGGACATGGTATGTTCACTATGGAATTCAGCCACTATGAAGAACTGCCAACTCACTTAGCAACAAAACTTATTAATGAGAAAAAGGATTAGTATATAAAATAATTTAGTAGATGAAATATTATGCATAACTTAAACCTTTATAGTTATTATGATAAATCTCTTGCGGATGTTAATAGAGAATATTTAGAATCTCTAAAAAACAAACCAAAGAGAGCGTCCAGACGAAGATGGGATAAAAAAGTTGCTTTAGCAGCTGCCATTACTCTTGCAACTGGATTACTTATAGCAAACTATTTAGGTGTTTTTTCTGAAAAAGTTGTGGAGGTTGTGGAAGCACCTCCTCCACCAGATACAAGAACAGAAGAAGAAAAACAAGGGTATGTTCAAATACAAATTTTTGAGTTTGCAGATACTCCTGTTGAAACGATAACGGAGCCTGCAGCTCAAAATGATAATTATACTGGTAAGATTATACAAACAGCTCAGGCAGCAAATACTGCAAAATCTGCTGGTATAATTAATAATAAAGAAACTGAAAAAAATACCGATAAAACAAAAGATAGTGAAAAACAGGCTGCTGCTAAAAGTGCTGCTGTAAAAAAAGAACAAAAAAATACAGAAAAAAAAGCTCCAGCACCTGCACCTGTTGTAAAAAAATATTCAATATTATTTGAAAATATTGATGAAAAGCAGTATAATAAAGTAAAAGAACTTAGCGATAAAAATAACACCAAACTTGAAGTAGTTGATGCATACTCAAATACATACTCTATTTGGAAAGTTTATGAGAAATCAGATACTGGCAATGAAATGTTTGGTACAGATAAAGTAAACCATATTGAAGATTTTTTAACTCAAAGTGATGCTGTTGAATACGCAAAAAGTAGAAATCTTGATGCACTTATTAAACAGGTTGGAATAACAGAAAAGTCATATACTGTAAAATTATGCTGTTCTGAACTTGAAAATGCAAAAAAAATTGCCCAAAACAGTAATATTACAGATAAAATTATAAAAATAGTTCGTGCAGAATAAGATTTTTTTTGATATGATAAATATTATGATATTATTAATATGCTTACAAATATAAAATATTATAAATCATATTTCAAAGGGGGCAAAAAATGACAAAAGCAGATATGGTTGAAAATATCCACAGTAAACTTGGATTAACTAAAAAAGATATTGCCAAAGTCGTTGATGAAGTTTTTGAAATGATAAAAACTGATATTTTAAAAGCAGAAAATGTTAAAATATCAGGATTTGGTAATTTTGAAGTAAAAACAAGAGGAAGAAGAATTGGCAGAAATCCTAAAACTGGAGAAGAAACTGTTATTGAACCACGAACAGTAGTTGTATTTAGACCAAGCCAAATATTTAAAGATGAAGTAAATGGTTGATAAATTTTATAAGATTGGAGAAGTATCTAAAATGCTGGATTTACCAGCATCAACATTAAGGTATTGGGAAAATCAGTTTAAACAGTTAAAACCTGTAAAGTCTACTGGTGGACAAAGATTTTACACAAGTAAACATATATATTTATTAGAACAGTTAAAAGATATGCTCCATAATGAACGCTATACTATTGAAGGTGCAAAACAGCGTTTAAAAGAAATTATTGCTAATAAAGAAAATATTGATGTTCATTCTAACGATAAGGCAAATGATGATGAAGAAGCTGCTGCGTTATCATCATATAGTAAAGAAGACATAAAAAAAGAGTTAAATGAAATACTAATGTTATTACAATAATATATCAAACATCTTAATTCAAATCTGGCAGGAATTATTGTATTTCCTGCCTTTTTATTTCGTCAATAATTCATAAAATTCTCTTTTGTTAAAAGGAACTATTCTTATACTGCATATAACTTATTAATATTATAGCACAAAACACAACATTTAAAAGTTATATTATATTTAATAAGATACATGTGTTAACAATAATATTTATTTGAATATAAAATATTTACTTTGCTCAGAATGACAATGTGCAGCAGCTGATACAGAGATATAAAACTACAGCAGCTATGCCTTATTGTAATAAATGTTAAATAGTATTTAATAGGGATATTAAAAATTATAAATATTATGCAAAATATAAACTTTTGTCTTACTAAGAGAATTGAACGACCGAAGGAACGATTTATTTATTTTCTATATTTCATAAACTATTCCACCACCAAAAAGCATAAGAAGTAATCTTTTACTGTTTTGCTGTCTTTAATAATATCAATAAGGCTGTTTATAATAATAACTTTCATCTACTTCTACAAGACCTGCAACCCCTACCCCAACAAGACGCAGTGGAACAGCCCCTGCATTATGTTCATCAAAAAGTACTTTTGCATAATTAAAAATATCATCACTGGAAAAAATAGGAACATATAAAGTTTTACGAAGTGATTTTGACTCAAATCTAAATGTTTTCCAGTTAATAGTAATTACTTTTGCAGCATATTTTTTTAAAATCAGCTTTTCTGAAACTTTTTCTGACAATACTTTCATATAATCATATATTTCTTGTTTGGAAGATATATCATAAGGAAATGTTGTTGCCTTGCTTATAGATTTATTTTCCAGCTTTGTTTCTGCATCTTCTTCATATATACCCTGCACTGCATTATAAAGCTTCTGACCATGATGCCCAAGATATGATTCCAGTTTTTCCTTTCCTGCAAGTCTTAATTCCTGCACTGTAAATATACCATATTCTGCCAGCTTTGATTCTGTACTTGCACCAATCCCCCATACTTTTGATAACGGAAATGAATCAATAAATGATATGGCACTATTTTCATCTACAATGTAATATCCATTAGGTTTATTTACACCTGTTGCCATTTTAGCCATCAGTTTATTAGGACCTACACCTATAGTACATGTTATATCAAAATACTTTTTTATTAAATATTTTATTTTTTTGATTAAAAGTTCTGTTTCCATATTAATATGTGTAATATCTGCATAGGCTTCATCAATAGATGATATTGTGATTTTAGGAATAATTTTAGATATTAATTTAAAAATATTAGATGAAATTTTGCCATATTTATTAAAATCTACTGGCAGAAATACAATATCTGGACATAAATTTTTTGCAGCAGCACTGCTCATACCAGAAGATACACCATACCTGCGGGCTTCGTAAGAGCATGTGCATACCACTCCCCTTTCATGAGTGCCGCCAACTGCCAGCGGCTTTTTTTTTAAATATGGCTTAAATGCCTGCTCACAGGATACATAAAATGCATCCATATCTATACACATTATACGGTGAGTCATTTATTACCTATAAAAAATGATACCCCTGCTCTCTAAACCTTAAAAGCATAACATATCTGCCTATTACTTCAAAAGTATCATCTTCTGTAACAGGGATAGGCTTAAAATCTTCATTTGCAGGAAGTAAAAAGATACCTTCATCACTTCGTTTAAAAGTTTTAAGTGTTACTTCTCCATTAAGACGAAAAGCACCTATTTGACCATTTGATATTTCTTTGCAAGGCTGAATAAATACATAATCTCCAGGAAGAATACCTTTATCCTGCATACTGTATCCGTCCACTATTAAGAAAAAACCGCCATTTGAATTTCTAAGGAACTCTTTTACAGGAATATAGCCTTCAATATTTTCTTCCGCCATAACTGGTGTACCTGCAACAATTCTGCCTATAACAGGAATACCTTTATCTTCTTCCTGAGTAACTGCAGTGAGAGAACGGGCTCTGCCAGAAGATTTAGTAAGCATACCTTTTGCTTCAAGCCTGTCAAGCATAGCTTTTATAGTAGATGGTGAACTTACACCCATACCTTGAGCCATCTCTCTAATAGATGGTGAATAACCATGTTCTTTATGAAAATCTAAAATAAAATTTAATAAACGCTCCTGCTTATCAGTCATGCAGCACCTCGCACATTTGTTCACTAGAACATTTATACTATTTATTTAGATTAATTGCAACTATTTTTTATATTTTTCTAAATCGTATGCTTTAATTTTTCTATATAAATATGTTCTTTCCATATCTAATATTCTTGCAGTTTGAGTTACATTCCAGTTAGTAGACTGTAATGCTTTTAAAATAAAAGTTTTCTCAAATTCATCTCTAGCTTCTTTTAATGATGGGCTGTAATTTGTATCAACCACATGCTGTTCCATTTCACTTACACCAGAAAGCAGAATATTTGGAGCATCTTTTACATCTAAAACATTATCTTCTGATAATACAACCATTCTTTCTACAATATTTTTTAACTGCCTAACATTGCCAGGCCATTCATAATTAATAAAAATATTCATTAATTCTTCAGTTACCTGTTTATCCTGCAAGCCATTTATGCTGACAGTTTCCTGTATAAAATGGTTTACAAGTAATGGAATATCATCTTTTCTTTTTCTAAGCGGCGGCACTTCTATAGGTATAACATTAATTCGGTAAAATAAATCAGACCTAAAACGGTTAGATTCTATTTCCAGCTGTAAATCTTTATTTGTAGCAGATATTAAGCGGAAATCTGATTTAATAATATCATTGCCGCCAAGCCTAGAAAATTCGCCTGTTTCTAAAACTCTTAAAAGTTTTGCCTGCATCATAAGACCCATATCGCCTATTTCATCTAAAAATAATACACCAGTATCAGCAAGCTCAAATTTACCTATTTTTCTTTTTACTGAGCCAGTATATGCACCTTTTTCAGAGCCAAAAAGCTCACTTTCTATTAATTCTGTAGGCACTGCCGAGCAGTTTATTTCTACGAATGGTTTATCTGAACGCTTGCCAAGCATATGAATAAGCCTTGCAACATGTTCTTTTCCTGTACCATTTTCCCCTGTGATTAATACCCATGAGTTCATTGAAGCTATTTTTTCTATACGCTCTTTTAATCTTGTTATCTGCTGGCTGACACCTATTAAATCGTACTTTTTAACATTTTTATATTTAGTGCTTCTTAAATCCTGCATTAAGCTGGCTTTATCATCAAGATGTTTGATAATCATAACAATTCTTTCAAGAGAAAGCGGCTTTTCTAAAAAGTCATAAGCACCATATCGGATAGTATCTACTGCTGTTTCAATAGTTCCATGGCCGCTTATCATAATAACTTCTATTTCTGGGAAGTGGCGTTTAATTTCCTTTAAGCCTTCAATACCATCAATATCTGGAAGCCATATATCTAAAAATAATACATCGAATTTATTTTCCTGTAATTTTCTAAACCCGTCTGCATAGTTTAAACTGTAATCGCAATCATACCCTTCATCTTCCAATATACCTTTAATTGCAGAACAAATGTTTTTTTCATCATCAATAATTAATATTTTCATTATAATCCTCTCGGAAGTATTATTTTAAAATATGCACCACCTGCATCATTATTGCCTGCAGTAATTGTGCCAGAATGTTCTTCTACTATTTTTTTAACTATGGCGAGTCCAAGCCCTGTTCCACCCTGACGCTTGCTGAAATACGGTTTAAATAAATTAGGTATATCATTTTCATCTATACCTGTACCATTATCTCTAATATATATTTCTATATTATCATTTATTTCTAATACTTCAATACTTATTATTCCATTTTCTGTTCCAATAATATGGACAGCATTTAAAATAATATTCTGAAAAACTCTCCTAAGCTGCAGTCTGTCTACATTTATTTCTATATTACTGTTACAGCTTATATTAAATGTAATATTTCTATATGTTTCTTTATACAGAGATATTGTATCATTAAGAAGTGATAAAAGATTTATTAAATGCTTATCAGCTTTTGGAAGCCTTGCGAACATATTGAATTCTTCTATTAATTCTCTTAAGCTCTCTGATTCTGTAATAATTATATCCATACATTCATTTATTACATTTCTGCTTTCCACATCACCCATTTTTGAGGCTCTCCGTTTAACTCTTTCTGCCATCAGCTTAATTGGAGTAAGCGGATTTTTTACTTCATGGGCAATTTTTGTTGCAATATCTTTCCATAAAGCTACTTTTTGAGCATCAACCACATCTGTAACATCACTTAATAAAATTAATACCTGATTTTCTTCACCTAGCACAATTTTAGATAAGCTTAAAAAGAATATCCTATTACCATTTTTATCTGATAAATCAAAGTTTTCTATGATTTCATCATTTTCGCTTACCATAAATTCTTTTACTCTTGTTAATACTATATCATCAAAAGCAGCCCGATGGTTGCTTATAAAAATATCTGCCTTAATATTTGATTTTAATATCTGCAAATCATTTGAAACAAGTATAATAGATGAATCAACATTTTTAAATATAGCATCTATATACATATTATCTCTTGAAATCTGCTCAAACATTTCCGATAAAACTATATTTTTAGAATACAGTTCAGTAGTATATGTTTTCATTTGAGCTGTCATACTATTAAATGCTGAAACTAAATCACCTATTTCACCGCCGGCATATTCTTTAACTGTAACATCAAAATTGCCGCTTGATATTTTCTGGCTGGCTTTTGCAAGTTCTTCAATAGGTTTTGTAATACTTCTGGCAAAAAGCATACTTACCCAGATAGATGAAAAAAGCAGCAGTAATGAAATCTGTAAAAGCTGCATAATGCTGGAATTTTTTATAGGATATGCAAAATATAAATTTTGGTTATATGTAGTAACATCTTTTTGAATAGCTGCTAAATCTTCATATAATAAAGGTGATGTATATTTTAAAATTAATATACCGCCCTGTTCTTCTGACTTATTATCAGTATAACTTCCTGCCCAGTGAATACCACGGGCAATATCTTGATAACCATATATATATTTATCTTTTTCTAATTCCTGCCTGTGAGTTAAAAGTTTTTCTAAAAGATATGTATCGTATGAATTATTGCATTTTAGGATAATATTATTATCTTTGTCAAAAACAATAATACTTGTAAATACATTATTATAAACATACCTGCATATATCATCAGAATATTCTTCTATTCTGCGGGAAGAAAATAATTCTTTTTCCGTCAAAAATGACTGAAAATAATTAAGATAATTATTTAATTCCTGCTGTTCATAGTGTCTGAAATCATTTACTAAAATGCTTGATTTATTAGCAATGCCATCAACCTGATTTGCAAACCACTTATTTATACTGTCATTTAAAAGCTGGCTGGAATAAATAAAAATAATAGTTACAGGAAGAATTGTTACAACAAGAGAAAAGATTAAAAGCTTTATTTTTAATGTGCCCCGCTGCTCTGATAAAATCTTTACTAAATTTCTAAAAATCAATAAAAGCAGCACTATTACTAAAATAATATTAATATTAAGCAGCAGGAACATAGATATATTAGAAGATAATGGATATCCTAAATGAGTAATATTCTTGCCTGCTATAATATTGATTACTACAACAATAAGAAAATATATTAAATATCTTCTTAATTTAACTTTAACATCACCATAAGATGGTGATGTTAAAAATTTAATGAAGTTTAAAAATTTTGTTTTAAATTTTTCAAATACTGTCATACAAAAATACTAATATAAATTACTCTCTAAAATCTCTTAAAAATATAACTTTTGTCATAAAAAGTTCAGAATCTATACATTGTGTACTTTTATCTTTAAATAATGATAAGTATGCAGAAATTTCTTTATCACTTACACCTTTTTTAGATAAAATATCAGCCACTTCAGCCTTTTCTATACAGTCATAAGGAAGTGAAGTTAATTCATAAGGAACAGATATTTCTAAATCTGTAACAATAGTATTTCTTAATTTGCCATATATACCGCTTAACCCAGAATTTTTTAATTTTAATAAACCTGGATTTTCATATCTTGGAGCATCAGCAGTATGAGTATATCTAATTAATAATGTGCCGTTTGTTACATTATCTACTCTGTATGCAAAGCCTGCAATTTCCTCATTGCTGATTAAAAGCTCTGTGATATTATTTTTATCATATTTTTTTAATACTTTTTCATTTTTACCATTTTTTTCAATGATTTCTATTTTTTCAAGATTATATTTTGGCAGAAATTCATTAAGAAAATGGTTATCCTGTTTTGGCAGTGACGGTAAAAGTAAAGTTTTATCTTTATTTTGTTTTGTAAATTTTGCTATTTTATTTTCAAAAACAAATGGTCGTGCTTTTTCTGATTCTAAAAGAGCAGTACCTGAATGGTCTTCTATTTTATCTTTTCCCTGTTTTAATGCATCAAAATAGGCAACAACCTGACTAATATTTTTTTCATTTTTATAAAGTTCTGGTGCACCAACATACTGAGCCATCCATTCTGTAACATATTCTACTTCATAAGCATGAGGATATACAGAATACTGTAATGAGCTTTCAGTAATATATGTTAACGGATTAGATTTATCATAAGTTATGCCGTTTAATTTTAAAGAAGGATAAATAGTGTTTCTTAAAAACACATCTTTTTTTGATAAAAATATAGATATGTCATTATCTGTTTTAGTTACAAAAGATGACGGCTGCATATTAGTAAACATCATTTTCTGAAAAAGCAGATTTTTAGTTTCATCATCATAAAAAGAGCGTTTTACAGGGTTAAAAAGAGTAGAAAGATAGCCAAGCTGCAGATTTTTTTCATCTTTTTCATAAGAGCGGGCAAGGTTCATAACATAGTCACTTGCTAAAAGCTCTACTGCCTGAAAATTAAATGATACAAAGAAAGATACATAGTCTAAATCATTGACTTTAAAGCAGGTAGAACCTTTTTCACATCTTTCTTCAAATTTGCATGTTGGATAAGCATATTTTTTGTTATCAAAAACACAGGAATATGTAATTTTTTTGATTTCCTTGTTTTCTACTAATGTTTCGTAACTATTTGGTACAGCTGCAAAACTTTTTGTGCTTAAGTTTAAAGCACCAAATGCCGATATGCAGATAAATAAAATAAGTGTAGTAATTTTTTTCATATATATAACTCCTGCTGCAACATAATACTAATATTTTTATTAAAAATTATATTATTAAAAAAAAATGTTTGCAAGGATTTATAGTATAATGTATATATTTTTTTATTATTTTTAAAATGAGGCATTGCATGAGTGATTTTGAACAGCGTACCGAGGAATACGGCACAGCAATACTAAAACTTGTTAGAGTTAAAGAAGCAGCAGGCTCAAATACTAGATTATTTGGAAATATTGTATTTTCAATGAAACATTATAAAGAAGGCGACAGCGAAATGATGCTTGTTAGAATAATACCGGTTTCCAGTAATGCTGCAAGGCCTATAAAAAGCACCTCTGGTAATGCATCTGACCAGTTATCTATTAATAAAATGTATGCACTTGTAAACCACAGAAGCAATTCTATTGAATTTGGTCCTACTCAAGGTTTATTTCTTGATAAAAACTTAAGAAATAAAGGTATAGGCACATTTGCTTTTAATGAACTTATAATGTGGCTTAGAGAAAACTTTCAAGAATATTCTATCACTCCTTTTGATTTTGTTACAGGCGATAATGTGGAAGATAATGAAAGAGAAATGAGAAACAAGTTTCTTGAAAATTTTGGTTTTACTCTTGGCTTTACTGATGTTACCCAAAGAAACGGTACAATGAAAGCCAAAAAACCTTCTCTTTTAAAATGTTACACTAATACTGAAAAATTAGAAGAAGTAGATATTGAAAAATTCTTTTTTAATCTGCTTAATGAAAGAAATAAACTTGAAAAAGAATATAATGAATTAAAAATAGAATATGCTGCTCGTGGTGAAGAACTGTTAGGCGGTATGCCAAAAGGCGATTTAATAAAATATACTGTGATAGGTTCAATTGCTGTTCTTGTTATTATGCTTCTGCTGATTTTATAGAGGTTATAATTGAAAAGAATTGGATTTACTACAACTATACCTGTAGAGTTTATACTTGCAGGTGGCAATATTCCTGTTGATTTAAACAATATTTTTGTATGCAGCCCTAACCCAAACCATTTAATTGATGAAGCACAGAATGACGGCCTGCCAAGAAACTGCTGTTCGTGGATAAAAGGTCTTTATTCTGTAGCTGTCAAAGAAAAAGCAGTAGATGAAATCATATCTGTTACAAATGGCGACTGCAGCAATACTCACGCTTTAACTGAACTTTATTCTGCAAATAATATTAAAGTTCACCCTTTTGCTTATCCTTATGAAGAAAAAGAGCCTTATACTGCTTTAAAAAACCAAATGCTTGCTTTAGGCAGTGCTCTTAATGTTACTTTTGATGATGTATATGAATGCTGCAAAATTACAGACAAAGTCCGCAAAAAATTAAAGAAAATAGATGAAATGACTGTTCAAGGCTATGTTACAGGCTTTGAAAACCATTTATATCTTGTATCTTCTACTGATTTTAACAGCGATGTAGAAAAATTTTCAAAAGATGCTGATGAATTAATAGAAACAGCATCTAAAAGAAATATTGAAAATAAATATGTAAGAATTGGCTGTATTGGTGTTCCTACAATCAACCCGGCTATGTATGATTTTATAGAAAGTAAAAACTGTAAAATAGTTTTTAACGAAGTGCAGCGTCAGTTTAGTATTCCATCAGAAAATCCTGATTATGTTAAAAGATATTTAGAATATACATATCCATATGGTGTAATGGATAGAATAAATGATATTAAACAACAGGTACAGGAACGAAAAATTGATGGATTAATACACTATGTACAGTCGTTCTGTTACAGGCAGATTCAGGATATTTTAATCAAAAAACATTTAGATGTTCCAGTATTAACTATTGAAGGCGACAACCCTGGCGATATTGACGGCAGAACAAAAATACGCATAGATTCGTTTATAGAAATGCTTGAAATGAAAAAAAGAAAGAGAAATATATGAAAAATATCGGTATAGATTTAGGCTCAAGATATGTAAAACTTGTTAAGGAAGATAATGGAAATATAGAATATAATCTTTTTGATACTGTAAGTTTTTATAAACAGTATATAGCAAGAGATGGTGCAAATACTTATATAGATACAAAAAAACTTGGTCTTAGTGACGATTATAAAATAGTGGCTACAGGTTATGGCAGAAACTTAATGTCATTTGCTAATGCTGAAATTATATCAGAAATTAAAGCCCATTTCAGGGGTGCATTAAGACAGACTGGAGATGACAGCTTTATATTAATAGATATTGGCGGTCAGGATAGTAAAGTTATTCTTGGAAAAGAAGGATATATTGAAGATTTTATTATGAATGATAAATGTGCAGCAAGTACAGGAAGATTTGCTGAAAATGCCTGCTCAGTTTTAGGAATAAGTATAGATGAACTCTCAGAAATGCAGCATAACCCAGCTAACCTTTCAAGCACATGTGCAGTATTCTGTGAAAGTGAGCTTATAGGGCTTATGGCTTCAGGTGTTGAAATAGAAAGTATTGCTGCAGGAATAAATAAATCAATTGCTAAACGGCTTTTACCGTTGATAAAATCATTTCAAGCTGATAGAATATATGCTTCTGGTGGAGTAGCAAATAATAAAAGCTTGATATTATTTATTTCTCAGCTTATAGGTAAAAATGTAACACCACTTAATAATCCACAATTTAATGGAGCATTAGGCTGTCTGCCGCTGTAGAATATTTTATTACAAGGGTATTTATATGGATATGATTTTAAGAGATATTACTCTAATTTTTGCAGTATCTACAATAGTTTTATTAATATGTGCAAAAATAAAAATACCAGGTATTTTAGGATATTTACTTACTGGTCTTTTAATTGGTCCTAACGGACTTGCTTTTATCTCTAATACAGAAAATGTATCCCATATGGCAGAAATTGGCGTTATTCTGCTTCTTTTTACTATCGGTTTAGAGTTTTCTCTGCAGCAGCTTCTTGCATTAAAACGCTCTGCTCTTGGTGGCGGTATGCTGCAGGTATTTTTAACATCTATTTTCATTACAATTCTTTGCATGATTATGGGTATTAATACAGAATTATCTATATTTATAGGTATGATAATTGCACCATCATCAACAGCTATTGTTTTAAAACTTTTAATGGAAAGAGGTGAAGTAGAATCACCTTATGGCAGAATAACAACAAGTGTGCTTATTTTTCAGGATATTGCAGTAATACCTATGATGCTGATAGCAAGAATGTTAGCTCCAGGAAATGACTCATCTATTGCAGATATTGCAATAACTTTAGGATATGCAATTATTGTTGTAGTTCTTTTATTTGCTGCTGCAAGATTTATTGTTCCAAAACTTTTAGCAAAAGTTACAAAAACAAGAAGCAGAGAAGTATTTTTATTTTCCATAATATTAATATGTATGATAGTTGCTATTATAACAAACAAAGCTGGCCTTTCTTTAGCTCTTGGAGCATTTTTAGCTGGTATGATAGTAAGTGAAACAGGTTACGGATATCAGGCTCTTGGTAATGTTGTGCCATTTAAAGATGTTTTTACAGGTTTCTTTTTCATATCTATTGGTATGATGATTAATGTTAATACATTTTTAGCTCACCCTGCCCTTATTTTATTTTTAGCTTTTCTTGTTATAATTATAAAAGCATTAGTTACAACAATGTCTATAAGTATTTTAGGCTATTCCCTTGAAACATCATTAAAAACTGGTCTTGCTCTTGCTCAAGTGGGAGAATTTTCTTTTATTCTTGCTACAACAGGTTTACAGGACGGTATCTTTAATGAATTTCAAAACTCATTATTTATAACTATTGCAGTTATATCAATGATTGCTACACCTTTTATGATGATATATTCTACCCAGATTGCAAAACTGCTTTCAAAACTGCCTCTTCCTGCAAATATTATAAAAGGCTACTTTCATGAAAAAAAATCTGACAAAAAAATATTTAATGACCATATTGTATTAGTTGGATTTGGACTTTCAGGCAGAATGATTGCAAAAGCAGCAATACAGTCAGGTATTGATTATATAGTTATAGAAATGAACCCAAATACTGTACAGACTGAAAAACAAAAAGGCACACCTATTTTTTACGGCGATGCATCTCAAGAAGAAATTTTAGACCATGCATCTATTACAAAAGCACGCTCAATAGTTATTTCTGGAGCAGATTTTCATACTACTAAAAATATAGTAGAAACAGCCAGAAGATTAAACCCAACATTAATTATTATAGCTAGAACTCGCTTTAAAGCATATAATGCAGCATTAAAAGAATTAGGTGCATCTGAAGTTATTTCTGAAGAAGTAGAATCTGCTGTATCACTGCTTTCTGTTGTATTTAAACACTACTATATACCAGAAGAAAATATTGCAGCAATAGAAGCAGAACTTCGTCAGGAAGATATTGCAGCTATTTCTAAAAAACATCAGGATAAAAAAATCTCTACTCTTGGTGTGAAAGGACTGTCAGTAGAAACAATTACAGTACCTGTTGGTTCAAAATATTCAGGCTGCTCTCTGCGGGCTCTTGATGCCAGATTTAAATACAACATTAATATTATTGCAGTAAAATCTGGTGTACAGGTAAAAGTATCCCCTGGCTCTGACGATAAAATAAATGACAGAGATGAACTTATAGTTACTGGTAAAAATAGCGATATTGCTGTATTTGCATCTATTTTAAATGAAAAAATAGAACCAGCAGGTTAATTTTATACAAATTTTATTTTTATTTTTATATTTTAAGACTGCATAGATATTGAAATAAAACTAATAATGCATATTTAAAGATTTGCTTGATAATACATAAAAAATCAAAACTACCCGTTTAACGGGTAGTTTGCTCTTCGGCTATAAGCCTCTATCACCTGCAGCATCTAAAGGTGC
>CALUWI010000017.1 GCA_944324465.1 uncultured Mucispirillum sp. | reverse complement strand
TCAGCCTTAATATAATAAAAATATTTTTTATACAGTATATTTATTGACCAGTATGAACAGGCAGGTTTAAAATTATTTGAGCACCTTTTTCACCATCTTCTCTATTTCTAACATGTAAAATGCCATTCATTTTTTCTACAATCATTTGAGCCATATACATACCAATACCTGTGCCCTGTGAGCCTTTTGTAGTATAATGCATTTCAAATATTTTTCTTAAAGTTTCTTCACTAAGTCCTGTGCCGTTATCTGTAATTGTGATAATAATGCGTTCATCATTATGGTTATCTATTTTAATGCCGATTTGTCCTTTTAAGTCTGGTTCGCTTTCTTTTCTCTGCACAATAGAGTCTTTTCCGTTAACAACAATATTCATTATAACTTGTTTTAAATCATTAGTAAAACCAAAGACTTTTAAATTTTCAAGCTGAACTGGCATATCGTATATAACTTCAATATTACTTTTTTTCAAAACAGGTGTTAAAAGACCCATTATAGATTTAATAGCCTGACTGACTTTAAATGGTACACTTACATCTTCTGGTTTGAAAAAGTTTTTAAAGTTTTCCATTGTTTCAGACATAAACATTACATGATTCATAATGGACTGCATCATATCTGCAAGTTCTTCTTTATCAAATTCTTCATCTTCTTCTAAAATATCTTCAGTATTTTGGGCAATAAGTCCAATAGCATTAAGGGGCTGTTTCCACTGGTGAGTAATAAAGCCAATCATTGTACCGATAGTTGCAAGTTTTTGATACTGTGCTAATGTTACCATATTTGATTCAATAGTATTTTTTAAATCATCACTGTATGACTGGATTAAGTTATTTGCTTCTTTTAAGCATCTCTGTCTTTCAATTGTTTCTGTAATATTAGTAAAAGAAACTACATAAAATGTATTTGTTTCGTTTTCCATTAATGTAGATTTTAAGTTAAATATATTGTAGTTGCCTGTTTTATCATTCATACCTACCATATATTCTATATTCTGGTGTTCAATAGGCAGGATAAACCAGTTATCTTTATTAGCACTTGTAATAAATGTATTATCATCACCATCTAAAAATCTTGCAGAAATTTCGCCAATATTGTGTATTGCTTCTTCTATAGAAGTGTAGCCAAAGAAATCTAAAAACAGTTTATTGCATCTTGTAAGCATATGGTTTTCATTAAAAACAGCAATCATATTTGGTTGAGTATCAAATATTTCTGATGTAAAATCTGCTTGTGTTTCCATAAGCCTTTCAACTGCAATATGGTCTGTTAAGTCTCTAACAATATACACCATAGAGCGTTTATTTAAATAATCAAAGGCCCGAACTTTTAATGCACCATTAAATTGAGTTTTATCTTTTCTTATACCAACAAACCTTATTGAGCTTCCTTTTACTGTAGATGCATTATCTATATATTGAGATGCATCTGGAATAATAAGAGAAAGCGGTTTGTTAATTAATTCTTCTTTTTCATAACGCCATAATGTGCATGCAGCATTATTAACATCTATTATTATACCATTATTTACAATAAGCATACCATCAGAAATAGAACGAGTTAAAAACTGATAACGGAGAAAGTCTTCGCTTATCTGGTCTATTTGAGTTTCTATTTCACCAAAAATATCTCTCATCATAAATATGACTTTATATTCTTTTTTATTGTCATTTACTTCTTCTTTAATTATAGGTATAACTTCAAATATCATTATTTTATTAATATCTAAATCATACTGGTTAATTAAAAAAGTTTTAGTATATGGAATAGGTGAGTTTAAGTAGTTATTTATTAAGTGAGCACTTTCATGAAAAAGGCTTGCTATATACATATTTCTAATATGCTCAACAGGAATACCGCATATTTTTAAAAAAGCATTATTTGCAGTTTCTACTTTTTTAGAATAAAAATCAAATATAACACAAGGCTGAGGCACATTCATAAAAAAGTATTCTTCAGTAATGATGGCATCATCAGGGTTATAATTATATTTATTTTCTGGAATTATTGATATTATAGTAAAGTTAATAGATTTTCTATACTCTTTTAATACATAATATTTTACATCTTTATATTTTGCATCTAATTTTTCTGAATGTCTGCTGTTAATAAAGCTGAAAACTTCATTTTCACTCATAGAAAAAAGGTTTTGCAGTGCATCAATCAAATTAGGAAAATCTTTTAATGTATTAACATATGCGTCATTATACCATATATTGCCTGTTTCGCCATTAATTATTACAGCAGGTATAGGTGACTGATTAAGTAATTTAGCTATTGATGAATTCATTATTATCTGCATGATACATTCCTTAATATTAAGTTTAAAAACTACATAATCTATGGCTTTATTATATAACTTATTTAACTATATGTCTAACATTTTTTTATATAAAATAAAGAATTTTTTAGTCAAAATAGATAGTAAAAATTTTTTTTAAAAAAATTAAAAAAAACTGTTGACAAGAATGAGAGTTTAATATATACATAATACTCTCAAGCGGGGCGTAGCGCAGGGGTAGCGCGCATGTCTTGGGAACATGATGTCGCAGGTTCAAATCCTGTCGCCCCGATTTTTGGCTGCTTAATAAGCAGCCTTTTTTTTATCCATTTTTCATATCTTTTTAAATTCATAATTCAATATCATATTTTTTATAACTGTAACTTATTTATAATACAGTATTTTTTTATTTTCTTAAAAAATTTTTATTTTTTTAAAAACTTTTACATAAGTACACTGTCTATCAAGCATAAGGCGGTAAGAAAAAATAAATAAATAAAAAGCCTTACATATAAGGAGATGTATATGAGAAAAATAATGTCATTAGTAGTTGTTTTAACACTTGCATTTAGTATGGCAGCTTATGCTCAAATGGGTATGGGTAGAGGAATGGGCAGAGCAGGTGTTCAGCAGACAAGTGTTGCAAATATAGAAGAAGCTAAAGCATTAGTGCTGCAGCAGGCTTCTAATATTAAAGGTGCAAAAGTTGTATCAGCATCAGAAGGACAAGGCCGCAGAGGAACAATGTATATTATTAATGTATCTGATGATAATGGCAAAACTTACGAATACCATGTAAACCCATGGGGTGAAGTTATCCTTTTTAGATAGAATATAAACTGGCAGATATTTATAAGCATTTTATCCCTTAAATATTAATATTTATCTGCCAGTTTATTATAAGTTTTTATTAAAAATTTTTATAAATTTGTTATAAAGCAGAAATTAAAAAAATGAACTTATTTTAAATTAAGTTATCTACTTATTTGAAAGCAGCTGTATAAAAATATTATAGATATAAAAAATTAGGTATAAAAATGAGGTGATACCATGAAAAAATTAATTTTAATATCATTTATTGTCTTAGCATTAGGCTCATTTGCTTATGCACAAATGGGTATGGGTGGATGCTGGTCTAACGGCACACAAGTTACATCATCAGCTCAGGCTGAAGATATAGTTAAAGGTGTTATTGCATCAAAAGATGGTTATGCAGTAACAGGCTCTGAAGAAATACAGCTTCGCAGAGGCACAGGTTATAAAGTAGCTGTAAAAAATGCAGCAGGCAGTACAGAATATTATGTTGTAACTCCATTCGGTTTTGCAAGAGGTCCTGTAACTAGTGAAGTAGCTGATAATTTCTGTAATACTGGCTGTGGTTATGGCTACGGTTATGGAATGGGACATGGCATGGGTCACGGTATGGGTCATGGTATGATGGGACGCGGCTATGGTATGATGAATAACGGTCAGGCATCAGTTACAACTATAGCTCAAGCAGAAGAAATTGTAAAACAAGCTATTGCTAACTTAAAAGGCTATACTATTACATCAACAGAAGAAGTACAGGTACGCAGAGGTACTGCATACAAAGTAAATGTTAAAGACAGTGCAGGTAATCAGTTATACTATTTTGTTAACCCATTTGGCTTTGCAAGAGGCCCTTTAGCTGATGTAGCACAAAATAATTAAAAATTTATATTAAATTTATAGAACTTTATATTTATTTGCCTGTCATACTTATTAGAGAGTGGTAGATAAGTATGTAAGTTTTGGGAGGTATGTTATGAAACGGATAGTATTATCATTGCTTTTGATTTTTGTTATGGCAGGTTTTGTTTTTGCTCAAGGTAACATGGGAGCACAAAACAAAAATGGTAATGGAGCATATTATAACTGTCCTTATCCTGACTGCCCATTATGCACAAGTGGTGTATATGGACCAAGAGCAGGCAAAGGTGGTAAAGGCATGGCTATGGGTGAGCCAGTGATTGTTACTGCTGACCAGGCAAAAAATGCTGTTGAAAAATACATACAAAACTTAAAAGGCTACTATATAGAATCAGTAGAAACTTTTAATAGAGCTGGTAAAGGCGTTCAGGCTTTTAGAGTGTATGTAAAAGACGGCAGCGGCAATTCATTCTTCTTCCATGTAGACCCATGGGGCAGAGTAGGTGGTCCAGTATCTTATACAAGAACCAAATAACATATTTTTTTAGACTCAATCAATTACACATTATAAGGGCAGATGATAACATCATCTGCCTTTTTTGTTACATTTCTTCTTTTTTTATAAAACTATTTGCAATTATTTTTTCAAACTACTATAATACTTTTCATAATAATGAGAGGGGCTATGTTTCCGTTAAAAACAAATATCCCAGTAACAAGATTTGCTTATGGTGTATGGCTGATTATACTATTAAATACAGCCATTTATATATATTTCCGCATTAATTATCACGGGCTGCTTTTTGCAGACCACGGCTTTCTACCTTTAAAGCTGTCTATGCCTTCAGAGATAGTAAGTATAAGTGAAAAAATGTCATCATTTTTTACATATATGTTTTTACACAGCAGTTTTTTACATGTGGTTGTAAATATGTATTTTTTATATGTTTTTGGTAAAAATGTGGAAGAATATCTCGGCACTGTAAAATTTATATGTCTTTATATTGTGCTTGGGGTTATGGCAGCAATTGCTGAAGCATTTATGATGCCTTCACTTGAATATCCTGTTGTAGGCTCAAGTGGTGCTGTTGCAGGTATTATGGGACTGTTTGTTATATTTTTCCCCTTTTCAAAAATAAAAACATTTATATTTTTATTAATATATGCAATAATAAGAAATATTCCAGCAGTAATAATTATTTTACTGTTTTTAATATTTCAGCTTTCCTTATGGTATGGAGAGCAGTTTTTTAATTTAAATGAATATCTTCGTTCATTTCAGGAATATATAGGTGTTAAAAACAGGTTTATCAATATATCAAATGTTGCATACTGGACCCATATTGGCGGCTTTTTATCAGGTGTAATTATTGGTATATTTATTAAAACAGCAGGAAAAATAAAACAAAAATCAAATAACAAATAAAGGGAGTTATTATGTGCTTAGGGTTTCCAGGATTAATTGAAAAATTAGATATGCATGTGGCAACTGTAGATGTTGCAGGCACTAAAAGAGAAATATCTACTATCTTTTTAGGTGATGATGTGAAAGTGGGCGACTGGGTTGTTGTTCATGCTGGGTTTGCTATTTCTAAAATAGATGAGAAAGAAGCAAAAGAAACATTAGATTTTTTACTGGATTATACAGATGAATCCAAACATTCCTTTTAGAGATAAAGAAACTGCTTTAAAAGTAAGCCAGTCTATAAAAAAAGAAGCAGATGCTGGCAGAACATATAAAATAATGGAAGTATGCGGCACTCATACTATGGCTATTGCCCGCTCTGGACTTAGAAGTATGCTGCCTGAAAATGTGGAGCTGATTTCTGGTCCAGGATGCCCAGTATGTGTAACAAGTCAGGGAGAGATTGATTTATTTTTTGAACTGCTTGACCGTGGTGCTTCTGTTGCAAGTTTTGGTGATTTACTTAGAATACCAGGAAGTAATGGTGAAACTCTTATTGATAAAAGAGCCCGTGGTGCAGATGTAAATGTTGTATATTCGCCGCTTGATACATTAAAGCTGGCAGAAGAAAATCCAGATAAACATTATACATTTTTAGGTATTGGTTTTGAAACTACAGCACCAACTATTGCAGCTTTAATTATGGCAGCAAAAGAGAAAGGTATAAAAAATTTATCTGTTTTATCTTTCTGTAAAACAATGCCTGCAGCTTTTGATTTAATATTAAGTGATAAAGAGCTGCATTTAGATGGTTTTTTATGTCCAGGTCATGTAACAGCAGTAACAGGTGTACAGCTGTATGAACCATTAATAAAAGCAGGAAAAGCGGCAGTAGTTGCTGGTTTTGAGCCTGTGGAAATGCTTGATGCAGTATATGAAATAGTAAAACAAGCAAACAATCATGACTTTCATATAGTAAATAAATACAGGCGGGTTGTACCAGATGAGGGTAATGCTCAGGCTAGAGCAATACTTGCAAAAGTATTTTATGAAAGTGATGCTGTATGGCGTGGACTTGGCGAGCTTAAAAAAAGCGGGCTTGCAATTAGAGATGAATATGCAGAATATGATGCATTAAAACACTTTAACTTACAGCCTAAAAATATTACAGAAATAAAAGGCTGCAAATGCGGGCAGGTGCTTACTGGCAAAATTAAGCCACAGGAATGTCCTCTTTTTGCTAAACGCTGCACTCCAGAAGACCCTGTTGGACCTTGCATGGTTTCTGGAGAAGGAACATGTGCAGCTTATTACAAATTTTTAAGATAGGTGTATTATGGATGATAAAATAGTAACGCTTTCTATTGGTGGAGGCGGCAGGCAGACATCTAATTTTATAAAAGATATAATATTAAAATATTTTGATAATGAAGTATTAAATAATCTTGGCGATGCTTCTCATGTAGAAACAAGCACTAATACTGCTTTTACAACAGATTCTTTTGTTATCCGTCCTGAATTTTTTAATGGCGGAAATATTGGAAAGCTGTCTATATGCGGCACAGTTAATGATTTAGCTGTAAGTGGTGCAGAGCCTTTATATCTATCTTTTGCTTTAGTTGTTGCAGAAGGCTACAGCTATGAAAAATTAGAAAAAATAGTGCAGAGTGCAGCAGAGGAAGCAAAAAAAGCTGGTGTAAAGATTGTATGCGGTGATACAAAAGTTGTAGAGCGCGGCGGTATTGATGGGGTTATTATTAATACATGCGGTGTAGGTAAAGTTATTAAAAATTTAAATAACTTTTCTGCTGTTAAAGAAGGTGATAAAGTAATTGTTACTTCAGATATAGCCCGTCATGGTATGGCAGTAATGCTTGAAAGAGGTCAGTTTGGCTTTGCAGGCAGCATTGCAAGTGACTGTGCATGTTTAAATAATATGATGAAAGCCGTTTATCCTTACAATGTAAAATTTGGCAGAGATGCTACAAGAGGTGGTTTGGCTGCTGTTTTAAATGAAATAGCAGAGCAAAGCGGCAAAGGCTTTTTAATAGATGAAGAAAAAATACCATTAAGGCAGGATGTAGCAGAATTATGCGATACTTTAGGGTTTGACCCATTAAGTGTTGCAAACGAAGGTGCTGCAGTTATAATATGCGGTGCTGAAGATAGTGAAAAAGTGCTTGCAGCTTTAAAATCTGTAAAAGAGGGTGAAAGAGCCGCGGTTATTGGTGAAGTTACAAGTGATAATAAAGTAGTGTTAAACACAATCTCTGGCGGAAAACGCCATATAGATTTACCGCCTGGTGAACTTTTACCTAGAATTTGTTAAGGCAGTAAAAATTATGAATATAAATATTGACTTTGAAAAAGGTAATGGTTTAGTACCTGTTGTTGTGCAGGATGCAGACACAAAAGAAGTACTTATGCAGGCTTATGCAAATAAGGAAGCTGTAGAGCTCACTTTAAATGAAGGTTATGCTTATTATTATTCAAGAAGCAGAAAATCTTTATGGAAAAAAGGGGAAACTTCTGGTCATCTGCAGAAGATTGTAAAAGTAATGGTTGACTGTGATGAAGACTGCCTTTTATATATAGTTCATCAGATAGGTGCGGCATGTCATACTGGTGAAAAAAGCTGTTTTTTCAGGGAGCTTACAAAATAGATAAATATATGGAGAGTATGTTTTAATGTCTGATAAATACCATATAGGGCTTGATATTGGTGCAAATGCTATAAAAGCAGTATTATTAAGTCCTACAAAAACTGGATTTGTAGTTGATAAATTCCGTAACAATACATTTGAAGGTGTTGTTACAGAAAATGGTGTAATCAATGATTATGGTGAGCTTGTAAACAGAATATTAGAAACAGTAGATGACTCTTTTCCAGTCCGCTCAGTAGCTGTCGCATTAAAAGGTCCGTCAGTACTTGTGCGTAAAATGCTTGTTAATAATGACAGTTTAGGTGATTTAAAAGAATTTCGCTGGATAGCGGACCAGTATGCCTGTGTAGAGCCTGAAGAAATGTGCATGGATTTTGAAGCACTGCCATCTCAGGATTTATATAACCATACAAGTATAGTAATGACTGCAGCTAAAAAAGATACTATAACAGACTTTGTATCAGTACTAGAATCGGCAAAATTACAGCCTTATGCTATTGAATCAGAAGCCATGTCTATAGTCCGCCTTTTTAGGGCCCTTAAAAAAACAAATAATGCAGAAATACAGCTTATTTTACATGTAGGTTATGTTGGCTCATTTGTTATTCTTATAAAAAACGGCTTTTTTGACTACTGTAGAGAAGTCAGCCGCGGTGGAAAATATTTTACTGACCTAATAAAGCATGACTTAGATGTAGATAATGAAACTGCAGAAAAAATTAAAATTAATCCAGATACACATTCAGACCCTGAAAAAGTCCGCACAACATTAGACAGGATTTTTTCAATAGAATATATTCAAGAAATAGACTATGTATTAAAATTCTATCTTTTAAGAGGCGGTTCTCTGCCTAACCATATATATCTTTCTGGTGGTGCATGCCAGACTTTTGGTCTTGAAAAAGCATTGCGGGAAAAATACGGCGTTCCTGTTGAATACCTTGACCCTTGGGAGTTTATTGTTCTTCCAGAAAATACAGGTAAAGTTAAGCAGACAGATAAGTACAGCTATTCTGTAGTGTTAGGACTTGCTTTGCATGGGCTGGTGTATTAATTATATGAAGTTTTTCTTATATTTATGTATTGCATTTATGGTTTCATCTTGTGCAGTAAAGCAGAAAAGCGAATGTATTTCATCATCACTTTTAATAAGCAGGGATAATAACAATATTAACCTTTTAATGCAGGATAACGGCTGTAAATATACCATACATAAAATGCCAGAAAATATTTGGAAAATAGAAGTAGAAAATGGCTCATTTTCTGCATTTACTCCAAAGGCAGAAAAAGATGTAAAAAAATTTCTGCCTGTAATTAAAAAAAATAATAAAGAGATACTTTTATTTTTTGCTTCACGGGGCAGTCTTACTCAAAATAAAAACAGCAGCTCTTTTACATATATGCAGAATACTTTTTTAGATATACCAGAAAGAAAAGCTGGTTATATTGAAGAAATATTATGCAGTAATGATAAAACAGTTATTAAAAGTAACGGAGCAGTTGTTTTTAACAGCGGCTTATTATATAATGGCAGAAAATACATAGATATTTATAATATTTCTTTAAAAAAAAGGTATGTTCATAATAAATGCAGTACAGTTTCCGCACCTGTTTCTCTGCGGTTTCCAAAAAGAGTGCGTTATTTTTTAATAAGCGATAACCTTAACTTATACAGTGATGGTAAAAATATTATTATTTCTAATCAAAAAAATAATAATCATCTATTTTTAACAGATATTAATGAAGAAAAAACATTAAAAACACAAAAAATTAAGCTGGAATTTTCAAAAAATATAGAAATTGCAGCATCAAATATAACACCAGGCTGTACAACAATCATTTTAAAGGGCAGGTATGAGCCTTTGCAGAATATACCACACAGTAAATCATTAAAAGGTGCTGTTTTTAAACAGATTGATATAACACCTAAATCAGAAGTTACAGAAATAAGACTTTATACAGGAAGTATAATAAAAGAGCCTTTTATTTCAATAGATAAAGTTGATAATAATATTATAATATATGCAGATAAATAATATAAACTGGGGAATGATATGAAATTTTTTATAGTAGCAGGTGAAGCATCTGGCGATGTTCATGGCGCAAATTTAGCAAGAGAACTTTTAAAAATATATCCAAATGCAGAATTTTCAGGCACAGGTGGTATTAATTTAAAAGCTCTAGGGCAGAAACAGTATTTTACTGATTCCGATATGGCTATTATAGGCTTTATAGAAGTATTTAAAAAACTTCCATTTATTTTTAATATGTTTTCTACCCTTGAAAAAGCTGTTGCAGAAGAAAAACCTGATGCTGTTATATTAATAGATTATCCAGGCTTTAATCTTAGGTTTGCAAAAAAATTAAAAAAATATAATATCCCAGTAATATATTTTATAGCACCACAGTTCTGGGTATGGCATTACAGCAGAATATTTACATTAAAAGAATACTGCGATTTAACAATATCTATATTTCCTTTTGAAATGGAATATTTTAAAAAGGAAAATGTTAATGCAGTATATGCAGGAAACCCTGTAATAGATAATTTTAAATTTAATTTTTCAAATAAACATGAGTTTTTAAAAGCACTATCTTTTTCAGGGAACAGGAAAATTATCGGCATACTTCCAGGCAGCAGAAAAAGGGAAATATCTTCTCTTATGCCGGCTTTTATTGAAGCAGCTTTAGAGTATGATGATATTGATTTTGTAATCAGCAAGGCAGATAATATAAGTGAAGATTTAATAAAGCAGTATGTTCCAGAAAGACATAATATTAAAATACTTCCAAAAGCTCAGTATGACATAATGAAATACAGCGATTTTATATGGGCATGTTCTGGTACAGTTACTCTTGAAACTGCCATAATGAAAAAACCTATGATTATTGCATACAGTGCATCTAAAATAAATGTATTTTTAGCAAAAAAACTTTCTAACTTAAGAACTATAGGGCTTCCAAATATTATAGCAGGGTATGAACTTTTACCAGAAGTACACTGTGTAGGGGAAGGCAGTGCAAAAAAAGAACTTATTATTGAAGCATATAATAAAGCATTATCAAATATAGATAAAATAAATGAAGAACTTGAAAAAATTTCAGCTCTTTTTGAAGGGAAGACACCATCTAAAACAGCAGCAGAAAAAATTGCAGAGCTTTTAAAAAAGTAATTATATAACATATATATATTATAACTGTTTTTACAAAAGACAGGATTTGATAATGGCATAAAAAAAGCAGTTTATAAAATATTTAAGTAATGATTACTATAAACATACTTTATATATTACTGTACTTTAAGCAGGCTGAATATTAATTTTTTATGCTTTTTTTGCTGTAATTTATGAAATATGCTGTAAGTATTATTTTTGCAGCAAATGGGAAATCTATTTATTGTTGTGCAATACTGCCTGTAATTTTAAATTTAATGTATATTCTGTTGTTTAAATACTTCATAGCAAAAGGTTTATATTTTTCTTCTTTATTCATCTCTATAAAAGTATTCATTTCCTGCTGGTTTAAAAGGGTAACAGGCAGATAAACTGTAAAACTATTATTAAGCTGGCTTTGCTCTTTTATAAGCATATTAAAATTAATGCTGCACTTTGCAAGCGGGCTGCATTTACTTTCTGCATTATTAAGTAAAAAACTTACTTCATCAGCCTTATTCTCATTACTTTCTGGAATTAATATATAAACTTCTTCATTTCGCATATTATTAAAAGATAAAGTGATATTTTCTATAAATATACCTTTATTTATATTTCCTGTATCATAATTTCCTGCAACAGAATATACTACTACTGGCTCATTATACACAAAATCATATTTTGTACTGTCATCATTAATGCTGTTATTCTGGTTATTATCTTCTGCACAGGCAGTAAAAAGTAAAGATATAATAATGATAAGTATATTAATAGCTTTTAGGTGCATAAGGATTTCTATATCTGCCTTTATTCTTACTGTCATAGAAGAAAAGTACTTTTCCATAGTTTATGGCTTGAGCAGGACATATATGCAGGCATGCAAAACAGAGAGTGCATTTTTTCTGCTTCCATATAGGCTTATTATCTTTAATTTCTATAACTTTTAATGGACATATACTTTCGCATTTTTTGCAAGCAGTGCATAAATCTGATACTCTAAATTTAGATGTGTTTCTGTAGTATGAATATACTGGATATAAAAGGGCAGTAGCAAGAAAAGGCAGTGAGCCTTTATTTTCATCAAAATCCCCTTTATCTAAGTTTTGGATATGTTTTATAATATTTTCAAGTTCTACATTTGATTTTAAAATAATTTCTTCCCGTTTATCTTTAGGTGGAATTTTGAAAAATGGAACAAATATATCCACCTGTTTAACAGAGAAAACACTGGATAAGTGAATACCGGATTTTTTTAATAATTTTTCAATCATTTTAGAAGTGTTTCCTGCACCGCCGCCGCATGTATAAACAGCAAATACATAAGTATCGCTGCTTAATTTAATCTGCATATTCTTAATAAATTCAGTAACTAAATAAGGTACACCCCAAAAATGTACAGGGAAAACAAATCCGCAGTATTTTTCCTTTCTTGCATCAAAATCAAGTTTACTTGATTTTAAGCATGCTGCCATAGATACAAGTGGAGTATCCAGCTTTTCAGCAATTGTATTTGCTGCATAATGACTATTCCCAGAACCTGAAAAATAAAAAATCATACACTAATCCATTAACTTTTCATATTTATAAATTGTAAAGGCAGTGGCAAATCCAGCCCTTTTAATATTTGTATAACAGCCTGCAGGTCATCTATTTTTTTGCCTTGTATTCTAACTTTATCATCCATAATAGAAGCCTGAACTTTTAATTTACTTTCTTTAACTGCTGTTGTTATTTTTTTAGCAGTATCTTTATCTATACCTTCTTTAATTTTTACTTCACGCCTAAGCATAGAGCCGCCAGCTTTTTCTACTTCACCAAATTCAAGACATCTGGAATCTACACTTCTTTTTGTAACAACAGAAATAAGCATTTCTCTAAGCATATTCATCTTCATATCGTCAGTAGTAACAATTTTAATTAGCTTATCTTTTTTATTTAAGTCTACTTCTGTATTAGAGCCTTTAAAATCAAATCTTGTATTTAACTCTTTTTTTAAGTTATTTACAGCATTATCAAGTTCCTGCATATTTACTTCACTTACAGTATCAAACGAAGCCATTTATATTTATCCTCCACAAAATTAAAAAGTATAGTCTATTACGCCGCTTCCTATAATAATATCACCATCATATATTGCCGCTGTCTGCCCTGCAGCAGGAGCAAACTGGAAATTATCAAAAAGAAGTTTCGCTTTATTTTCAGGCTGTCTTTCTAAAAGACAAGGTTCATCTTTCATTCTATATCTAAGTTTTGCTGTGTATTTTCCCATATATGGAGTATCTGGAAAAAACTGGCAGTCTTTTAAAGCTACCCCTTTAAAAAATACTTCTTTTTTTACCCCAAGATATACATCACCAGTTTTACTGTCAATAGATTTTACATATAAAGGCTCTTTATAACTTATTTCAAGCCCACGCCTTTGTCCTGGAGTGTAGTTATATATTCCTTTATTTTCGCCAAGTATTTTACCATTTAATATAAAGTTGCCTTTACGGGCATTTTTTATATATGGTTTTAAAAATTCTCTGTAATCTTTATCTTCTAAAAAGCATGCTTCCTGCGAGTCTTTTTTTTCTGCAACAGGCAGGTTATATTTTGCAGCTATCTCTCTTATCTGTGGTTTTTCCATTTCTCCCAGTGGAAATTTAAGCAGATTAATATGAAATGGCTCTATCATAGAAAGATAGTATGACTGGTCTTTTTCTGCATAGTCTGCTTTTTGAATATAATACTGTTCACCAATCAGCTTTGTTTTTGCATAGTGGCCAGTTAATATATACTTGCAGTTATGTTTCTGCATCTGGTCAAAAAGATATTTTGTTTTTGCAATTCTGTTGCATTTAGAGCATGGGTTTGGTGTTCTACCCATTTTATATTCTCTAATAAAATAGCCTATAACATCTGGCACAAAAGATTCTGTATAATCAACTAAATGCCATTCTATGCCTAAAAATTCAGCCATATTTTTTACATCATGCCAAAATTCATTTTTATTATCAAACATCTGCATAGTAATGCCGATAGGTGTAAGCCCTGCTTCTTTTGCCATTAATGCTGTAACGGAGCTGTCTACACCGCCAGACATTGCAACAATTACTCTGCTTCCTTTTTCTATACCCAGTTTATTTAAATTTATCATTGTTACCTGTTTTTTTAATTTTATACATATTATTTCTGTAATTATATATTATTTTTTAATTATAATCAATTATAAATTATTAAGGGTTAAAAGCCTTGTATAAATAAAGAATTTTTATTTATAATACTTGTAATATTCATCTGATAATAGTAAAATAAAACAAATATTTTCAGGGGCACAGCATTGCAGGAAAGGCATTTTTATTCTACAAATGAGTTAATAGAAAAAATAGATATTGAACCAGTAGAGCTTATAAAATCATTTTATCCTCTTACACTTTTAAGGCGTATATACTTAACTTTTACTTTTTTTTCTAATAAAAGCCTTATAAATCATGCAGCTTCTGGTGCATTTTATTTTCTGCTTTCTATTGTACCCCTTGCATTATTTTTTGTGTTTGTGCTTGATTCATGGCTTTCTGGCTATGGTAAAGTATCAGATTATTTTTTCCAGCTTTTATCAGAAATTAATCCAGAAATTAATAAGCAGTTTTTTGAAAATTTAGGTCTTTTAAAAGGCGGCAGTTCTATTTACGGGGTTGTGGGTATTATTGGTTTATTATGGAGTGCAAGGCTTGTTTTTACAAGTATTAGAAATGGTTTTGATGTAATCTTTCCAAGTATCCGCCAAAGAGGTCTTATTCAAAGTAATCTGGTATCATTAATATTTTTACCAATTATATTTATTGCCACAACTGTTTTCTTTTTAGCTGGTGCTGTAATTAAACAGCTGAATAAGGTAATATATGCCTTTGATTTAAATAACTTAATTGATTTATCATTTTTAGACAGCCTTACAGGTTTTTATCCTGTTATTCTGGCAGTTTTTATAGCTTTTATGCTTTATAGATTTATCCCTAATGTAAAAATAAAAGGAACTTATGCTTTAACTGGTGCTATATTATTTGTAGCCACTATGATTTTAACTCAAAAAATATTAGGCTTATTTGTTTCATGGTCTAAATATCACATATTATATGGTGTGATAAGTGCACTGATTATTGCTCTTTTTTGGACATATATACTTTTTTCGTTATTTTACTTTTTTGCTGTTTTTATATATGTGCAGAGCCATTATACAGAGCTTGAATTTATAAAATGGTATAGTGCAGTTAACGGCAAAGCAGGTATGGTGGATAAAATATTTTTTTATAACTCACTATCTTCCTTAAAATGCTACCAAAAGGCTGTTGCAAAAGATGAAGTAATATTTAAGCAGGGTGATAAAGGGGGTTATATTTTTCTGCTTTTATCTGGTGTAGTATTTTTAGAAAAAGATAAAAATTTTGTTTCAGATATTGCTGTAAATTCATTTTTTGGAGAAAGCGGAGTAGTAGGTGAGTGTATATATGATATAGATGCTGTGTGCCAGGTGCCAGGATATATTTTGCAGCTGCCACAGGAATTATATGAAAAAATAGTCTCAGCAAGCCCAGATATTTCTCAAAATATGCTTAAAACGGTTATAGAAAGAAAGTATTAATTATACTTTATGACATAACTTAAATGGATTTATAACTTGCAGCAACTTCTAAATATTTTCGATGATGAGTAAAGCGAAGAATTTTAATTTGTAATAGAAATAAAAACTATAAATTTTAAAATGTAAGGTTAAATAAATATATTAATAAACTTTATCTTTAAATCACTTTAAACTATCTTACCGCCGCACATCACATATACAAAACTTTTCCTTACAATGTCATTCTGAGCAAAGCGAAGAATCTGAATTTTATAAAATGCAGGAATGAATTATTATTTAGTTAGATATGTTTATAAATAAAATTCATATTTACATCACTTAAAACTATATTACCGCCGCACAGCTCAAAAATCAAGTTTTCGTTATTTTGCCCTATAAAACTCCAAAGTATAACCGCTCATTATTTTTACTCCATTGCTGCTGCAACTCACTTCGTTCAGACAATCAGTCAGCAAATCATTCCATAAAAATAATTCGCATACGGTTTGAAGAGTTTTATATAGCAAAATAACATGGGCATATCTGCTAAATAGGAATAAAAACTATAAACTATAAATTATAAAATGCAGAAATGTATTATTATTTAATAAAAATATTCAATTAGATATGTAAATAAATTAATATACTTATTTAGCAGATGTACCTAGGTTATTTTATTATCTTTGCGACTTAATTGTATATGAGCAATTTTTTCGTAATGATTTGCTGTCAGATTGTTTGAGCGAAGCGAGTTGCTGCAGCAATGGAGAAAAAATTGAGAATGTTTATACAATTGGAGCATAAGTAATAAAATAACGAAATATTACTTACTGAGCTTTGCGGCGGTATGACAGATTAAGAAATATTTAAAAAATAGGAATAAAAACTATATATTTTAAAATGTAAGGTTAAATAAATATATTAATAAACTTTATCTTTACATCACTTTAAACTATCTTACCGACGCACATCACATATACAAAACTTTTCCTTATTTTATTCCTTTGTTCCAATTGCATAACCATTCCTTGTTTTTTACTATCAGCCACTTTTTTTATTTCCTCCTTACTCAGTCGGGCGTAGTGTTCTCGTAAAAAACACTCGCATTGCCACTGCAACTCGCTTCGCTCAAACAATCAGCTGGCAAACCATTCCATAAAAAACAACTCATATTGCAATTAAGTCACAAAGATAATAAAATAAGTCTGGAAATCTTTTTAAATTGTATGAAACATATAACTATATTAATAGTTTTTTAACTATATATAGCAGAGAAGGAAAACTTGTTTATGAGCTTTGCGGCGGTATGATAGTATAAGAAACATTAAAAATGAATTTTGAGTAATATAAATACTATTTTATATTTACTGCAATGTTTATATTCCAGATACTTCGCCTGTAAGGCTCAGTATGACATAACGGCAGTGGTTTTATATCTGTGTATCAGCTGCCCACATCGTAAATTTTTAGCAGAACAAAATAATTTCATATAAAATACTTAATATTTAAATATATTTCATTAAAATATTATAAACATTTCTTTTTATTTTTCTTGAATTAAAAATATTACAAAAGGTAAATAAGAACTTGACAAAATCACATAATTCATACATATTTATATTAGCAGTATATAAATTAAGTATGGAGAGTATATTATGAAAAAGTTAATTTTCTTAATCCCATTCATGCTTGTTTTATCTTCCTGCGGTGATGATAATTCTTCAACTCCAAGTAATATTAATTCTGACCAAACATCAAGTCAAGCAACAGCAGGCATCGGGGGAGGGGATATAACACCTAATCCAGATGGAGATAATTCAGGCAGCACAGGTGGCTCAACCACAAACCCAGCAGACACAGTAAATACAGGCAGTGACGATACTGGCACATCTACCGACCCAGTAAATACAGGCAGTGACGAAAGCGGCACATCTACCGACCCAGTAAACCCAGGCAGTGATGAAAGCGGCACATCTACCGACCCAGTAAACCCAGGCAGTGACGAAAGCGGCACATCTACCGACCCAGTAAACCCAGGCAGTGACGAAAGCGGCACATCTACCGACCCAGCAGACACAGGCAGTGATGAAAGCGGCACATCTACCGACCCAGTAAACCCAGGCAGTGACGAAAGCGGCACATCTACTGACCCAGCAGACACAGGCAGTAATGAAAGCGGTGACGAAAGCGGCAGTGGAATTGTAGATATTGTAGTGAACCCAGGCGGTGATGAAAGCGGTAATGAAAGCGGTAGTGAAGTTGTAGATGTTGTAGTAGTTCCAGGCGGTGGTGATGAAAGCGGCAGTGAAGTTGTAAGTGTTGTAGTAGTTCCAGGTGGAAATGAAGAAGACAAAGAAGCACCTAAATATACAGATACTATTTTTGATTATATTAACAGGGATAATCTCTATTACAGGTCTACTTTATCTGCATCTGAAAAAGCAGTTTATGACAGGTTATACGATACATTTAAATCATTTTATGGAAGAAATACTGTGCCAGTGGAAGTGGAGCCATGTACAGACGGTGTTTTATGTGGAGCTACTGATGGTTTTATAGAAACTGATACCGATCCTGATAAATATAAATACAATTGTATAGATGATATGGAAACTGGTAACTGGAATGGAGTATGTGCTTATACTTCTTGGATAGACCAATATAAACTTTGGGCTGAAGAATACTGTATTTATCCTGAAACTGGAGAACCTAGGATAAATGTGGTTTTTGAAGGAGCACTTTTTGGACAACCAGTTTGTGGACATGAAAGATATAATTCTCTATATGCAGAGTGGCTTTACAAAAACACAGTTGGTGTTCCTGTTAGTCTTTTAAATGTTCAAAATGGTTTAACTAACAGTGCTCTTAAATCAATTGAAGAAAAGCTGATGCTGGATTTAAGTAATTTATATCTTTTTAAAGCTGGTGGACAAGTTAGTAATACAAAATATGATATATTAAATTACTATAAAATACAGCCTGTTTCTTCATTTAGCAGTGATAGTGCAGTAAAAGAACAGTGGGCCAGCCAAATGAAACAGATTCAGGAAAAAGTATATCGTGATATTTGGGACTATACTGATGGTAAAACAGATAAATTTGAAGATTTACTTAACCGATATCTTTGGGCTCTTATTGATAACTTTGTGGTATATGATGCAAATGGTGCCAGTGATATCACAGGTGCAATAACAGGAAGTTTTAATGCAAAAGGGCTTGCACGGTTATTTGCTTTTGCATGCCAGATATCTTCAGACTATCAGTGTGCTTATGTTGAAGGAAAAGCAAATTATTCAACAGGCTTTGGAAACCATGGTGGTGAGGAATTTGACCATGCGTGGGTAATAGTTAAAAATAGTAAATTATGCAGCAATAATGAAGATGCACTCATAGACCCTCTGCGTTTAAATGGTCTTAGATTAGCAGATACGCGGCCATATCTTTGTGTATCATCTCCTGAAAATGCAGGATATAAACCAAATATAAAATAAATTAAACATTTAAGCTGTAATATTAAATGATAATAAAACAACATACAAGAGCTCTGCAAATGCAGAGCTCAAATTTTTTTACAGTGTTTTATGTATCTAAAAATATATGTAATAAAAGTTTCTGGATTAACCTGTTCTATCATGTCAAGCCATTGGTGAAGAATCTAAAAATTTATAAGTTACATTAATATAAAAAATTATAATTTATAAAATATTTTTAGTCTTTAAAATTCCTTTTTAGCAGATGTCCCTAAGTTATTTTGTTATCATTGTGTAGTAATAGTATATGGTTATTATTATATAAATTTATTTTAATAATAAAAAGAAAATCTATTTATGTGTTTCAATGAATAAATCTATTGCTTTTTTTAAAGCTGCACACGCTTTATTTATATCCCACTGCTGTTTTTCGGTATTTCCGCAGTAGTTAGAAACTGCTCTTATTTGGTATGGTTTTATTCCATGTTTATTTGCTGCCATACCAAAAGCTGCTCCTTCCATATTTTCAACAAGTGCATTTGTTTTTGCCATATATAAATTAGAAAGGCTGTCAAACTGTGGTATTAATGAAACAGTATTAGATGACACTAATTTATAGTTTTCATCTATATTAAATTCTGCTCTGTTATCTTTTGCTATAACAAAGCCTTTTTCATGTATTGTAGTAATAGATAAGCCATTATAGTTTGCTTCATCTACAAAATAATCATAATCAATACTTACCACATCACTTGTTTTAATATGGGTATTTTGGTATGCACCGCAAATACCTGTTAAAATTGGATATTTTGGTTTAAATTTAGAAAAGAAAAGGGCAGAAACTGCGGCTGCATTTGATTTTCCTGCACCTGTGATAATTACTGGAATAGATTTATATGTGGCAGTATCAAAATAATTATTAGATGAAAAATCAGATATATTTAAAACTTTTTTACATTCTAAAAAAGTAGGGAAAAAAATAACAATGCTTGTTTCAAACATTTATTATTTTAACCCTGCATGGTTTATCCTGTATGTGTTTGCAAGTAAATGTGCTCTTTTATATTCACTGTTTGCAAGCACTTCAACAGCACTCTGGTTTCTGCCTGTAATAAATCTGATAATAATATCTTCAGGCGACATACCGCTTTTTTGCAGCCTGCTTATTGTTTCAGCTGCAGCCATAATATTTTCTTCACTGTTATATGGGTTTGAAAAAGAGCTGTTAAGAAAGTCATAGCATGAGATAGTAGTAAGCCCCATACCGCCAGTTACTGTTAATGAATACTGGTGTGGTTTAGAGATTAATACAGCCAGCATATTTTTATCAACATCATAAATATCAGATGCTTTTTCTAAAAGAATATCAATATCTTCTTGAGAAATAGTTTCTAAATTAACACCTGTTTCTAAAACTATATTTTTTGCTAAATAGTAAAGAGCTGTAACCCGCTCATCAAAAAAAGAAGGATTAATCAGCTGTTTAGGATTAAATCCAGCAATAAAAGAGATAACATTTATACATAATAAAGCCAAAATACTGGCACTTAATAACTTAAAATATAACTTTTGCAATTTATTACCCAAAAAATTAATATATTTTAGGAATATATTATAAAAAATTATTTGTCAAGCAGTTTATTTTAAAAAAAGCCTTTTAAATCAAGAAAAAATAAAGGGTGTTTGCATATATGCAATGATGTTGCATAATAGACAATATAAGATAACAATAGTATTTTTATGAAATTACATTAAATTTTTATGATATTTAATAAAATAGACCTGACATATAAATACATCAGGTCTGAAATTGTGTAATATTGGAGTTAAATTATTTTTTTAAAATAAGATATGCAGAAATTACAGCAGTCTGCAGGGCAGGCACAAGATTTTTTTCATCAAAATCAAAATAATCATTATGATGACCTGCATATCTGTCAATACCTGCTTGAATATATGTACCAATACCGTTATGTTCCTGCACATAGCTCATCATGCTGGCATAGTCTTCACCAGCACCAAAGCTGACATTCTCTATTATTTTTTTATATTCCGGCACATATTTTACTGCTTCTTTAACAAATTCTATCATTTCTTTACTGCTTTGTCCGCTGCTTGAGCCGCCTGCAGTTTTTATGGAATAAGTGCAGCCTTCCATTAATGCAGATGCTTCTAATATTCTTTTAGTTTCTTCTACCATATAATCATTTAACTGGCTTGTTTCGCCTCTTGTTTCCATAATAAGTTCAGCTGTAGCAGGAATAACATTTCTACCTTCTCCAGCAGTCAGTTTTCCAACATTTATTCTTGTAGTACCTTTACCGTTTCTGCTGATAGCATGTAAATTTAATGCAGCATTGCAGGCAGCAAGCAGGGCATTTTTACCTTCTTCTGGATATGCTCCAGCATGAGCCTGTTTACCGTGGAAAATTACATCAAATTTTGTTGAAGCAAGAAATTTATCTGCTCCGCATATAATAGTGCTGCTGTCGCCTGCCTGAAAGCCAATGTGCATACCTATTATATGTGTAATACCGTCACAGGCACCTGCTTTTATCATAGGCATAGCACCGCGAAGCCCTTCTTCTGCAGGCTGGAATATAAAACGGATACTTCCTTTTAAGCTGTCTTTAATATCTGCAATAATTTCTGCAACAGCAAGCCCTAATGATACATGGGCATCATGTCCGCAGGCATGCATTGCTCCCTTATTTATTGATGCAAAGTTTTCTTTATTTGGTCTGTGGTTATTATCGCTTGTTTCTGTAACATCGTTACTATCCATATCAAAACGGAAGGCAAGGTGAGGGCCATCATCACTAAACTTCATATCTGCCCAGAAACCAGTATATCCATGTGTCATTTTTTCAACAAGAGATGCGTCAGCACCTTGAGAAATGGCACGCTTTTGGTTTTCTTTTAATACTTCTTCAGAAGGCACACCCATCATATAGTCTTTATTGTTTGCTTTTTCTCCCATAGTAATAGTGTAGCCTAATTCTGCCATTCTTTTTTGAGCAATAGATGAAGTGCGGAATTCTGTCCAGCCTGGTTCTGGGTGTTTGTGTAAATCTCGTCTGCATTTTATAATGTCATTTTCTTTTTCTTTTGCTAATGTTTTTATTTGTTCAATCATAGTATTATCCGTGTATTTTTTTGCCTATTGCAATAATTGTATCATAAGTTAAGTTAGTATGTGGTATAATAGTATCCATTACCACATATTCATGCTCAGAGTGAGCACCAGCTCCAGCAGGTCCAAAGCCGTCTAATGTAGGCACACCAAGTGCTGCAGTAAAGTTTGCATCTGAGCCGCCGCCTGTTTTTATCCATTCTGGAGTAAAGTTATATTTTGCTGCAGCTTCACTAACTATTTTAGTAAATTCCATAGATTTTTCGGTAGCTTTCATAACAGGTCTTGTAATACCGCCAGAAACATCTGCTTTACCTTTTTCTTTTGCAGTCCACTCTTTTAATTCTTCAACTTTTGCCATAATTTTATCGTATTCTTTCATATCTTCAACCCGTAAATCAAGCTGACCGCAGGCATAATCTGCAACAGTATTTACACCAATACCGCCGCTTATCAGTCCCATATTTAAAGATGTGCCTATTTCATAATTATTTAATTTATTAAGCTCTAATATCCAGTGAGCAAGTATATTTATGGCACTTACTCCATCCCATGGGTTAACTCCAGCATGAACTGCCTTGCCATGTATTTCAATTTTCAGCCTGCCTAAGCCTTTTCTTTCCATAATCATTGCACCATTTTCTCTTGCAGGCTCGCAGCATATAACATATTTACTTTTTTTTGCTAAACTTTCAATCCATGCTTTTGCATTTCTTGAGCCTATTTCTTCTTCTGCATTAACTGCAAGGCATATAGATATTTTATCAAGTTCATTATTGCTGTGAAGCATTTTAAATACATGGTAAGCCATAACAATAGATGCTTTCATATCATGAGCACCAGCACCATATATTTTACCGTTTTCTATTTTAAAAGGTACTTTTTCCAGTGTGCCGTGTGGAAAAACTGTATCCATGTGGCATAAAAGCAGCACATCAAAGGCTTTATCATCTTTATTAAATATTTCTAAACATGGTGCTTTTGTGGTAGCCATTTCTGCATTTCTTGCTGTAATAGTATTAGAAATTGCTGAAAATTTTTCTTTTATAACATTGCCTATTTTTATAACACCTTCTGTATCTGATGTGCCGCTTTCAATAGAAACAAGTTCTTCTAAGTCTTTTAAAAATTCAACTAAACTGAAGTTTTCCATAAATTCACCTTTTTATTATATATAGAGAAGCATAATCATTGATACGATAGAGGCAAGCACTGCTCCTGGAGCTGTTCTTTTAGCTATTTCAAATGGGCTTACTTTTGCAATACCTGCAGCAACGATTGTTGCACCAGCAATAGGGGAAGCAGCTCTGCCTATAGCACCTGCAAGAGCAGCAATAGAACCCATATTTACAGGTTCAAGCCCAAATACTTGAGCATGAATTGTAACTGATTCATTAAATGCAATAGTAGCAGCATCACCAGAACCTGAAACTACACCTAATAAGAAAGGTCCATAAGTAGCAGCAATAGAAACTATATGTTCAGAGTTTTTAAGCCCGTTAATAAATGCATCTACAAGCCCTAATGATTTCATACCTGCAACAAATACTGCAGCACACATAATAATACCTAAAATATCACCGTATCCTTTACCCATACCTGTAAAAAATTCATTTGTGGCTTTTGCTGGGTTTGTTCTTGTAGCAGCAATACATAATATTGCACCAATAAGCATTGCATGTGGTATGCCTATACGGGAAGCCCATGGAACAGCTGCACGCACATCCTGCATACTTAATACAAGCAGCATTACAACAGGTACAAGTGGCATAACTGCATATACTGGGTTTACTTTAAAATTAGTATCTACATTAAAGCTGTTTGTTTCATCAACATATCCTTTATCTTCTTTAAGTATTTTAGCCATAATAGTAAGTGTTGCTGCAGCTACAAGCATTGCAACAATATCTGTAACAGCATGAACTTTTATAACTTCTATAACATCCATATTTGAGATTTTAGCAATAATAGGCTGATGACTTAAGCCTGGACTTAACATAGAACCCCATGTGCCAAATATAACTGCAGCTGCAGCTGTAGCAGGGTTAACACCAACAGATATAAGCAGAGGAATAAATATTGCACCAACTGCAGCTGTAACACCTGCAGCACTGGTAAGTGATATATTTACTAAAAATGTACATATTACAACACCCGGAATAAGTACAGGTCTAGCTTTCATTAATATTTTTGCAAGTCCATTGACTAAATGCTTATCAACTTCTGTTATTTTCATTACATAAGAGAACCCCATAACTGAACAGATACTCCAAATAAGTCCGTTAGAAATCATTGATTTTTGAAAAGCATCAAAAGCAAGCAGTGGCTCAAGAGCTGCTATTGTCATAACAAGCCCTGTACCAAACAAAACTGTTTTTGTGTCATACCTCTTAATTAAAAGCACAATCGCAGAAATAACACATATTGTCCCAAAAATAACACCCAGCACTCCGCTCATATTATCCTCCAAAACAATTTTATATAAAATGATAATATTAAAATACTAATTTGTAAAGAAAAATGTTTTTATTATTTTATATGATTTAGTATAAATATTTGATAAATAATTATATATTTAATAAAAACAGTGTTATAATATATTTATAATTTTTAATTTAAATGTGTTTGTGATAATTTTAAGTACTTTTTGATATATAAGACTTCATTATATAAAAAAATAATAACGATTGTTAATATTATTGATATAATTAATTATTGACTTTTATTTTATTATATATTAATAAATATAACGATAAATAATAAAAGGAGTGGTATATGAAAAAGAATTTCTCTTTAGCCAATGTAAAAATTTTATTTTTACTTATAATGATGACGGCATTGCTTGCTGCCTGCAGTGAACAGGACAGTAAATCATCAGGCAATGGCGGTCTTGATGTTTCATCTTATTATCCTTTAGATGTTTCACCAACAGCACTTCATGAAAGAATTACTGTTCAGTTTAACAGAGTAAGTGGAATAGGTGCAGAAGAAACGGATGCATGTCTTCCTTATTATGATGTTAAGATAGGTAAAGATGATAATATTAATAATGCATTAGACTTAGGCACAGTTGAACCAAATGATAGTCTGCTTATAAGGTTTGCTGTAAAAAAATCTCAAAGCGAAGCAGACAGTGCAGAAGGGTTTCCATTTTTATATTATGCTGATTTACAGGATAATGTGGAATATACTATATGGATAAGGTCTAATTTTGCAAGATGCGGATATGGTCAGTCTAATTATACTTCTGTAAAATCTACACCAATACCATTACCAAGTCAGATTGAAAATGTACAAGTTCAGCAGGGAGATAAACATCTTCGTATTTCATGGACTAAAAAACAGGGTGAGCTTTATGCAGTGCATATTGATGACTGTCCGTCAAAAGCAGGGCAGTATAACAAATGGACTCCGGCTTTTTCTTTAAATTCTGACCATTATATTATAGAACTTGCAAATAATACTGATTTATATGAGGGCTCAAATCATACAGTATGTATAGTTTCCCATAATGCAAACGGCTTTTTAGATGCTGATAGTGTAAGTACATGGAAAGTGTTTGGAAAAGATATTTTTTCCTCAGCAGAAGATAAAGCACTTATGCAGGGAAAAGCTGCTGTTCAGGCTCCAGCAAAACCAGTAATAGAAAGCAGCAGTATGCATGGCAAAAATAAAAGGGCAGAGTTTTCATTTAATACAGTGTCTTTTGGAGATGCTTCTGTATCAGATTATCAGGCAGGATATTCTCTTGATGGCACAAATTATACATGGATAGATTCATCTATTCCATATACTCAAGACAAGGCATCATCTATTATAAGCGGCCTTGAAAATGATATGACATATTACATTAAACTTCGTGCGGCAAATTCAAGCACAAATGGAGTATGGATAGAAAGTGATGCTGTAAGTGTTACACCTGTATATACTCCAATTGATTTAAATGACTTAAACCAGTATTTAGGTACAGCAGCAGGTGATTTTATATATGCAGAAGATGTGCCGCACAGTGATTTCTGGCGAATAAGTACAAACTTTAATGCAGGTGGCAGACCAAATACTGACAGATTAGTTCGTGGTAAAGAAACAGCTCTGGGCAATATGTTTGCAGATGCAGTAAAATGGTATGGTTCAGAAATGACTGATATAAACCCAGATTTTGCATGGCTTATAGGTGATATGATAGGTCAGGGAATACAAGCAAACCAGACTATTACACCAGCATTTTTACAAACTGTAATTACTTCTGATTATTTAGATGACACATTAGTTTATGTAACATTAAACGGCTCAGATTTAATTATAGATGCAGATTACAGCCTTGATTTAAATTTATATCCAGCAGTAGGGGACAGCTCAAACCCATATACAAAAACACTTTTTGGGCAGGCTGCATCAGTTTACAGAAATAACCATTACGGCGGTTCAGGCGGCACAACATATAACGGCAAATGGTGGGGTTTACCATCAAGTGAAGTACGCTATGCAATAGAATATCTGCCATACAGTATTGATGAATTTAATACAAGGTTTGATACAAACTGTGCAACTGTTAATAAATCTACAGGGATAGACAGCGAAACTGGTGCTTTATATGATGCTGTTAATGACCCTAAAGGCTGTTATCTTTTAACTTACGAACAGGCTAACCCAGAATCAGGCAACCCTACAGAAACAAGTGTTATGGGGTATAAAAGAGGCAGAATTCAGCAAGGCAGTTTATTAATTAACGGTCAGGCAGTAGCAGGTGATAAACAGTATACAGTTATTACAACAACTAAAACTGCAAAAGAAATGTATGTAGCATTTTTAGGCAAAACAGTAACTCCAGTATTAGATGAAAATAATCAGCCTGTTACAATGCTTAAAGCTGTTGCAGAATATATTGCATATAAAAACAGCATTTCCCCATATTTAGACGGCAGAATAAAATTGTATGGCGGAGTGCCTGGAAATACTGCAAATGATTTTAATGCAGGAAATTAATCAGTAAAATATTAATATAAAGGGAAAGGGTTTAATCCTTTCCCTTTTTGGAGCATGTATGACAAAATACTTTATTTTTTGTTTTATTATTTTTGCTTTTGGTATCAGCTATGCAGAAGATGTTGAGCAGGTGGAAACTGATACTATTATCGTTACAGATACTAAAACAAAAGAGAAAGGTCAGACTATAATGCAGGAAGATTTACAGAATATGAATGTATATTCATTATCTGATGCATTAACATTCAGCCCCGGCGTTATGCTTGATGAGGGTGGAGCAAGAGGGGATACCACATTTAAAATAAGAGGGTTTTCAAGCTCTGCAATACCTGTAATAATAGACGGTATATCTACATTAAACCCGTATAATGGGTTAGGTGACAGTGCATCTATGCTTTTAGGTGATACAGAATCTGTTACAGTACAGAAAGGTTATTCATCTATGCTTTCTGGTAATAATGGTATGGGCGGAGCAGTACTTTTAACTCTTGCAAAACCAAAAGAAAAGTTTGAAGGATTTGTTAAAACAACCATAGAAAATGATGATAATTTTGATTTTTCATCAGTTTATAATATTGTAAGCATTGGTTCTAAAACTTCTAAGTTTTACTTTAAATATACTCTGCAGTACAGAGAGATAGACCATTACCTGCTTCCAAAAAGTTATAAGCCTATGCAGGGAAGTATTCAAAAAGACAGAAACAGACTTTTTTCTGACAGAAATGATATAAAAAATACATTAATAGCAGGTACAACACCAATTGATGGCCTTGATATATGGCTTACATATATTTACAGCGATGTAGATAAAGGAATGGTAAGCCCAGAAGTCAGCTCTGTATATTCATTATGGGGCTGGAATTATGATTATCATCAAAGTGTATCCCTGCATGGAAAATATGATAAAAATAAATTAAAGCTGAACTTTTTAGCTTTTTATGATACTTATGATAATTCTATGAGTATGTATTCAAGCCTTATTCATGTTGATTATGATTCACCATACCGTACAAGCATATATGATGAATATGCTGCAGGATTCAGTATAAACGGCAGTTATGATATTACAGATGAACATATTATAAAATCAGCCATTACTTACAGGCAGGATAATCATATTGGTTACAGCGAAGACAGTTTAGGCACAGAAGAAGATATAAATGTTACAGAAAACAAGATGTCTTTTGGTGTAGAATATGATTATAAGCCCTTAGACAGACTTACAATTTCTGGAACATTAGGGTTTGACGGCTTAGTACCATCTAATTTTTACAGTAAAGAAAACAGTTTTAATAATAAACTCGGTTTATCATCATACAATGTAGATGCAGCAAACAGGTTTTTATTTGCAGGTCAGCTTGGTATATTTTATGAATTTATTGATGATAATAATTTATACTTAACATATGCAAGAAGAAACCAGTTTCCTACAATGAGTGACAGGTATTCTACACAGCTTGGGGAAAATCTGCCAAACCCTAACTTAAAGCCGGAAACAGCAGACCATGTGGAGCTTGGATATAAAGGGTCATTATTTAATATGCTCTATATTGAATCAGCTTTATATTACAGCAGTGTATCAGATAAAATGGTGGTTATGCGTGTTCCAAACCCAGTTCTGCCTGCTACTCAGGTTGATTATCTTATGAATTTAGATAAAGTATCATTATACGGCTTTGAGCTTTTATCAAATATTTACATTTTAGATTATGCAGAACTTGGGATAAATTTATCAGTTAATGCTTACAACATAGATAAAAGCCAGTCAAAAGCAGAAGTGATGACATATTATCCGCTTTTTACAGGTAAAGCATATATAAAAATCACACCATGTGAGTATATTGCAATAACTCCAGTTGTGGAATATAACACATCAAGGTATGCAGATATTTATGGTATAAATAAATTAGATGGTTATTTTTTGGCACATTTAAATGTTAATTTTTTCATAAACGAGCATTTTCAGATAGATTTTGCAGTAAGAAATATTACAGATACTTTATATGAAACAAGGCAGCACTACCCATTAAAGGGTAGAAGCTATACCTTGTCTTTAACAGCTAAAATTTAAGGTTTTAAAATATTAACCATTTTAATGTATTTATTTTTAATAACAGCCTGCAGTATTGCACCTTCTAAAAATAAATCTTTTGCTTTTTCTTCTTCCAGTACAATAGAGCCTGAAAGACATTCTATGCCGTAGTTTATCATAATATCAGTAAGTGGAGTTGTTGGACCTACAAGATAAGTTTTAGCATTTTTTGAAAGTTCTAAAAGCCTTGGCAGAGTTTTATTTATTAAAGTAACTGCTGTAGTAAAAAGATAATCCTGCTCAGGTAAAACATATTCACATGCTGGGTCTGGTAAATCAAACCTTGCTAAATCAGGCTTACGCTCTAAAATAGTTAACTGGCATATTTCTCTTAATTTTTCAATATTTGGAAAATGACCTACAATAGTTACTTTTTTACCCTGCACTTTATCTTTTATTAAGTCAAAAATACTTAAATTAGATGTGCTTTCATTAATATTTTTAAGAGAGTTGTTATTTTTCCCGTTATAATATGAGTTAAGAGCAGCCATACCGATAGATGCTTCATGAAAATCCCATGATTTTGCATAAGCTGCCAAATCTTTTAACTTCATTCCTTTCATATTACCAGTAAGTTTTGTAACTATAGGGCTATCAGACATACGCATAGCAAGCCCAAGCCCCATTTGGCTTTTAACTCCAACCCAGTGAGGGCTTACAAAGCAGTATTCCACACTGTAATTATCTTCAATATTTTCTATTAATTCATCATATACTTTCCATTTATCCATTTTGCACCTTAGTCTATTACTTTATAATATGCACCGTTAGCACATGCTCTGCATTTTATTTCGCCGTTAACTTCTACCTGCCTGCCGTCTAATATTCTTTCGCCGCATATGCAGCATACTGCATGGTCTCTTGGTTTACCTGGCAAATCATTTTCATCAACAATGATTTCTACATTTTCCCATTTAAAAAGTTCTTCATCAGTATATTTTGCCCAGAATTCTTTTAAGTCTGCCCCTTCTGGTGGTCTGTCTTCATTAATAGGTTTAATTCTCACAGCTTTTTTTGTAGGAATGTAATAAAAAGACATAGCCATTTTACCGTAATCTTTGTATTTCATTCTTCTTCTGCCCATAGTTGCACCAGTTACCACATAGGCAGCATCTGTTGCACATCTGTCTGATTCTACAAATACAAGCAAATCACGCATTTTTTTAGGGTCTCTGTCAGCAAGTCCCATAACTTCTAAACCAAGTCTTGCCATTCTAACGCCAAGGATTTGGCCGCTGCATAAATGACCGTGATAAGCTGCAGCTTTTTCTAAATCTTCTTCGTAAGTTACCATCTTACACCTTTCTTGCATTATATAGTTAACAATATAATATACACTTATTTTTTAGTAAAATCAAATATTTTTATTATATAAAAAAATATATAATAAAAAGTATATAGATTTATTGTAGTTAAATAGATGTTTTTATATGCCAATTATGCTGTTTTAATATTTTTATAACTTTCAGAACTTACAGCATAGCTTTTAGTGGTGAGTTTTAATATATAATAAAATATATAACGAATATAAAAATTATTATTAAATATTATAAAATATACTTGAATTTCTATTCTCTATTATATATAGTATTATATAATGAAATAGAGTGGTGGTAGTTATGGCATATATAAGGGTGTTATTTTTAAGCATATTTATATTATTTTCTGCTTTTAATGGATATACTTTTGAAGCAGATATTTCACAAGATTTAAGGCTTGATAATAAGTCAAAAGTAATGGGAGCTACAGTGCCAACAACTTTTATGCTTTATTCTTTTGATGCAGATATTATTGCTGGCTGGAACACACCACTATACAGCCACGAGAAAAGATATATACCAGAAAAGTATCAAAACCTTCAAGTTTTAGGCGGCTGGTATGGGAATGGAAACTATCCCCATAAAGAAGTACTTTTATCAAATAAAATAGATGCAGCTTTTGCTGTTGCTGCAGATGGCAGCAAGACTAAAAAAGAAATAAATAAAATGAAAGAGTATATGGCATCTATCAATATTCCTTTTGTATCTATTCAAGGCACTACCATTAATGATGATATTAAAATATACAGCCTTTTAGGTAAAATATTTAATAATGAAAAAAGAAGCGAAGAAATCAATAAATATATCATAAAAAGCATAGAAAATACTAAAAAAATTACAGATAGGGTGCAAAATAAGAAAAGGGTATATTTAGCACTTGGCGATAATGGGTTAAAAACAAGATGTGTTGATTCTCTTATTTTGGCAGGTGCAGAATATGTGCATAAGTGCAGTGTGCTTGATGAAACAATATCTATTGAGCAGTTAATCATATATAACCCTGATGTGATAGTTATAGGTAAAAAAGCAGCTTATGAGTATATTAAAAAAGATAAAAAATGGGCAAAAATAAAAGCTGTAAAAAATAATAATATACTTTTTGTGCCAGAAGAACCTTTTAGCTGGGTGGAAAAGAAAACTGTTATGGAATATTTTGTTATACAGTATCTTGCATCAAAACTTTATCCAGAATATGCAGATATAGATTTGCACAAGGAATTAATGGAGCATATAAAGTTATTTTTTCATTACGACTTAAGTTATGATATGGCAGAAAGGCTTATAAATTACGAGAAATATTACAAATGAAGCATTTTATAATTACAGGTGCCCGTCATGCCGGCAAAACTACTTATGCATCAAGTTTGAAAGATATTCTTGCTTTTGATGGTATTAGTTCTGGCGGTTTTTTATGCGAAGGCACATTTAAGGAAGGAAAAAGAGATTGTTTTTTTATTAAGTCCCTTTTGACTTATGAAAAAGAGCTTATTGCAGATAAAAATGAATGTGCTGGTAATGAAAACTATTCCTTTGGCTCTTTTACTTTTTATAAAAAAGGCTTTGATTTTGCATATAGAGAGTATGAAAAATCAATACTGAATAATAATGATATTATTTTTATTGATGAAATAGGTAAATTGGAACTTGAAGGCGGCGGTTTTGCAGAATTATTTAATAAAATGCCTGTAAAATCTGTGCTTACTGCTGTATGCAGGTATGATTTTGCTGAAGATATTAACAGCCTGTTTTTTAATAATCATGCAGAAGTTCTTAATATTGATGATGATATATTATTAAATGCTGAGAAAATAAAAAATCATATATAATGGGGAAATATGTTTAGAGAGAAAAGCAGATATGCTGTAATTCTTTTCTTTTTGATATTACTTTTTGCTGCAGTTATTATATCTATGATGCTTGGTAAATATGCAGTCAGTTTAACAGATATTTTTGTATGGCTTAAATCTATAGTTACTGGTGCAGATATTTTACAGGATGAAAGGCTTTCTAATATATCTACAGTAATACTTCAAATCCGTCTGCCAAGAATAATAGGTGCATTAGTTATTGGTGCAGCTCTTGGTGTAAGCGGTGCTATGCTGCAAAGTGTATTTGCCAATCCACTTGTTTCTCCTGGTATAATGGGTGTACTTTCTGGTGCATCTTTTGGAGCAGCATTTGGTATTATTACATTTTCAAGCTGGGCATTAGTGCAGATTTCCACATTATTATTTGGTATGCTGGCATTATTTTTAGCATTATTTATTGCCTTTATTTATAGAAGCACAAGTTCATTAATGCTTATTTTAGGCGGTATGATAAGCGGTGCTTTTTTTAATGCTCTGCTTTCAATAGTAAAGCTCTCAGCAGACCCTAATAATGATGAACTTGCATCTATTGTTTTCTGGCTTATGGGTTCATTATCTGTTGTTGACAGTAACGGCACATTAGTAAAAGCAGGTGTTCCGCTTTTAATTGTGCTTATTATATCACTATTTTTTGGAAAGATTTTAAATATACTTGCTATGAGCGACGAAGAAGCAAAATCTCTCGGCTTAAATGCAGGGTTTTATAAAATTATAGTATTAATAATATCTACAATACTTGCATCATTAACAGTAGTTATGGCTGGAAATATTGGCTGGGTAGGGCTTATTATCCCACATATTTCAAGAATGATAATAGGACCTGATAACAGGTATCTTTTAGTACTTTCTGCAGTACTTGGCAGTTTATTTTTATTAATATGTGATAATGTTGTAAGGAATGCATTTCCTTATGAAATACCACTGGGTATTATTACATCTTTAATAGGCTTAGTAGTATTTGTTATAGTATTAAAAAATAATGGTAAAGGGTGGCGGTAATGATAGAAGTTAATAATTTAATATTTGGCTACTCAAAAGCAGAAAATATTTTAAAAGGCATTACCTTAAATATAGGCAAAGGGGAGATAGTCAATATTTTAGGTGCAAATGGCTGTGGAAAATCAACTCTTTTAAAATTAATACTAGGTTTTTACAAATATACAACTGGCAGTATAAAAATATATGGCAGAGAAGTTAATTCTATCAGCAGGAAAGAGCTGGCAAAATATTTAAGCTATGTACCGCAAAGCCACCATGCAGTATTTCCATATACAGTAAAAGATGTAGTGATTATGGGAAAAAGCAGTGGCAGTTTTTGGAAAAACTATACATCAAGTGATTATGAAGCTGTAGATTATGCACTTTCTGTATTAAAAATAGAACATTTAAAAGAAAGAGATTATTCAAGGCTTAGCGGCGGCGAAAGGCAGCTTGTAATGGTAGCAAGGGCAATAGTACAGAATTCTGAATACTGCTTTATGGATGAGCCTGTTGCAAGTCTTGATTATGGTAACCAGTACAGGCTGTTAGATGGTGTAAAAAATATGGCTGGCAGAGGATTAACTTTTATTATAACTACTCATCACCCAGACCATGTAAAATACCTTGGCGGCAGGGCAGTTTTAATGAAAAATGGGCTTATATATAAAGACGGTTTAGCTTGTAATGTTTTAAACGATACATCGCTTTATGAATTATACAAAGTAAAAGTAGATGAGGCAGGGTATGTTTATGCAGTGGATTAGAGAAAACAGTATAATTACTGTAACTGTATTTGTATCTTTATTATTTCACAGTATTATTATGCTTTATAATAAAGAAGAACATATTATAAAAGAAAATATTATTACATTTGAAATAGTGAAGCAGACTGCAAATACCCAGCTTTCTAAAGAAATACAACAAAATGAAACATCAGAAAATAAGGTGGAAGAAAAGCAGAAAATAGTTAAAAAAGAAGAAATACATAAAGAAGCACTTGTTAAAAAAGAACCTGCCCCTAAAAAGCAGGTTGTAAAAAAAGAAACTGTACAGAAAAAAGAAAATAAAGTGCGAAAAGAAAATACTGATGCAATTAAGGCTGCAGGTGTTAATAAAACAAATAATCAGGCAGAAACATATATAAAACAAAACTATAATCAGATACATCAAGAAATAGTCAACCGTATTATTTACCCACCAAGAGCAAAAAAACTGGGAATAGAAGGTTCTGGCTATCTTTTAATAGCAATAGATAAAACAGGTACAATAGTTTCAGTAAAAGCCTTTGATTTTCCAAATAAGCTGTTGCAGGATGCTGCCCTGAAAGCAGCTAAAAAAGTAGGCTATGTAGCAAGTCATGAAATGGCAAGCAATGTGGAATTAAAAGTGCCTGTAACATTTTATTTAAGATAGGTTTTTATTGTATTTATTAATCATAGGGGATATTTAATATCCTCTGTTTTTTTCTACATATTTATTTTTCATATTTAAATTATATTCCTTTATAAATAGTATTTTTATACTGCGTCATATACTGTCGTCTGCCTGTGTATAATATAATTAAAGAAATAATACAAAGGGAGAAATGATATGGCAAAAGAGCACCAGTTTTTATTTAATTTGAAAAAAAATGATTTAGCAATAGTGAGAAATTATGCTGCTAATATGCTTGATTATAAATCAAACAGGGTAATGGATAGTGGTGAATTTGTTTTTTTATTAAACTGTATCTCAAATAATGGACTTGATGATATAAGTGCTGCATTAAAAAAAGAAAGCAGAAAAAACACTAAATCAGAAAAGGCATCATATCATTCTCCACATATTAGACGCAGAGCTTATTTAAATTATAGGGATGTATGTGTAAATATTGCAGATAAAATTGTAGATGCAGAAGCAAATGAATATACAAAAATATTAAATATTATGAAATCATTTTTTAATAAACAGCAGGCTAAAACTACAGCGATTCATCCAAAAGTAAAAAAACTTGCAAAAATATACCCGCTTAATAAAGTGGAGCAGATGATTGTAACGGCTCTTTACTATATTACAATGCTTGACTGTAAAAGCATTTTTATGGGTGATGTAAAAGAAATTATTTGTATGTTTACTGGTATTGATTATAAAGAATTTGAAAAATGCACCCATAAAAAAAGCAACCTTGTATATTATGAATTAGCAAGAGATAATGATTTAGATACTTTAAATGATACTGTTATACAGTATTTATCTGATGAAGAAAACAGCAGCTTTTTAGATTTCTTATGTACAAAAGAATACAGCGAATATGATATAGACAGCTATTTTTTAGATGAAAATACAATAGAAACAGCAAAAGCAGTTATGGAAAAAGTGGATAATGCAAAAATACTGCTTTATGGAGCTTCAGGCACAGGGAAAACTTCTTTTGCAAAAAGTCTGGCTGAATACTGCGGTAAAACTCCATACAGCCTTGATGATAATGACACTTTATGGCTGGCATCACACTCTATTTCTGAAAATGAAGTGCTTATTATTGATGAAGCAGATAATTTGTTTAATGAAGGTCTGTTTGATTTTATGCGGGATGCTAAAAAATCTGAAATGAATAAACAGTTAGATAGTATTGACAGCCAGTGTATTTTTTTAGCAAATACCATTAAGCGTGTAGATAAATCTGTATTAAGGCGGTTTAACTATATTGTAGAATTTAAAGAGCTTTCTATTTCAGAAAATGAGCAGATTTGGAGAAAAAATATTGATAAAATTGATAAGATATTAAGTGATAACGAAGTAACTGAATATGCTCATAAATATCCACTGCCAATAGGTATCGTTTCTATGGCAGTAGATACAGCATTAAAAGTAAGCAAAAAAAAGGAAAAACGCAAAAAAGTATTTGAAGAAATAATGAAAAGCCATAATAAAGTAAGAAATGGCAAAGTAAGGAAAATGCACCCAAAAGTAAACTTTGATACTTCCTTTTTAAATACTGATGTATCAGTTGATACTATAAAATCATATATAAACCAGTATACTAAAATGCAGAATAAAGATATTAGGTGCGGTCTGCTTTTTCATGGAGTGCCTGGTACTGGTAAAACAGAATTTGCAAGATATTTAGCAGAATTATCTGGCTATGAGCATACTACTATGCGTGTATCTGACTTTTTAAGCCCTTATGTAGGGGAAACTGAACAGAATATTGCAAAAGCATTTAAAAAGGCAGAAGAAAAAAATATGGTATTAATATTTGATGAAGCAGACAGCCTGCTTTTAGACAGGAAAGGGGCAAGCAAAAACTGGGAAATAACTCAGGTAAATGAATTTTTAGCACAGCTTGACAGCTATAAAGGTATATTTATTGCCACAACTAACTATGTGAAAAACTTTGATATGGCAGCTATGCGCCGCTTTGACTGGAAAGTGGAGTTTAAAGCTATTGAAAGCAGTAAAATATATAATGCTTTCTGCCACTTTTTTCCAAATGTAGATTTCAGCAGATATAAAGATAAAATGAAATCATATAAAAATATTACAGCAGGGGATATTGCAGTATTAACATCTAAATTTAAGTTTGAAAAAAAGATACTGGCAGAAAAAGTGATAGAACAGGCAGAAATAGAGCTTAAATATAAAGAAAATCATACACAAAAAAGTGTAGGCTTTTAATACCTTCTAACCCATATATAAATTTATAAAAGGCAGCTGAAATATTATTTTTCGGCTGTCTTTTTTTCTTATTTTTTAAATAATATTATAAAATAAACTGATTTTTTTCAAAAACTCTTGTCAAATTTATATATATGATATGTTTTAGAGCATATTTATACACCCCTTGTGCAAATCAGGCATAAGGGGTTTTCTTTTATTTTTAAATTCTTTTAATAGCCCTAAAATATTATAAATTTATAATAAAATTTTTATATAATTAAAAATATAAATTATTAATAAATATATGATTATATAAAAATATATAAAATTTTATTGATATTTAATATCAAAAATATCTTGCATTATTTTTTAATATGGTATATGTAACTGTTGAGAAGATATTTCAATAAAATTTATCAGGGGATAGTTTAATGGAAACATTTCATAAGGGTATGGAGCTTATTAACCCAAAAGATAATATGTCAAAATATTTTGTTAATGAAAGTGATAATGTAATAGTAAATGCGTTTGAGAAAAAAACAGCAGTTCATGCAGGACTTATGGATAAATTTGCACCTGCTGAAAAAACTCAAAGTATTCTTCAGGAAGTTTTAAAGCAGGAAAGGAATAATAAAACTGCAGCATATATTCATGTGCCTTTCTGCGAAACTCACTGTTTATATTGTGGATTTTATAACCAGCCATATAGAAAAGAGCAAAGCAGAATATTTACTGATACTTTAATTAAAGAAATTATGCTGTGGAAAGATACTAAAGCATTAAACAGCAAGCCTGTAAATGCTCTTTATTTTGGCGGCGGCACTCCTACTGCATTAGAAGTAGAAGATATTAAAAGAATATTAAAAACAGTTCATGAAGTTCTGCCTCTTGCAAACGACTGCGAAATAACTATGGAAGGCAGAATATCTAATATGACTAAAGAAAAAGTAGAAGCATATTTAGAAGGTGGTGTAAACAGGTTTTCACTTGGCGTGCAGAGTTTTAATACAGATTTAAGACGCTCTATGGGCAGAAGAAGCGATAGAGATACTATTATAGAAAGAATTAATATGATGAAAAGCTATAACCAGTCAGCAATAGTGCTTGATTTAATATACGGCTTTCCTAATCAGACTATGGATATATGGGTAGATGATATTAAGACAGCGCAAAGTTTAGAGTTAGATGGCTTTGACTGTTATCAGCTTAATGTACTGCCTAATACTCCACTTGGTAAGCGTATAGCAGATGGCTCAATAAACCCAGCATTAGATGTTAAAACTAAAACAGAATTTTTCCTTAAAAGTATAGAGTTAATGGAAGAAGCATTATACAGAAGATTAAGTGTTAACCACTGGCAGAGAACTACAAGAGAAAGAAATATTTATAATCAGTTTGCAAGGGGATATGCCAGCTGTCTTTCGTTTGGAGCTGGAGCAGGTGGCAATATTAACGGTTACAGCTATATGATACTTCGCGACTATAAAGGCTATATAGAAGCAGTAAATCACGGCATAAAACCTATTATGGGTATAAGTATTCCAGATAAAGATTATGCTTTATATAAAGAAATAGCAGAATCTTTTGAAAACGGCTGGCTTGATTTAAAAAGACTTGAAAATAAATATAATTATCCACTTATATCTATGACAAAAGATATTTTAGACCAGTGGGAAAAAGCAGGTGTAATTATGCAGCAGTCTGGCAAAATTATACTTACAAAAGCAGGTCAGTTTTGGTTTGTAAACCTTTCTCAGCTTTTACAGGAATTTATAAAATTAACTATGATGTTTAATGAAAAAGATGTTTGTATGACTGTTACAGCAGGATAAAAGTATGAAAAAGATTATACTAACTTTTCTATTTATTACTTTTTACTCTATAAGCTACGGACAGGAGCATATAGAAACTACTGCTGTAAAAGTTAATGCCACCCGTATTGAAAAAGAGCTTTTAGAAGTTCCTGCATCTGTTTCTATTATTACAGAAGATGATATAAAACGGTCATCTGCTAGAACTGTTGGTGAACTTTTGCAGGATATTCCCGGTGTTCAGGTAATTAATTCCGGTGGACAGGGGCTTAAACGAATATCATTAAGAGGCGAAGGTGCTAATAGAACATTAATATTAATAGACGGCCAGCAGATTGTGGAAAATAAATCAATGGACGGAACAGCTTTAATGATAGACCCTAATTTAATAGAGCGAATAGAAGTAATTAGGGGGCCAGCATCTGTGCTTTATGGTTCAAATGCAATTGGTGGTATTATAAATATTATTACAAAAAAAGGCGGTAAAGAACCAGTAGAAGGTTCATTAAGTCTTGCATATAACGGCGCTTCTGCAGGGCACAGCGAATCTGGCTCAATTTATGGCAGTGTAAAAGGGTTTGATTACAGAATTAGTGCATCTTACAATGAACAGGGACAGCTTAGAACACCTATTGGCTTAGTTCCATATTCTTCATTTAAACAGCAGAATTATAGTGCTTATCTTGCTTATAATTTTATGCAGAATTATAAAGTTGGTGCAAGTTATGATTACTTTAATTCAGATATATCCTCAGGAAGTCAGTCTCCGGGCTATGAAAACTTTTTTGTAAAAATGCCTGAATGGTCAAGACAGAAAGCTGCTCTTTTTTTTGAAGCAAAAAATATCGCATCTTTTATGCCAAAATTACGCATTGATTTTTTCTATCAGCAAAGCCATAAGGATATGCAAAATCATGTAGATATTAACCAAGATGTTGTTTGGATGCCTTCTATTATTGATAACTATGCAGATAATTATAATACACAATATGGAGTGCAGCTGCAAACTGACTGGCAGGTCTCAGACCATACATATATTATAGCAGGTTATGAGTTTAATTATAATATACTAGAAGCTGATACAAATGTAGATTCTACCCCATATGACCCGTCATGGACTCTTATGAGTTATTTTAAACATTCAAGAAATAAAGGATATGAATATTCCCATGCATTATATGCACAAGGGGAATCATATCTGCCACTTGATTTTACACTTCACTATGGTGTTCGCTGGACATATAACTATGCAAATATGCAGGTTGCAGATGGAACACAAGTTTATGATGATGGCACAGTAGAACAACTGACTCCTGCTGATTTAGGTGAAACAGGCTCATCTCAAGTTAATGCACCAGTATTTGCAGCAGGCATAACATGGACTGGGGTAGAAAATTTAAGTATTAGACTAAATTACTCACAAGGTTTTCGTTCTCCTACATTGCAGGAAAGATATATTTTATCAAGCATGGGTGGCGGCACAATTTATCCAAACCCAGATTTAAAGCCGGAAACAAGCAATAATGTAGAGTTTGGTATTAGATACAGCGATTATGGAGTATCAATAGATACTGTATATTTTGTTTCAATTGCAGATAATTATATTGCACAGGTGCCTTTAAGTGCTGGTGTTAATGCTACAAGATATAGAAATGTATCAAATGCACTAAGCCATGGTGCAGAAATACAGATAGGATATTTATCACCAATAGGTATTAAGCCTTATATTAATACAACTATTATGCAAAGAAGATACTCTGATGGCGAGATAAATACATGGGATACAGGTGTTCCACTTGTTTCAGGCAGAGCAGGTGTTATATATCAGCATACTTTTAATGATTTTGTAGATTTTAAAATAGATGTATTCAGCAGATTTTCAAGCGAAGTAAAGGACAGTTTAGATACAGTTCATAAGGAATTTGCAAATGGACTTTATTATGACCCATGGGGAACATTAAATTTTGCTGTTGGTGTAGATTTTGGCACTGAAAGGCAGTTCAGCTTATCAGCAGAAGTATATAATCTTCTTAATGAGCTTTATAGAACATCTGTTGATATTTATGAACCAGGCATATACGGGGCAGTAAAATTTGCTGCTAAATTTTAATGAGGCTAAATATGTTTAAAAAACTAAAATATCACTGGACAATTGGAGAGCTTGTAACAATAGGTGTATTTGCTGCAGCTGCAAAAGTAATAACTATGGTTGTGGCTTTAGCTGGCGGTGGTATGAACCCTGTTACTCTGCTTATTAAAAATTTAATATTTACTACATTTTTTATAGTTATGCTTTATAAAGTAAAAAAATCAGGCACTATGATACTTTTTACATTTGTATCTATGCTTATCTCTTTATTACTTATGGGTGCAGAAGCATCTACAGCATTAGGTATGTTTTTAGCATCTTTTATTGGCGAATTTTTTATTCTTATTTCAGGTGGAGCTTCAAAAAAATATGCAGCAGTTATTGGTGTTGCAGCTTTTGATTTTTCATACAGAGTGCTTTCATTATTTATTGCTTATTTAGTAATGAGAGAAACACCGGAAATTGTTTATATGGTAATCCCTATTATAGCTTTTGGCTATATTGGAGCAGTGATTGGACTTTTTGCAGGTGTAAAGGCAGTGAGGGAGTTAAGATATGCAGGAATCGTTCGCAGTTAATGATAATACTATATATGATGATAAAAGGTTAAAAGGTATGAGCGGAATAGATGTGAGAGCAAAACTTATTATTACTTTTGGAACTTCTATTGCAGCTATTGCAATATCCAGCATCTATGCTCAAATTGTATTGCTTGCAGCTTCTCTAATTTATGCATTTTATATGCGAAAACCAAAAGTTATGGCATTAACTTATTTGTTTGTAGTTTTTATTATGGCAGTTGCTGCAGGCAGCTTGTTTATTATTAATATGTTTGTGAATTTTATGGAAGGCAGGTCATATTTTGCCTTAGCTGTGCCATTTATGCGAATGGTAACTATGATAAATGTTCTGCTTCCCCTTGCTTTTACTACAAATATACAAAGCATATTAACAGCTTTAAAAAGTTTTAATTTACCACTTTTTATATATATACCTGTTGCTGTAATGATAAGGTTTATTCCTGCATTTATAAGTGATATAAAGCAGATAATAGAATCTCTTGCTACAAGGGGAATTGAAGTATCATTTATTTCATTTTTTAAAAGTCCATTACTTATGGGGCGTTATCTTTTTATGCCTTTATTATTCAGGTCATTAAGAGCTTCAGAAGAACTTGGTGTTGCTGCAGAGTTAAAAGGTATTGGGCTTTCTGATAAAGTCCGCCCTTATAAATCACTTAATTTTACAGCTTACGATATGTTTTTAGTAATCTGTTTTATATGTATTATTGTTACATCATTTATGGTGCAGATACATATTGAAGTGCCAGAGTCCCTTAGGAGCTTACACAGATGATAGAGTTAATTAATGTAACATACACTTATCCATATCAGGAAAAAAGTGCGGTGGAAAATATAAACTTAAAAATTAATGCTGGTGAAATAGTAGTATGCACTGGTTTAAGCGGCTGCGGTAAAACTACTCTTATAAGGCTTATTAACGGGCTTTGTCCCCATTACTATAAAGGTAATCTGCAGGGGCAGGTAAAAATATGTAATGAAGATACAAAAGATAAAACAATAAGCAGTATTTCAAGGCTTGCAGGCTCACTTTTTCAAGACCCGGAACAGCAGTTTTTTGCATTAAATGTAGATGATGAACTTGCATTTGCTCTTGAATGTAAAGGTGAAAGTCCTGAACAAATTAAATCAGATATTAATAAAACTGCAGCTGATTTTAAAATAACTAATATCCTTTCATCTTCTGTAACAAGCCTTTCTGAAGGGCAGAAACAAAAAGTAGGGCTTGCAGGTATTATTCTGCAGAAAGTAAAAGTAGTTATTCTTGATGAGCCTACTGCTAATTTAGATGTGGAATCAACTAATGAATTAGCAGAAAAATTAAATGAATTAAAGAAAAAAGGATATGCAGTATTAATTGTAGACCACAGACTATACTGGACTAAAGATATAGCAGATAGATATCTCGTTATGTCTAAAGGAAAAATAATCAAAGAAGGCTCTTTTGATATTTTACTGGATAGTAATTTTAGAAAAGAATATGGACTTCGCGATATAGAAATAAATGATAATAGAGGAAGATTATTAGATTGTTCTGACAGCGAAAATGTATGTTTAAATATTGAAAATATGTCTTTTAATTATAAAGGGAAACATAAAATATTTAATAATGTATCTTTTACTATACCTTATGGAGTTACTGCCATATTAGGTCATAATGGAGCAGGCAAAACTACTCTTGCAAGGCTTATAACAGGGCTTAATAAAATAACTTCTGGAAAGATATTATTAAATAATAAAGTTACAGATAAAAAGATATTACAGTCAAATGCTTCTCTTGTGCTGCAAAATGCTGATTTTCAGCTTTATATGCGTTCCTGCTTTGAAGAAGTATATACAAGTATAGATATAGCTCATAAGAAAATGAAATCAGATGAAAAAGTTAAAATGACAGAAGATATATTAAAGCAGTTTGGACTTATTCATTTAAAAGACAGACACCCCCAGTCACTTTCAGGTGGCGAAAAACAAAGGCTTGTAATAGCCTGTGCAGTGGCTAAAAAACCAGATGTGATTATTTTAGATGAACCAACAAGCGGACTAGACGGCAGAAATATGCAGAAAGTGGCAGATATTTTAAATGATATGGCAGAAAAAGGTGCGGCTGTTATAGTGATTACTCACGATTTAGAACTGATTAATAAAGTATGCAGGTTTGCTTTAAAGCTGCCTGTTGAAAATAAAAATATTACACAAAAAGCAGTATAAAATAAGGAGATATAAATGAATAATTTTGAAGAAAATTCTAAAAAACATCAGCATGGCCACTGCCATGGAAAACATGAAAACCATAACCATGAAGGTAAAAAATGTGAGTGCGGCTCTCACAGCAATGAGCACCAGCAGGTCCAAAGCCATGAAGAAGGTAAACAACAGGGACACTGTCATGGTAAAGAGGAAAATAAGCATAATAATATGCAAAAGCCAGATATAGCAGGTATGCCTTTTAAATATGATAAGGAAGAAGAAGTTATTGAAGAAAAAGTTTTAGGCTTTACTAAATTAAAAGAAGATTTACCATTACTTATGCAGGAAAAAAAGCCTTTTACTATTTCTACATTTGCACAAATGTATGGTGTATCAGATTTAGAAGTATGCTATGCAATGCCTGAAAATATGCGGACTATTACTGACGGTAAAAATTTTGAAAGAATATGGAAAGAGCTTGCCACATGGGAAAAAGCTACTGTTATTATACAATACAAAGGTTCTGCTTTTGAAATATCTACAAAAATTGCAGAAGGTGTTTTTGGTCATGGCTTTTATAATATTATGGGTGGTGGCTCTGCTTTTGAAGGCCATATTAAAGCAGATAATATTCATACAATAGTTTTTTCTACAATGCCTTTTATGACTCTTGAAAGTCTTTCTGTTTTATTTTTTGATAAGACTGGTGGTTTAATTTTTTCTGTATATGCAGGCAGAGAAAACAGGCAGATAATAGAAAATATAAAAACTTCATTTTATAAGATGAAAGGTGAATATTCATATGAACCAGTCAGCAGAAAAAGCCTTGTTATTTACTCATCTTTAACAGGAAATACTAAAAAAGTTGCAGAAGCAGTGCAAAGTGTTATTCCAAACTGTGATATATTCCCTATTGATAATTTACCTGAAAATATAGATGAATATTATTTTATATCAGTAGGTTATTGGGTAGACAGAGGCCTGCCTGATGCAAAAAGTAAAAAATTAATAAGGTCATTAAAAAATATGAATGTGGCTCTTTTTGGCACTCTTGGTGCTTATCCTGATTCTCCACATGCTAAAGGCTGCATAAGAGACAGCGAAAATATGCTTAAACTATCAGGAAAAAATAATAATGTGCTTGGCAGTTTCTTATGTCTTGGAAAAATTGACCCTAAATTAATGGACTATATGGGTAAGTTTATGGGAGAAACTCACCCTTTAACACCGGAAAGAAAAGCAAGGCTTTTAGAAGCACAGACTCACCCTGATAATAATGACTTAGATAATGTAAAATCAGTGTTTAAATCTTTTGTAGAAAGGCTTGGTTTATAAATATGGATATTATATCAATTTATCATCAAATTGGTAATGCTGGAGTTGCACTTATAATATGTGCAGCAATAGCTTTATATATTGGACTAAAAACTTTTATATATTTAACTATTGTATGGAGAGAGTTTAAAAAGAAATTTTTATGCTGTGAATTTAAAAATAAACAGGAAGTTACAGATGTTTGCAGCGAAACTAAAAACCCGTTAATAGCAATAATTAGTGATATTATAAATATTCATGCAGAACATTCTGAAGATATAAGAAGTGAGGTGGCATACCTTTTTCACAGAAATTTTGAACATGTTTCAAAATCACTTACATGGCTTAGGCTGATATCTGTTATATCGCCATTATTAGGTCTTTTAGGCACAGTTTTAGGTATGGTGGGAGTATTTCAGGTGATAGCATCTGAGGGTAACCCAGATTCTGCATCTTTGGCAGGTGGTATATGGGAAGCACTGCTTACTACTATCATGGGGCTTACAGTTGCCATTCCAGTGCTTGTATTATATTACTATTTAATGCTTAAATTCAGGGCATTTCATATAGAAGCTATTGAACACAGTTATAGAGTTTTAGAAATATGTAAAAGGGAAAGCAAAAATCAGGTGTAGTATGAAATTTGATTTTGATGAAGATGTAAATATAGATTTAACACCATTAATTGATGTTATTTTTATGCTGTTAATATTTTTTATTTTGACTACAACATTTTCAAAACCAGTATTAGAAGTTCTTTTACCTTCTTCTAAAATGGCAGAGGCTGGTGAGAAAGGAACAAAAGAAATATTAATAACAGTTACTAATGATGGAAAAATCTATTATGGCGAAAGTATTATTGACAGCCATAAATTAACAGAAATCTTGCAATCAAACCCTGATAAAGTGCTTAATTTATTTATAGATAAGTCTGCACCTTTTGAGTCTTTTGTTCATATTTTAGATGTAGCGAAAAAAGAGCGGGGTGGTAAATTTATCATAAGTACAGATGTAAAGGAAAGGTTATAGGGAGACATTTTTTGTATGCAGATATATTATACTGGTAGAAATTATTATTCACATAATTATTACGAGCAGGATAAAGAATATAAAAAATGCAAATATATATCTATTTTTATTTTATTTGTAATAGTTACAGCAGTTTGGTTTATGCATTTAGTATTGAATATTAATTTCACTAATTTTGTATCTATACCAAAAGCTCAGTTTAGTCTGCCTTATGAGAAAATAGAGAATGCAGAAAAAAATATTAATAAGGAAAAGAGCAGGAAAATATTTGCAGATTATAGTGATTTTATAATTTTTCAAGATATTCCTGTTCAAAAAAAGGAGGAAGAAAAAAAGAAAGAAGAACCAGTAAAAAAAGTAGTGACAAAAAAAGCAGTAGTTAAAAAAGAAGTTATGCAGGAAAAGAAAGCTGTCAATATAAGCACTGTAAAAACAGATAACCCATCAGCTGTTATTGGAAGCAGCACAAGTAATGCAGTAAATGCTAAACAGGAAGCAGCTGCAAGGATAGTAAACCAAATGGAAAGATATAAAAAGTATCCTAAACAGGCAAGGCGTGTAGGTGCAGAAGGTATTTCCAAAGTTACTTTTTCTCTTGATACAAATGGGGTTGTAGCAGGTATAAGGCTTTCATTAACATCTGGTAATAAAATACTAGATAATGCTGCATTGAAAGCAGCAGAAAAAATTATTGGCTATAAAGCAGTAGTTGATAATTCTTATGGAAAACTTTTAGAAGTAACTGTCCCAGTGGACTTTTACTTAAACTAATAAGTAAATTTTTTTAAATTTATATTGAGAATATTATTCAATATCAAAAAAAGGAGATGAAGAAATGAAGAAAAAATTTTTACTTTTATTATCTATTTTTGTTTTATCACTTGCAGGCTGTGCAGAAGAAAGTGGTAATAGTAATGGAGAAACCAGTTTTGACCCTAATCAAACACCGTCAGCAACTGTTAACACTAATGATGAAGTTGATAATGCTTTTTTAAATGAGTTTAAAAAGTATGTTAAAGAAAGTGATGTTAAAGATAGTCCAGTATATTCTAGTGAATATTCTCAAAATGCAGAAACAAATATCAAATCATTATTTCAAAATATTGTAGGAAGAGGGCAAATGCCTCCTGTAGCTGGTATTGGGGAAGTAACAAATACTGAAATTGCATCTGCTATGGCAAAAATAATAGCATCTAACGATGCAACTGCATCTATTCTTCCATATACAGAATTAGATGTTGAAGCAAGTGTATTTATGGGTAAAGTAATGGGTGTATTTATGAATGGAACTGCTGGCTCTGAGCTACTTGATACATTAAGAAGAGTAAGAAATAATACAAATCCAATTATATATATTTCAGATAAATTAGAAGAAAAAATCAGTAGTTCTGGTGCATTTGATAATAATGGCGCATCAAATATGGTTTATTTATTCAGCAGTTTTATAAATTATTTAAATAATTCATCAAGTGGGATTTCAGGAATAAAAACTCCATATGTATTACCTGATAATATGCCATTTTTAGATGCATTAGCACAGGGATTTTATGATAGAGGTGAATATATTAAGGATATTAATAATTGGAATATAGCAACACCAGATTTTTCTGTTATGCTGATTTTAACAAATGGTCAGCAAATTATGGGTCCTACTGGTCCTAATATGCAAGTTATGCAGGAAATGATGGCATTTATGCAGACTTTATCTAATATATTTGTAGAGTATGGATATGCAGAAAGCACTTCTACTGGCACTCAGGATGAAGAAGCATTACAAACATCAGGAACTGATGAAATGATATTTCCAGCTATGATTTTAGCAGGGTTAGATGGTTATGTAAAAGATACTGCAACTCAAAAATCAAAAAACAGAGCATTAGAGTTTTATAGAGCATTAGTAAATGCAGGCGGCACAAAACTTACTACATTTAATCCTATGAGTGATGCTATGTATGCAAATACTACAATAGTGCCTGTAATTATTAAAGAATTAACAAATCATGGTGTAAATACTTATGATGAATTTAATCAGGATAGTGCAGCTTTTACAACAAATGTATTAAATATTTTCTTTGATGGCACATCTCAAACAGAAGCAGGCAGAACACTTATAACAAATTATAATAAAGCAGCAAAAAATTTACCAAGTGCGGCTAATTAAGCATAATAAAGACTCATGCAGACCCTTAAAAAAGGGTCTGCAAAATATATGATAAATATACAATTTTTATCTTATTTATCATATATTAATATGTATAGTAACATATTATAATGTGTTGTAAGGCGAAAATCATTGACAACTATCCAGAGTTTAAATATATTTATAGTATTAAATATGGATGGTAATATATGAAAAAATTATTATTTTTAATACCTCTGATGATTGTATTTATATCAGCCTGCGGCGATGTAAACACAACTGAATCAAAAAAATTTACTGAAGATAACAGTACAAGTCAACCAATAAATCCAGATGATAATAATGATAATCAAACTAATCCAGGCGGTAACGGCGAAGGTGGCACAACAACAGACCCAAATCCAGGTGGTGATGGTGAAGGCGGCACAACAACAGACCCAAACCCAGGCGGTGACGGCGATGGTGGCACAACAACTGACCCAAATCCAGGTGGCGATGGCAATGGTGGCACAACA
>CALUWI010000016.1 GCA_944324465.1 uncultured Mucispirillum sp. | reverse complement strand
AAGCTCCTTTCATATTTTTTTAGTATATCATAGAAAACTTAAGTTTGCACTATTTACAGACTTTTTTTCACAGGCTCAACCTATATAAGAATACCTTAAATACAGAAATATTTTTATATACTTATCCATAAAAAAAAGGTTTAGGCTGGAGGACCTAAACCCCTTTTTTGTGTATTGGCACTACACTTTTTTTGTGGAATATACAAAGCTGTGGAGAGATGCTTTGTATATCTTTGGATTTTGTAAAATATTTTTTTCAAACTACTTTGCAAAAGCCAAAGTTTTTTATACTCCCCCTTTTAATAAGGGGGAGTTTTATGATTATTGTAATAATTGTGCTGCGTAGCTTGGTATTTGGTTAGCTTGAGCAAGCATTGCTGTTGCAGACTGCAATAATACTTGTTGTGCAGCTAAGTCGCTTGATGCTTGAGCCATATCTAAATCTCTTATACGGCTTTCTGCTGATACCATATTTTCTCTTGTTGTATTTAAGTTAGTAATTGTGTATTCTAACCTGTTCATTTGTGCACCAGCTGTAGCTCTTGCTTTAGATATTTGTTCAAGTGCCATATCTAATTTTGTGATAGCTTTTTGTGCATCATTAAATGTTGCTACATTTATTCCATCAATTCCCATACCTACTGTATCTAATCTGCCTATAGATATATCAATTACTTGTCCTTCATTTGCACCAACTGCAGCTTTTGTTGCATTATCTTTAATGTGCAGGAATGCCTCTTCTGCTCCAAGTTTATCAGTAAATACCATTTTACCATTTACAAAGTTTACATCTGCTGCTGATTCTGGGTTGATAATTACATCTACACCTTCTATTACATTTCTTAATCTGTTATCTGTAACAATATCTTCTCCAATAAACTCACCTGTGTGGGCATCTGTTACTCTTACATTTAATGCAGAGTCTGCAGCTTCCTGAATTTGAGTAATACCTAATGCTGATAATACTGCCTCATCACCTACAAATGTTAAGTTAGATTCATCACCAAGCACTGCACTTTGGATTACAAATGTTCCTTCTACTGCATGGTCGCCACCTGTTGGAGTTTCTACAAATTTTACTAAGTTATTATTAACTGTTGTAGCAGAAGTATTTGTGCTGTCTGCACCCATATCAAGCTGGTCAATTAAAGCAGAAGTTAATTTACTTTCTAAGTCTGCTATTGTATCGCTGCCTTCAAGTGTTACTTTTGCAGTTTTACCACTGCCTGCATATATGCTTATCTCTTGAGTATTATCTAAAATCATTCTGCCATCAGAGTTTGTAAACTGTGCAAGCTGTGAAAGTTTTGTATATTTACTTGCTACATCACCAGCTCCAAGAATATCTATTGTACCTATACCCGTTACTACTTTACCTCTTTCAAGAGTTACATCCATTTGACCGTAATATACATTACCTGCTTTATCCATTTGTGCTGTATGTATTGTATGAGTAAGCTGTTTATCTTCACTTGTTGCACTTGTAGTAATATGTAAAGTAGAACCAGTTGAACCTATTTGTATAGATGCTCCACCTGATGCTTCATCTCTTGCACCTGCCACATTGATAAGCATTTTATCCCCTGCTTCCCAAGTAGCTCCAGCAAATGTTGTTGCACCACTGCCTACCATTACACTGTTTGCAATACCTACAAGTCCTTTAAATGATGCTGAAGATGTACCTGCTACAATACCACCTGTTGCATTAACTGTTGCATTAATCCATTCACTGATTTCACCAGTTTTTGTATTCATTACACGGAATTTTATCTGTGCAGAATTATTACCACTTCTTGAGCCTACTGCTTCTATTTCTATAGAATATGAGTTATTTCCTGTTATTGCTGCACTTGCTCCAGCAAAATCTGCCACATTCATGCCTGCAAAACCACCTGTTCCACCACCAAGAACTGCTTCTGCTGTTGTTGCTGCTGAACCTTTAACTTTTATTTGTATATCAGATTCACGCATCATACCTGTGATATTATCAAATTTTGTTATGCTTGTGCCGTTTTCTGAAATATCATAAGACATTTGACCTTCGCCAACTCGCATAATGTTTGATTTATATACTGAGTTTTTACCAGGGTCTACATCATAAGATAATTTATAGTTGCCTTCTACTGCTGCACCTTTAATTACTGCTTCAATATCATCTGTAGAAGCTGACCATAAAGCTGCTGCATCACCATTTAAAAGTTTTTTAGTGTTGAACTCTGTTGATGATGATACTCTATCTATTTCTTCTTTTAACTGGTCTACTTCAAGCTGTAACATTGCACGGTCATTTGTAGTATAAGCTGGGTCACCTGCTTGAACTGCAAGTTCTCTTATACGCTGTACCATAGATGTCATTGAGCCCATAGCTCCCTCTGCTGTCTGTAACATAGATATTGCATCTTGAGCGTTTGTTGCTGCTTTATTTAAACCAGAAATTTGTGCTCTTAATTTTTCAGATACTGCTAAGCCTGATGCATCATCTGCTGCAGTATTTATTCTTAAACCAGTTGATAAAGATTTTATTGTTTTTGCAAGTTTGCTGTTTACGCTGTTTACGCCGCCTTGTGCGCCGATTGCTGTTGGGTTGTTAACGATTGAAAGTGCCATAATTTTCCTCCAGTTTTACTATAAATTATCTCTCCAAATAATTTATAGATAAGTGTTTTGTGCCTTTAATTTTGTTTTTTCTTTTTTTAGATGCAATTCTATTGTCAAAATTTTGCATCATTTTAAAAAGTTAGTGTTTTTTGCGGTTATGAATTTTATAATAAGATTGCAGGCTCTCCACTTCCTTTTTACGCAATGATATTAGTAAAATATAACCAGAATTATTCGTCCTTGCATAAAGCCTTACAGAAACAAAAAAAGCCGATAAGGATACCCTTACCGGCTCAATTATCTTGATACCTGTTTAGCTGTAATATTAAAAATATATACACTTATTTTTAATATACTAAATTTTGATTTTTTAATAAGACAACAAAAAAAGCCCACAAGGATATTTCCTTATGGGCTCAACTATTTTGATACCTTATAATATTTAAGATATATATTTTCCACTTTATATATCTTATTAAATTTTTAAATGTGTATTAGGAACTGCTCCTTGTTTTAAGTAAGCTCTTGTTTCCTAACCTCTCTCACATTTTACTTATCGGATAAGCTTTAAATTTACTTTAGCATTTTTTTTAAACTTATCATTTTTTTCTTTGGGGTTTTTCTTTTCTCTGTCCCTTGTGTAATAGTTATCGGAGCAAAATTATAAGACTTTAGTATTTTTTTATATTTTTATTAAAAAAAATATTTTACTTTTACTGTCAATATATTATATTACTAAAATAAAAAAAGGCAGACTGTAAAATCTGCCCTTAATCTAATTAATCATCAATATCGCCGTATAATTTGCCAACACATGAACCGCAGAAATCAACTTTTACATCGTCAAATATTTTTTTATCCTGCAGTGCTGCAGCTATCTTTCTTGCTTCTTTTAATGAAAAAGCATAATCAATAACTGTAAGTTTATCTTCTTTTATTTTTTTGCAGCATACATGGCTTTTTACTTTGCCTTCTTCTATTTCATAGGCAATTATATGCACAGGGTGATTTTCTGCATTGTGATTGATTGCAAAAACATAAAAATATTCTTCATCATCATCAAAAATGCTTTCTTCTATCACTTCATCTAATATTGCAGGCTCTATGCCTTTTTTAAGTAAAACCATTTCAAGCCTTGATTCAAACTTCCTGTCAATAATTCCTGCTAAAATTTCTTTTTTGTCGCTCATATTATCCTCCTTATATACTAATATAAGAATTATATATGAAAAACTGTAAATAGCAAGATAATAAAAATTAACAGCAGTAGATTATTATTAGGCTGGATACTAATGGGATACAGATTATTTTACTATGTGATGATAAAAACAGAAAAAGCCTTGAATATTCAAGGCTTTAATAAGTGCCCCTGACAGGAATTGAACCTGTGACCTGCGGATTAGGAATCCGTCGCTCTATCCAACTGAGCTACAGAGGCAGTGTATTCTATATAATTTATTAATAATACTTTGTCAATAATTTTTGCTTGACTTTAATATTTTTATACATTATCTCTATACAGATAATCCGATAATAGATAATCTAAAATTATAATATCAGGTGGTATATGGAAAACAATATTTCTGCAGGGCTTTATCACAGAATATCTACTTATATTGGTTTTTTCATAGTTGGTTCTTCTGTTGCATTATGGGCATTAAGCATACCTTTTATTAAGCTAAGGCTTAATATTAATGACTTAAAGTTAGGCTCTATACTAATGTTTTTAAGCATTGGTGCATTAGCTGCAATGATGATAACAGATAAACTTGTTTCCCGATTTGGCTGCAGACGCACATTTATTTTTTCTGTAATTGTTATGATTTTTTCACTTTATTTTATAAATATCATGCCTGGCACATTATCATTAACTGCTGCAGTATTTATTTTAGGTGCAGGTGTAGGAATAGCAGATGTTACAGCCAACATACAGGCAGTTTATATGGAGCGGGCTTTTAATAAAAAGCTCATGTCAGGTTTTCACAGCATGTATTCAGGTGGCAGTTTTATATGCGGTATAACTGCATCATTTTTTTTAACTAAAAGTTTTAATATTAATACTGTTATAAATATAATGCTTATAATACTTTTTATATTTCTGATTATATCTTTTCGTGGCTTTGCAGCTTCCGGCTCAATGGAAAACACAGTAAAGCAGGATAAAAAATTTACAATGCCGCCGCTGCTTTTAATAATTGCAGGTTTTATTTGTTTTGCAGCATATATGACAGAAGGTTCTATGCTTGACTGGGCAGCTATACTTTTAATTGACTATAAAGACTTTCCAAAGGAAATATCTGGTTATGGATTTTCTATATTTTTTGCATCTGTTACTATTGGCAGGCTTTTAGGTGATTATTTTGCAAACAAGTTTGATACTGGTAAAATTATTGCAGTAAGTGCTGTAACAGCTGTTTTTGGTATTGCCTGTATCCTTATATTTAATAATAAGATTATACTATATACTGGATTTGCTGTTATTGGATTTGGTGCTGCAAATATTATACCTATGGCAGTATCTGCAATACCTTATGTAAAAGGTAAAATCTCATTAAATGCTGCTATAGCCATAGTTACTACAATAGGTTATACAGGCTCTCTGATGGGACCTGCTGTTATTGGCTATATTTCTCACCTTACAAACTTGATTACTGCTTTTATTTTTGTATGTGTGCTGCTTATACTTGCAGGTGCTTTTTCCTTGAAACTAAACAGGAAATAATATATAAATCAATCACAGGTGTAAAATGGAAAACAACAGCTTTATTACAGACCATTATCAGCTTGTAAAAATGGAAAATATTATTTTTACAAAGTGGTGTAAAAAATACAACATATTATATATGGATGCTCACCTGCTTTTATCTATTGAAGAAAGTAATGGAAAAAGTGAGCCTACAAAACTTTCAGAAGAACTGCTTATACCAAAGCAGAGCATCACATCCATGCTTGATAAACTTGAAAAAAAAGGCTACATTTTACGCACTCATTCGGCAAAAGACAGGCGTAAAATAAACATATCACTTACAGAAAGCGGTAAAAAAATAGTACAAACCATACAGGCAGCATTTAAAATGACAGAAAAAGAAATATTAAAGCATTTAAATAAAAATGAAATAGATACAATGCTTAATACATATAAAAAGATTATAGATATAACTGAAGAAACTTTATTAGGAAAAGATTATGAATAACATATCTTTACGCCACAGAATAAGCACATATACAGGATATATTATACTAGGCTTTGCCTTTGGTATGTGGGCAATGCTTGTACCTTTTGTAAAAGACAGGCTGCTTATAGATAAAGCAGAGCTGGGGCTTTTACTTTTGCAGATTGCTTTTGGGGCAGTAATCAGTATGTTTTTTACAGGGCTTACTGCTGCAAAAATAGGCTGCAGAAAAACTGTTATTTTATCTACATCATTAATAATTATATGCCTTTTAGTGCTTTCAGTATCTGGAAGTATATTTATAATGGCTGTATTTATGTTTTTATTTGGTGTAGGGCTTGGTATGCTTGATGTTACATTAAATATACAGGGTGCATTAGTAGAAGAAGGTATGAAAAAGCATTTAATGGCAGGTTTTCACAGCATGTACAGCTTTGGAGTATTTTTTGGTATTTTAATAGTAACATATCTTTTAAAACATTTTACACATATAACAGCTGTATATATTATCACAGGGCTTATTTTTCTGCTGCTTGTATTTAGTATCCCTGCCCTTTTAAATTACGGCGGCGAAGTACCACAGAAACTTTTTATAAAGCCTACACGGATACTTTTTATATTAGGTATGATATGCTTTATAGCATTTGTGGCAGAAGGTGTAATACTTGACTGGAGTGCATTATTTATGCAGGAAGTCAGAAAAATAGAGCCACAGTATGCAGGATATTCATTTTCTCTTTTTTATATAACTATGGGGATATTCAGACTTCTTGGAGATAAGATAGCCGATAAATTTTCCATAAAAAATATTCTTTTTGCAAGCAGCTTAACTGCTGTAGCAGGTATATTAATTATGCTTTATATTCCTTACCACTGGGCATCATTTCTTGGCTTTACATTAGCTGGTGCTGGTCTTGCAAATATGGTGCCTGTTACAATATCAGCTTCAGGCAGATATAAAGGGAATATGCCTTTAAGTATAGCCGTTTCTGCCGTTGCCACTATTGGTTATTTTGGCACATTATTTGGGCCCTCTGTTATGGGTTTTGTATCAGAAATGACAAACTTAACAACAGCTTTTACTTTAATAGCTGCATCTATTCTTGTAATAGCATTTTTATCAAAAGGTTTTAAATAAAAAAACTTGCAAGAATGTAATTTAACCTGTAATATAAACTATTAAATTATATACTGGAGTATTTATGGATAGATTATGGGCCACATGGCGAATGGCTTATATTACAGGTGAGCATAAAGATATAGGCTGTGTATTCTGCAATGCACCTAAAAGCACAAAAGATGAAGAAGTTTTAATATTACATAGAGGCTTTCACTGCTTTATTATAATGAATCTTTTTCCTTATAATAATGGTCATGTGATGGTTATTCCTTACAGACATACTTCTGATGTTACCACATTAACAGATGAAGAATCTCTTGAAATGATGAAATTTACCCGTCTTATGACAAAAGTTATGAAAAACACCCTTAATCCAGAAGGCTTTAATATTGGTATGAATGTAGGCAGGCCGGGCGGTGCAGGTATTGCAGACCATCTGCATATGCATATTGTACCAAGATGGACAGGGGATACTAATTTTATGCCTGTTATAGGAGAAACAAGAGTCCTGTCTGAACATTTAGAAGCAACATATAAAAAACTATACACTGCTTTGCAGGAGGAGCTTAAAAATGATAAGAATATTTAAATTAATTATACAGGCAGTATTTATTGGCTATCTTATAATCTTTTCTGTAAGTAATGTGGAAACTGTTACATTTAAGCCATTTATGAATATTGCTACATATAATATTCCACTTTTTCTGCTTGTAATTATTACTCTTTTTGTAGGTATAGTTATTGGTGCATTAGCTGTATGGGGCGAAAGTTTAGCATTAAAAAGCAGAATTAAAAAACTTAATAAAGAAATCAAAGCAAACCAGCAGGAAATAGAAAGACTGCAGAAATTAACTATTGCTGGAGAGCCTGTAAAACAGGAAACTGCAGCCGCAGTAGAAGAAGTAAGTAATACAGAAACACCTGCAGAAACTACTCAGAATGATATAAAAGATGCATTAAGGTAATATTATGAGCTACACAGAAATTGCAAGCATATCACTAGCTTTAGTAATAGCAGTAGTATTTATATTTTTCTTAACAAGAAGAAATACTGTAAGAAAGCCTAAAAAAACAAATATTTCTGTTGTAAATGCTCTTGCTGCCTTTTTTAATGGCGATGATAATACAGCTATAGAAAAGCTGAAAGATATAGCATTTAAAGGCGGTGCAAATCCTGAAATTTACTTAATTCTTGGTTTTTTATTTAGAAGAAAAGGCGATTTTACCCGTGCTGCCCAAATTCATGAAATGATGCTTGGCAACAGTGAGCTTGATAAAGATTTTAGAAATGCTTTAATTGGCGAATTAGCAGAAGACTATATGCTTGCAGGTCAGTATGCAAAAGCTGTATCCCTTTTACAAAATGAACATCAGGTAATGAATAACCCTGATAATATTGTAACTATGGCAAAAAGTGCCCTTTTTTCTCAAAGCTATGATAATGCTTTGCAGTACCATATAAAATATAACAAAATAACAGGTAAATATCTGCCAGGTTTTTTTGAAAAATGTATGGTTGAAAAAGCTGTTAATGCTGCAAACCCACAGGCTTCTTTTAAGCATATTAAATCAGCTTTAGAAGAAAATAAACAGTGCCGCCCTGCTAGAATTATTAAAGGGATATTATTCTTAAAAACAGATAAAGTGCAGAAAGCAGTTGATGAGTTTCAGCAGGTTATAGAAGAAGGGCTGCTTAGAGATATGAATGATATTAAAAATGTAGAAAAAGCATATATTGCAGCAGGAAAAGAAGGCGAGCTTACTGCCCTTTTAAGAAAACAGGCTTCTCTTGGTGCAATAAACCCATTTATTCATATAGCTTTGGCAGAAAAATATGAATACAATGATGAAAAAGAAAATGCTAAAACTATTTTAGAATCATATATTGAGCAGCCTGATGCAAAGATTATAGCAGCAAAAATATATGCTGAAAAATTTAATAATAAGTTTATTGGCCATATAGTAAAAGATGTATATTCTTTTAAATGCAGAAACTGCGGCTTTGAAACAAACCAGTATAAAGATGACTGTCCAAAATGCAGTGCTTATGACAGTATCTATCCAAAATAACAGTAATTAAGGCAGAAATGGAAAGACCAAAAAATGTTACGCCGGCAATGGCGCAGTTTTATGATATAAAAGAGCAGTATCCAGATTCTATTCTTTTTTTCCGTATGGGTGATTTTTATGAAATGTTTGGTGATGATGCTCTTACGGCTTCAAAAATATTAGGTATTGCTCTTACAAGCCGTAATAAATCATCAGAAAACCAGATACCTTTATGCGGTATCCCTTACCATTCTTATATGCCATACCTTGTGAAACTTTTAAAGGCAGGTAAAAAGGTAGCAATATGTGAGCAGTTAGAAGACCCTAAAATGGTAAAAGGTGTTGTTAAAAGAGGTGTAACTAGAGTTGTTACCCCTGCTACAGCATTAGAAGATGAAGCTGTTGTTACTTTTGATAATAACTTTTTAATAAGCCTTTATGCTGAGCTTGATAAAGTATATATGGCAGCAGTTGATGTTACTACCGGCGAAACTTATTTAAAAACTATACCTGTTGATACATTAGAAGAAAATACTTATTCAATGGAAGCAAAGGAAATTATTGCAAATATTGATGTAGATATAAATAATATACCTGTAACTATTAGAAATGCAGGAAAGCATTATAATACAGCATTAAACAGAGTACTTGCCCATTATGCTGTTACCAGTGAAAAAGCATTATTCATTGAAGATAAAGGCTATATCTGGGCACTTGCTATGATACTTGATTATCTTGATGATTTAATACTTACTACAAAACTTATGCTGCCTGTTACATTAAATGATGATGATTATTTAATAATAGACAGTGTTGCTGCTTCTACATTAGAGCTTACAAATTCTACTGCAGGCAGGGATAATACTTTATTTTATATTCTTAACCAGACATCAACACCAATGGGTGCAAGGTTTTTAAAAAATACTATTACAAGGCCTTTAAGAAATACAGCACAAATTAATACAAGGCAAGATATAGTAGAATATTTTGTAAACAACCCGTCATTTTTAAGTACAATTAACGGTCTTTTATCTAATATATTTGATATAGAGCGTATTACATCAAGGCTTATTTCAGGCAGAGCAACGCCAAAAGATTTAATATGGCTTAAATTATCTATTAAAAATATTCCAGAGCTTGATGCTATGCTTCAGTCTGTGCCTGATATTTTTGCAAAATATAAACTTGATGCTCAGGAAGAACTGTATTTTTTAATTGAAAAATCAATAAACGATGAGCCGCCTGCAGCTATTAAAGATGGTGGTATTATAAAAAGCGGCTATAACAGCCATGTAGATGAACTTAGGGATATTAAGCATAACGGCAAGTCATTAATATCAGAAATAGAAGAAAGAGAAAGAAAAGCAACAGGCATAAGTCAGCTGAAAATTGGCTATAATAAAGTATTTGGATATTATTTTGAAGTTTCAAGAATAAATGCTGCAAAAATGCCATCATATTTTGAAAGAAAACAGACTCTTGCAAACAGCGAGCGTTTTATTACAGAAGAATTAAGAGAACTTGAAAATAAAATATTAAATGCAGAAGAAAAACTGGCAGATATTGAATATTCTTTATTTCAGGATATAAGAAAATATGCTTCAAGCAAAACTGAAGATTTAAGGCAGCTTGCAAAGCTGATTGCAGAAATTGATACGATTGCTGCTTTTGCAAATATAAGTATAAAAAATAACTACAGCCGTCCAAAAATAGTAGAAAATGGTATAATAAATATAAAAGAAGGCAGACACCCTGTTGTAGAAAATAAAAGCAAAGAGGCTTTTGTACCAAACGATTTTTATTTAGATAATGATGAAAACAGGCTTTTAATTATAACTGGACCTAATATGAGCGGTAAAAGTACATATCTTCGCTCCAGTGCATTAATTGCTGTTATGGCTCACTGTGGCTGTTTTGTGCCTGCAGATATGGCAGAAATACCACTGCTTGACAGGATTTTTACCCGTGTTGGAGCAAGTGATAACCTATCCCGCGGGGAATCTACTTTTATGGTGGAAATGGTAGAGACTGCCAATATTTTAAAAAATGCTACAAAAAATTCTCTTATTATACTTGATGAAATAGGCAGGGGCACATCTACTTTTGATGGTATTTCTATTGCCTGGGCAGTGGCTGAGCATATACTAAATAATATTGGTGCAAAAACATTATTTGCTACCCATTATTTTGAACTTACAGAAATAGGCGAAAAAGGTCAAGGTGCTCAAAACTATACTGTAAGTGTAGAAGAATGGAATAATGAAGTAATATTTTTAAGAAAAGTTATAAAAGGCACAGCTGATAAAAGCTATGGTATATATGTAGGTAAAATGGCAGGGCTTCCTGAAAGTGTAATAAAAAGAGCAAACGAAGTGCTTTCTGATTTAGAAAACCATGAAGATATTGCACTTATGCAGGAAAAAGAGCAGCCTAAGCATAAACAAAGATTTGTGCAGCCTATACTTGTTTTTGATGATTCTCACCCTGTAATAGATGAGCTTAAATCTATGGATGTAGATAATATTACACCTATACAGGCTATGCAGATTTTATCTGATTTAAAGAAAAAAGCATATCAATAAAAGGAGGATATTTTTATGAAATGCCCAGTATGTAAAGACAAAGATTTAGTAATGAGTGAAAGAAGTGGTATAGAGATTGACTACTGCCCAGAATGCCGCGGCGTGTGGCTTGATAGAGGTGAGCTTGATAAAATAATAGAGCGTAATATGGCTTCTCAGCAGGAAACATACAGAGAGCCTGCACCACAAAAAGAATACAGAGAAGAAAAATATTATGAAAGTAAAAAACATTATGATGATGACTATAAATATCACAGCCAGCACGGACATTACGGAAAACATAAAAAAAGAAGTTTTTTAAGTGATATTTTTGATTTTGATTAATAAATAATATAATTCTGCAGGAAAATAAATGAAAAAGTTAATAATATTTTTATTTATGGTGCTTCTTTCAAGCAGTGCCTGTGCAGATGATAATGCAGGAAATAATAACCAAATGGAAAATACAAATGTAATAATAACTATAAATGGCAAAGAATTTAATGCGGTTTTTTATAATAATGAAACTGCAAATGCTTTTATAAATATGATGCCTTTAACTTTAAATATGAGTGATTTAAACGGCAATGAAAAATATTATAATTTATCTGCCACTCTGCCAGTAAATTCTGAAAGAGTTGGCAGTATAAAAAAAGGCGATATTATGCTTTACGGCAGTAACTGCATAGTAGTATTTTATGAAAGTTTTAATACACCATACAGTTATACAAAAATAGGATATATGGAAAATACTGATAATTTAGCAGCAGCTTTAGGAAAAGGCTCTGTTAGTGTGAGCTTTAAAAAATAGTATTTTATTTATACAGATTTATTTAAAAATAAACCCCAGATGCTTTTGCAAATGGGGTTTTTATATATGCCAATATTTTATTTTAGATATTTTTCTATAAGATTTTTTATTTTTTCAGAACGCACTGCTCTTTTGTTTTTACTGAATGTTTCATAAGTATAATATGGAAAATGATTATAAAATCTATAAACATTTACAGCACATTAAGCAGCAGCTTATAAGATTTATAAATTTAATAATAATTTTTTTAAAAAAAAACTTGACATTCCCCCCCCATGCTAAAATAGGTACGTGCACAAAAAAGAAGCTTCTAAATTTTATTAACGGAGTTTATTATGAAGAAATTTTTAATGCCATTTTTTATGGCTTTAATTGTTGCAGCACTTGCAGGTTGTGCTGATAACAATAATGATGGCGGTTCCAGCGTGCCATCATATGATTTAAGCAATATAGAAACAGATGAAAATATAACAACTGTAGAAGCTACTCGCGATACATATGCATGGGGTTATATAAATCTTACAAATCCAAGAACAGCATCAGGTCAATACTATCCGATACTGTTAAGCACATCTATGGGTATCCACCCTTCTTTTACAGCAACATTAACATCTGATTCTAATGCTGAAACATTAAATGGAGACCTTACTATCGGCAACAATAATTATGATTTAAGCAGTGCTGCATCTATGACTAATAGTGGGAGTGGGAGATATCATTTAGCAATTACAGGAAAAACTATTCCAAATGACGGCACTATACTTATTGTATTTTTAACACGAGATGAAGAAGAACAGTATTTTGGCAATATAGAAGCTATTGACCAAACAGTTATTAATCAGTTAAATGAATTAGGTGCGTTAAGACAGTATAAATGGACTAAATCTGCTAATTAATTCAACAGCAGCATAATATGAGCCAGTTTTTACTGGCTCTTTAAATAATTTAAAATCAGTTATGATATTCTTATAAATATTTTAAACTCTGAATTTTATACTGTTTGCATGTCCCTGCAGGTTTTCGTTTTCTGCCATTGTGATAATATCATCACTTCCTGCCTGTAAAGCTGCTTTATTATAATAAATAATGCTTGAACGCTTAAAAAAATCATAAGTGCCAAGTGGTGAGAAAAATTTTGCACTGCCCCCAGTTGGAAGTACATGGTTAGGACCTGCAAAATAATCACCTGCTGCTTCTGGGGAATTACCACCAACAAAAATCGCTCCAGCATGGCGTATTTTGCCTATATGGCTTAAAGCATCATCAATATATAATTCTAAATGCTCAGGTGCAATATTATTTGCTATTTCGCAGGCCTCATCTAAATTATCTACAAGCACAATAGCAGAATGTTTTTTTACTGATACTTCTGCAATATGTTTTTTAGGAAGTTTTTCAAGCTGTGCATATACTTCTTTTTCTATTTTTTCAGCCAGCTCTTTATTCCATACTATTGTAACAGCAGAAGCAAGCTCATCATGCTCGCATTGTGCAAGCATATCAGAAGCCACATATTTTGCTTCCGCATTATCGCCAGCTATAATTAATATTTCGCTAGGCCCTGCTATCATATCAATATCAACAGCACCAAAAACCAGCTTTTTAGCCATTGCCACATAAATATTACCAGGTCCTGTAATTTTATCTACCTTTTTTACACTTTCTGTGCCATAAGCTAGGGCAGCTATTGCCTGAGCACCGCCTATTTTATAAATATCTTTAATACCGCAAATATCTGCAGCAACTAAAACAGCACTGTTTATTTTCCCATTTACTGCAGGGCTTGCCATAGATATATGTTTTACTCCTGCAGCAACAGCAGGCAAAGCGTTCATTAAAACAGAAGAAAAATATGCAGCCTTTCCACCCGGTACATATATACCAGCGCTGTCAAGTGGTGTGATTTTCTGCCCCAGCATTGCACCATTTTCTGTTTCAATAAGCCATGTTTTTTCCATCTGCAGTTTATGAAAAGCAAGTATATTGTTATGAGCCTTTTTTATACTCTCTATTAACTTTTTATCAGTATTATTATAGGCTTCTTCTATTTCCTGCCTGCTGACTTTAATATTATCCTTATCAATATCAAAATTATCAAACTTTTTAGTATATTCAAATAATGCCTTATCGCCATTTTTTCGCACATTTGATATAATATCAGAAGCAATCTGCAGGTAATCACCCTCCATAACTGCTCCACGGTTTTTAATTTCTTCTAATTTTTTATCATTCTTATTTATTATCATACTATATCCCCACAATAACACAATCTATAGATACACCATTTTCTTTTTTAGTATGAGTTTTTGCCTCATAAAGCCTTGTATCTGCAAGGCGGACAATATCTTCAAAACTTGTAAAATCTCTTTCGTTTGCTGTAACAACACCGCCGCTGAAACCAAATATCATATTTTCATCTTCTTCAAAAACTATTTCTTCAACAGCATTCTGCATTTTTACTATATAATCATGCAGTGCATTTTTATCAGTGATTTCAGTAAAAAGATAAAACTCATCACCGCCAAATCTGCCAAGTATATCATAATCGCCTGTCTGGCTCCGCATAGCATAGGATATCATTTTTAATATCTCATCCCCTGCTAAATGACCAAACTTATCATTAATATATTTATAGTTATTTAAATCAAACATAATAAAAGTAAAGTTTCTGCCGTTTTTCTTAAATTCTTCAAAACTTGATTTGCCTGTTAAGTCAAATATAAACTTATTAGGCAGACCAGTTAAATAGTCAGTATTTGCCTGCATTTCCAGTAAAAAAGCATTATCCAGCTTTTTAAGAGCAATAGATGCAATTAATGCAAATTCCTCTACAAAATCAAAATTATATTCACTGGAAAATCTGTTTTTATCCTGTGAATAAAACCCAAGAGCAGCAACTATTCTGCCGTTATCAGTAATTGGTGCAAGCACATAAGAGTAGTTTACATCTGAAGGCATAAGCTGAAAATCTTTATGGATAACAGACTTATCTGTACCAGAACGGGTATCTGTGCCTAAAAATGTATATGAAAAAGCATCGCTGTCAACTAAACGCACTCTTACACCTTTATTTGCATAATTCTGAGCCACAGCCATAGAATCTTTTTTAATAAAAAGAACTGCTCTTTCAATATCAAAGATTTCTTCAATATAGTGCATAGGTTTATTGTCTATTTCATCTAAATTATCACTTAAAAGCATAGAAAATTGAACAACTTTAAAACCGTTATGCTTAGCCTCGTTTTCTTTCACACGCATAACCATACTTTCAAGCTCATTTTTAAGGTCATAATTTTCTTTTAACAGGTTGCTGATGTTTGACATTTAATGCTCCCAAATAATTTTATAACTGTCCCCAGTTATCACCAGTTTCTGCATTTACTAAAAGCGGAACTGATAAGGATACTGCACTTTCCATAATATTTTTCATAATATCAGTAAATTCTGATACAATATTTTCATTTACTTCAAAAATCAGTTCATCATGGATTTGCAGAATACATTTTGCATCTATACTGTTTTCTTTAATATATTTATCACACTTAATCATTGCAAGTTTTATTATATCTGCTGCACTGCCTTGTATTGGAGCATTTACAGCCATTCTTTCAGCACGAGTGCGGATATTTGCATTACGGCTCATTATATCATGGATATTTCTTTTCCTGCCTAAAATAGTGCTGCAGTAACCTTTTTCTCTTGTCTGCTTAATTATTTCATCTATAAATATTTTTACTTTTGGATAAAGAGCGAAATATCCTTCAATAAAACTTTGAGCTTCTTTTCTTGTTACTTTTGTATCTCTTGAAAGTCCAAAGGAAGAAAGCCCATAAAGTATGCCAAAGTTTACAGCTTTTGCTATACGCCTTATATCGTGGGTTACTTCATCAGCAGATGATAAATGAAATATATTTAAAGCTGTCATTGTATGAATATCTTGGTTTTCATTAAATGCTTTTATTAAATTTTCATCTTCTGATAAATGAGCAAGTATTCTTAATTCTATCTGAGAATAGTCAAGAGATACCAGCTTATAACCAGTTTTTGCAACAAATGAACTTCTTAAGATTTCAGCATATTCACCTTTCTGCGGTATATTCTGCATATTAGGGTTGCTTGAAGAAAGCCTGCCTGTTGCTGTACCTGTCTGCTTAAATTCTGTATGTATTCTGCCCTCTTTTGCATATTCCAGCATGTTAAGAGTATATGTAGAATAGAGCTTGTTTATTTCTCTGTATTTTAATATTGATGAAATCAGGCTGTCATATTCTGGATAACTTATTCTTAAATCTTTTAAAGTGTCTTCATCTGTAGAATAGCCGCTTTTATTCTTTTTAGCACCTTTTAAGCCTAATTTATCATAAAGATATGCAGATAACTGTTTTGGAGAGTTAGGGTTTAATTCAGAGCCTGCCATATCTTTTATTTTATTATATTCTAAATCTATAAAGGTTTTTAATTTTTCTGCAACTGATTTAATATTTTTTTCATTAATCATAATACCAGTCTGCTCCATTTCAGCTAAAATGCGTGCAACTGGCAGCTCCATTTCATAATAAAGTTTATCAAGAGCATTTTCTTTTAATTTATCATATAAATCTTTGCTTTTTTTATAGAGTTTGCTGAAAAATTCCCCTTCACTTTCATCTTTTAACTGTCTGATACCGCCAGCATCAGGGTCCATAAGATAATCAGCCAGCAGAATATCAAATGCATTTTCTGGAATATTTATGCCTTTTTTAATAAGGGATTTTATATCGTAATAATATACAGGCTCACTTTCAGAGTATTCATAATATGATGTTTCATCTACTGCATATATTTTATCATTTAAGTAAGCCATAATCACTGCATTATTTACAGGCTTATATTCTAATGCTGCAGATGCTGTTTCCTGTACTGCAGTATTTAATGATGCAAGCTGCTGCTTTAACTGGTAAAGTTCATAGTAATATTTAAGTTTTTCTTCATCTCTTTCTATATGAGATGGTTTCATATCCTCAATAAAGAAAAGTTTTACAAGTTCACGGCTAAGGTATGCACTATCTTTTCCCTGTATAATTTTTTCTTTTGTTTTGCCTTTTAAATTTTCAGCATTTTCAAAAATATTATCTAAGTTTTTATATTCATCAAGCAGAGTTTTAGCCGTTTTTGGTCCAATACCAGCAATACCTGGAATATTATCACTGGTATCTCCCATTAATGCAAGCATATCTGGAATAGATTCAGGATATAAGCCAAATTTTTCATAAACCTTTTCTCTATCTATTACTTCATCTTTTTGATAATCATATATCTGCACTTTATCATTTACAAGCTGATGTAAATCTTTATCTTTAGTGACTATCCATACTCTGTTATTAATAGTCTGAGATAATGTATTTATAACATCATCAGCTTCATATCCTTCAATGCAGTATATAGGATATCCAGTATAGGGAAGCATTTCTTTTAATATATTTAACTGAGTAATTAAATCTTCAGGCATTGCCTGCCTTGTAGCCTTATAGCTTTCAAACATTTCATGACGGCGGTTTTTGCCTTTTGCATCAAATATAATAATAATATCTGAAATTTCAGGATTTTTTCTTAACTTTTCTAAAACAGATAAAAATACATGAATAACACCTGTTGGCACACCGTTAGCTGTTAATGGGGGAACATTATAAAAAGCTCTGTATATTACAGAGTTACCGTCTATTAAAACGGTAACTCTATCTTTATTAAAATTTTCTGCCATATATTATTTTACAGGATATAACCAGTCAGTATATTTTTTATTTTTGCCTTTAACTATGTCAAAGAATGCAGATTGCAATTTACCAGTGATTTCCCCTCTAACACCAGTGCCTATTTTTCTGCCATCAAGCTGGCTGATAGGTGTAACTTCTGCTGCTGTACCTGTGAAAAATGCTTCATCTGCCAGGTAGAAATCATCTTTAGTAAATCTTTGCTCTACTACTTCATAGCCTAAATCGCGGGCAAGAGTAATAATAGAATCTCTTGTAATACCTCTTAAAATAGAAGTCATTGGAGTAGTAATAAGTCTGCCATTTTTAACAACAAATACATTTTCGCCACTGCCTTCTGCCACATAACCTTCTGTATCTAAAAATAATGCTTCATCATATCCGCTGATTATTGCTTCTCTTTTTGCTAAAACACTTGCAACATAGTTACCGCATGTTTTAGAGCGTGTAGCAGTTGAGTTTACATGGAATCTGTTAAAAGAAGAAGTGCATACTTTAATACCTTTTGCAAGTCCTTCTTCGCCAAGATAAGCACCCCAGTTCCAAGCAGCAATAGCTGTTTCAACAGGGTATTTTTCATCTATTTTAATACCGAGCCCCCCATCGCCAAGATAAATAATTGGGCGGATATAACATTCTTCTAAGTTATTTGCTTTAACTGTTTCAACTGTTGCTTTGCATAAATCATCAAGAGAATATCCTGGGTCAATCATAAAAATGCGTGCAGAATCAAGAAGTCTTTGCATATGCTCTTTTAAGCGGAATACTGCTGAACCATTTTCTGTTTTGTAGCAGCGGATACCTTCAAACACACCTACACCATAGTGAAGTGTGTGAGTTAATACAGATACTTTTGCATCATCTTTTGCTACTAATTTCCCATTCATCCAAATTTTACTATCATTACTTACAGCTGACATAGTTTTCTCCTTTTGTCTTTATTATTAATTATCTTAATATGGCATTTCCACAGTTAATGGTCTTGTCATTAAATCTTTTACAGAATCTTTAGGATTTTTTCTTTCATATATTATTTTATACACTTCTGTACATATTGGCATCTGCACACCCCTTTCCTGTGCTGCTAAATATACAGCTTTTGCAGTAGGCACACCTTCTGCCACCATTTTCATAGAGTGGGTTATTTCATCAATATCTTTACCTTGTGCTAAAAGTTTACCAACACTGTAATTTCTTGACTGTTCCCCAGTGCATGTTAATACTAAATCACCAAGCCCGGAAAGTCCTACAAAAGTTTCTCTTTTAGCACCGTAAGCAAGACCAAAGCGTGTAATTTCTGCCAGTCCTCTTGTAATTAATGCTGCTCTTGCATTATTATCAAGCCCCATACCATCGCTTAAGCCTGTTGCAATAGCTATTACATTTTTAACTGCACCGCCAACTTCAAGACCTATCATATCATCAGTAGTATAAACTCTAAAATATTCGCATGATAAAGTTTCCTGCCACCATTTAGCTAAAGATGCAGAATATGATGCAATAGATACTGAAGTAGGCTTTCTTTGTGCAAGTTCTTTTGCAAAAGAAGGCCCAGAAAGTACAGAATATTTTGCCACAACTTCGCTAGATATAACTGAAAGCATAAGCTGACCTGTTGAAATTTCTACACCTTTTGTAGCAAGCAGAATATTTTTACCTGTCAGGCTTTTTGCATAAGTTTTAGCCATACTTCTTGTAAACTGAGAAGGTACTGACCATATAATATATTCTGCATCACAGTTTTCTATATCATCCATTGGTTTTGCTGATACATTTTTAGGAAGTAATAAATCAGGTAAAAATACTGGGTTTACATGAGCTTCATTTATAGCTTTTATTATCTCATCTTCTCTAACATACATTACTACTTCTCTGCCATCTGATGCAGCAAGTGTTGCTAAAGCTGTTCCAAAACTGCCGCCGCCTATTACCGCTACTTTATTATTCAATTTATCCTCCAAATACATATAAGTAGTATTATAAAAAATATGAAATGATTATAATAACATTTTACAAGAAAATAAAGAGTTATTAATATTTACCAGGTCTTTTTTTTGAATATGGGATATAACTTATTGATATTTAAGAAAATAGTTATAATATTATTTTGCTGAAAAAAGTATATAAAAAAGCCCTGCAGATAATTTTTGTATGCTGCAAGGCTGATTTATGAAATAAAATATGTTTATCTGCCAGTAAAAGCAAAAATTTGTTTTACCACATCTTTTTCTACATATAAAATTCTGCCCTTTAATGGCATTAAAAATTTATCCTGCAGGCTTGGTATTGCAAAAAAATACCTGGTAACACCACGCCTGTTTACTTTCATTGTAATAGTGGCTGTAGGTCTTTGTGGCAGTTTTATACTATCATCTTCTACAAAGCCTAAGGCCTCTGCTGCAAGAAGTGTTTCTATAAACTGCTGTGCTTTTTCTTCTTTTATAAGAGTTTTACCATCCATCATCCAGCCATCGTCTGTGCGGTGCAGTGTAAAATAATCGTTACCTAAGCTCGCTTCCATACTTTTTATCTGTGGATAGTATGCTTCAAAAATAACAGTATCAGAAAAACTTGTAACATCTTTTGGCAGCAGACTTAATGCACCAGAATGAACAACTAATATATCAGGGTCCCCAGATTTTGTAATGTAAACATAATCTTCATCATGCTCTACCCTGTTTCCTATAGCGATAGTAGTAATTTTGCCTGCATAATCTAATATTAAGTACCCATTACTGCCTATGCTGAATTCTGGATCGTCCTGCGAGCCTGTAACTCTTTCATCCACATTTAAATCACGCAGTCTGTTTAAAAGTTTTGTAACTTTTGATTTATCCGCTTCCCAGTCAGAATCTATTACATACCATACGCCGCTCCGTTTTTCTAACTGCAGGCTGTATGCCGATGTTTTGTATTCCATGGCAGTAATACCTGACGGGTCTGGTAAAAGTTTTTTAAAAACTTTTCCTTTAAGCCTTCTGTATGGGAGAAAATATATACTTGCTAAAATTAAAACTAAAACAATAATTCCAACATTAGCCCACAGCATAATATCCTCCTTAATTTTGTGATATTATACCATATCGGAAAAATTTAACAAGTAGTTTAGTAAAAAAATAAAAATGTAAAGTTAAATAAAATAGAATTTATTATATAATTAAATTTTAAGGTCATTACTTATATAATCAGCTTGTACCACCCTTAACTAATCATAAATACTGCAAATATGTCATACTGAGTAAGAAAATATCATAGAAATATATTTAATATAATAGAGAAATTTTAAGAATTTTTAAAAATATCAGTCCCTTATCAGCAGGTCTAATAATGTAACTCTTAATGTTTTTATACCTTATTTATTAATAAGTTGCAAGCACAATTTTCATAATCATACCAAAATACTCATTTATAATTATACACAAAATTAGAAATCACTCTTTTTTCTGTATATTTTACAGCATAAATTATTGATAAATAATAAAATTATATTTTGTTCATCATTTATATATAAAATATGTGTTTTAAAATAGATAGTTTTACATTATATATCAATATATTATTTACTTTTCATAATATATATGTAAATACACATAAATATTTTTGAACAAAAACAGTTTTTTATAACATATTTATGAACTGTTTTAAAAAAATTAAGTATGTATGATTACTTAAATATATTTACTTAAGATGAAAATATTAATATATATGCAGTGATTTTCTGATAAAGAAGCTGAAAATAATACTAATAAAGTTTAAATAAAATTATGCTTCACTTTTTAATGTAATATTATTTAGATAACAGTATAACTGACCTAATGCAATCCCTGCATCATTTGCAGGCACTTTTTTATGGGTAAGCACTTTAAAGCCGCAGGATGTCAGCATATTATATATTTTACTGCTTAAAAAGATATTCTGCATAACACCGCCAGATAATGCAGCAGTTGAAATGCCAAATTTATCCCTTATATCTATACAAATATTATATATAACTTTTGCAAATCCGTTATGAAATTTAGATGATATAATTTTTATATCCTGATTATTTAATATATCATCTACCATTTCATTAAATACTTTTGAAAGTTTTATTTTATTATCTTCATATATAAAATTATAACTTTCATTACATTCTTTAAATGCTGCATTCTCAAAAAGAATGGCAAGTTCGCCTTCATATTCATTTGAGCGTTTAAGTAAAGCCAGCGAGCCTGCACTTTCAAAAAGTCTGCCTGCTGCACTTGTTTCTACAGAGTTCAGTTTATTATCCACCGCCATTTTTATAAGAGATATTTCCTGCTCTGTTGTATATCCTTCTAAAATAAACTTATCCTTTACTTTATCCAGCAGGTTTTCAGTATAAAGGTAAGATATTACCATTCTCACTGGGTTTTTAGCTGCAGAATCAAGCCCCGGCTGAATATAGTTTTCTATATGGGCATATCTTGTAACTTGATTACTTTCCTTAATAAATATTTCTCCGCCCCAGGCTTTATTATCTGCACCTAAGCCAAAGCCGTCCATTACTATGCCTATGGCATTATCATAATATGAGTTTTCTGCAAGACATGATGCAAAATGTGCTGTATGATGCTGCACTTTATATATATTTTTATATTTATTTTCTGCAAAAAGTGTGGAGCGGTACTGGCTGTGGTAATCAACTACTGCAGTAACAGGGTTAATATTAAAAAGTGATTTCATATTATTATGTACTTCTTCATACATCTGCTCTGTTTCTATATTATCTAAATCGCCAATATACTGGCTTAAAAATGCAAATCCTGATTTATAAAAAAGCAGAGAACTTTTAAGGTTTGCGCCAGCTGCAAATATTTCTTCCTGATTATCACTTTTTAATGCAACAGGGTATGGAGCATAACCTCTTGCCCGTCTGAAAAGAATATAGCCGTAATCAGCAAGTGCACATACGCTGTCATCTACTCTCTGGAAAATTTCTCTGTTATGATGCAGAAAAACATCAGTAAATTCACTTAAGTTTTTTTCTGCTTCTTCCTGATTTTTAGCAATAGGCTCATCTTTATGGTTACCGCTTGTTGCTATTATAAACTTTGTTTTCATATACTGAAATAATACAACATGAAGTGGAGTGTATGCTGTCATTATACCTATTTTATTAGAATCAGGGGAAACATAGTCAGAAAAAGGACGCCTGAACCATTCAAAAATAACTATAGGACATTCAGGCCGCATAAGAGTATCTTCCACTATTTTTGGGACAACTGCATATCTTTTAATAGTCTGAATATTTTCTGCCATTACTGCAAAAGGTTTAGTACTTCGTTTTTTAAGCTCTCTTAATTTTAATACTGCACTGTCCTGCTCTGCACTGCATATTAAATGATAGCCGCCTAATCCTTTAACTGCCACTATGCCGCCATTATCAATATAATCTGCTGTTTTTTTAAAGGCTTCTTCCTGATTTTCAATAATTCTGCCTTTAAAATTAAGTGTAACTTTTGGACCACACTCTGTGCATGCTATAGGCTGAGCATGGTATCTTCTGTCGCTTGTATCTGTATATTCATCATAGCACTCATTACACATTTTAAAATCTTTCATAGTGGTGCTGCATCTGTCATAAGGCAGTTTTTCAATTATAGAATATCTAGGACCGCAGTTTGTGCAGTTTGTAAATGGATAAAAAAATCTTCTTTCGCCTATATCTAATATTTCACTTCTACATTCATCACATATTGCCATATCAGGCGGTATAAGAGTAATGCCCCCTAAATCTTTAGAGTGTTCTATAGTAAAATTATTATAATCTATATGCTCTATATCTTTTATATCAATACTTACTATATGAGATAAGGCTGGTGCATTTTCTTTTATTTTTTTTATAAATTTTTCAAGTTCTTCATCCCACAGGTTAGCTTTAATAATAACACCCCTGCTGGTATTAATAACAGAGCCTTTTATATGCATACTATCTGCTAAATTTTTTATAAAAGGTCTAAAACCTACACCTTGTACAATTCCTTGTATTGTTATCTGTCTAGTAATCATTTTTTCCAAAACCACGGGCTGAAAAGAATAAATACTGTAAATAATTCTAAACGCCCTATAAGCATTGATATAGAAAGAGTTAATTTTGCAAAATCAGGCAGAAATCCATAGTTATTTGCAGGGCCTACCGCTCCAAAACCAGGTCCTACAGTACCAAGGCAGCCAAGCATAGCACTAAACGCTTCAAATGGAGTAACTACACCGCTTAATGCTACAATAAAAGAACCAACAAATACAGTAGTCATATAAATTACAATAAAGCCCATAACGGTAATTACTACTTTATTAGATACAGGACTTCCGTTTAGTCGCATTGTAAAAACACCTTTTGGGTGGATAAGTGATTTTATATTGATAACAGCCTGTTTAAACATAATAATATGGCGGACAACTTTTATACCGCCGCTTGTAGAACCAGATGAGCCGCCAATAAAAAATAATACAAATATTAAAATCTGTGCTGAAGCCGGCCATAAGTTATAATCTGCCGTTGCAAACCCTGTTGTGCTGATAACGGATACTACTTGAAATGTGCCAAATCTTACAGCATCTAATAATGATGTATAAGTTTTGCCGTCCATTCCAATAAACCCATTTGGCTGAAAATATAAAAGTAATGAAACTAATGCAGATATTAAAATAATAATTAATGTAAACAGCTTTATTTCTGAATCATGTATTATGCTTTTAAAATTACCGCGGAAAGTTTTTATTAACACTAAAAAGTTAAGGGAGCCTATATACATAAAAACTATTAAAACCCAGTCAATATATGCAGAAGAAAAATATGCAACTGAATTATTTTTATTAGAAAACCCGCCTGTTGCAATAGCACTAGATGCATGAGTAAAAGCATCAAGCAGGTTCATACCACCATAAGAAAGTAAAACTATACCTATAATATTTAATGAAAGGTATAAAATCCATATAAATTTTGCAGTCTGAGTAATTCTTGGTGTCAGCTTTTCTTTTGTAACACCTGTTGTTTCCACCTGCATAAGATGAGTGCCGCCAATACCTAAAAGCGGCAGTATGGCAACAGATAATACAATAATACCACCGCCGCCTATCCAGTGAGAAATAGCACGCCATAAAAGTATTGATTTTGGCAGACTTTCTATATCTGATAATATAGATGCACCTACGGTTGTAAAGCCTGAAACAGATTCAAAAATCGCATCATATATATTAGGAAGTGCACCAGATACATAATAAGGCAGTGCACCTACAATACAAGTAAAAACCCAGATAAATACAACAAGCACAAAACCGCTTCTTATTGTAATTGTTTTTTTATCCCTGCTTTTTGAAAAAAATGCAAACACAGCAGATAATAAAATAATTACTGCCATTGTTTTTAAAAAAGATACAGCTTCATTATTTTCATTGTACATAAATGCATAAAATCCGCAAAAAGCCATAAAACATGAAAGTATTAAGTTAATAAAAACAATAGGCCGTAATATTAACCTTAACTGGTGTATCATTTATTAAACAGCTCCTCAAGCCTGCTTATTTCATCATGAGCTACAAATGTTATAAGGCTGTCCCCTTCTTCTATTACAAATGAGCCTGTTGGAATAATTGTTTTTCTATGACGCTGTACTGTAATAATCAGACAGCCTGCAGGAAGTTTTAAATCCATTATTTTTTTGCCTACAATATTCTGGTTGCTGCCGCCTACTATAAATTCAATAGCTTCTGCCTGCCCTTCAAATATTGTATATACATTTTTAATATTACCTTTACGGATAAATTTTAAAATAGCATCAACAGAACTGAGCTTTGCACTGATACAGGAATCTATGCCTAAGTTTGTGGCAAGAGTAGTATAGTTCAGCTTGTCAATTAATGCTACCGCCCTTTTTACCCCTTTGCTTTTTGCATAAACCCCTGCAAGAATATTTAATTCTTCACTTTGAGTTGTAGTGATTATGGCATCAGTATATGCAATATTTTCTTCTTCAAAAACATCCTGGTCTGAAATATTGCCATTAATAACTGTAGCTTCTGGATAAAGGGCTGAAAGCTCTTTGCATCTTTCGTAATCTTTTTCAATAATACGAACATCTTTGCCGTCTTCTATAAGCATACCTGCAATATGCTTGCCTATTAAGCCGCCGCCTACAAGCACTATTCTTTTCAGCTTATCAACAGTCATACCAGCACGAGTTAATATTTTATTAAAAGATTTGCCGAGAGCAACAATATATATATGGTCCCCTGTTAAAATCTGGAAATCACCTTTTGGGATATGCAGCATTTCATTACGCAAAACACCTGCAATAATAAAATTCTGGTCAATAAGAGAGCGGATGTCTTTTACTAATACACCGTTAAAGATACTGTCATCTTTTACTAAAAAATCTCGCAGCTGTGCATTAGTGCCTTGAAATGCAAATATACCGCTTGATGCTCCATGTACTACTGTCTGCACTATATCAAAAGCGGCTTCAATCTCTGGATTTACAAGATAATCTATACCGATTGATGAATTTTTTAAAAGTCCTCCCCGCATATAGTCTACATTTCTAACACGGGCAATTTTAATAGGGGTATTAAATGCACTGCCTGCCACAAAGCAGGATATCATATTAACTTCATCTACACTTGTAGCAGCAATAAAAATATCAGCATTTTCTGCCCCAGCCTGCCTTAATACATCAACATTTGAGCCTTCCCCTGTTACAACAAGACAGTCAAGCATATTAGATGCTCGTGCTGCACATTCTGGGTCTTTTTCAATAATTACTACATCTTTTTGCTCTGCTACAAGCTGAGAGGCAATATGGGTGCCTACTTCACCAGCACCCACTATAACAATATTCATTGCTTTTTCCTTATGGTCGTTCTGATATGCTTACATACTGTTTAAATACCCAGCCTGTAAGAGTAGCTGAAAGTCGTATCTGCACCCAGTCTTCATTTTCAGAAACATATTCATATTTCTGGCCGACTTTTGCAGCTGCAACTCGTGTAGATTCAAGGCTTGGAATTGCACGAACATTTAAAGAGTTAGCTAATATATATACATCCTTTGGCTTATTAACAACTGGAGCAGGTTCTTCTATTACAGGCTGTTCAGTAACCTGTGGTATATCATTTACTGCTGGTTCTTCTACTGGAGTTTCAGGTATATATGGCTCAGTTTGAGCAGTCTGCATTGTATCAGCCTGCTGGTCCATATTCATATTATCTGCCATATTCTGCTCAGTATTATTTACAGTATCTGGGTTATACGGCTCAGTATCAGTGTTATTTTCTACCACTTCTGCTGTATTATCAGTATAATTTTCTGCTGGTGCTTCCTGCTGCTCAACCTGAACAGGTGCCTGAACTGGAGTTTCTACCTGCTGAGTATAAGTATTTGATGCAACCTGTGCAGCAGGCTCTTTATTTATTAAACTAAATATTTTATCTGCACCTAAAAAGCCCACTAATACTGCAAGACATGCAATAACTGCTGTAATAACAAATGGTTTTGCCTTTCCGCTCTTTCTTTTATGAGCTGTTGCCATTACATTATTTACACTTGATAATGCACTTATTAAGTGGTTTTCTGTAATAGTATGAGAATTATCTAAAAATGCAGCAATAATTGTCCTTTCCATAAGAGTATTAATAAGTCTTGGATTGCCTTTTGTTATTTTTGCAATACGCTTAACTACTCCACTGTGGATTTTAACATAACTTTTGCCCGCTTTTTCAAGATGAGAATATATATAGTTTTTTATATCTTCCTGTTTTATATTATCAAGTTTTACATATAAAGTTACACGCTGTTTTAACTGCCTTAAACTTTCTTCATTTAATTTTTCATCAAGCTCTGGCTGACCAGCTAATATTATCTTTAACAGTTTATCTTTTTCTGTTTCTAAATTAGATAAAAGACGCAGTTCTTCTAATGTTTCATTTGGCAGATTTTGTGCCTCATCTATAATAATAACAGCTTTTTTGCCCTCTGAACCTATCTCTATTAAAAAATCACGAAGTTTTGCAAAAAGTGCATTTTTTGTAAGTGATTTATCTACATGTATATTAAAATCTTCCAGTATAGCCATAAAAAGTTCTTCTGGAGTAAGGTTTGGAAATAATATATATGCAGAAACAATATTTGCAGGCAGCTCATTTATAAATTTTTTAATAGTGATAGTTTTCCCTGTGCCAGGCTCTCCAGTTAATACTGCAAAGGGCTCATTAGAGTGTATTAAATACTGCAGAGTATCTAATGCATCTATGTGCATTTGAGTTGGATAATAAAAGTCTACATCAGGTGTCCTTTTAAAAGGATCCTGATAAAAGCCAAAAAATTCTGTAAATGTTTTCATATTGTCTTGTATGCCTCTATCTATTTTATATATACTATACTTCCTTATTTTGTATAGGTTTATTGATTATTTCTCTAGACAGCTCATTATATGTAAATTCTACACGGCTCATTTCTGATTTTATTTTTCTTGAAATATTTAACATCTTCAACTCAACACCTGGATATATAACATTCTCAACTATGATTTTAGGTGTATCACATACAGATTTACGCATTAATTCATTATATTTTTTTTCAAGTAACGGCAGTCTGCGTTTAAAGGCATCTGAACTATCAAGCAGAATTTTCACTTTTGGATTATTTTGTATTTTAGGGTCTTGAATATTTAATTTTGATAACACATCATTTATTTTTTCTAAAGACTCACTTAACTGGTTAATTTCAACCTTTACCTTTTCTGCTTTATTTTGCAGAAGCGGTGAATAACCAAGATTAACATTCATTTTACCAGAATTTTTTGAGCCTAAATTTGCAACAGTCAGTTTAGAAAATATTCTTAAATCTCCGCCACTTATAATGGCATCTTTACCAACTGCACTCATCTGTGCCGCTTCTATATCTGAATTAAAGCAGTATTTATCAATACTTAATTCGCCGCCTGCTGAAATATTTGCATTTTCACAGTACCCTACTGAAATATTGCCGCCTGCCTTAATAGAGCCTTTATTAATAACACCCTTAACACCCCTTTTAATAACAATATTATTGCGTGCTTTTAACTCTGCATTTTCAACAATGCCTTCTACTATAATATCATCTCCCTCAATAATAAAGCCAGACTGCACATTGCCTGTAACCTGAATAGTGCCTTCAAACCTTAAATTGCCTATACGCATATCCACATCACCATTAATTTGGAGCATAGGCAGCACACTTATTGTATTGCCACTTAATATTATATGGCCGTTATATTTTGAACGGTATTCTGTTTTTTCAAGATTAGAGTATACACCTTCAACCACTTCTATGCTTTTATCTACACCCTCACTGGCTTTTATTACATTACCAGAAATATCTCTGCCGTCTTTACCTTTATCAGGCGGAGTGCGTTTTATTATAAGCTGGTCTTTTTCCACAAGGATAAATTTAGTAAACTCTTTATAATCTACTTTACCATTAGGTAAAAGTTTAGGTTTTATATTAGGTTTTTCAAAAAGAAATTCTATATTAGCATCTTTTCCCTGAACTGGTGGAGTACCCTGACATACCAATACATTTTCAACAATATAACCTTCATTTAAAAGGTCTATCGCTTCTTTTAATGCTTTATCATTAATATATCCGGGGCTGATTTTATTTTTTTCGGTTAAGTGAAGAACTACATCCTGATATTTTGTTGTTTTATCTGTATTTATGCCTGGATAGAAAGATATTCTTGCACTGAGCATATCATCACTTACTAAAACTCTAATAATAGGCTCAATAAGCCTGATAGTTTTAACTTCTAAAATATAATCGCCATCTTTAAGTGATGAGGGCAGCACTCTAAATTCATCATTTGGCAGCGTGTATATATTACGGGCTGCAAAATCCAGCTTATGTTTATCCTGCTCTCCAGCAATACGAATAGTCATAAGACCTCAAAAATATTATAGTCTAACACTTTATAGTAATAGATATAATATATAAAAGCAATAGTTTTATACTGATTTATGCTAAATATCAGCATTTTTTATTAAAATGCTCGTATCCTCCCTTTGCTATCTTTTGCATATGTCCATTTTTTTCTACAAAAATGCCGCTGCCTTCTTCTATTCTGCCAACAGGTATTATTTTTATACCTAATTTATCTAAAATGTCTTTTTGTATTTTTAATGAAAGCGAACTTTTTACTGTAAAAAGCAGTGCAAATTCTTCGCCTGAAGAAACAAAATATTCAAAATTATCTACGCCGTACTCATCTAAATATGATAAATCAAGCCTGTCATATTCTATCACAGCTTTCTTATTTGATGATAATGCAATATTATTTAAATCAACCCCTAAACCATCACTTATATCTGTCATTGATGTAATGCCGCTGGTACAGCCAAGATATTCTCCCAGCTTATTTTCAGCATTAACTTGATAGTGATAATATTTATCTATATTAAATGAATACTTATTCAATTCCTTTTCTAAAGATATTCTGCATCTGCCTAATGGGCGGGAAATAAATATTATATCTCCACTTTCTGCACCACTTCTATAAACTGTATTTGCTCCCCTTTCTCCAATAACCGTTAAGGAAAAAACATTCCTTTCTGATGATGTAGTATCGCCGCCTATAAGCTCTACATTATAAAACTTACATTCTTCTTCTATTAAAGGTAAAATTTGCTCTAAATATGACTTATCCTTTAAAGCAAGTCCTAAAAGCACATATTTTGCAACAGCTCCCATTGAAGAAATATCGCTTATATTACATGTAAAAAGTTTATGGATTACATATTTTAAGGGGGTAGATGATAAAAAATGAACATTTTCTGACAACATATCTTTAGAAATAAGCAGCCTGTCATAAATCAAGGCTGCATCATCGCCGATATATTTGTTTTTATTAACTATACTTTTTTCAAGATATGAAATAAACTCAAACTCTTTCATTGATAATATCCAAAAGCCTTTTTGCATCATCATAAGGTGTTTTTGATTTACATAAAAATGATGACACAGCAAGTCCTTTTGTGCCTGCTTTTAGTGCATCTAATGCATTATCTGCATTTATGCCGCCTATTGCAACAGCAGGTATATTTAATGCTTTATTTATTTTATATATACCTTCTGTTCCTAAAATCTGCCTGTGGTCTTTTTTAGTATAAGTTTCAGTATATGGCCCAATGCCTGCATAATCTGCATACTTATTTGCAGTTTCTGCATCTTCCATATTATTGCAGGAATAACCAATAATAATATTTTTATAATTCTGCCTGATTAATGCAGCATCGCCGTCACTTATACCAATATGCACACCGTCTGCATAAGCCTGAACTGCCATATCTATGCTGTCATTCATTATAAATAAAGCATTATATTTTGCAGTAATTTCTCTTATAATATAAGCATATTTCAGCTTTTCTTCTAAATTGTGTGATTTATTGCGAAGCTGGATAGTTAATACACCGCCTTTAATAACATTTTCTAAAAAATCACTTAAAGGCAGCTGCAGATAATCTGTTTCTAATACTAAGTAAAGTTTAAGTTTTTCTGATAACTCCATTAGTCAAGCTCTACTAAAATTTTTGCAATATCCTGTTTTTTTACTGTATCGTAAGCTACTACTGGATAAAGTTTGCCTTTTGAGCCTACAGAATATTTTTTTAAAATATTTGCAGGTGGAAATATTATTTCATAGCCTCTGTCATCGCCAATATTTGCAGACTTATCAGCAGGAAACCAGCCTTTAAAATTTATTGCCACATTATAATCCTGCACTTTTGAGCTTAAAAGTTTTACAAACACTACTTTTGAGCCGTCTTTTATATGTATTTTATCGCCGTTTTTTATATATACATCTTTATTATCAATAGTTAAGTGAAAATATTTTATATTAGGCTCTAAACTTATTTTGCTTTCTTCACTGCTTAATTTTACCTTTTCCTGCTCTTTTACAGGTATTTCTATTTCTTTATGTTCTTTATCTTCTACAGCTGCCACTTGACGAACAGGCTCTACTGCTTTAATAGTAATACTTCCCATAACTATATTATCTTTACGGAAAATTATTTTGCTGTCTTTTTCTACCTTATAGTCTTTATTTATATCATTTAAGTTGCCAAAATTTACTATATCGCATGTTTTACCACGCTTATGGTTTGCAAATATTTCTGTTACTTTTATAGTGCTGCCTTTTTCTACTTCTAATACTTTGCCGCTGCGGATAAAAAGCTCATCATTATGGACTTTTATAACTGCACCAGTAAATTCAGGCTCATAAGTATGAGTATTAGGATATTCTATTTCTATACCTATGTTTTTCATAAACTCATTTATTACATAGTTATGATAAAGTACATTTTTATCAAGCTTCATATTCTTAGAGCCTTCTATACCAAAAGCAGGGATACATAAGTCAGATACTGCATACCATGTAGCAGATTTTCTCATACTTTTAAAACGGCTGGAACTTTTGCTTGTTTCTGTATTAAAATAATGTTTTTTAGGGTCAGCATCAGGGATTTTTGCATTAGCAGCATCCATTGCTTTTCTTGCCATTTCCCCAAGTTTTAATGTTTTACCATTACTGCATGTAAATTCTTCTTCATCTACAATTACAGAATAACCAAACCTGTCTGGGCTTTTGTGCCAGCTTATATGCTCTGGATAATGAAAACCCCAGCCGTCATGCAGGTTTAAAAATATATCAGATTCTTTCATATATTCTTTTATTTTATTAACAATATCACCCTGCCAGTCATTTGGTGTTTTATCAAAAAGCCTGTTCATATCCACACCTTTTACTTCCCTGTTATAAAGCATAATAGAGTAAAAATTTGTGCGTGGTATAACTATTAAGTTGCCTTTTTCCAGTTTTATATCTGCATAAGAATCAGCAGATAAAAAGCCGCCAGGCTCGTCCCCCTGAATACCGCCTATAATCAACATAGTAGGGCCGTCCTGCCTGCCGTATATTTTATACACTTCAAGTTCGTGGTTTGTTCCTGTAAAAAAAACTTCTCTTACTGTATCTGGTCGTTTTACATCTGCATATAAACTGCCTGTAACAGAAAATAACATTACTAAACTATAAATTAATACTCTCAAATCCCTCTCCATATTTCAGACTTGATTTTAAAAAATGACGGACAGCCTGAAAGAGTTAATATTTTTGTGCCTTTATCTTCTACATTACCAGATGAATATTCCTGCATAAACTCTACTTTATATTCACCATTTGCATAAGACCATTTAATATTTGATATATTAAGTGTTATCGGCTCACCTTTTGCAAAAAGTGCCGATTTTTTCGCTTTCCACTGGTTATAGTTTTCTCTGCCGGCTTTAAATCTTACATCATAATTAGCCATATATTTTTCTATATCCTGAGCTTTCCATGATGCAGCCCAGTTTTCTACAAATAATTTTATATCATTATCAAGCTCTGGTGCATTAGCCACACCTTTAGAAGTTGTTTCTTCACTGATTAATTTTAATCTGCCATCTTCTTTTATAAAGTAATATTTTTTATTAGTATATGTAGAAAGGTTTGCAGCACAATAATACTGATTTGTATCAAATACAGTATAATTATCATCTTTCATAAATACTTTTGTATTATCGTTGCGGATAACTTTATCTGGGTATATATCCATTAAGTTTACTTTATTATTAGTATATCTTTTATAATCTGCACCGCCGTAAGTTTTAAATTTGCTGTGCACTATGCTTTTAAAAGTTTCTTTATCGTTATCCTGCCATGCAGTAATAAAAGATTTTAATACTTCAAGCTGCTGATTTCTTACTGTATTATAATCTTTTTCATCAGAATAAACTAATTTTTCTGCAATAATAACTGGTGTAGTAATCGACACATTATCATATAATAAACCAAAGTTAGTGTTATTCATAGCAACACAGCCTTGAGTATAAGTTTTATCTAAATCAGGCTTAACACCATGCAGCCATATACCACCGCCTGTTTTTTTCTCTATTTTGTCAACTATATTAGGATAATTTAAAGGGAATGAGCCAGCACCATATATTAATGCATAGTCGCCGTATCTTTTTACAAGCTCATCACCAGATGAGTATGATACAACATAATACACACCCTCTGGAGTTTTTTCATCCCCCTGTTTTACCTTATTGCCGTCCACTCTGCCTGTAAGAATAGGAAACTCTTTAATCACTTCCATACCGTCATTATTAAGAACCGCAATATAAAGCCTTTTAAGAGATTTATCCACCAGCACAACATGGATTAATTCTGCGCTGTCAGAAGATAAGTTTACTATAGTATTTTTGCCAAGCCTGCTTTTTGCTTCAGGTGCTTGAGATGCTATCATCTGCTGAGATACATCTTCTGTCTGACTTTTTGCATCATCAGGTATTTCTTCATAAGCATAGCTGATACCAAAAGATAATACTAATGCACATAATATACTGCATAATACTTTCATTATTTTTTCACCATTCTATATTTTTCCCATATAAAAAATATCTGTCTAATTTATTTTTTAACATGCTGTCTACTTTTTTAGCATAGCCAACAGGGATATTATTAAAAAATAAAAGTTCGTTATTATAGTTATCATTACAGGATATGTCAAACCCTTTCAAAAAATTTTCTGCCCAACCTGCAGAAATATTATATCTCATATTATCTTCTGTAAATGAACCCCACTGCCATACACTCTGACATGATGGCTCAAAAAGTTTACCAGTATCTTTATAAAGATTTAAACCCCGCCTTTTAAACCTGACTTTTTTAAATATTTCTGGGGCTGTTTCTATATATCCCCGTCTGTCATATTCGCTGATTGAGATATGAGAATGAGAAAAGGATGGATAATATTTTTTAAAGAAATCTTTTTCCTTTTCCTTTAATTTAGAGTTTATAAAATTATAAGGTGTAAATGTGCCCTTTTTACGAACTGCAGCAGCAAAAAAGCCGTCTATTTTATCAGTATCTGGCATAATCCGTGCAACATTTTCATCTATATGGCTTATTCCTGATAAGCCTTTTCCATAATTCTTACCAGCAGGCAGTAGCTCTGCATTATCAAATTCATCAAGCAGATACTTTATAACATATTCATTTTCTTCTAAACTTAATGTACAGGTAGAATATACTAATACTCCACCTTCTTTTAAGCATAAAAAGGCTGATTTTATTAACTGACGCTGTAAATCTGCCATTCTTTCTACAAGCTTTTTATTCCACTCTGCCTGCACAGTCTTATTACGGAAAATTTTATTTTCATTAGAACATGGGGCATCAAGTAAGATACCGTCAAAAGAATTTTCAAAAATATTAGGTAAAAGCCTTCCGTCCATAGAAACAGTCTTTACATTATAAGCACCATATTTTTCCAGATTAAAATGAAGTGATTTTAAACGGCTTGCTGATATTTCATTAGCTACTATTACGCCTTTCCTGTTACTCATATCAGATAAAGCACAGGTTTTTCCGCCGGGAGCAGAAGAAACATCAAGCATAACAGGGTTTTCACCCATGTAAGACATTAATATTTCAACTGGTGCAATAGATGAAGGATTCATAATATATACACCGCCAGTCTGAAAAGAAATACTTTCTACTATCTTATCAGCATTTTCTAATGTCTTATATACATTACTATATTCTTCTAACTTTTCTAAAGTGCATATATCATTAAGTTCTGTTAAATAATCAACATTTCTTGATGACTGCATACGAATATGGCGTGATTTTGGACATGAAAGACCATATTCAAATTCATCATACTTATCTTTTAATAAAGGCTTATATTCCGCCCTGAAACGCTCTAACCAATTATTTTCCATAGCATACACCATATTAAATTAATAAAATTTATGCAAGGGAAAAAGTTAAGTGAATTAAAAATAGATATTGACTTAAATATTAATGACTGCAAAACGAAATTTATTCATTTGACATTTTATATCCTATATTATATTCTTTCATTTGTTATTATTTTCAGGGAGCTTATTATAGATACCATTTATGAATATATGGCGTTAAAGCATATTAAAGGTTTAAGTGATACTATTATATCTTTAATTATGGAAAAACGCGGAACAATATCAGGCATATTTCAGGAAAAGGCAGATTTCTTTTACGGCTCAAATATTCAAAGTGCTGTAGTTGATAGAATTATTACAAAATCTTTCAGCGAGCAGGCTGTTGAAAGCCAAATCAGGCGTGCAGAAAATGCAGGTATATCTATTATTACTTTAGAAGATGAAAGATACCCTAAAATGCTGAAAGAAGTATATGCACCACCTGCACTGCTTTATGTACTTGGAAACAGTGAATGTTTAAATAATATATGTGTTGGTATAGTAGGTTCAAGAAGCTGCTCAAAAATGGCTGAAAACTTTGCATATAAACTGTCAAAAGAATTAGCGGAAGTAGGCATAACTGTTGTCAGCGGCTTTGCTTACGGTATTGATATTGCTTCCCATAAGGGAGCAGTTGAAAATGGAGCAACAGCCTGTGTATTAGGCAGCGGACTTGCAAATATATACCCTGCAGCTCATACTAAATATATTGATAAAATCCTTGAAAAAGGTGGCTGCCTGATGAGTGAATTTACTCTTGATGAAGCACCACTGCCACAGAATTTCCCTAGAAGAAACAGAATAATATCAGGACTTTCAAAAGCTATTGCTGTTATTGAAGCAGGATATAAAAGCGGCTCATTAATAACATGCCGTTTTGCATTAGAACAAAACAGAGAGATTTTTGCAGTGCCTGCATTTCCCGGCGGCAGAAACAGTGCCACAAACTCTCTTTTAAGGCAGGGAGCAAAATTTTTAGAATCATCTCTTGACATAATTTCTGATTTACAATATGACTTAAAAATTAAGTTAAATGAAAATAATAGTGAAATTGTTGAGAACAGCATAAAATCTCTTGAAATTGAAGATGAAACAGGGCAGAAGATATATGACGCTTTATCTATTGAGCCTTTATCATTAAATAATATATGTTTAAAACTAAATATTGATGTTGTTTCAGCTATGAGCGCCATAGCCTGCCTTGAACTTGACGGCATAATAGAAAAAGCACAAGATGAAAAATATATAATTAAAATAATATAAATGGGTAACATTATGAACCTGGTAATTGTTGAATCACCTGCAAAAGCTAAAACTATTGAAAAATATCTTGGCTCTGATTACAAAGTAATCGCCAGTGTTGGTCATATTATTGACCTGCCGCCTAATGAATTAGGTGTAGATATTGAACATAACTTTGAACCTAAATATATTGTTATAGAAGGTAAAGAAAAAGTTATTTCTTCCCTTAAAACAAATGCAAAAAAAGCAGATAAAGTATTTCTTGCACCCGACCCTGATAGAGAGGGAGAAGCTATTGCATGGCATATTGCAAGCCAGATTGATAAAAATAAGCCTGTAAAACGAGTGCTTTTTAATGAAATCACTAAAAAAGGCATATTAGACGGCATAAATAACCCTGGTGATATTAATATAAACAGAGTAAATGCTCAGCAGTCTCGCAGAATATTAGACAGGCTTGTAGGCTATATGGTAAGTCCGCTTTTATGGAAACCACTTAGATATGGTCTTTCTGCAGGACGCGTACAGTCTGTTGCATTAAGGTTAATATGCGAAAGAGAAGAAGAAATTGAAAAATTTGTACCAGTTGAATCCTGGAGTATCAGTGCAGATTTTAATATAGAAAATAAAGATACAAACGATAAAGGTGTATTAAAAGCTAAACTTGATAAAATAAAAGGTAAAAAAGCAGATATTAAGACAGAAAAAGATGCTGAAAAAATACTTGCTGATATGCCTTTAGATTTTATTGTATCAGGTGTAGAAGAAAAGGCAGTTAAGCAAAACCCAGCAGAACCTTTTATAACTTCCAGAATGCAGCAGGAAGCTATTAGAAAATTAGGCTTTACTGCAAAAAAAGCAATGTCTGTTGCACAGAGCTTGTATGAAGGTGTGGAGCTGGCAGAAGGCCCTGTTGGTCTTATTACTTATATGAGAACAGACTCTACCCGTATTTCTCCAGAAGCTGAAAGCCAGGCAAAAGAATATATTGAAAAAAATTACGGCAAAGATTATATAGCTAAAACTAAAAAAGCTGCAAAAAAATCAAATAATGTACAGGATGCTCACGAAGCTATACGGCCAACATCAGTCTTAAGAACACCAGCTGATGTAAAAAAATATTTAACTAATGACCAGTACAGACTATATAAACTTATATGGGAAAGGTTTGTTGCAAGCCAGATGGCAGAAGCCATATTTAACCAGACTGTAGTCCGCTTAACTGGCAAAGATTATGAATTTAAAGCATCTGCTAAAACTCTTGCTTTTGCAGGCTTTACTAAACTTTATCTTGAAAGTAAAGAAGAAGATACTAAAAACGAAGAAGATGATGAAACTACTATCTCTTTTAAAATATCAGAAAACACTCCTGCATTAAGGGATAAAACAGAAAAGAAACAGCATTTTACACAAAGCCCGCCGCGATATACAGAAGCTACTCTTGTGAAAACATTAGAGCAGCAGGGAATAGGCAGACCGTCAACTTATGCTGCCATTATCTCTACTATTGTAGAAAGGCAGTATACAGAACTGCAGGAGAAAAAATTCCACCCAACAGAGCTTGGAAGAATTGTAAATAAAATATTAATAGAAAATTTTCCAAAAATATTTGAAGTAAAATTTACTGCAAGTATGGAAAAAGACTTAGACTTAATAGAAGACGGCACAGAAAACTGGCATGATGTATTATCAAACTTTTATAAAAATTTTGATAAGGAATTAAAAGCCGCATCTACCGGCAAAATATCTGCTAATTTAGAAACTAATAAAAAATGCCCAATATGTACAAGTGAACTTGTTATAAAAATGGGTAAAAATGGTGCATTCCTTGCATGCTCTGCATATCCAGAGTGTAAGTTTACTTCTAACTTTAAAAGAAATGAAAAAGGCGAAATAGAGCTTGTTGAAGATAAACAGTTTGAAGGCACTGGTATAAAATGCGAAAAATGCGGTGAAGAACTTGTATTTAAAAAGACACGCTTTGGCGAAGTTATAGCATGCCCTGGATATCCAGAATGTAAAAATATTAAAAACTTTTTAAGAACTCCTGACGGTAATATAAAAATATTAGAAGCAGGACAGGTTTTAGATGAAAAATGTCCGGAATGTTCTAAACCGCTTACTTTAAAAGCTGGTAAAAATGGTATGTTTGCAGCCTGCTCAGGATATCCAGAATGTAAATTTACTGCTAATATTGAAATGAAAGATAACGGCACTATAGGTATTAAGCCAAACACTCCAAATGAAAGTGGCGAAGTTTGCGAAAAATGTGGTAAACCTATGGTTGTAAAAAGAAGTTTCCGCGGTGCTTTTCTTGCATGCTCTGGTTATCCAGAATGTAAGAATACTAAACCTATTAAGAAAAAAGAAAGTTAATATAAAAGGATAATTTGTGGCAGAATATGATGTTATAATTGCAGGGGCTGGGCTTGCTGGCAGTGAAGCAGCTTATCAGCTTGCTGAAAAGGGATATAAAGTAAACCTTATAGAAATGAGGCCTTTAAAAACTACTCCAGCACACGAAACAGATAAGTTTGCAGAGCTTGTATGCTCTAACAGTTTAAAATCATTAGATATTACAACAGGAAGCGGGCTTTTAAAAAAAGAAATGATGCTTTATAACTCTTTTCTTATGAAGACAGCTTTAAAATGCAGCGTGCCTGCAGGTGGTGCTTTAGCTGTTGACAGGGTTTTATTTTCTAATATTATTACTGATGCTGTAAATAGTCATAAAAATATTACTGTTACAAATAAAGAAATAACAGAGCTTCCTATAAATACAGATATTCCATTTCTGATAGCTACAGGACCGCTTACAAGTGACACTTTAGCTGAAAACATAAAAGAATACTGCGGCGGAGCACTATACTTTGCTGATGCTATAAGCCCTATAATAGATGCAGATACTATTGATATGGAAAAAGGATATTTTCTGGGCAGATACGGCAAAGGCGGCGATGATTATTTTAATATTCCTTTAACTGAAGAAGAATATAATACATTTTATGATGATATAATGGCTGCTCCAAAAACAGCTTTTCATGATTTTGAAAAAATATCATATTTTGAAGGCTGTATGCCTGTAGAAGTTATGGCAGAAAGAGGCAGGCAGACTTTAACTTTTGGACCTATGAAACCTGTGGGACTTGAAAATCCTGAAACAAATATCCGCCCTTATGCTGTAATACAACTTAGAAAGGAAAATAAAGAAGGCACTGCATTTAATATGGTAGGCTTTCAAACAAAAATGACAATAGGAGCTCAAAAAGAAATATTTAGAAAAATACCAGCTTTAAAAAATGCAGAATTTTTAAGATTTGGCTCAGTACATAGAAACACATATATAGAAAGTCCTAAGCATATTTCAAGATACTTTAATTTTAACAGTAATAAAAACTTATTTATTGCAGGCCAGATTACAGGTCTTGAAGGTTATAATGAATCTATTGCAGGAGGCTTGGTAGCATCACTGCAGATTTCAAGATTAATAGAAAATAAACCATTTTTAGATTTCCCAGCAGGCACTGCCTTAGGCTGCTTATCAGAATATATTTCTGGAATATCTGAATTTTCTAACGGTAAAAAATATGTTCCTTCAAATTTTCATCTTGGAATGCTTCCACCACTTGAAAAGAAAGTACGGGATAAAAAACTGAAAAAACAAATGCAGGTAGAGAAAGCATACCAAAAGGCAGAATTATTTTATAAAGAAAATTATGGAAATTGATAACGCAATAGAAGAATTTATAAATTTTGTCCGTGTAGAAAGAGAATACAGTGAACACTCTGTTACAGCTTATGCAAAAGATTTAAGCGAGCTTTCTATTTATGCTCATGATGAAAAAATACCTGATGATGTAAAATCCCTTGATTTTTTTACACTTCGCGGTTTTATCACTACTCTTTATGACAGAGAGCTTTCTAAATCCAGCATTGAAAGAAAAATATCTACGATTAAGTCATTTTTTAAATTTTTATACAGACGGGGCTTTATAGAAGAAAACCCTGCCCGTATGCTTAAATTCCCTAAAAAAGAAAAATATCTGCCTACTGTTTTTAATGTAGATGATATTTTTACACTTTTAGATTTGCCAGATAAAACTACACCTATGGGTATGCGGGACGCATTAATATTAGAGCTTTTATATGGTACAGGGGTTCGTGTATCTGAACTTGTAGGACTTGACAGAAGTGCAGTTGACTTAAACGGTATGCGTATACTTGTTCGCGGTAAAGGCAAAAAAGAAAGGATTGTACCCCTTGCTCCAGAGCTTATTACTCTTATTAGAGATTATTATAAAGTAATGTATGACATTGTTGCAGATAACAGGATAGTAGACAGCGATGCATTAATTATAAACAGGCTTGGCACTCGTATGACAGATAGAACAGTGAGAAGAGTAGTAGAAACATATCTTAAAAAAGCAGGGCTTCCACTAGATTATTCGCCCCACTCTTTTAGGCATACTTTTGCAACCCACCTGCTTGAAGGCGGTGCAGATTTACGCTCTATTCAAGAGCTTTTAGGCCATGAATCACTTGCCACTACACAAAAATATACCCACAGCGATTTAGCATCACTTTTAAAAGTGTATGATGAATCTCACCCTATGGCAAAAAAAGATAACCAGTAAAATAAAATATTATTCTCTTTTTTTAAAAAACACTTGACATTCCCCCCCCCATGATATGATGGGGACACAAATTATGAAAAAGGAGATATTTTATGAAAAAATCTTTATTATTAATTTTATTAGTAGCATTTCTTGCTGTAATATCAGGCTGTGCTGATGACTCAAAAAATACAGGAACAAATGATAATACAGGTACTGGTGGTGGAAGTAGTAATCCAGGGGGTCTGCCAGCAGAAAATATTCCTGTAGATGAAACTACAGTATATGAATTTACTAAAGAGTATCAAAAAATTTATAGCATTGATGTGAGAAACCCAAGAACAGATGTTTCTGAACCAATATATCCTGTATTAATCAGCCAGGCTTTAGGATTAGAAGGTGGTGAAACTGATGTTACGGAATATGGTTTTGGAATTGTTAAGGGTGTAAAATATCAAACATTTTTTGCCAGCCAATATAATCTAGCTTACTATGATACAGCTGACCTTACATTTTGTAGATATCCATCAAATACTGTTCTTAATATAACAAGTACAAATGGATTTATGAATTCTGAAGAAATGAAAACTTACTATATATCATTTGATGAATGGAACGACCCAGTTATGCCGTCTGAAGGATATCTTTTATTTGCTTTTCTTACAGCAGAAGAAATACAAAAATATTTTCCAAGTAAAGACATAATTGACCCATTTGCAAAAAAATATTTAGACAGCACTGTTGTTAATGAACTTAAAAACCTTGGTGCATTAAAGCAGTATAAATGGACAGCCAAATAATCAAACTTATATCCTTATCAGTTAAATACTGATAAGGATTTTCTTTATCTTTAATCCATATCATTATTCTCACAACAAATATTAACCCATTTTATTCTTTTTTATCAATCATTTAAAACTTATTGAAATTTTTTTCATTTTTTTAAAATTTTTTATTGACTTTTATTATCAATAATGATATTAATAATCATCGGCAGAAAGGAAATACTAAAAGCCGAAATAAATTAGTATATAAGGAGTTTTCAGCTAGGATTTTTTTAGCACTCAGGCTTATCAATGATAAGCGTTTTCAAATAGTAAGATTTCCCGTTCTTACAATCCTCCCATATTTTTGCACAATTAAAAACAGCAGGTCGGCACACCCTGCTGTTTTTGTTTCTACTTTTATAAAAACTGCATTGCATTTTTTTATAATAATGATTACAGTTAATTTATCCCCTTTTTTAAAATATGTTCTCATATTATCTCATTATCTTTGTAACTTAATTGTATATGATTATGCAATTTGGAGCATAAGGAATGAAATAACAAAAATTTGATTTATGAGATTTGCGGGGTATAATTATTTAAATTTTATCCTATAAGTATATATATAATTATTGAAACAGATTTACTTATAATTGTTAAAGATAAACCAGTTAGAAAAATACTTTTAAAATATATATGCTTATGTTATTCTTATTTAGTATTTTATTTGAGAGGCTTTTATGTATTCAAAAGTGCCTGGTGCAGAACTTATTAACAGACTTAAAAAATTCACTACTTTTATGGATATGACTGATGATGCATGGCGGTATATTTTTATATTCAACCCTGTAAACATTTACTATTTTACAGGCACTATGCAGGACGGCATACTTTTTATACAAAGAGATGAAGAACCAATATACTTTGTAAAAAGAAGTGTAGAAAGGGCTGCAGAAGAAATAAGATACTGCAAAGTTATGGCATATAAAGAGTGGCAGGATATTAAAAATGAACTTGCACTTAATACCTTTTTCCCTGCATTTATAGATAAAAGTTTTGTAACAATCAAACTTTTAGAAGAATTTAACTCTCAGTTTGAATTTGGCAAAATATATTCATGTGATAAAGCATTAAATATGGCAAGAAGTGTAAAAAGTAAATATGAACTTGATATATTAAAAGAGGCTGGAGCAGTGCATGCAGATATTATGGCAAATACTGTGCCTGAACTTTTAACAGAAGATATTTCAGAGCATGATGCTGCACTGCTTATATTTAATGAGTTTATAAAAAAAGGACATCAAGGTATAGTCCGCTTTGAAAGACCTGGAATGGAGTTTCAAACAGTAAATGTGGCTTTTGGAGCAAGCTCATTAAACATTTATAAATACGATATTCCTGCAGGTGTTACAGGGATATATGCTTCATCTCCTTTTTTTGGAAGCAGTAAAATAACTTTAAAGCAGAATGATTTAATAACAATACCTTCTGTTTTTGGCATTAACGGCTATCATTCAGTATGTACATACTGCTATGCTTTTAACAGCCTTATAGATTATATCCGCAGGCAGCAGGAGCACTGCAAAAACTTAAAAGATTTAGCAGTTACTCTTTTAAAACCAGGTGCAAAACCAAGCGAAATTTATAAAGAAGTAATGGATAATATTCATCCAGAAATTCAAGGCACATTTATGGGACTTGGTGATAATACTCTTAACCATCTTGGCAGGGGTACAGGGCTTGCCATAGATGAATTTCCTGTTATTTCAAAAAACAATGATAAGCCCCTTGTAGAGAATATGGTAATAAATTTAGGCTTTTTCTCAGCATTAGAAGGCTACGGTGTAACAGGTATGCAGCATACTTATATTATTACTGCTGAAGGCTGCATATCTATTAACGGCGATGCTGATGATGTAGTAGTTGCAGGAAAATATTTATAATTTACTCAAATATTTTCATATCTGATATTGTTATCCTTTCGCTGTTTCTTGAAGCAAGTACATTATTATAGAAAAATGTTTTTAAGTTTAATGTATCTTTATAGTGCAGTTTATTATGATAACAAGCTCTTTCACAAAGCCTGCATGATATACATTTTGATGGGTTAAATGTAATTTCTGTTCTTTCATCATTTATATTTAATGCACCAGTATTGCAAAATCTTGCACACATGCCGCAGTAAACACATGATTCATCTATTACTATATTATTAAACAGATTATTAGTTTCAACTTCCAACCGTGTTATTCTACCTAAAGACATAATACTGTCTAAAAAGATTTTTCTTCTTGCTGTTTCTTCATGAGTAAAATCTATTTTAGTTCTATCTTCTAAATTTTCCACAGTAATCATATCAGCACTTTTTAAAATGCTTTCCTGCAGTGTATTTTTAAAAAAAGCAAACATTCCACGCCTGTTTACTGTTGGGTTTGGTTTTTCTTCCTCTTTTGGCTGCAGTATTGGAAGCTGTTTTGGAAATATTAAACGAATACTGTCAGATTCATATATTATTTCTAAATCATTTAAATCTTCAAATATAGTTTTTAACTGTTCTAACAGCTTGATTTCCTGCTCTAAAATAGTTTTGCCGTTTTTAGAATCACATTCCATGCAAAGCCCGTATTTTATAGTTATGCGGGAAGCTCCATGAAGATAAAGGACTATAAAATCTACCACATTAAATATACCTGCACAGTCCACTACTGCTGTCTGCCTGTTGTATGCTGGATTATCACTGCATGTAATAACTAAATCGCCCCTTGGAGTAATACTGCGGCTTAAGTTATCAATAAATTTTCTGTATCCGCCATGTCTGAGCCTGAATACCTGAGCATTACACTGGCTTACACATATACCGCAGCCAGTGCATTTATCCCATTCAACTGTAATAGTTTCCCCAGGTCCGCCTACAGTGATAGCTTCAGCAGGACATAAAGTGTAGCATGTAGTGCATGGTGAACTTTTATGCTTTATTTTAGAGCAGAATTTAGGGGCCACAGAAATAGACCGTGAAACCCCTTCAAACACCATATTTGCAATATCTATTTTATTAAACAATATATCACCTGAATATAGCTGAATATCTTATTAAATATCAGATAATTCAAAAGTTTTAGGTTCTACTTTATCTATCTGGTATTCTCTTAATACTTTTCTGCCATATTCTTCATCAAAATCTACTGCTAAATAAGTAAGCCCAAGCTCCATATCATAATCTTTTAATAAAGTAATGTATGTTGGTGAAAATTCTATTACTTTATTTGATGTATCATACATGTAGTGGTCTACTTTATTAATATCCAGCACTTCTTTAATTTTAGCAGCATCTTCGCCATAGCCTTTTGCTGTTTTTAAGAAGAAATCTTTTTCAGAAAAATATTCTATTTCACTCATTTTAATAGGGTGATTGCTTTGATAAAGCTGTGCAGTTAATTTATTTTCAAGGCTGCAGTAGTGCATACCCATTTTTACATTATGTTCAAGGCAGTAAAGCATTACTTCTAAACATTCTATGTTACTTTCAGCAATAGGCACACCCCCTGCATAAGTGTAAGGGTAAAGTATTTTATATGGTCTTTTTGATACTTCATAGCCTTTATTTTTATATTCATCTGGATGTACATAAGGATATAAGAACTCTAATACATTAATGCCAAATATGCCTATTTTATCAAGAGTCATCATTAATTCTTCCATCTCTTTTACTTTTCCAAGCATTAAAGGCATTTCTACCATTGTGCGTTTAATGTATTTTACTGCTAATGCTAAATTATCAAGGCTTTTTTGGTCTACTTTGCCATTTTCATCTGGTTTTAAACCAAAACGGATTTCATCAAGCCCTGCATCTTTTAATAACTGCAGAATTTCTTCAGTAACTAAATCACCATTTGTATATATTCTTGTTTGGATTGTTTTATCTGCTTTTTTAACTTCTTTTAAAAACTCTGCACATTTATCTGGATATAATAAAGGCTCGCCGCCAGTTATACCAACAGATTTCATTTTTTTATAATATCCTAAATGAGTTTTAAACTCTGATATAATATCATAGATTTTATTAACACCTGCTGCATAGTCTGCCTGATTTTTGTTAGTGCAGAAAAAACAGTCACGGTTGCATTTTAATGTAAGAATATAAGTTGCAGAGCCCATACCTGTATGGCAGTGTTCGCATGAAGGGGATATTGCATTAATTACAACACTTTTACCGCTATTGCATATACGCGCACCTTTTTCTTCTAATTTTTTTAAAAGTTCCTGTTCTTTTTTAGAATAATCTTCTTTAGATATTCCTGCACCGCTTTCTTTGATATATTCTAAAAAGTTTTCATACTGCTCTATATATCTTTTTGCGTCTGCTTTTAATCCCTCATTTTTTAAAGTATCAATGTTTTCCTTTGTAATTGTGTATACCACTTTCCCTACTCCACTGGCAGTGTAACTGTAAAAACTGCACCATTTTTGCTATTATATACAGTTAAATCGCCGTTATGATTATTTAATATTTTTCTGCTTATTGGCAACCCTAAGCCAGTACCAGAATTTGATGTAGTAAAAAACGGCTTAAATAAATTAGGCATAACTTCTAAAGGTATGCCAGGACCAGTATCTGAAATCATAATACTAGTTTTGCCGTCTTTTTCCTGAAAGCTGATAGTAACTGTGCCATCGCTTTCCATCGCATTCATAGCATTAGCTATTAAGTTTACAATAACCTGTTTTATCTGGTCTATATCTGCATAAATATAAGCATCATCAGGAATATCAATATTCAGCTTAAAATTATGCTCTGCCATTCTTGTTTCAAATAGCGGCCTTATTTCACTGAAAAGGTTTTTCAGCAGTATTTTTTCTTTTTTAGGCGGCCGTTTCCTTGAAAAAGAAAGAATATCTTCTGTTAAATGCTCCAGCCTTATAGATTCTGTTGCAATAATACCTGCCATGCGTTTTAAATCTTCATTTGTAACAGCTTTCATAAGCCGTTTTGCAAACCCGCCAATAGAAATAAGCGGATTTTTTACTTCATGGGCAATAGTAGCTACATAGTTGCCAAGTGTTACAAGGCTTTGTTTACTACGCATTTCAGATTCTATTTCTTTGTAAAATGATGTTGTATATTCATATTTCTGGTTAGATATAACAGCCATCATCATAGTATTTAAAAGCCGTGCAGTTGAACGGGTAGTAAAAATATGTGTGTTGGTATATTTATTGTTAGAATATGTTATTAATATACCATATATTTTATTACCAGTCATCATTGGTGCAATAATAAGCGGATTAGTTAACTGCACATTATCTATAGAACGGAAAATTTTATCTTCCAGCTCTAAATGTCTTTCAATATCATCTGGATGCTTATTATATTCCTGCAGCTGCTTAATAATAGATTTTTTAACAGGCACACGCTTATTTCTAAATACTTTTACCTGCTCTTCTGTATATGGTGGTATACTTGTCATATATATACCACGCAGCTCCATAAGTTTTTCATTAAAAAACATAACTGCAGCTTTATCAAAAAGTCCTGAATATACTAATGCATTTGTTGTAACTTTCACCATCTCATCAAGAGTAGCTCTGCCTGCATATATATCTGGACTTTTTGAAACATTTTCTGCAATTTCCCATGTGGCTCTGTTTTCCACATAAACATCAATTAAATCTGTAAGCAAACTGACAGCTTCTTCTGATAACTCTTTATCTGCAGAATACATTATCTCCAAATCCACATTGCCTGTGTGGAGATAAATACTGTATTCCTTAAAATTATCAACAGGAATATCCCTATATGCAATTCTTTCACCCATAGGGCTTTTTACTATTACCTGTGTTACTTTACAATTACAGCGTTTGTTAATAATTTCTATCAGTTTCATACTTCACCTCAAATATTTTAAGGCTAAAACTTAATTATTTAGCGGCTATCGCTCCTAAATCACCAATAATTAAAAATACTTTTCTAAGGCATGCTATTAAACCAAGCCTGTTTTCTCTAACTTTTATATCTTCTGCCATAACCATAACTTTTTCAAAGAAGTTATCTACAGCAGGAGCAAATTTCATAAGTTCATCAAGCACAGCATAATTTTTTTCATCATCTAAAAGAGCCTGCATATTCTGATTTCTGATAAGGCTGCCAAGAACTTTTTCTTCCTCAGTCTGCAGAAGCTCATCAGAAAACTCTTCTTTTTCCCAGTTATTTTTCTTTAATATGTTATTAATTCGTTTAAATGCCTGAGCAATAGTTTGGAAACCATCTGTTCCTCTGGCATTTGTTAAAACTTTTGACAGATTTAATGTTTTTAATATATCACTTGATTTATCACATACTGCATCAAAAACATCTGCTGCTACAATATCTTTTGATACAAGCATTTGTCTGTATCTAAGGTTAATGAAAGATAATACTTCTTTCATAACTGCATCTTTATCAAAAGAAAGGCGTGAGCTTAATTTATCAAAAGTAATATTTATTATATCTTTTAATTCTATTCTGTATCCTGCCTGCTCAATAATAGATATTATACCTATTGCATTTCTTCTTAAGCCATAAGGGTCTAAATTACCTGTTGGTTTCATACCGGCAGCAAAAACACCTGCGATAGTATCTATTTTATCAGCAATAGAAGTAAGCCTGCCTTCCTCTGTTTCTGGTAAAACATCCCCTGCAAATTTAGGCAGATAATGTTCCATAATACCGCGGGCAATATCATCATCTAAACCTTCATTTTTAGCATAATAATAACCCATTACACCCTGCAGTTCTGGAAATTCATAAACCATTTCACTTAAAAGGTCAGCTTTGCAAAGATATGCAGTTTTTTCTACACTTTCTTTTTTATCACTGCATAATTTTTCTGCTAAATACCCAGCAATAGCTTTAAACCTTTCCATTTTTTCATAGCTTGTGCCAAGTTTTTCCTGATATACAACTTTTTTAAGCTGCTCTGCTCTTTCTTCTAATTTTACTTTTTTATCGTTATTAAAGAAGAATAATGCGTCATTAAGTCTTGCTCTAAGCACTCTTTCATAACCCTGCCTGATTGTGCCGTCACCATTAGGTGATTTAATATTTGCAATACCAACAAATTTATTAATCAGTCTGCCATCACTATTTCTAACAGGGAAATATTTTTGATGTATCTTCATAGAAGTAATAAGCACTTCTTCTGGAAGTGTTAAAAATGAATCTTCAAAAGAGCCAAGAACAGCATAAGGATATTCTACTAAATCAGATACTGTATTTAAAAGCCCTTCATCAATTTCAACTGTAATATTTTCTTTTGCTTCTATTTCTTTAATTTGGGAAAGAATAATCTCCCTTCTTGCAGCAGTATCTACATAAACATATGCTTTTTCTAACTTTTCTTTATATTCTGCAGCATTTTTTACTTCAATTTTATCTGGTGCTAAAAATCTGTGTCCATAAGTAACATTTGATGCAGTAATACCATCAGTTTCAAAAACAAGTGCTTTTTCATCAAAAACAGATAAAAACCAGTGAATAGGACGAACAAATCTAAAATCATTATTACCCCATTTCATAGATTTTGGGAAAGGTATGCTTTTGATAATTTCAGGTGCAGTTTTAAGAAGCAAATCAGCAGTTTTTTCACCGCCTGTTTTTTTCTCACCTTGAAGATAATCACCTTTTTGAGTAGTTACTTTTTTTAATGTGCTTTCATCTATTCCTTTAGATGCTGCAAATTTTTTAGCAGCTTCTGTTAATGAACCGTCACTATTAAATGCAATATTTGCAGGCGGCCCCATAATAATTTCTGTTTTATCAACCTGTGAAACAGGCAGACCTTCTATATTTACATACAGTCTGCGTGGCGTTCCGCCAGATTCTATTGATGAAAATGGTAAATTTAAAGCTGAAAGCCTTTTTGTCCATTCATCAAGCAGATATTTTGCAGATGATGGAATAAATGCTGCTGGTATTTCTTCACAGCCGATTTCTAGTAAATATGAAGGCATAAACAAATCCTCTTTAGATAATTATTTTAATATATATTGTAACAGTTATATAAAACCTACTGTTTTAGTATAAAAAAGAGTAAATTAATCTCATTTTTATAGTATATTCTAACCTTTATTTATATATGTTAGTATAAAATTTTTCAAGTGTTTTATATATTTTTAGACATATTTTATTAATGAATCATTTTGCTTAAACAAAATACAATTAAAATGCTGCAGGATTTTTTCTTAAAAAATATATTATGGTAAATTCTAAAAACGATTGCGAAAAATGATATAAAAAAAGTGGTTGTTAAATCTCTTTAAATAAAATAATATTTT
>CALUWI010000015.1 GCA_944324465.1 uncultured Mucispirillum sp. | reverse complement strand
CATCACCAACATAAGCAAAAGCAGGAAGTGATAACGCTAACAAACATGTTAATGTATATAACATCAGCCTTTTCATATAACTCTCCTAACTTTCATAATAATTGTGCTTTTTAAACTTATCAGCTTAATAAATCGCTAATCATTTCTTTTTCTAAAAGTAAAAGCCCATATATTACTTGAACAGAACCTTGGAAATAAAGATTGTCTGTTAAACTGCACATATCTTTTTCCACCATAGGCAGCCATTTTAATAAATGTCTATCCATAAAATCTATTATAGCATTTAAATACTGGCTGCTTTTTAAATCCTCTGCTGTTTCAATATTTTCTACAGCTTTATCACCAAGCATACTGATAAAATAAATTTCAGCACAAATATGGTCTTCAGGCTCTTTGAAATCTTTTTCTTTACCAATGTTGTATATGTAATAAAACTGCAGCACCTCATCTCTTTCATCCTGCATAGAAAGGCCAGACGGAGATAAATATACTGATTCCTGCGGAATAATACTTTTTTTACCAACAGATATACCAACACTTAAAAACAGTTGTGCAAATTCTGCTGCATACTGTTTTATGTGTTTTTCATCTAACTGATTATTATTAAAAAAGGTTTTTAAATTTTTTATTCCATTATCCAGCATTTTAATCTTATATTCTTTACTAATTTCTTCTAATACAGGAATATATTTTTTTATAACTTCTAAATAATGAATGTCAGGCTCTTTATAAAATACCTGCGAAAAAATCCTTAACATTCTATTATGCAGATTGAAATATTCTTTAATGCTGTCCATAATGCCTCTACTGTTACAGGACAGTGTATAGTATTTAATACACTGCCCTGCATATTATTTATTTGCGTATTCTGTCTGTTTTTTTCTTAAAGAAAATATTTGGCTGAGTATCACCAAGTGGTGTCTGGCTGCTTTTAAATTCTGGTAAAGTAGTTGTAATATTTCCTTCACCATATTTTGCAATAAGTTCTTCTACAGGGCCTGCATCAAGAGCTCTGTTCCAGCAGGCAGCCACACATGCAGGTTTTAAACCAACAGATATTCTATCTACGCATAATGTGCATTTTGTCATTTTTGGTCTTTTTGGGTCATCCTGTTTATATGCTGCAAAATTATTATCATAAAACTGTGGAGCATCCCATGGGCATGCTTCTTTACATTTTCCACATGAAATACAGCTTTCATAACTAACCACTAATACAGCACCAGTAACAGGGTCTTTTCTAATGTTACCCATTGGGCATACTTTAACACATACTGGGTCAGAACAGTGGTTGCAAGATATAGTAAGATATCTTCTATCCACACCTTGCACAAATGTATTTGTAGATTTATCTAATGAGCATGTGCCATATTCGTATGTTTCAACACGACGCCAGTCTTCTTTCATATAGAATTTATTAAATTCTTCATAGTTGCTTCTGCCTTCACTATCAAGATATATATTTTGATTTTCTTCCTGACCTAAGCCAACACCATATTCGCCGCCATTTTGCTCTGATGCATACTCTTGATTATCCTGCAGATATGAGCGAATATTTATTGATGCATCGCCTCTGCGTTTTTCATTCCAGTTTTTGCAGGCCATTTTACATGTAAGGCAGCCTAAACATCTATCTTGATTAAAATAAAATCCCCATTGACTCATATTCTACCTCCATTACTCTGGTTTTGTTAAGCTGACTTCACATGGACCGCCCTGTGCTGCTAAAGTCTGAACACAGAATGTTGGGTCTAATGTAAAACAGTCATCAGTTAACACATTTGCACAGCCACCTAAATCAACAGGAACTTTTACAGGTTCATATGTTTTATTATCTTTATTTTTACACATCCAAATTGTTACCTGTTCATTTTCATCTGTTGCAGGTCTATACCATACACCATGTTCTACACTTACAACTCCAGGTGGAAGCCTGTATGAAACTTCTGCATGAACTTTTATACAGCCTCTGTCATTATAAACATATACTAAATCGCCGTCTTTAATGCCTCTTTCTGCTGCATCTATTGCATTCATTCTAACACCATGGTGTTTTACTTCATTTTTTATCATAGATACATTATCAAGCACTGACTGAGCTCTATATCTTGGTTTATTGCATAAATAAAGCAGTTTATAAGTTCTTTGGCTGTTTGCTGATTTAAAGCCTGTAAAGTTTTTCAAATCAATATCAGCAAAGAATTTTTCATAACCTTCTCTATTTGGTATATATTTAGCTGTAGCAGTTCTAAAACCAGCACTTGCAGGGTTTGCAGGGTCTTGTTTTAATGTCTGCATACGCAGATACCAGAATGGTGAGAAAAAGTTTATACGACCTGTTGATGTAGCAATTTTATGGTCTTCTGGAATTTCCTGATTTGTTTTAGGGTCTACACTGCCAGGGATTGTTATATCACGCATACCTACCATTGGTTTATCAGCAGGGATTGTTAAATCATAAAATCCTTTATTTTTTAATTCTTCCCATGAAGGTGTCTGAACATTTTCTGTAACAAGCTCTTTATAGTATGTTGATGGCGCAATCCTTGTTGTATATGTTGCTTCCCCTGAAGGTCTTGCTGTTTCTGCAATATATGCAGGAATACCGCCTTCAGTTATATCGCCATTTGATATACCTAATGCATCATTTACCATAGACCATAAAGTCTGTTCAAATTTTTCTTCTGTCCAGCATTCATACATTGGCTCTATTGCTTTACCATGGTAAAATCTTGCAGTTGGACCAAAAATAAATGGGTCGCCAAAATATTCACTTTCAAAATGGCTGGCAATAGGGAACACTACATCTGCATATCTTGCAGTAGGTGTCATGTGTAAATCTGCCACAATCAATGATTTTAAATGGTCTCTTAATGCAACAGCCCACTTATTAGTATTTGCCTGAGATACCATATAGTTTGCATGAACTACAACAAAACAGTCTAACTGAATAGGTTTTTCTCTGCCAGATACATCTATAGGACCGTTTGGTCTTATTCCGTAAGGATAAGTTGATTCACCAGTTTGAGGGTTTTCATACCATGCTGTTTCTAATTTTACAGCTTCTACTATCTGTTCTGGTGTTCTCCAGTCGTTACCAGTAATAGCCGTATGAGGATATGCAGATAAGTTTGTTGCAATAGTTGCACCGCTCCATGGGTCCACCCTTGATGAGCCAGAGTTCCATGCACTGCTTAATCTTTCTTCATATACCATTTCATCTGGTGTGCTGTACATTGTCATACCAGGACCGCCGCCTCTTTTATTAGTATGGCCGCACATAGCAGCAAAGCAGAAACAGAGCCAGCACCATTCAAGACCGTTATATGCTCTTTGCGGGCCGCCGCCTGCTTCTAAAAATGCAGGTTTTGTTTCTGCATATTTTATGGCTATTGCTTCAATAATATCTGCAGATACTCCTGTAAGTCTTGCAGCATAATTTAATACGCCTGCATATTTATTGCTGTCATCACTGCCGTCACTGCTGAGCCAGCCGCCAGCTGCTGTAGACTGTTCTAATGATTCCAAATATTCTTCAAATGAATATCCTGCAGGCACTACCATTTTTTTGCCTGTAAATGTTTTACCTGTACTGATTTGGTCGCCTGTATCACCTATTTTACCATCATGTGGTGCCCATACCGGCATACCTGCCTGACATTTTGCTGGTGCTGTACTTATAATTTCCTGCCCTTTAAAAAATCCAAAGCATGCATCTTGTAAAAATTTCCTATCGTAAAGTCCCCGTTTATAAATAACATACATCATTGCAACCATTAAAGCACCGTCAGTTGCAGGACGGCAGGCAACCCATGCAGGCACCTGTACTTTTGTTGATGCACCTGTTGCACCACCTGTTATTTCATAGCTGTGATATGCTAAATCACCATCTATATAATTTTCTTGATATACTTCTGTTTCCTGACCAAGTACAGCTGTTGTATCTGATGGCTGCCATTTTTTATAAGTTACTTCAACACCTGTTGCAAGCATTGCTGCAGCATCATTATATGTAGAAGATATTACAACTATTGGAGTTTTTAAATCTTCTCTTATTTTTGTTTCCATCCAGTATGCATTTACTTGATAAAAAGTAGTGCTGCTGTTATCCTGACCCCAGGTAAGTATGAATTTTGAATTAAATCTGTCTGTTCTGCTGTTAGATTTAGATGTACCGCCAATACTGTCAAATTTTGCACCGTCAGTATTACCTGTTGATTCGTTATTATTAAACCATACCCATGGGAATTTTTTTCTAAAGCGAGCTACAAGGTTATAATGTATCCACTGTCTGCCTGTACCTGTTACATAACCAATATTTGTATCATCTGATGCATTATAAGATGCAACTATCATATTTACTGCTTTTTTAAGTGCTTCATCCCATGTTGCACGCCTGAAACCGCGAACATCACCTTTTGGAAAACCAAGAGTTTCATCTCTGATTAATGGATATTTTAATCTGTCTGGCTGATAAGTTTTTGAAATATATGAATAACCTCTTGCGCAGGCTCTGTACTGCACCTGTTTACCTTCTGACATTGTAGCAAGTGTATCATGAACAAATTCATCTGGATTATTTTCATTTAACTCTTTACATGCATCATAAGGCACATCACCTGCAGAAGTCATAGCTATCATTCTGCCATTTTTTACATGAATTTTATGATGACACCTTGAGCCGCAGTTATAAGCACCACTGCTGCATACAACTTTTTCTTCCGTATCAAAAACTAAATCATCCTGTGGTGAAAGTGGTGTATACACCTCATCTTCATCACCTTTAGTACAGCCAAAAGCTGCAGCGGCTGAAAGGGCTGCTCCAACTTTTAAAAAAGAACGCCTTGAAATATTACTCATGCAATCCTCCCATAACTAATATTATATTACTTTGCCCACCTACTTTACTATACTTAGGTATATTAGCCCTATTTATAGAAGTATAACCAAAAAAGTAGAACATATTTCTACTTTTCATAATAATACTGTAATATAATATTTATAAATATTACAAGGACGGTTGATTTAAAAAAAGTCAGACGGTTATTTATTAGATTTTAAAGCAATAGATTTTAAAATTTCCAAACCTTGATTTAATTTTTTCAAACTAAGAGAAAGTCCATTAATAAGAATATATTGAGAATCGTTACTTGAAAAAATAGAGCCAGAAGCAAAGCGAACCATACTGTTATAATTCATCATTTTTTTTACACTGATATCATTATCCATTTTAATATAATAAAGTCCTCTTTCATTATATGTGTTCCATGATGCAATATTAGATAAATGTTTTTTAAACAGCTTTTCACATTCTTCTAAATGATGATTTCTTAATGGTACAAACTGGTCAACAAACTGATTGTAAAGCCCCCCCCCATTTACATTTTCTGAAAGCATTACAGAAGTAATTAAATGGTTTAATTGAGCTGGATAGTGGTTTGTTTCCATAGATACAACTGCAAGCCTTGTAAGCAGATATTCTGGTGCAAGTATCCAGCCAATGCCAAGCCCAAAAGCATAAGGATAAGCAATACTTCCTGCATGAATTACCATATTATGTTTATCAAGCACATATAAAGGCGGCAATATATTTTCCATATCAAACATATTATCAAATTCTATTAAAGGAATCTTATTTTCATAGCTGAAATCAAGCAGCTCAAGACGCCTTTTCGGGCTCATTGTTTTACCATTTGGATATCTGCAGGTTGGAGTAACACAAATAATATGCCTTCCGTTTCTTTTTAAATTTTTATAAAGTTTATCAATACAGATGCCTTCTTCATCACACTCTATTGCAGAAACCTGCTGACCAAGGGATAAAATCAGCGGTACAGCATGAAAAAATGTTGGCGATTCAGTATAAATAATATCATGCCTGCTGATAATGCCCCTGATAAGTGAATCTATACTGTTTGGCATACCCGGGGTTAATATCATATTTTCTTTCTGCACAATATCTGTATTCCACCGTTTATTAAGATACTCTGCAATGGTTTTCCTGTATAATGGGTCGCCCTGAAAAATATACTGGGTAAAAAGTTTATTTTTTTGGATAATATATGGAATAATCTCTAAAGCCTTATTTATATATGCAGATGCATTAAATTTAGATGCAAGACAGTCCTGAGATAAGTATATAACATCATCTTCTATTCTGCTTTCATCACAAAATACATTATCTAATATTTCGTTTCTATTATGGGACCAGCTGTTATTAATGTATGCATCCCAGTTAGGTGCACCTGAAAGAGCAGTATTCCATATTTTATCAGTAACAAATGTACCGCTGTCTTTTTTTATAATTACATAGCCGTCTGCCTGCAACAGCTCCAGTGCTTCATATACTGTATTTTTACTAACATTATATTGAACAGCAAAAGTTCTGCCGCCAGGAAGTTTATCACCTTTTAGTATTTTATTATCAAGAATATACTGATAAATCTTTTTCGCAATTTCTATATGTTTTAATACAATGTTACTTTCAGGCATTATAATTTCCTTTATATTTATAACTTTAATGCTTCCAAATCTTTTAATAAAAGAGGAAGCACTCCGTCATTTTCTGCTATCTTATTCATTACCTGTTCAAAATACTGTTTTTCAAGCCAGTCTTTATGAGTAAGCATAATAAGCATCATACAGCCTAATAAATGAAAATATACTATATCATCACTATATTTATCACTTTCTACATTATAAATAAAATTTCTTTCTGCAATTTTTTTCATTATGTATCTGCATAATGATTTTAAATTATTATCCTTGATAGTTTCACATAAGCTGATATCTGCATAATTTTCAAACTGAAGTTTATGAATAAAATCTATCATAGGTGCATAAAGCTCTTTCCCTTCACTGCGGCATAAAAGCTTTGATAAAATAAAGCGGGTAAGCTCTATCTGTATGTGGTTTTTATCACTGCCTTTCCATACATTTGGATAAGGATGATGAAAATATCTCATAGGAATATATTCTTTTTCAAACCTTTCACCTACTTTTGTATCTGGATATGGGTTTAATACAAATAAATTTGTCTGAATTGCAACATTTTTGCTTTCATATAATAAAAAATATTTTATTTCATTCATAAGCATTAATGAAGATTCTGCAGTTTCAACAGGGGATAAAATATATCCTAGATATATTTCAAATGGTTTATCTCTTTTTTCTAAAAACGCTATAAGGTTTTTCAGCTTATTAAATTCTTCATCAAGCATATGCTGGCTACGAAGTGTACCTTTATATCTTCTTCCTAGTAATTCATCTGCATATACTCTGTCCCTGCCAAAAAAAAGCGATGAAACATTATACTTATCTATAATATTAAACATTTCATCATTTATATCTTCCGGGTCAGCAAATAAAGCAAATGAACAGTTTTTATCTATATTTTTAAAGCTGTCTAAAATATTATATATTTCATTTTTCAGAGCAAATGGGGCAGAGTCTGCCAGGGCAAACCGAATTTTTTTGTTTAATTCTTTTTTAATTATATCTGAATATTCTCTGCAGTATTCAAGCTGCTCTTTTATATATTCCTTTTTAGTTATTGCTGGATGAATTACACAGTAATCACAGTGGTTTGGACATACATCTTTTACTACAAGCCTTATTTCTGCATAATCATCATTAACTTCTATTACAGGCTTTACTGCAGCATTTAATGAACCATGTTTATTGATAATTATATTATTATTTATATCTCTATAACATATTCCAGAAGCTGGAATATTTCCAGAAAGCTGTGCAGTATCATTCTTTTTTAAAACATTAATACTGCCTGAAAAATAATTTAGGCAGAAATCTATAAAGGGTGTGGCACCGCCTCTAAATACTATATCAAAAATATTATTTTCTAAAGCATACTCTGCTTCTTTTGCTGATGAAAAATGTGGACCGCCTGCAGCAAGCACAACATTTGGTTTTAGTTTTCTGCATAATGATGCCATATCTGATGCTATACCATATCCACTTGTCCAGCAGGATATACCAATAACTTCTGCATCATATTTTTTTAAAAACTTTTCAAGTTTTTTTTCATAGTTTAAAATATCACAGTCTTCCTCTGTTTCTGGGAAAACATATATATTACTAAATCCAGCATCTTCAAGACATGCACATATTGTAGATACAGCTGGATTTACATCTCCAGTATCAAAAAAAGAAGATATTTCTTTTGCATTAATAAGTATTATAGATTTCATATCTTTTACAATAAAGTTTAATAGTTAACAGCATAATGCTTTTTTTACTACATTGTAATGTAAAAATCTATATTAATAAAGCACATTATTTTTTAGAAAATTAAAATTATTTATTCATCAATATATTAACTAAGATAATATTTATTTCATTATCATATAAACAACAAAAAAACCGCCCAGAAATTGGGCGGCAGCAAAATATTTAATGGTAGATACCTTATGGGAAAAGATACCTGCTAATAATCATTTATATATTTATATGTCCGCTCATATTATGAGCGGACAATATTATTTATTATAAGATAAAAATATCTTATCTCTTACTTCATAGTATGCAGAGCACCAGCTTTTGTCATTGGTCTTGTTTTATGACATACTATACAGTTTTTAGCTGGTGTATTGCTCCAGTTGCCTACAGGGATTACACAGCTTGTGCCGCAGTGTGAGCCTGGGTCAGTTTGAACTCCTGATGCAAAGTTAGCTCTTGCATGGCTCATTGGATATGCTGTTTCATGACATGAATCACAGAAATCTTGTTTATGACATGTCTGGCATGTTGTCCTGTTCCACCTTGATTCTAAACCGTGTGTTTTATTCACAAAAGTTACTGTATGGCTTCTTGGGGCTGTATCTTCATGACATGCTATACATTCACTTCTTTCTTCGTGGCACATTAAACATTCACTCATATTAGTTTTAGCTGCCTGCCCGTGCTGTTTCTCCCAAGTGCTGTTATGTGTGGACGGTTTTGTGCTGTCTACTGCAAAGGATACACTTGCTATAAGTAAAGAGAATAAACCGATTATTAATAATTTCATTTTCATTATATATTCCCCCTACCAGATAAAGTTCGCCCAAATACTTACTGTATGAATATCAGGCTGGAAGTCCGCACTTTTAAATAAATCTGCATATTCATAAGTATAATCAAGCTGTAATACACACCAGTCTACTGGACGATACATTGCACCAATGTATGCCATTGTTGTATTTTCATTTCTTTCGCTTAAATTCAGCATTTCTTCGCCATACTGTGGGTATGATTTAATTGGGCTGTTTCTATACTGGTAATTCTGCACATTCACACCTAACCAGGCTTCTATTCTGTCGGTAAATACCTGAGTCATTCTAAATCCACCCATTACTTTTGAGTTGCTGTCCTGTCTTTTGTATTCTGCTACATCGTACCAGTCTACTATTAAGCTTAAGTAGTTGTTTTTATGGATTAAGCCTACAAAATCTACATTACCAAATACTCTTTGATAATCTCTATCGCCGTATGCTTCGCTAAAGTTAAATCTTGTTTCCCAGCCTAAGCCTACTATTACATAGTCTGTGATACCTTGTGTCAGCATTACGCCACCCATTACATATTCACTACTTCCACCTAACATATCTTCATACATTGATACATATGGGTTAATGTCCCCTGTATTTTTGTCATACTGACCTGCTATATATGCTGATATTCCTGTACGGCTTGCATCAATATTAGCATCTAAGCCTGCTTCATAAAGCATTGCTTTACCTACTATTGCTCCTTCAAGATATATATTTGATGATATTATATCTGGAAAGTTTAAGTTCTGGTCTATTCTGCCTTTGGCTACATGTGTATTGAAATCGCCGCCATCTTCATGCATAAAGTAGTTGTATTCTGCTCTGATTTTTGTGCCGCTTATAGATACAGGCACTTCTATTGCTGCACCTACTACAGATGTTTTTAAGTTGCTGTAATAGCTGACAGGTAAACCACCATATACATCAAGTTTGAAATAGTCGCATGTATCAAAATGAAGGCTGCCGCCGTCTATTTTATACATATCTAAGTTGTTTAAGTAGATTCTTCCCGCTGCTATATCTGTATATGGCACTACTTTTTTAAACTCTACATTAGCCTGGTATATTCTAAAGTTACCGTCATACTGACCGTTTAAGCGGGTATATTCATCATATTTTCTTGATGTATAAAGTCCGTCATAAAACTGGTTGTATCCGCTTCCCTGCTGTGTTGCTGATATGCCGTCCATTGTGCTGCCGCCAATACTTGGAAGGCTGTCGTAAGCTCCACGCATATTTAAGTTTACATTCACTGTGCCTTGTCCCAGTTTTGCATCACTTAATCTAAGTCTTGCATACTGATAGATTGACCAGTCTTCATCTTCGCCAAATTTCATTGTGGCTCTTGTTGTTAACCCTATTTTTAATATCCCTGCATCACCAAAATCTAAACCGTTAAGACTTGCTTTGATGCCGTTGGCATTTACATGCTTACTCCATGAGTCTGGTGTAACATATGCATCGCCAACATAAGCAAAAGCTGGGAGCGCTAAAGCTAACAAACATGTTAATGTATTTAACATCAGCCTTTTCATAGGCCTAACTCCTTAATATTTTTTATAAAGTTTCTAAAAAAGCACTATCTTCTTCAATAAAGCCTAAAAGCAGGCAGGATAGTGGATAATATAATCTATCACCTTCTTTATATTTTTTTATGCTTGATGAAAAGTAACCAAGCCAGTTTAAAAGATGGTCTTTTATAAAACTTTTTTGCAGGTTTATTAAACTTTCAGCCTGTGCATTATCGCCTTTTTTCATATTTTGATATGTTCCTTTTGAAAGGTATGACATAAACATAAGCTCATAAGATAAATGGTCCTGTGGCTCATTCGCTGTATGTTTCATATCAAAATGGCACATTTTATATAAATTGCGGACTTCAAGTTCTGATTCCTGCATAGTTAAGTGCAGTGGAGAAACATATACAGATTCTGATATTGCAGCAGCATTACCAAGACAGAAAAGCCTTGAATATTCTCTGCTGTAACCTTCTAATAAGTTTTTCCTTGCTGTATCATCGCTGTTTTTATATTCGTTTACAACTTCTGATAAGCATGATACACCATATTTTATATGCTGATTGTCTGTATTTTCTGCCATTTCTTCATACATTGGCATTAAATCTTCCAGCATTTTTATCTGCTTTACTTCAATAAGAGAAAGAAATAAGTCAGACATTGCAGCATAGGTTACTTCTCTCCCCTGCATTATACTTATTATTTCATCATTTAACTGCATTGCAACTCCATAAGCTCACCTGCCTTTATAAGCAGGTGAGTATTTATTTTTCTGTAACAGCTTATATACGAGCTTTTGCTTTAAATATTACAGATGGATGTGTTTCTGATGGGTCTGCGTAGATATTAGCACCATTTACATTGATTTCTACATAATCTACAGCATCAGGATATGTTGATTTTAACATATCGATTGGACCCCAGTCTAATGCTCTTTGTGGGCATGTTGCAACACAAGTAGGTTTTTCGCCTTTTTTGATTAAAGGTAAGCACATATCGCATTTATTAGCTGGGTGGTCTACCTGCCAGTAAATACCTTTTTGTGGTTCCTGTGTATAGTTAGGGTTAGCATTTACTCCAGTATCAGCTCTGTCAATTGCTTTATATGGGCAAGCTGTAATACATGAACCAGCACCTTGACATTTATTTCTGTCAACTACTACTGCACCGAACACATCATCTTTGTATATTGCATTATATGCACATGCTGGTATACATTTTGGGTCTGCACAGTGGTTGCAGCTTAATGTTGTATTAATAACATTAGAGGTAGGGAAAGTACCCTGTTCTTCTGCATAAAGTTTTCTTAAAGCCACAGGCCCTGGTAAAATATCGTTTCTATCTTTACAAGCAACTACACAAGCATGGCAGCCAATGCAGCGAGTTTGGTCTATATAAAATCCGTATTGCATATTCTCATCTCCTATATAACTTTGATACCAACTTTAGTATCGTTTGATAATGTCATACCTTGGCATATTCTTGAAGGTCTTATGCTCATAAGAGTATTTGAACAGCCGCCTGTATCTATTTTGTGAGTAATATTTGTAACTGGTGTAGTAAATGTTTCATCAATTACAGAAGCCCATGCACCTTGACCAATCATAATTTCACCATCATGGATAAGTTTAGAAATTTGTGCATAAGCATATATTGCACCACGGTCGTTATAAATAACTACTCTTGCACCTTTTTCTGGAATGCCTAAAGCAGAAGCAGTATTAGGGCTTACAAATACTGGTTCGTAAACATTTTCATCGCATATAGCAGCATCTGCGCCATATACTTTATTTTGACCTCTGTCTAAACTGTAAAATGCTGGGTTACCATTGATGTCTTTTTTGTAAAGCTCATTTAAGTATGCATTTGAGTTTAATGTAGAGTGAGAACGATACTGCATGTGCCAGTTATGCAGACGATAAGTATAACCTTTTGCTTCAGTACCTAATGGGTCTGGGTGAGCATATCCTTCTTCTTTAGAAGCATGAACACCTTCAACAAGAGGTATATACATAGGAACTGGATAAACATACATACCGTTAGTATGTGTAAAACCTTTTGTTTTAATAGAACCACCACCTACAAGCTGGACTGTTGTATCATCATTATTAAAGCCTCTTGCTTCATAATATTCACACATACCTTGAGAATAAGCTTCTATTTTACCAGTAGGAGTATTTACTGGATATTGGAGTTTCCCACTTGAATTTGTTATTTGAGTTCCTGGTGCTTCTCTAAATGCTTTCCATTGGATTGATATAGGGTTACTTACTTGAGTACCAGAAGTAACAAGACCTTTTGCAACAAATTCTTCAAAAGTCATACCTGCATATTCACCTGCAGTAGGAGCATGATAAATGCTTTTTAATAATAAGCGTTCATCACGAACTTCTGTAGTTTCATTAGTTAAGCCGCCTGTGAAATTGCTGCCTAAATAATCATGGATTCTCCAAGTCATTTCATAGTCAGATAATACTTCACCTGGACCATCAACTGCTTTTGGTGAAAAATGAACTGCATCATCTACTGTTTTATAAAAGTTGCGTTCAAAAGCCATAGAAGCAGGAAGAACATAGTCAGAATATTGAGCAGATGAAGTCATAAAGAAATCAGATGTTACAAGTAATTCTAACTGATATTTTCTATTAGGGAAATTAGCATCTTCTGATACTGTTTGAGCATTTGGCATTTTAAGGATTTGAGTAGTAAGGTTGTAATCACCTGCCTGATTTACTACACAGTTACCACCAAAGTTAAAAATAAGTTTAATAGCTGGACCATTAGCTACATCAGGAGCTCCCCATCTTGATTTACCAGTAGAGCCTTTTTCAATAGCATCCTGCCACATAAATACTGGGAATGAACTGTTAGTTCCTTCTTTATTTGAAACAGCATCTGTTAATTTAGTATCATCAAACCTTGCTTGAATATTTGGGATACCAGCAGCTATACTTTGAAGTCCTGTACCAGCTTTAATATTAGCTTTTAAGCTACCATCTGCCCATGGAGTAGTATGTGGAGTAAATGATGGTAATACACTTGCATCTTTTGCAGCAGAAGCTGATGGGTTACCAAAAGCTGCACCATTTTTACCAAAGCAGCCTAATACACCAGCAAGAACAAAGAATGCTCTAATACCTTGCTCGCCTTCTGTATTTCTTTGGAAACCGCCAATCTGCAGTAATGAAATACCACCCCAGTCATTATTATAAGAAACTTCTGCAAGATATTCTGCAAATGCTTTAATAGTATCAGCAGGAACACCAGTGATTTTTTCTGCCCATGCTGGATCTTTTGGTGTTTGACCATAACATTTAGTTTTTTTGCCATGAAGATTATCTGTTCTATTTTCTGTTAATATATTACCTGCATCATCAACACCAGCATACCAGTCAAATAAAGCATCACTTGTATTATAGCCTATTTCTTCAGGATAAATAGAAGCTTTATTATTAAAAGCTATTTTTTCACTTCCAAAAATATATGCAGAATATGAGCCGCCATCTGCAACTGGATAATTAGTTTCACTATTTGCTGCTTTATAAGAATAAGTAGAGCCTTCTCCTGAAGCAGGTATATTATCAAAGAAACCATGAACATATTTAGCAACCATTCTTGGGTTTAAATATTTAGTAGTCTGCCAAATATCGCCAGTGTCAACTGTTTCTAAATGTTTTTTTACTAAGTGATAAAGCATAGCAGCAATTAATGCACCATCTGTTCCACCAACTGGAGTGATTACTGCTGGAACATTTCCTGCACCAGTTGCAAGCATAGATGCAGTTTTAGAAATACGCTGGTCAACACAAATTACGGGTACTCCCATATCTCTTGCTTGAGTTAAATACCAAGAAACATTACATGAACCAATCATTTCAGAAGGGTTACCACTCCATAAAACAATTACTTTTGAGTTTTGTAAATCTGGAGCAGAGTTTGCACCTGGGTAAGTGTTACCCCAAGTAAAGTAACCTGCTGTGTACCAGCTAGGGAATGAATAGTCATCATGGTAAGCATATTCGCCGCCTAAACCAAATAAAAGGTTTGCAGAGAATTGACGAGAACGAGGATATGCAGCACCATCACCAGTTGAATAAAATCTATGGAAAGATTCTGGACCATAAGCATTTTTAATCCTTATCATTTCTTCTGCAATTTCTCTTGCAGCCTGAGCCCAGGAAATTTTAACAAAGCCTGATAAATCACCACGCTCTTTAGTTTGTTTTAATGGATATAAAAGTCTGTCTGGACGATAAAGCCATTGTTTTTTAGAACGGCAGCGAACGCAGCCTCTTCTTTGAGAATCATAAACACCTTTATTATCTATCATATCATAGCCAGGTCTGTCATCTGTTGTAAACCTAACTACTCTGCCCCCTGCTACATGGGCAGCAATTCCGCATGCACCACCACCGCAGTTGTGTGGTGAACAGCCCATAAACACTGTTTCTTCAAGTGTTTCATCTACTATAGGAGTATTATTGTTATTCCCCCCCCCCGTAGATAATTTCTGAGCCGCCATCTTTAGAGCAGCCATACATAGCAGCCATTGCACCAAGAGCTGCTGTGCCTTTTAAAAAGGAACGTCTTGAAACTGAGCTTTCTTCTAATGATTTTAAAACATTAGTTTCTTTTCCCATATTTTTTGCCTCCAATTAATTATATATTATTATAACTATAAAACTTTTTGCTCTTAGTCAATACTTAAAAATACATAATTTATACAAGATTAACACTTACAATCATTTTGTCAATATATCATTACTTATTGATAATTAAGAGCAAATTTATCTTATTTTATGGTATAAAATTATTAAAAAAGGTTTTATGTAAATAAAAATTAAATATTAAAGATTAATAATATTATTAGATAAAAATATAAAAAAAGGCTGATTTTAAACCAGCCTTTCTATATTTGATATTAAATTAAATTTTAACCTGCTGCGTATTTTGAAATAAATACACCTGCTGCAACGGCAGAACCAATTACACCTGCAACATTTGGTGCCATAGCATGCATAATTAAGAAGTTAGATGGGTCTGCTTTTGCACCCTCTACCTGACATACTCTGGCTGCCAACGGAACGGCAGAAACACCTGCTGCACCAATAATAGGGTTAATTTTATTTTTAGTAAATAGATTCATAATTTTTGCAAAAAGCACACCGCCTGCTGTTGCAACACAGAAAGCAAATGCTCCTAAAGCAAATATTTTAAGTGATGATGGAGTTAAAAATTTATCTGCCTGAGTAGATGCACCTACTGTTAAGCCTAATATAATAACTACTGCATCAATTACAACTGTTCTTGCTGTTTTTGCAAGACGCTCTGTAACACCTGATTCTCTTAATAAGTTACCAAAACAAAGCATACCAATTAATATTAATGCACCCGGGTCTATCATTGATACAATAATAAAAGTAAATATTGGGAACATTACCCGCATTCTTTTAGAAACTGGTTTTGAAGGCGGCATTTTTATCATACGCTCTTTTTTAGTAGTTAAAAGCCTGATAACTGGCGGCTGTAATACTGGCACAAGAGCCATATAAGAATAACCTGCCAAAGTAATAACTGGTAAATAATCTTTTGCAAGTTTTGATGCAACAAATATTGATGTTGGACCATCTGCACCACCAATAATACCTATTGCAGCAGCTTCTTTTAATGTAAAGCCTAAAAATAAACTACCAAGGAATGTTATAAACACACCAAGCTGTGCAGCAGCACCTAAAAGCATAAGTCTAGGCTGAGAAAGCATAGCAGAAAAATCTGTCATAGCTCCAACACCTAAAAATATAAGTGGTGGATAAATACCAAGCTCTACACCTTTATATAAAAAACCTAATACACTATTATGGTCATATATACCCATTTCTAGTATTGGGTCTGCTGGAATATTACCAACTATTATACCAAAACCAATAGGAACAAGTAAAAGCGGTTCATATTGTTTTGCTATTGCAAGATACAGGAAAATACAGCCTACAATAATCATTATAATATGTTTATAAGAAAGCAGGCCCCCTAAAGCTCCAGTATCAATAAAATTCATTAAAATATCCATTTTTTTGCCTCCGCAATTTAAATGGTTTACTGAAATTCTACAAGCACTTGGCTTTCTCTAACAGTATCGCCTGCTGAAACATTAATAGATTTAATAACACCATCAACTGGTGAATTAATAGATGTCTGCATTTTCATAGCTTCTAATATTAATAATTCCTGCCCAACTTTTACATTATCACCATTTTTTGCTTTTACTTCTACAATTGTGCCGCCAACTGGAGAAATAATAGTTTTACCACCTGCATTTGCAGCCGCTGCTGCAGCTGCTCCTGCTGCTGCTCTGCTAGGCGGAGGTAATATACCATCATTACTTTGGTTTGTTGGCATTGGCTGAGATTGAACAAATCTTGGAACTGGCGGAATACCGCTTAATGTGCCATAACCTTCTACTTCGTCTAAAAGCTCAACTTCTACTTCGTAAGCTACACCGTGAAGAGTAATTTTCATTTTCATAATATATGCTCCTAATTTTTATTTTTTAATTTATTGTTTTCTACTATGTGATGACTGCAATGCACTTCGTACCTGCATAGCCCAGTTACCACCTTGTTTTGCCTTAGCCGGCAGCACTCTAATTCTTCTAACTCTTGCTTTATTATGAGTATATGCTGCAACTGCTGCACTGATAAGCACTAATGTGGTATTATCAATATTTTGTGCTTCCTGAGAGTTTTGTGCTGCAGCTTTACCTTTATTTTTGGAAAAGAATGCTCCTGCTCTATCAAGCAGTGGCTCAACTTTCTTAAATAAATTAATAAAGAGAATCATAATAATAAGGACAGCAAATACAACACCCATGCCTACAAGTGTTACCATTACACCCTCACCAAGGGTTTCATGATAATCTCTGCTGCTGTTTACTGTTTGGGTTACAGTTGTATTTAACTCAGCCTGTGCAAGCTGTATATTTGTATATTCAGCCATAATACCAAACTCCTATAATGGAATAAGACCGTGTTTTTTATATGGTCTTGTTTCTCGTTTAGAAGCATACATTTCAAGTGATGCTGCTAAATAGCTTCTTGTATCTGCTGGAAGTATAACATTGTGAATATAACCCCTTTTTGCTGCAACATAAGGATTTGCAAATAATTCCCTATATTCATCAAGTCTTTTTTTAGTTTCAGCAGCTTTATCCTCTGCATTTTTAATTTCTTTGCCATAAAGCAGGCTGACAGCACCTTCTGCTCCCATAACTGCAATTTCTGCAGTAGGCCATGCAGCAACTCTATCTGCTCCAAGCTCTTTAGAACACATACCAATATATGCACCACCATAAGCTTTCCTTAATATTACTGTAAATTTAGGAACAGTTGCTGATGCATAAGCATATAAAAGTTTTGCACCGTGTCTAATAATACCGCCATATTCCTGGTCAACTCCCGGCATAAATCCTGGAACATCAACAAGAGTAATTAATGGTATATTAAATGCATTACAAAAACGGATAAAACGGGCTGCTTTATCTGAAGAATCAATATCTAACACTCCAGCTTTAAATGCCGGCTGGTTAGCTATAATACCAACACTTCTGCCATTTAATCTGCCAAAGCCTACAATAATATTTTTAGCAAAATTTTCCTGAACTTCTAAAAAGTCTGCATTATCTACTATTCGCCATATGATTTCATGCATATCATAAGGTTTTTTCGGATCTTCTGGCACAATAAAGTTAAATGATTCATCTGGACCTATTACACTGTTTCTTGATGTTTCTATAATAGGTGCTTCTTCTGAGTTATTAGATGGAAGGAATGATAAAAGCCTTCTAGCAAGTCCTAATGCTTCAGGTCCTGATTTTGCAACAAAGTGAACAACACCTGAATAATGAGCCTGAGCGTCAACACCGCCAAGCTGTTCAAGAGAAACTTCTTCACCTGTAACTTCTTTAATAATTTTAGGGCCTGTAATATACATTTGACCTTCTCTTTGAACCTGTATAATAAAATCAGTTAATGCTGGGGAATAAGCAGCACCACCTGCACATGGACCTGCAATAATACTAATCTGCGGAACAACACCAGAAAGGAGAACATTGCGATAGAAAATACCGCCATAACCTGATAAGGCACTTACACCTTCCTGAACCCTTGCACCGCCTGAGTCATTAATAAATATGAAAGGGGAACCAGTTTTAAGTGCTGCGTCCATTAACTCTTGAGCTTTTTTAGCACCTGCTTCACCCATAGTTCCTGCATTAACAGTAAAGTCTTGGCTGGCAACAAATACTGACCTGCCGTCTACAAGCCCCATTCCTGTAACCATACCGTCTGCTGGCAGGTCTTTTTTATCCATGCCAAAATCATTACAACGGTGTTGAACCATCAGGAAATCTTCTTGGAAAGTATCTTCATCAAGAAGCATTCCTATACGCTCTCTGGCTGTATATTTGCCTTGAGAGTGCATTTTCTCAATCTGAGCATCACCGCCCCCTTTGTATAAGCGGGAACGAAGCTCAACCAGCTCTTTAATTTTGTCCTTGCTCATTTGAACCTCATCTTAAAAAATAATTATATAATTATATTAAAAAATTTCACCCATGAAATTTTAAACCTAAACCGTGATAAATTCAATACCTTTATTACTTTTGTGTATATTTTTTATTAAACAAAAGTAATTTTATACCCATTTTTCCCAGTTATCAAGTATAATTATAGCTGCTTCACCCCCATTTTTTTGAAACTATAATTAAAAATACTAATTTATAATAAACTTAGTAATTATTATTTATGTATTTGTAGTATATTTTAAACTATCTTACCGCCGCAAATCTCATAAATCAAGTTTTCGTTATTTCATTTCTTATGCTCCAATTCCTTAAACATTCGCTGTTTTTTCTCCACAGCAACTGCAACTCGCTATCGCTCAGACAATCAGCTTGCTAACCGTTCCAAAAAAACAGCTCATAAGAAATTAAGTCGCAAAGAGAATGAAATAACATGGGTGCATTCTTTAAAAGCGGATATAATGTCATATTAATATATACTTATTTTTAAGCTCTATTTTTAATTCTAGTAAATATTTTATTTTAATTATTATATAGTTATTAGCATTATTGTAAAAAAATGGGGGTTAAGCAGTAATTATATCCTTTTTATTTTTTCCTTTTAACAGGTCGTCTATTTGACACTTCTTTTCTGTTTTTCACTATTTTTTCTCTTAAATGACCTGATTTTCTTCTTCCTCTGCCTGATTTAAACTGTTTTAATATTTTATTTAAATCATCAGGTATAACAACAAGTCTTTCTTCCGGGTTTATATAATTTAACTTATGTTTTGTATAGCTTTCTATTTTAGGAATAAGATAAGAATCTTCTTCAGTTGCAAAAATAACTGACACACCTTTTTCACCAGCTCTGCCTGTTCTTCCTATTCTATGTACATAGTCTTCTGGGTCTTCTGGCAGTGAGTAATTAAATACATGTGTTATACCGTCAACATGTATGCCTCTTGCAGCAACATCTGTTGCACATAGTATGCGTATTGTGCCGTTTCTAAGCTCTTCTAATGTTTTAATTCTTCTTGACTGAGTAACATCACCTGATAAAAGACCGCATGAAAGTCCGCAGGCTTTAAACATATCTGTAAGTCTTGCAACTTCATCCCGCCTGTTGCCAAAAATAATTACTCTGCTTAACATATCCTGAGAAATAATATTATATATAATAGAGAACTTCTCTTTATCTGATGCAATATAAGCAATCTGTTCAATATTTTCAGAAGTTATTTCTTTTGATTCTACTTCAAAGCTAAGCGGGTCTTTAGTCCACTGGGCAGCAAGTCTTAAAATATCCTGATTTAATGTGGCACTAAAAAGCATTGTCTGCCTTTTTGATTTAGATGGGGCTGCACTGATAATTTTTTTCATATCTGGAATAAAGCCCATATCAAGCATTCTGTCTGCTTCATCAATAACAAGTATTTCCACTTCGCTTAAATCAAGCACACCCTGGTCTTTATAATCAAGAAGTCTGCCTGGAGTAGCAACTAATATATCAATAAACTTATTTTCAATCTGGCGTTTTTGTTTTTCATAGTTAATACCGCCAAAAACTGACTGTATAGTTAAACCGCAGTATCTGCCAATATTTCTTGCATCTTTTTCTATCTGGATAACAAGCTCTCTTGTTGGTGCCATAATTAATGCTCTTGGAGTGCCTTTTTTCCTGTTATTTAATTCATTATTCATAAGTCTTGTAAATAATGTAATTAAAAATGCAGCAGTTTTGCCTGTGCCGGTCTGAGCTTTACCTGATACATCTTTACCTTTTAAACTTTCTGGCAGAATAAGCTGCTGAATTGGTGTGCAGTATTTATATTCACACTCATATATGCCTTTCATAAGTTTTGGTGAAAGCCCTAAATCATGGAAGCGGAGCATACCTTCTTTTTCTTCCACCTGAAATTCATTTATATCCCAGTTTCCAAAATCTGCTGCTTCATCTTCCATATTAATATTTTTAAGCTCAGCATTTTTACTCTGTCTGCCTTTAGCTTTGCTTGAAATATTTTTGCTGGATTTTCTTCTTTCTTGATGTTTGTTTTCTGGTGATACTGACTGACTTGCTTTATTTATTTCTTGTTGTGCAATTTTTTTTGAAATCTCTTTAATGATTATTTGATTTTGTGCAGTCTTGTTTTTCTTAATAATTTGTTTAATTCTTTCAAGTATCGACATTTTACCCTTCATTATATTTAATTATTTTATAAAAAACTCATAAGTATTCGCAATATATAATATAAATTTAAATTTTGGTAGCGATTTTTTTAATTTTTGGCGAAATTTTTTTAGGATTAAAAAATTATACTTTTGTATTAATAAGTTAAGAATTTATATAAAAAAACAAGGTTTTTGATTTATAAAAAAAGCAGGTATAAAATATATACCTGCTTTTATTTAATTAATTTAATTTTGGCATCAATTCAATATCTTCATATTCATTTTCACCAGCTTTAAAAAGGTAATGAATATCTGCATCTTTATTCAGTAATTTATTCATATCTCGTGCTGCTTCAGCTAAAGAATCTTCAAGCTGCCCATTATTTCTTATTATTTTTGCAACAGGGCTTTTTATTTTTGGAGTACTTTCTGCTGGCACACTTTTTACATATACTTCTTCTTCATTTGTTATAGATGTATAACTGCCGTAATCTAATCCTGTATTTGTATTTGCACCAGTAGGTTTAATTAAGCCTACAAAAATGGACGCTGAAACATCAGCTGCACCCTGCTCTACTACACCAGCAATTCCACCTGCATAGTCATCAGCTGTAATCTGCCCAGCAGCATAAGAGCCTTTCACATAAGAACCAGAAGAAAGCACTCCAGCTATACCGCCAGTTGCTGTTATGTAATCTACTGATTTAGCAGGGTTTGTAAGATTAATATTATTTGCTGCTGATGAGATTATTTTACCTTTGTTAATACCTGTTATACCGCCAAGCACAGTTCTTGAAGTAGCAAACTTTATAACAAGGCTTCCTGTATCAACAGTGCAGTTATCAATTACTCCTGTAGACTGCCCGGCAATCATACCAGCATTAGCAGACAAATTTGCAAATACTTGTTGCAACTCAACTGCAGCATTATTAATAGATACATTTTTAATAGTACCATTATTTTTACCAGCAATAACACCAGTATAAGTCTCTCTGTGTGTTATCCCCAGTAATCTTATAACAGGAGTATCAAAAACAACATTCATAATAGTACCGCCAAGCACACTTACAAAACCATAACTTCCGCTTAAGCTGTAATCTACTTTATATTCCCTTATTATATGACCGTTTCCATCAAAAGTGCCATCAAAAATTTCACCAGCATGTTCTGTTTCAACACCTCTGAAATCTAAATCTGTCATTAATTTAAATGATTTATTTTCTATATCATAAAAGCAGTTTGAAAACCCTTGTCTGTTATATATCAAATATACACCATTTTCGTCCTGCTCATATCCATGCAGCACTTTTCTTATTGTTTTAATAGTGTATTCTGCAGTTTTACCACCTGCTGCTGCAGTAATTACAACATTTTCTGCCTCTGCCAAAGCTGTAATAACTGCATCTCCTGTTATACTATCCTGCTCTATTGAAACTGCTGTATCATTATTTGATGACCATGTTACTTTATTATCTGTAGCATTAGCTGGGAAAAACTCTGCTTTAAAAGTAACCTGCCCTTCAACACCCATTTCATCATAACCTTTAATTTTTATCTCAGATACTGGAATTTCTGTGCCGTTTGGTACAAACTCTACATCAATACTTACACTTGCTTTTTCTCCGCAAGGTCGATTTGATTTATCAACGGCTGCTGCTGTAATAGTAACAGGTCCTGTTTGATTTCCATTTTCTACTCTGCCATTAGCATCTACTAATGCAACCTCCATATTACTAGATGTCCACAGTATATCCTGGCATGATGCATCTGCTGGTAAAATAGATGCCTGCAGCTGCAGTATATCATGTATTCCAAGAGTTGTTTTTCCATTAACAGTAACATTTTCATAACCTGTAATTTTTACCTGTTCTACAGGCACTTCTTTAACTGTAACTTTAAAAGTTGATGATACTCCACCTGCTGTTGCTGTGATTACAGCAGTGCCAGGATAAGCACCTGGTTTATCACTTGCAGAAACTTTTCCTGTCTCATCTACTACTGCCACCCATTCATCATCTGATGTCCATGTAACTTCATTAAATGTAGCATCACTTGGAATTACTTCTGCCACAAACTGTACAGGCTCCTGTCCTCTCATTATTTCTGCACTGCCAGTAATTTTTATTTCCTGTACAGGTATCACCTGTTCTTGAGGATTTATTGTTATTTCCACACTGTCAGTCTGGTTTCCTGCTTTTGCTGTAACAGTAACTTTTCCGCTTTTATTTTCACCATTTGCTGATAAAACACCATTTTCATCAATAGTCGCAAGAGAAGTATCACTTACCCACCACATAACAGTTTTATTTGTAGCATTCTCTGGCAAAACTTCTGATGTTAAATGAAGCTGTTCTCCTGCTAACATATCAAACTTTAATTCCTCTACGCCAATATTAATTGAGCTGACAGGAATAAATGGTTCATCTGGTGCTTTTACATAAATAGATACAACATCTTTTATATTGCCATAACTTGCAGTAACTTCTACCATACCTTCAGCAACATCTTTGGCACGAATTAAACCATTATTATCAATTTCAAGCAAATCTTGATTACTTGTATCCCACATAATATTTAATTCAGGCCTATCTGTCATAAGCTGATGTTCTTCACCATAATTTAAATATTCTGGTGCATTGATAATGCTGATACTCGTTATTACTACAGGGGGAGTATCTCCACCACCAGAGCTGCCACCAGAACTAGAACAGCTGGATAAAAAAAGACAAAGCATTATAGATAATGCAAAAATAAGCAAAAACTTTAATTGAATTTTTTTTGCAGACATATTACCCTCCAGAAAAATTTAAGATAATATTAAAAACCTACCCAAAAGATTGGTTAATATACATAAAAATTTTCAACATATAAAATAACCTGATGATGCTTTAAAGATAAGCAGCTATCAAAACTATATAATCAAAAGGAATAAATCATATGAATAATTTGGCAGTATACGGAAAAGAGGATACCAAAAGGCACCCTCTTTTCCGTCTACTATTTGTAACACTACTAGAATTACTACTAAATATACTATATATACTACTATTAGTTAATACTTTATATAATTAATTATACTTTCTATATTTATTATACTTATATACTTAAAAAATATACTTTATATACTTATATATTTATTATTCTACTTATTCTCTATGACTGTAATATAGTAATAATTCTTAATAATGTCAACCACTTATTTTTACAATTTAAAAAATTCTTGCGTTTTTGCTTAAATTTTAAGCAGTAAATTTTAAATTTACTTTATTTATCAATAATTTAAAAATATTTAATTTTTTATAAATATTTTTGTAATTTCAAAAAATAATCTTTATTTTATTAGGTTTTATTTTACATATTTTTTTAACTTGAATTGGTCAATATTTTATATTTGCTTAAAAAAAAGGCAGATACTTAGTCTGCACTAATATCTGCCTGTATTTCTGCATAATTTTTAAGCAAAACACACAATTATATATGATTATATATGTTTTTTAATCTTTTCTGCATCTTTTGCAATTTCCAGAATTTCTACTTTTAATCTTGGCGGAGTGTGTTTGCCAAAATCGTCATTATTATATCTTGGAATAATATGTACATGAGAATGGAACACTTCCTGACCAGAAGCAGGCTCATTTTGCTGAAACATATATATACCTTCTGCATTAAAAGCAGCCTTTACTGCATTTGCCACTTTTTTAAGTACAGGATAAAAACCTTCTCCCACATTATCTGGAGTATCAAGCAGGTTGCGGCAGTGGTGTTTTGGTATAACAAGTGTATGGCCGCGAACAGCCGGATTAATATCCATAAAAGCTAGAAAATTCTCATCTTCATATACCTTACAGGAAGGAATTTCCCCTGCAATAATTTTACAAAATATGCAATCACTTTCCATTATACACCTCATATTTGATAAATAATATATAGTATGCTATACAAATTTTTATATGTAAATATAAAAAATATATAAGATAAATACATTTTCATTTTATAATTTAAAAAAATTTTATACAGATATATATATTTTACCAGACAGATGTAAATAAAAATTTTATATTTTGTTTTGAAGAATAATATCTTTATTATTTTAGTTGATTTTATTTTATTAATTTTATATGCTGTTTAATAAAGTATAATATAAGGCGGTGTTATGAATTCAGATACACTTATAAATGACCTTAGTGTTGTAAGAGAATATTTTTCTCACAACTTACGCACATCTACTGCTATGGTTGTAGCTACTGTCAGCCTTTTTAAATTTGGTCTTAGTGATGATACTGACAGTATGGCAGATATGATTGTAGAATCATCATACTTTCTTGATGTTTATGATAAAGGAATGGAAGTATTGTTTAACTATATATTAGGCAAACCAATACGAAATGATAAAGAAACATTTGACCCTGTAAAAATTACAGGTAAAGTGATAGAAGATTTAAGAAGCACTATTAAAGAGCAGAATATTAATATTTCATGTTTTTTTGAAGATATGAATACATGGGAAACTAACAGCTATGTAGCAAAAACTCTGCTGGAACTTATCTTATGCGAAGAAATTAGAAAATGCACTGCAGAAATGACTATTTCTTCAAGAGATAATGTTTTATACATTAAAAAAGCTGAAGAAACTAAAAACCCAGAAATATATAAAATCTTCGCCAGATTTTTTGCTGAATTTAATATAGAATTCACTTATACTCTTGATACTCTTACACTGAGGTTTGCAAAATGAAAGTTTTAATTGCAGATGATGAACTTAGACTCCGCAAAGTTATCGCACTTTATATGTCTAAATGCGGATATGAAATAATAGAAGCAGGAAACGGCGAAACAGCTATTGAACTTGCAAAAGAAAATAAACCTGATGCAATAGTTTTAGATGTTATGATGCCTGGTATGACAGGTATTGAAGCCACTAAAAAAATCAGAGAACTGCCAGAATTTGCAAAAACTCCTATTATTCTTTTAACAGCTAATGCCAGTGAAGATGACATTAAAATAGGGCTTGCTTCTGGTGCAGATAAATATATTACAAAACCATTTTCTCCTAAAGAATTAGTAGAATCAATAGATAATTTTGTAAAATAATTAATAAATGGAATACTTATGAATATACACTTTATTGGAAGTGAAAACGGATTACTTACATTTAAAAAACTGCTGAATGGTAAAGCAAATGTTTCAAATGGAGCTGATGCAAAAGATGCTTTAATTTTTGAAATATCATCATTAGAAGTGCTTTATAAAATACCAAAACGCAATTTTGGCGTGCCAGTATTTTTCTATCTGACCACTCCAAATAAAACTGTTATATCTAATATAAAAGAATACAGAATTTCTGGAATACTTTTTCCGCCATTAAATGCTGATGCTATAATGTCTAAACTTGTCCGCTCACAGACTCAGGATGCAGCAGTTAATGAAAGAGATTATGAAACACTCCGTATTAAAATTATTGCAAAAGCTGAAAATATTCCTACACTGCCAACTATTGCTCAAGAGTTAATTAAATTAACATGCAATACTTCTCAGGCAGCAATAGGACAGGTTACTTCAAAAATCAAAATGGACCAAGGGATATCTTCTAAAGTTATTAAACTTGTAAACTCTCCATTTTATGGTGTCCGTAAAGAAATAGCTTCCATAGACAGAGCTACTATGCTTTTAGGGTTCAGCTCTGTAAAAAATATTGCTCTTGCTATCTCTTTAGACCAGTATTACCAAAAACCATTTAATATGTATAAAACTACTGGACAGGCTATGTGGCAGCATGCTTATAATGTAGCATTAATTTCTTCTGAAATTGGTAAACACCTGCAGCAGGACTGCGATGCTCTTTATATGGCAGGTTTAATGCATGATATAGGCAAGGTAGTAATGGCAGATTTTCTTGTAAAAGAAGTAGAATGTGTGCAGGACGAAAGAGAACAGCTTGGGTGCGACCATGCAGAAATTGCATCTGTTATTATGAATAAATGGTCTGTTGCCCCTGCCATTGTAGAAGCTGTTAAGACTCACCATGATGCAGGTCCTGAATTATATGGCAGAGTTGTTGCTGCTGCAAATAATATTGACCATGATAAAGATAATATGGATGAATATCTTTATCAGCTCAGCTCAACATACCAGATACAAGATATAGATACATTAAAAGAATCTATACAAACTATTTTAAGTGATAATACAGATGGCAACTAATGATACTAATATATCAGACTTATTAAATATTGTTTCATCTGATACAACAGAAGATTTTATTAAGCATATTAATGAGCTTTTTACAAAATGCTGTGTAGGCAAGTATCATATATGGGATGTAATAGGCAATATATGCGAACCATGCCAGTATATTAATTCTGATATTTATGCTACTTTTGATATATATGAACTTGGCTTTAAAAAAGATGAAGTATTTTTAAAAAATATTAATCTTGATATATCATACTTTGACTATACATACCACATAGATTCTGCAATATTTTTCTCACACAATTCAAGAGTAACACATATTATTACTTTTGAAAGCCCGCTGCCTGAAGATTTGGAAGAAAAAATTATATTTATTGCACCTTATTTTGGCAAACGCTCTGTAGAGCTTTTTTCAAAAGAAAGGCAGATGGATTTATACATAGACTACCAGAAAAAAGTAGACTTCGTAAAAAGAGCAAGTATAATTTTTATGGGACTTGAGATAGAAGAAGTTATCTCTATGTCACTTTCCTTTTTTATGGATGTATTTTCTGCTGATGCAGTCTGTGCTATATATAATAATGAATTTCACGGCATAGGTGTAAATGAGGAAGATTTAATAGAAAGCATTACAATATATGATATGCCCCTTAAAGATTATATTATGAATATTGGTGAAACTATATTTGTGGAAAATGAAGTTATTTCATCAAAATTTAATATAAAAAATACTTTTTTTATCTATGATAAATCATCAGATTTAAGGTTTGCTCTTTTTAATATTATTGTAGATATTGTGCCTGATAAGGATTTTTCATCTCTTGTATCAAGCATTGTTTCTATTGCTACAGAAAATGCCTTAAACCATGAAGCACTTACAAAATTTAAAATAGAAGAAACTGAGATTGCACATACTGCAGAAATTTTAAATAAATTTGTTAAACGAACTATCCAGCTTAATAATAACGATAAAATATATGGAATAAGCTATCCTGCAAGGAACGCAGGGGGCGACTTTGTAAACCTTATGCAGATAGGCAATGACTACATTTTCTGTGTTGCTGATGTATGTGGAAAAGGTTATTCAGCAGCAGTTCTTACTGTTGTTCTTAGTGTATTTATGTCACATTTTAAATCCTCCGATGAACTTACTGCAAAAGTTACTAACTTAAACCAGTTTTTAATATCTAAAAACTTTGGCGACAGGTTTATTACCAGCTTTTTTGGAGTATATCACAGCGATACTAAAGAGCTTGAATATATTTCATGCGGTCATGACCCTGCTGCTGTTCTTTCAAAAAATAATAAAATAGAATACATGACTTCTGACTATATGCCTATGGGTATTATGCTGGAAGATTATAAATCAAAATCTATTAAAATAGATGATGACAGCATTATTTTTATATATACCGATGGATTAATAGAATATTCTTCTCTTGATGATTTACTTTGTTTAGTAAATGCACTATCTGAAAAAAATTCAAAAGATATAGCAGAATCTTTATATCAAGAGCTTGTTACAGATACAAGTCTTCAAAAGGATGATTTTACATGCCTAATAATGAAAATATAACAAATGAAGAAAAATCTAAAAACATACAAAGTATGTTTGATAATATTGCAGATAAATATGACTTTTTAAACGGTGTATTAAGCTTTGCCATGGATGATAAATGGCGTAAAAAAGCTATACAGCTTGCAGAAATTAATGATAACCATAAAGTGCTTGATTTAGCCTGCGGCACAGGTGATATGATAATAGAAATAAAAAAACAGCACCCTTTATGCCATGTATTTGGCGGTGATTTCAGTATAAATATGCTGCACCACTGCAGAGAAAAAATACCAGCGTGTCCCCTTTCTGCAGCTGATGCTCATAACCTTCCCTTTAAAGATAACTCTTTTGACAGGTTAACTATTGCTTTTGGATTTAGAAATGTTACAAACAAACTGAAAGGACTTTCTGAATTCAGGCGGGTAATTAAGCCTGGCGGGAAAGTATGCATATTAGAACTTACAAAACCAGAAAACTCATTTACAGGCTTTTTTTATAAGCTATATTTTATGTATATACTGCCAGTAATAGGCGGAATATTTTCTTCTAAAAAAGCATATAAATATCTGCCTGAATCAGTTTACCACTTCCCTAAGCGTAAAGAATACAGGCAGTTAATAGAAGATGCTGGATTTAAAAATATAACATTTAAATCACTTGTTTTTGGAGCTGTTACAATAGCTGTTATGGAAAAGTAATTACTTACTTTTTCATTTCAACTGTTTTTACATACTGCCCGTTATTATATACTTTAAAATTTGATTTACTTTTATCATACACTGCTTCATTAAACTTAAATTCGCTGTCTTTATATTGTACAGCCACATAATTTTTATGATACATATATTTTACACTGCCAAGCTGTATTTTTAAATCTTCCTTACAGTCGCTGTGAGCTTTTACATATACTTTATCATCTTTTTGAGCAAAAACCAGCCTGCCGTTTTGTGTTATGGCAATATTTGTGCCTATTTGAAAAGTAGAGCGTATGCCGTTATATATAAGCTCCATACTATGTACTGACACATTCTGCGAGCCTGTTTTTTCAAAATACTCATTTAATACTCCATTATCACCTGGAATAATAACACTTTTTGAGTTATGAACAGTTAAATTATTCACCATGGATGCTGCCATTGCAGATTCATTCTGTGCATAACTGCAAAATGGGATTACTGCTGATAAAATAATACTTAATACTACTTTAATATACATACCTGCCCCCTTGCCTGCGGCTTTTATCTAGGTATTAATTTTACTCCTTTTGCTAAATTATCTAATATACTTCCTGAACGGGCATAACCTGGGGAAATATATTTTTCTATTTCTGGAAAATTAGGATAATTTTCTTCTTCATGGGCAAATATTATTTTAGTTAATACGCCTTCATGATGTCTTGGGTTTACATATACTACACGCTCTCTGTATTCTGGCTCAGTATATGAATATTCTGTTTTATTAAAGATTTTATCTTTTACTCTATATACTTCTTCTGTACTTTCATAATCATCTGCATTAAAGCCTAAACTTAGAGCAATCTGCTTAAAAACATTTTCAGCATCCTTATCTATTTTTTTTCTGAAATAATCACCTAATATATGAGCAATTTCAAGGTTGCTTTTGCTGTTTACAGGGCTTTGCACTACCCTTTTAGTGCGTAAAAGTCTGCCATCAAGACTTACTGCTGTGCCATTTGATTCTAAAACAGACATAACAGGAAGCACAACATCTGCTTTATTTACTGTCCCTGTTAAAAACATATCTGGTGTAGCATAAAATTCAGCATTTTCTATTAAATGCATAAGTTCTTCATTTTTACCTGTTGATGGGTTAACTGCTAGTGCAAATACAGCTTTAGGGGAAATACTTACTGCCTCATCAATAGTTAACCCGCCTGCATATAAGCTGCCCACATAGTTAAATTTATCATAAGTTAATATGAACGCTCTTAATTTATCCTGTCCTATATAATCTGCAAATGATAAAATAGATTCCAGCTGACTTTCTCCGCAGAAATATTCGTTGCCAACTATTATTGATATTTTAGCGTTGGAAGAAATCTGCTTTCTTAAAGCTGTATAGATATTTTTATCTGATGATTTAATTTTTTCAAATTCACCTGCAAAATCTGCATAATCTGCAATAAGGCTTAAAAATGTCCTTTCTTCATAATCATATCTTTGCAGTCCTATTGTTATAACTTTAGCATTATTTTTACGGATTGCTTTAATAACACTCCATTTTACACCAACATTTTCTCGTGCAAAATCTGCACCTATAACAAATATTACATCAGAATTTTCCACTTCTTCTAATGTACCTACACTTTCATAATGACCAAACTTGTCTTTAAAAAGGCGGGCAAATCTGCCAAAATAAACTTCTGCCTCTGTTATAAACTTCATACCTGTTTTATCTGCTAATGCTTTATAACTGAAAAGTTCTTCATTTGAAAGCCAGCCCCCTGCAACAATAATACTGTTTTCTATCCCATGTTCAGTTAAGCCGTGATACACTTTATCCATTGCATCATGCCAGTCTGTTTTTATAAAAACACCATCTTTTTTTACCAGTGGCGATTTTATTCTTTTATCAATATCTAAAAACTTAAACCCGTAACGGCCTTTAGAGCAAATAGATGTGCCACAGGAAAGCCTTGTTCTGTGTATCTGGTTTTGATGTACACCGTAATTAATTTTACAGCCTACAGGGCAGAAAGAGCATGTAGTATTAATATATTCTAACTCCCACACTTTTAAAGAATCAGTAAATGGTTTATCCTTTATAGCTCCAACTGGGCAGCTGTCTACACACATACCGCAGAAATCACAGTTCAGTGGTTCAGTTACCGGCTCAATATGAGCATTATTACCGCGGGCAACAACATCTATTGCATCGCATCCTGCCACATCTCTGCATACATTCACGCATCTCATACATAAAACACATGCATCTCTGTCATATAAAAGCATATTCCAGTCCTGCAGCGGATGATGTTCAACTTCTTCTACATCAGTTACTTCACTTAAACCCATTTGACGGGCAAGCTCTCTTAATACACAGTCTTCTGCATTTTCACATATCCCGCATTTTAATGGATGCTTTAAAAGTATAAATTCTAATGCTTTTAATCTATGTCTTTTTACTTCCTCTGTATCAGTATGCACTACCATACCGTCAGTAGCAAAAGCAGAACATGACGCAACAGGCTGTGGTACACCTTCTACTTCCACAAGGCATATTCTGCATGCTCCAGTTTCAGCAATATCTCTAATATAACAAAGCACAGGAATATGGATATTATTGCGTTCTGCAACCATTAGTATTGTTTCACCCTCTTTAAAGGGGTACTTTTTGTCATTAATTGTAATATATCTATCCATTATTTCTCTCCTGTTGCAAACATACCTACACGCATACACCTAAGGCAGCGTCTTGCTTCAAGTGCTGCAGTATGCTCATCATATGCCTGTTCTACTTCATGAAAATTTTTAATACGCTCATCTACTGGAAGTTTTTCTGTTTCATATCTTTTAATAACAGGTCTAGGCGGCTCTGGTGCTTCCCCATAGCTGAATATTTTATTATCATATAAATATTTTTCCATAACTTCTGAAGGCTCTAAATAAGGACTGCCGCTCATCATATATCTATCCATCATCTGAGCAGCTCTTTTGCCATCACCTATTGCTCTTACTACTGTATTTTCTCCATCAATACAATCACCTGCTGCAAAAACACCTTTTATAGATGTGGTAAAATATACTTTATCACATACTATTGTGTTCCATTTAGTAATTTCTAAGCCGTCTTCTGCCTGTATAAAACTCATATCAGGTTTCTGCCCTATTGCAGGTATAAGGTAATCACAGTCTAAAATAAAATTTTCCCCTTTTACAACTTCAGGGCTTCTTCTGCCTGTTGCATCAGGTGAACCAAGCCGCATTTTATTACATTCTATACCTTTAAGTTTTCCATTTTCGCCTACTGCTCTAACAGGTGCAGCTAAAAACATAAATTTTACACCTTCATCTTCTGCATCTTTTATTTCATAATCTTCTGCGGGCATTTCATCCCGTGTCCGCCTGTATAACACTGTAACATCATTATTAAAACGAATGGCTGTTCTTGCACAATCTATGGCAGTATTTCCGCCGCCTACAACTATCACTTTGCTGTTTTCTACTGGTTTTTCATATTTTGATACACGCTCTAAATACTCGATACCATTGCATATGCCTTCCACCTGCTCAATATCTGCAATTCTGGAATCCTGTGGAAGCCATGCACCTATTGCTAAAAGTGCAGCATCATAAGATGTTGTAAGATATTCTAATGTTATTTCATTACCTAATGTTTTATTATAATGAATATTTACTCCCAAACTTCTTATAATATTTGCTTCATACTGCAGATGCTCTCTAGGCTCTCTAAAATCTGGAATACCTGCTGCAGTCATTCCACCCGGCTCCTGCATTTTATCAAATATTTCAACCTGATGTCCCATAAGAGCTAAATAATATGCAGCAGAAAGACCTGCAGGTCCTGCCCCTATTACTGCACAGGTTTTACCAGTAGGTGCTTTTTTCTCTGGAATATTTGGTATATGGTTTCTAAAATATTCATAATTCCATGCTGACTGTTTTAAATTCATAATATTTATAGGCTCATCCACTTCGCCGCGTCTGCAGACAGCTTCACAAGGGTGAGGACATATTCTGCCGCAAAGACCAGGCAGCGGCATATGCTCCCTGATAATAGATAATGCAGGCAGAAATCTTTTTGTTCTAAGTTCATCTATAAACTCTGGTATCTGGATATGTGCAGGACATGCAGAAGTACATGGTGCTGACATATGAAAATGATAATCTAACTTTGTTGCATCGTGATATTTATGTAATTTTTCAGGATATTCTTTTAAAAATGATTTAACTATGCTGACTGATGATGGAGCGAATGAACATTTGGAAGTAGCCTGAATACTGTCTGCTAAATCAAGGGCTTCTTGCATTTTAGCAAGTTCTGGGTCAAGCCTTAATTCTTCCATAATATCTGCTAAAAGAGTTGTACCGTTTTTACCAGGTATACATCTGCCGCAGCAGCCGTGCTCACTTACATACCTCATAAACTGGCACATAGCAGCAGCAATATCTATACCTTCATCATATACTAAAAAACCATGCCAGCTGATTACAAGCTTTACAGGCTTTCCGTTTACATCATCTTGAAAGATAAAGGGAGATTCTGGTCTGTCCTGCTCCTGAACATTTCTAAAATCAAGACGCTCGCCTTTACGAAAGCCATAAACTACTTTTGGCATACTCTACCTCTTTTATCATCTTATATACTTTATTATTATTTCATAATTTTATAAAAAATGCTAGATTTGTTTTAATTTTATAAGCTATATTTTTATACAGAGTATAAAATAAATTATATTCTTTATGTATAAATATATTATATTTTTCTTCCATAAAATTATTTTTCAAGATATAGTAATCAGATGAAAAAGATTACATTAATATTATCTATAATTTTGATACTTTCAAGTGTCAGTTTTGCTCAAACTGATATACCTGCTAGAAGCATTAAGCAGCTTGAAACTGACTGCAGTAATAATGATTACCTTGCATGCTATTTTGCAGGCCAGCTTTTTCAAGATACTGGACTTATGATTTCTGCAATTACCGCTTATAAAAAAGCATGCGATAATAAAATATATGAATCATGTGTAAAACTTGGAAAAATATATAAAGATGACTATAATAAATCCATGCAGAAAGAAGCTGTTAAGCTGTTTAATACTGCCTGCAATGAAAGTATTGCTTCCGGCTGCTTTGAACTTGCTGCACTTTATTATCAGGGAAATATAGTAAATAAATCACTAACCAAAGCAAGAAAACTCTATGACAGAGCATGCAGTATGCAGAACGCTCCATCATGCTTTAATATGGGAGTAATATACCAGCAGGGCTTAAAGGTAAAAAGAGATACTAAAAAAGCTCTTGAATATTTTAAAAAATCATGCAGCTTAAACTTTGATAAAGGCTGTTTAGAATATGAAAAACTATTAAACAATTTAACTGATACTTTAAAGGATAAATAATATGGATAATGTAATAATAAGTACTGCAGACAAAAGTGATATTAAAGATATATTAGATATTTACGGGTATTATGTTCTAAATTCATCTGCCACTTTTGAAATAGAGTTACCAGATATTAATGAGTTTGCCTTAAGAGTGGAAAATATACAGAAAAAATATCCATATTTAACTGCTAAAATTAACGGGAAAATGGCTGGCTTTGCTTATGCTGCCCCACTTAGAACAAGAAAGGCTTATGAGTATTCATGCGAAACAACAATATATCTTCACCATGAATATTTAAAGAAATCAATAGGCACAAAACTTTATACTGCTCTTTTTGACTATATAAAACAGCAGAATATATTAAATATATATGCATGTATTACTTATGCAAATACAGAAAGCGTGCTTTTCCATAAAAAGTTTGGGTTTAAAGAAACAGCCCATTTTCATAACTGCGGTTATAAGCATGACACATGGCACGATATACTGTGGCTTGAAAAAATTATAGGAAACCACACTATACCGCCAGCACCATTTATTAACTTTAACGACTTAAAACTATAATTTTTTAGTGTTATTTGTATTAATCATTTCATCAATGTAATCTTTAAAGGCTTTTTTCACTTCTTCTTCTGATGAGCCTTTAACTGATACATTATTTCCTGCCTTAACACCTTTTACACTGCTTGTAAAATTATTATCACTGGCAGAATATGATATTTTACCGTAATGTTCTTTGTAATAAATTAAATTATGCATAGTAAACTCCTTGTAACTAACCCTATACTATACAATAATTTCTGCCCTGATTTTACTTTATAAATATACTGTAATAAACAGGGCAGAATATATAAATCAGCCAATAAATTTAATAAATTCTTTTACCCTTTCATCATTAAAATCAACTTCGTCAGGCTTATTCATTTCATAACTTGCATCTTTAATATAAAATGGATTTTCTGATACATCCATAGGTAAATCATCTTTTTCTTGTTTTTTTGCTTCATTATGAAGTGCCATAATATATGCAAGCACCATATTTCTTTCTTTTACTGTTTCACCCTCTGCCATAAATGTAAGTTTTGGAGAAGTGTTGCTCATACCATACATTAAAAAGCCTGTTGACCAGTCCACTCTAATCTGTCCGTCAAACTCTACTATAGAAAAGCCTTTTTTGCCTTCAAATGTTTTTCTAAGTTTATCTAAAATTGATGCTGTTATTGCGTCTTTTGCTTCATTAGATACAGAAGTAGTACGGATTTCTTTTGTAATAAAGCGTTTTGGCATTTTATCAAAAAATGGTTTTAATATTTTTATGTTCATTTCATCTAATACTTTTTCAAGCAGGAAGATATTTTCAACAGCATCATCTCTTGGTATGCCGTCCATTGTGTCTGTTGCAAACATATGCAGTGATGCTTCTATCTGTATATCTCTGTATCCTGTTTTTGCAACAAACTCTTTTATAGATGAAAAACCAGCAAGTGCTGCCATTTTATTCATATTAGCAGTAATAGTTTCTTTCCATAAAGAATGACCTTTTCTGTGAAATTCTGTTGTACCTTGCAGTTCTTTTTCCACATAGCTTTTTACACTTGATGTATAACGAGGGTCTACATAAATAATGCTTGCTGTTTTTATGATTTCATCTATTTTTTCTTTTGCAACATGTAATTCTTCTAATTTTTTCTTTAATGCGGGCACTGCTATCGTAAGTTTATATCCTGCTAAAATAAATGCCAGATTATCACCTAAATAGTGGCCTTCTCCGTTTAATGTTAATGCATCTTTGCCTTCTGTTATAGAGCCTCTGTCTGCATCTAAATCAAAGGAATGAACTCTTAAGCCTTTGTCTAATGCTGCCTGCAGTCCTGGAACTCTTTCAAGCATTTCTTTTCTTGTAGGGTCTGCCAGTAAATCGCCAGCATTTACATTTATATCTTTACCTAATATTGTTACATTTTCACCAAATATATCTTTAAATAATTCCACATACTGCACACCTGTGCCGCCAAACACATTCACTGCAACCATAGAATTATCTCTTTTAGCAAAATAATCTTTATAAATATTTTTCATTTTTTCAAAATATACTTTTTTGCCTTCTGCTGCTTTATCTGTAATTGTGCCAGGTTTAGTATTTCTTGGGCTGAAAGAACCATTAGCTACCGTTTCATTCATCTGACCTAATAAATATGTATGGATACCTTGAGTACCTATGCCGAATTTTGCACCATTAGTAGTTACTTCCACATGGCTTCTTGTAATCTGGCAGTGACCTTGAGCAGATAACTGCTCCTGATTTTGATATACCTGACCAGAAGAAGAAATGCCAATATCATATACATTGACACCTTGAGATGCTGCCCCTTTTGCAAAAGATTCTGCTAATATTTTAGATGTAGGACCGTTATCATAACCTACTACAATAGTATCGCCTTCTTTTAAAGAAACTGTGCCGCCGTTTTGAGTATTAAACACCATACCTGCTGTAAGCATACCTGCAGTTTCCATAGCCTCTGGAGTCAATACTGCCTTTTCATTAAAAAAATCTCCCGGCTCACCAACATAAGCTCTTATATCATAAGATGTTTTTTTAAACAGCTTGTTATTATTTTCTTTAACTTTCTTTGGAAATTCAAATGACATAGATTACGCCCCCTTTAACATATATTTTATTATAATAAATTATAATAAAAAATACTTCAAGCATAATCACAAAAAAAAGAAAAAATCCCCCTTTTTTTACAAAAACTAGAACGAAATTATAAAACAAGGAGGATAGTATATTTAACTTTTAATAATTAGTGTCCACAGCTGCCATGATGAGAACAGTCATGACCTTCGCCATGATGATGGTCTCCATGATGAGAACATACTGAGCCGGTAGATTTAAGCTCTCCTTTTGCAAATAATAATGCTGCCTCATCAGGATTGCCAGTAACACCAGTAATTACCTGCATACCTCTTGCATTGCAGCCATTTACTGCTCCTGCTCCCATACCGCCTGCAATAACCACTTTAGCACCATTAGATGCTATAAAATCAGGCAGAATACCATGACCTTCACCAGGGCTTTGAATATTTTCTGATGATATTATTTTACCATCTTCCACTTCATAAAATGAAAAAGACGGACTATGTCCAAAATGGCCGCAAACCTGACCATTTTCTACTGCTATTGCTATTTTCATAAAGCACCTCATCTATTTTGCAATAATGCTTTCTAAAATACTGTTTAAATTATCAATATCCACATCTTCCACTTTACCAGCATCTACAAGTGAAGCTATTTTTGGGTCTACTGGTATTTTTGCCACAAGTGAAACATTGTGTTTTTTAGCTATTTTTTCAATATTGCTTTCGCCAAATATTTTTATTTCTTTGCCACAGTCTGGGCATTTTAAATAGCTCATATTTTCAACAAGTGCTAATACTGGTATATCCATCATATCAGCCATATTAACAGCTTTTTCAACAATCATACCAACAAGTTCCTGTGGTGATGATACAATAATAATACCATCTACTGGAATAGACTGGAATACTGTTAATGGTACATCACCAGTTCCCGGCGGCATATCTATAAACATTATATCTACATCTTTCCAAATAACATCTGTCCAAAACTGTTTAACAACACCAGCTATAACTGGACCTCTCCATATTACAGGGTCAGTTTCGTTTTCTGCAATTAAGTTAAGTGACATAATCTGTGTGCCTTTTTTAGAGATTGATGGCACCATACCCTGCGGGCTTACTCTTGCCCTTTCATTAATACCAAAAGATTTTGGAATAGACGGTCCTGTAATATCTGCATCTAAAATAGCAGCATTTAAGCCTTTACGCTGAGCCATTACAGCCATTAATGATGTTACTAAACTTTTACCAACACCACCTTTACCGCTGACTACCCCTATTACTTTTTTTACACTGCTGAATTCGTTCAGCTTTTCAAATAAGCTTTCCTCACTTCTATCTCCGCAGTCCTCTCCGCATCCGCTGCAGTTATGTGAACAACTATCGCTACCCATATCCTAGCTCCTTATAATAATTTGTATTATTTTTTTATTTAATAAATATGCTGTTGCAGCCGCAGAAACTACAAGGTTTATCCTTTTTATCACATATTGTATAATCGCCGCCATTAATCTCTAATGGCAGACCTAATACTAATGCATCTGCAATTTTTTTCCGTGCATTATTATAAACCTGCTGCACAGTTGTGCGGGCAACATTCATATATTTGCTGCATTCACTTTGCGAAAGACCTTCCCTGTCTATAAGCCTGATTGTTTCATACTCATCTACTGTCATAACTATTACTTCTCTGCTTTCTCCATCCTCATAAGGCGATGGAGCAAACATATTCACAACAGGCATACAGCATACTTTACGGCACTTTTTAGGGCGTGACATAATCTATAACCTCATATTATGCTTATAAAATACTTTCGCTTTTAATATATACTACTCCTTTTTTAGATAATTGCAACCATTATTTTTGACATATGCCATAAACTTTTTATTTGAAGCAAAATATATTATTTTATTACTTTCTTTATTAACTTCTTTATAAAATAAAGTCTGCCATTTAAAAAAGAGCTGACAGACTGCCTTAACCTGCTTATTTTTAACGGCTCTATTTTTATAACACTTTCATATTTTGTTACAAGCTCTTTTAAAGTCATATTATTATTTCTTTCAAAAAGATAAGTATTAGGGGATATATACCTTAAATCAATATCTAAATCCCTGAAATAATTATGCTCTGCAAATTTTTCACACCAGTATTCCTTTGGCTGCACATTCACATGGGTTGGCTCTGCAAAATCATTATCAGTAGATGAAAGAAGCACTCTGTCTGCATATTCTGTCATTTTTTTAATTACTTCTAAACCATCATCTTCATATAAATGCTCAATCATCTCTATACTTACTACTAAATCGTATTTTTTAGGAAATTCAGGCGGCAGCTCATCTAAAGCTGACATTGCTTTTATATATGGCTTTATTGCTGCATCTGCCTGACTAACTGCATATTCAGAAATATCTATACCATAAGCCTGCACACCTTTTTTTCTTAAAACAGCCACTAAATAACCAAATGCACAACCCATATCTAAAACTGTAACGGGAGCATACTTTTCTATTATTCTTTCTGCCATATTATCAAAAAAAGACATCCAGACATCTTTATTATCATATCCTATATTTGAATACTGCTTATAATATTCCATGGTATATAAACTTTTATAATCTTTTCTTTCTGACATATATCACCTAAAAATTTATTTTATTTTTTATATCACATATAAATTTCAGGTGCAAATATTTATTAATGTAAAATATCATTGAAAAATAATAAATTATATGCAATAATCTAATGTGGTTTAGTAAAAAGTGCCTTCTGCTATTGTGGTATTATGTATAATAGATATTATGATTTAATAAAAAAATTTTTTTTCTCACTTAAATATACTGGCTTTAAGTCTACTTATAAAAAAGTTGACATATTTATTAAAAATATTATTGCCAGTAAGCAGTTAAGCAAATATTCCTTTGACTGCTTTTATCAGGCAAAATATATTCCATCAAATACCCAGCATACAGATATTAAACCAATAACATTTTACAGTATTACTCAAACTGATATTACTTCTCTTGCTTCTAGAAAGCCACTTTATTTAAACCATTATACACCAAGAATACCTCTTGTATACAGTAACAATGCTACAGAAAGGATAAATTATCATATAAGGCTTGCAAAAGAATATCAAATATATGCTTTCTGCTATGAAATAAATGATACTAATAAATACAAGAACTTTATCAGTGCATTAAATCTGTGCGATGAAACATATCCATTCTGCTTAAGCCTTGATGCATGCCTTACAGCTGATGATATAAATACGGTGCTAAATATTACTGATTTTTCTAATATGATAAAACTCGATGAAAAATATATTATTATTTTAGATATTCGCAGGCTTAAAAACTATAAAGATATTGATAACTTTATTAATTCTGCATACAGTATTATATCCCATAATATTAAGGATTTTCAAATATGGTGCAGAATACTCCATACTACTGATTTTAAAAGTGATAAAGTATCACGGTTTATTTATTCAGCTGATATTGATAAAATACCTTCTATTTCAGCAAACGGCATTGCTTATATTAATAAAAAAATACAAGGCTTTTTATACAGCTATGACTATATAGCACATTTTTTCAGTAACCACCCTGTAAAATCAGATAAACCATATTATAAAACAGTAATCAATGGAAAAGACACTCTTTATAAAAACGAAGCATCATTTTATAAATACAGCCTTAATATATTTTATAACTGGATAAAAACTGAATGCGGATTTCTTAGAGATAATTTTAAAGAAAATGAAAGATTTTTATTTATAGATTCTTTTAATAACTGGGAAGAATACAGCCATATAGCACCAGAAAAAGGAACTGGATATGCATTTTTAAATACAATGTATCGGGCAGTATTTAATAAAAAAATATACGGCAAAAAACTTTCATCATACAAAGAAAATATGCCTGAAGAAATGTGCAGCAAAGCTCAAATATGTGTGCAAATTCATATTTTTTATCTTGATTTACTGGAAAATATTGTTACAGAAATAAATAAAATTCCATATGCTTTTGACTGCTATATATCTACTGATAATGAAGAAAAAGCAGAATATATTAGAAATTACTTTAAAAGCCATTCTAATGCCGTAAATGTTATAGTTGAAATTTATGATAATAAAGGCAGAGATGTTTATCCATTTATTGCTCAAATGAGCAAACATGTTACAAAATATAAATTTATATGCCACCTGCATACTAAAAAATCAAAAATAGACATTTTTGGTGATAACTGGCGGGAATATCTTTTTGGCTCGCTTTTTGGCAGCAAAGAAAATATAGAAAATATCATAAAAAACCTTGAAATGAATAAAGGGCTTGGAATAGTTTTTCCAAAACCATTTCATAATCTGGAAAATGCTATCCACTGGGGCTTGAATAAAGAGCTGGCAGAAAATGTGCTGCAGAAACTGGATATTGATATAAGACTGCCTGTTAATAATATTGTATTCCCTGTGGGTAATATGTTCTGGGCAAGGGTAGATGCAGTGCTGCCACTTTTTACAAACATACTTTTAGATAACTTTCCTAATGAAAAAGGCCAGGCTGACGGAACTATTGCTCATGCAATAGAAAGACTGTGGGTCTACACCGCTGAATATAATGGATATACATTCAGTTACTGCGGAGAGAAATAAGTTTTTTTACTTTTCAACATCATTCTATTTTACTTTCTGACATATTTTTATTTTACTTTTCGACATAATTATATTATACTTGCTAAAAAATTTATAATATATCTATACAGGCGGCATTATGATTCTTAAAAGATGGCAGGAAAAAAATATTGAATATTTAAGACAAAAAAGAAGAATTGTACAGATTACTGGTGCCAGACAGTGTGGAAAAACTACTGTAGCTAAAAACATATCAGCACGGTATAACTGTATATATCATACAATGGATAACAGTACCAGCCTTGCAGCCTGCAATGCTGATACTAAATACTTCCTTACACATAATAAAGACATTATGATTATAGATGAAGTTCAAAAAGCACCTGTTATAATTACTGCATTAAAAGAAATTGTTGATGAAGATAACAGAATGGGCAGATATATTATTACTGGCAGTGCAAATATACAGGCTCTCCCACAGGTAAATGAATCTATGGCAGGAAGAATTGGCCCTGTATTATTACGCACATTTTCTCAAGGAGAAATATTAGGAAAAGAACCAATATTTATTGAAAATCTTAAAAATTTAAACTTTAAACAAAATTATGAATATAATGGCAAAGAAGAAATTTTAGATATTGCTTTAAAAGGCGGTTATCCTGAAACATTAGGATATAATATAAGAGATATTAAAAACTGGTGTAAAGATTATATTGATGCTATTTTAAAAAAAGATTTAATGGATGTAGAAAAAATTAGAAACCACCAAGATATGAAAAAACTTGTAGAAACTACTGCTGCATGGAGCTCTAAATATATGGAACAAAATGCAATAGGCAGTGCATTATCTATTGAAAAACCTACATTTACTAAATATCTTACACTGCTTGATATAATGTATATTATAGAACAGCTTCCAGCATTTACAAAAACAGATTATGAGAGAGTTACTAAAAAACCAAAATTATTTATGACAGATACTGCACTTATTACAACAGTTTTAAACTATACTATGGATAAAGTCAGATATGAACAGGATATTACTGGTAAACTTGTAGAAACTTTTGTATACCATGAGCTGGCAGCTAATGTAGATTATTATAATGTAGAATACAGCCTTTACCATTTTAGAGATAATGCAGGACACGAGATAGACTTTATACTGCAGGATAATGAAAATAATAATCTATATGCAATAGAAGTAAAAGCAGGCAGCAATATAGGTAAAGATGATTTTAAACATATTAAATGGTTTAAGGATAATATTGCAAAAAACTGCGAGTTTAAAGGTATTATACTCTATACAGGTAAAAATACTTTGTCTTTTGGAGAAAATATGCAGGCAGTGCCAATGTGTGCATTATGGGAGTAAGATATATAAAATAAGATATTAATAAAACTTCCTGTAAATAATATTGTTTTCCCTGTGAGCAATATGTTCTGGGCAAGGGTAGATGCTATTCTCCCACTTTTTACAAACATACTTTTAGATAACTTTCCTAATGAAAAAGGCCAGGCTGACGGAACTATTGCTCACGCTATAGAAAGACTGTGGGTCTACACCGCTGAATATAATGGATATACATTCAGCTGGTGCGGAGAAAAATATTAGGCTCTATATTAATAATTGATTTTATTTTTTGTTCGTGGTATTTTGTATAATATGGAGAATAGATATGCATAACTTATTATTTGTATTAGGACCTGCTGAAATAGAAAGTGATATTCTCGAGGTTGGAAGCAAACCTTTAGAATATATGAGAACATCATCATATTCAGAAAAATGGAACAGTATTTTCCAAAACCTCAAATATGTATTTCAAACAAACAATGATGTTATATGCTTTTCATCATCAGGAACTGGTGCAATGGACGCTGCAGTATCTAATTTCTGCAGTAAAGATGATACAGTGTTAGTTATTAATGGTGGAAGTTTTGGTGAAAGATGGCTTAAAATATGCGAGTTTTACGGTGTAAAAACCATAGAGCATAAAGTAGAATTTGGAAAAAATGCACGATTAGATGACATAGAAAATATCTTATCTAACAATAAAATTAATATATTATTTGCAACTTTAAATGAAACTTCTTCTGGTGCATTAACTGATATTGAAGGAATTGGTAAAATATTAGAAAAATATCCAGATATACTATTTGTTGTTGATTGTATAAGTGGATTAATAACAGATAAATTTTTACAGGACAAATGGAATGTTGATGTTGCTATTTCTGCTTCGCAAAAAGCATTTGCACTGCCTCCTGGTCTTTCTTTTCTTTCTTGTAATGAAAAAGCAATCAAAAAACATATGCAGTCTGATATAAAATCTTATTATTTTGATGTATCAGAACACTTAAAAGATTTAAAAAGAAATCAAACTCCATATACTCCAGCTGTTTCTCTTGTTGACCAGCTTTATGTTAGACTTGAAAAAATAAAAAATATTGGATTAGATAACATACAATCTAATTATAAAAATATTACAAAAAAAATTAGAAGTGTATTGTCTGAATTTGGTTTTAAAATTCTAGCAGAAAATCCAGCAAATTGTGTCAGTGCGGTTTATACAGATAAATATGATGCTTATGAAATAGTATCTATAATGCGTGAAAAATATAATATAGAAATTGCTCCTTCTGGTGGAGAGCTAAAACACAAACTTTTTAGGATAGGTAATTATGGTAATATCACTGATAAAGAAATTGATTTACTAAAAAATGCCTTCCAAAAAACAATCAGTGAATTATCTAAATCAAGGTGTTGAAAATGATAGGCGGAAAAACAGTTGTATATACTTCAGGAACATTTGATATGCTCCACATTAACCATTTAAAACTTTTGGAATATGCTAGAGCCTTAGGTGATATTTTGATTGTTGGTGTTAATACTGATGAATTAGTAGCATCATATAAATCTGAACCTATTATACCATTTGATGAAAGAATTGCCTTAATGAAAGCATTAAAAATGCCTGATATAGTAATACCACAAAGGTCATTAGACCATACTGAAAAAGTTAAAGATTTAAATTTTGATATCTTTGTAGTAGGCGATGACTGGAACCATAAATATGACTATCTAAGAGAACTTGGAGTAGATGTAGTATACTTCCCTTATGGTGCTGGAGTATCTTCTTCAAACTTAAAAGAAAGAATTTATAAAAGATACAGTAAGCTGCAGCAAAAAGCAAGCTCCCATATGCCTGATGATGTAGATGTAAGAAAATAATCAGCTATAAATTATATTTTTCTACACAGTATTTTGCTATATATACTGCTGCATTACCATAGTTCATAATTTCATTTCTATATTTTTCTATTTTACTACCAATCTTAGTTTGTTCTTTTATACAATAAGTCAATGCTTTGCCAAAATCTTCTTTTGTAGTAACAAATCTGGCAATATCTTCCACAACCTGCTCATCCCAAAATATTCTTTTTGGTAAGTCAATTTGGTCTAAATTATCAATCTTTCTTTCATTATTAAATAATATAAGCCCTTTATTTGCAAACATTGCATAATCTATAACAAAACCAGAGCATGCAGAAACAAGACATAATGACTTTTTAATAGATTTTATAGCAATATTATCTGTATCTATTTCAAATTTAAGTCCATTATATCCATTCATATATTTTGATTTAATATTAGATAATAATTCAGTTTCATATGTTAAACTCATTGGATGTGGTCTAAAAATCACATTATATCCTGCCTGAAAAATATACTCAAATATATCAAAATCTATATAATTTAAAAAATTATTACTGCCCCATGATGGAGCAACTAAAACATATTTTTCATCATCTTCTACATCTATACTTTTATTAAGTTTATCATACACATCATAATATGCTAAACCAAGAAGTGGTTTTTCTTTCACACTAGACTTTCTTATTTGTTCCAACTCTTCTAATGTCTGCAATTGTGCTTTAGTAAAACATATTACTGAATCAAAAAAATCAAATGAATATTTTTGACCTGCCTGTAAATCTGTACTAGAATGAAGCATACATACATAGTATTTCATAAACTTTGATTTTTTAAGTGATAATACTTCAAGGCTATATGTAGCAGTTAAAAACAACTTACCCTTAATAGTTGCCATTAAAAGCTGTCCCCAGAAGTCAAATTCTAAATAGACTGGATGAAATTTTTCATGATTAAATAAAAGAAGTTCATCATCTTTATCTATAGTTATATATAATACATCAATTTCTTTTATCAGTTCATCAATCACTGGTTTATTTGTTGTATTATATACATTCCCTTCTGAAAAAATAACAATACTTTTTTCTGACCAGCTTTTAATATTTTTTTTTGCTTTTATGAAATTAAGCAAACCCATTTTATTTAACTCCTAAGTCTATATCGCAATTAATATTATAATTTTTAATACTATCTCTTATATCGTCTATCTTGATTACAGAAAAAAGTACACCTTTTTCATATTCAAAATACTTCGTTGTATTAAAACCTCTTCTAGTATAACTTTTAATAGAAGCTATATTGCTATTTTTTATCTCAGCGGTTTGATATTCATATTTATCCGCTATCAATTTCAACTGCATAATACCAACATCTGCTGCTCGTATATTATTTTCTATTTTTTTATCAAACATATATAGGAAAGTATATGCTACTTTATCATCTATTTTATATAAATCATCGTATATATCTTTAAATTCATCATCATATTTATTAATTATATCATGTTGTATTTTATTAGAATATAACCACTTTATTTTTTTAAAAAAACTTAAATTTTTATAAAATTCTTTCCAAAAAGAATATGGTTTTAATATATTGATATCAAAACCTATAATTTCGCCATTATCTGTTTCAACAATTAATGTTGATGATAAAAAACTATTAAAATTTATCAGTATCTTTGTCAGTATGTCTGCATAATCACTAACAAAAGTTCCATAATTAATTTGCGCTTTAGTGATATATTCATAATCGCTTTTTCTTATATATCTTATCTTAGACATAATTATACCCAATAGGGTATAATTGTCTACTTACCCCCCCCCCTATTTATTTGTTTGATATTATCTTTTAATCCCATATTATTAAAGTATTCTTTCCAAGTGAATATCTTATACAGTTTTCTGAATTCTTTGCATATTTCTTTATTTGGAAAAGAATAATATTTTCTCTGATTCATATCATGAGTATACATTTGGTTTGATAAGTAATTTTCTACTGCAGTATTAAACATTCTGGTAGTATCTTTATATACAACAGTGTAACCATAAAATAATGACGAATTTCTTGGTATACTGTAATCAGTTTCTATTAAAATTTTTCCTGCATCTATTTGCTCTACCATTGTATGCATAGTTTGCGTAATAGTTATCTGCTGGCTATCTTTTTGTTCAAGCATAGTATATAAAATAGGCTGTAAACCTGCATGTTTTGGCAGTTTACCTGGATGTCTGTTGATACATACTAATTTTGGAGCATTTAGAATATTTGATTTTAATATATGATGTGTTAATGAAAATAATATATCTATTTCTTTTGATTTTATAAAATCAACTATTTCATCAGAATTTATTCTATTAGTTACTCTATATTCTATACCAGCTTTTTCTAATACTCTAAAGCAGTTGTTCTCTGCATCATTATTTAATACTGCAGACTTATAACTATAAAACAAATTCAACATAAAACTATTAAATGAGCCATATAAATTGTTTATTTCCTGCTTATTTTGTTTATCTGATATTTTGCGGTAATTTCCTTCTGTAAAAACAACAGCTTTTAATATTAAATTATCATTCAAACCACTAAGCAATTGCTTTATTACATAAGGTGCATAAAGAGGCTCATTGTCTATTAGTAAAACCACATTTAATCTTTTATCCATTAGAAGACTCATCTTTCTCTTTTGTATATTTATTGACAAATCCTAATACTATAATTAATGTAGATAAAATATTATTACTTGTCCAGTATACCATAAGTGCAGAACTTCTTCCATACAAATATACAAGGAAAAGTAATGCAATTATTATCAATTTAATATTTGCTCTATCAAAAAATTTATTGTCATTATTATATAATTTTATGGAAATTAAATTTACTGCTGTCATAAAAAATGGAAGAAAATTCCAGCCGAAAAATAAGTGGTCTGGCTCTCCAAGATTATCTATCATCCAAAAAGAAACATTATTAAATACAGGGTTGTTATCAAGAGTTGTAATAGCTGCTACAAATATGGGAATTTGAAGAAATATTGATAAATCTGCACGGAATGCAAGTAATGCAGAATAATGATATTTTTTATAGACTGCATCTATCTTTCTAAAAGCTTCTTCGCCTTTATACTGTTTTTTTATGCCAATTACTTCCTGCTTAACTTTAAACTGCTTTTCTCTTTCTTTATTTTCAACATGTTTTGCCCATGACATAATTGGCAGAGTTAATAAATTAACTACCAATGACATCATTATCAGTGCATAGCCATGCGGCAGTATCATAAGACACACTTTCAGTATTAATGAAAATATATATTCAAATGGAAAAATACATATTAAATAAAGAATATGTCCTATGAATTCTATGACACTACCCTCAAGCTAAATATCTACTTTTCTTCTGTATTTTTATCTTTTTTAAAGAGACTTTTTATTCCATAAAAGATTTTTTTAGAGTAGAATATAAGACCCGCAGCAATTGCAACTAAAAATGCAATTAAACCAGTACCAGAACTTGGGTTTAAATATGCAAATGCACTCCCGCTCATAACAAATGTAATAACTAATGTAAAATATAATATTGATTTCATCATATATAACCTCATATAATAATCTTTATTTTCTATTCAAATAATCTAATACAACTCCCTTGTTTAGAATATAAACTGTATATCTGCTATCTCTATACACATATTTTTTTGATTTTAACAACTTGTTTGAATCTTTACATTCATCATTTATTCTATTAGTAATCATAAAATAGATATTGTCATCAGTATTCGTTCTGTCATAATATTTATGTAATGTATCCCACTTCATAGCATGAAATTCACATTTAGCTACACGAATACCTCCTCCTTCTATTCTTCCATTCGTAAGCTCATTTAACAAATGAGCTTCTCCATAAAAACTATAACCAAAATTAATATTAGTGTTATCTAAAAATTCTATAATTGGTTTAAATGCTTCCTTATTTGTTGGAGCATATATGAAGTACTTTTGTTTTGCATATCTATCTTCACTGAATGTATTTATAACCACAGCACTTCCATGCACAAGTAATGAACATATAAAAATTAGCTGTATTATTTTATGCAGTTTGATATCTTTTGTAATATAACAATAAATTGCAACTATTGCTGGTATAAAAATTGTTACTGGATATAAATATCTTGGTTTGTATGCCGTAAATATTAAAGCAAGAGCTATCTGCTCCAATAAAGATATTATGAAAAATAATAATAATAATCGTATATATGTATTATTTAAATTTCTAATAATATAGTAAATCATATAAAAGAAAAGAACAACTAATAAAATTATTCCAATATTTGAGATAATAGATATAAAATCTCCCCAATAATAAATTGAAAGCAATGGTTTTATCATACTAATAACTTTTATTATTTTCTCTTGTGTAATATCAAAAGAATACCAACCTGATTTAGTATAATCAACATAATGAACAATATCTCTTAAAAAATAATCACTGATGAAATACCCTAATAATGAAATAATTAATCCTAATGCACTATACCATATAATATTTATATTTATTTTTGTTTTTAAAACAACTCTCTCTATAACATATAGTATAATACATGATATAAATAGAGGGAAATACATATTTATCAAAGCTCTTATTCCATTAAGACTGTACATAAATGTTATAACAGCAAAAAAAGCTACATATAACCATTTTTTTTGCTCTGACTTAACTATTCCTAATAATATAGCAAAAATCAATATACTTAATATATAGTAACCTAAGTAGAAAGATGAAATAATTCCTATATATAGATAATGATTTGATATTGGTATTAAAAACACAGCCATTGCTAAAAAAGCATACTGAATATCTATATCATACTGCTTCATTAACAAAATAAATGATATCAACAATATGGCATATAAAATAATATTTGCAAATAATCTTACATAATCATAATCATTAAAGATATAGAACAGTGGAGCATAAATATTTGACACCCATAAAAATCTTAACTCAGTTGGATAATAATAATTCTTTGTCAATAGTGTCATTTCTTCAGCTATTAATTTTGAATATGAAATTAGTGCTCCTGTATCACCTGTTGACATACTCTTTGGGAATAGAATTTGAAATATTACCCAAAACATGAAAACAAACAAAAAGAAAAGTGTATATTTTTTTCTCTGAATAAACTTAAACATTATTTCTCCTCATTTTATTTAATATATTTCTAGAATTATGTCAACATTTATTTACCCTACAGTAATTGATAGCATTATTTAAAAATATTAACAAATAATTCCATACTCAATTCAAATATATTTTTATTTAAAATAAAAAATAATTATAGAAAAAAGTTTTTACAGATTTTTCTCAGGTTCAATCATTCATAGTATTCTATATTAGAAACAGCAACCCCTAATAATCTGCCATCATTTTTTCCAACGGCAGAAGGAGTGGATATATTATTCGATACTGTTATATCTAAAATAATTTTATTGTCAACTATTAATTTTTTTGGAACAATAACTTCATAAAATGCGTAATTTTTATCCATTTTCCTAATAAGAAGTTTTTTATTATTAACAGAAATACTTATTTCCTGTTCCTTCACTTTTTCATTTAAATATGGTCTTAATCTTAGTCTTATTAATGCACTATTTGTTTTATTTCCAACAGGAATTACAATTTGTGATTTATTTCCACTAGACCACCTTAATGTTTTTTCTGCATTATGCCAGCCTTTAGGAAAATATTTATCTGCATTTATTTTCACTGTTGTAAATTTAGACTTTTTACTAATCAATTTTGTTGGGATAGTCTCTAAAAATGGTATTTTATTCTCTGAAATTAAAAGAACATCACTCAATGATTGTACATATACATTTTTAAGATTTAATTTATTTTCTTTTGTATTTAATACCAATATGTTACCAAGACTTCCATTTTCCATCTTCTCTAGAATTGTTCTATATTTTTCATGTCTTAATTTACCAGCATCTCTTGCCAGATAAAAATTATTAACTGGTAAACCGCACTGTATAAAGCTGTATATATATGGATACATAATGTTATAATCATTATAAGTGGTAGTATTAAGGTGAACATATTCATAATTTTCTTTTAAATATTTACACTCATTTTCATTAAATATCATTATAGATTCATTTTTAAAACTATCATCAATTATTTGTGATTTTCTTTGTAAAAAATTATATATATCTATAATCTGCAAGAATAATATAACTAATAGCAGTGGAATAAGATATTTAATTCTCTTATTGCTGATAGTTTTTATTACTATATATACTACAGCAAATTCTATTATATATACACATACCCATATAAATCTTCCACTTGACCTGAATGCTGAAAGAACACTATTTAAATCTATATAAAATAGTTTATATCCATTAAAATAACCACTGCCACCTGTAGAAACAAACAGATAAATAAGAAATGCAGCAAGTATAAAATAAAACTTTTTCTTTTCTATAAATATTGCCTGCTTTCTTATTTTTTTATAAATTACTATACCTATTGCAATAAATGCCAAAAGTATAAAACCAAACCCTAAATATCCTATACCCTCATACTGTGCACCTACAAGTTTCATGCCAGGCAATATCTGCCCTATATGTGCTGAATTGATAAATGTATTTAAATTTGCTCCATAATTTCCTACATTATTATCATGATTTGCTCCTCCAACATTATAAAATGCACCGTAAAAAGAAAGAGATATTAAGATTATTGCTATATAAAGCACCAGTTGAATAATAAGTTCTTTTTTATTTTTATAATATTTATACAGACAGTACATAAATGCAAGCCCATAAACCATTGGAAAAAAATATAAATGAATTCCTGGTATTATACAAAAAAGTACACTCCAAAAAATTATATCCTTTTTGAAATTAATAGGTGCATCGTGATTGTATAAAATATATGCTATACTCATTAAAATAAGCCAATGACTTGATAACGAATGATGACCATACATACGGTTAATCATTATAGGACTTAAAACAATCATTACTGTAAAAATTACTGTTATTATTTTATTATTAGTCCATCTTCCAATAATGAAAGCTGCAAATACTCCCTGTAATATAAAATTAAGTAAACCATATAAACCAAAAAATTGAAAAGTGCCAGCTACTGCCGTTACTGGTTTCAAAAGAAATGATAATAAAGGTATTGAATCTGAATATATAATAGATATTTTATCTGGATATAATAAATAATCTGTTAAACCTACAGGGAAAAAATATTGGCTCTTAATATATGCAAGCCAGCCAATTATATGCTGACCAGAATCTCCTGATAAATTAACATACCATTCAACATTAAAAGGGTTTACTGTTTTTGCATTAAATAATATAAAATAGCAGAAAATACCTATTACTGCTCCTATTATAACATTTTGTATTATACTTTTAAAATAATCTATCATATTAATCCCGTTTTATCACTATTTCTCTTATTCCAAATGCCAGCAGTCTGTCATCTAAACTTTCGCCTGTATTTTTGGCTGCTCCTCATATCCTGCTTCTAATTTTAAAGGAATATACTCCATATTTTTATCCACATCAACTGTAAAAGAATAATCATAAATATTATTATCATTTACTTTATATTCATTTATTTTTTTATCTTTGCAGTATATGCTCAATGATTGCTCTTTTGCATTACTTATAAACATCTGTCCTTTTAATATTATACTAATTGAAGCTGTATTATTTATATTACTTACAGGAATTAATAACTCAGCATTTTTCCTCGCCCAAATAAGCTCAGGCTCAGGCTGATACCATCCTTTGCCATTCATCATAGAAATCTCTTTAATACCATATTTAATTTCATTTTGAACTGCATTTATATTATTATCATTATTTCGTATATTTATACCTGTAAGGGCAAAACCTAATAGTCTACTGTCATCTCCTCTGCCGTCTAATTTTGGAGACGAATTATATTTTGTTCTAATAGTTAAATTTAATACATCTTTTAAATATTTTTTTGGAACTTCTACAGTATATGTATTATAATCATTACTTATAACTTCAAATTCTTTTAATAAAGTATCATCTGCATATATTCCTAATGTCTGCATATCATTAGATTTATTAAAATATGCCATTCCTTTTATATCTATAAATATACTTGCCTGTTCCTGCAGTTCCTTACTTAATGGAAGCGTAAGTTCTGCATTGTTGCTGGACCATATTAATGTTGGTTCTTTAAAATACCAGTTAGATTTAAATGTGCTGTTATCTATATCTTTAACTAAATATTCCCCAGTATTAAATATCTGCGAATAGGATACTTTTTCTTCTTTTACTGTTTTTTGAACTTCATTCACTATATTTTCTTTTTTAATATTTATACCTGTCAAGGCAAAACCTAATAGTCTGCTGTCATCTCCTCTGCCATCTAATTTTGGTGATGAATTATATTTTGTTCTAAAGGTTAAGTTTAATACATCTTTTAAATATTTTTTAGGAACTTCTACAGTATATGTATTATAATTATTATTAATAACTTCAAATTCTTTTAATAAAGTATCATCTGCATATATTCCTAATGTCTGCATATCATTAGATTTATTAAAATATGCCATTCCTTTTATATCTATAAATATGCTTTCCTGCGCCTGCAGTTCCTTGCTTAATGGAAGCGTTAATACTGCATTATTGCTGGACCATATCAATGTTGGTTCTTTAGAATACCAGTTAGATTTAAATGTATTATTATCTATATCTTTAACTAAATATTCTCTAGTATTAAATATCTGCGAATAGGATACTTTTTCTTCTTTTACTGTTTTTTGAACTGCACTCACTGTATTGTCTTTTTTAATATTTATACCTGTCAAGGCAAAACCTAATAGTCTGCTGTCATCTCCTCTGCCGTCTAATTTTGGTGATGAATTATATTTTGTTCTAAAGGTTAAATTTAATACATCTTTTAAATATTTTTTTGGAACTTCTACAGTATATGTATTATAATCATTATTAATAACTTCAAATTCTTTTAATAAAGTATCATCTGCATATATTCCTAATGTCTGCATTTCATTAGATTTATTAAAATATGCCATTCCTTTTATATCTATAAATATACTTGCCTGTTCCTGCAGTTCCTTACTTAATGGAAGCGTAAGTTCTGCATTGTTGCTGGACCATATTAATGTTGGTTCTTTAGAATACCAGTTAGATTTAAATGTATTATTATCTATATCTTTAACTAAATATTCCCCAGTATTAAATACCACAGGTTTATATATTTTTAAACCACTAACTGCAAAAGACAGTTTTCTTTTATCACTATTCTCTCCATTATCAGCAGGTGAACAGGCATATTTTGCTTTAAATACTAATTCTAAATCTTTACTTATATTTTTTGTATCTAACATTATAGAGTATGATTTTACATTATCATCTTGTGCTGTAAATTTCTTTACAAGGCTGTTATTATAATATACCTCTATATTTTGAGCATCTTTTTCTTTATTAAAATAAAATCTACCATCAATTTCCACCACAATATTTTCTGTATGTTTAGGAATATCTTCATATGGTATCTTGATTATAAAATTTTTATCTGTCCATATTAAGTTTTTTTCTGGCGAATATAAACCATCTATTCCCATTAATGATATATCTCTAATGCTGTAATCCACATAGTCATTTATATCAGCTGTATTATCAATAGTTTTAAATTCTATCCCAGTTAGTGCAAATCCTAGAACTCTTGTATCATTTCCTAATTTATTATTTGAAGCTGTGTCTGTATAATTAGTTTTTATGTGAAGCAGTATAAATCCATTTTCTACATCATTTTCATTTAATTTAATTGTGAATTTTTTCTCTCTGCGTTCACTAACATCTGTTTTATATAATAATTTATCATTTGAATAAAATGACACATCTTGCTTTTTTGACAAATTAATAAATGCATGACCATATATGTTTAAAAGCATATTTGCTGAACTTGATTGAGGAATTGGTAAATAAACATAATTATCTTTTCTGCCCCATCTTCTATCAGCCTCTGTATTTTGCCATCCCTGCATATAAGTCATTTCAGGAAGTTCGTCTGATGATATAAATCTATTTGGCTCTTGCAGCATTTTGAATATATCTTCATATCCTTTACCACTAATAATAGAAGCAGATTTAATATTTATCTGCTCAAGCAGTTTATCATCTGCACTGATTTCTATTATACCATTTCTCTTTATTATATTTGCTGGTATAATAACATAATAATTACTATTTTTATTATATACTGTATATCTGCTTAATATAATATTATTATATTTAATTATTATATTCCTGTTTATTGTAGCCACTTTATCTTTAAAGGTAATATCTGCATTTAATTTTACAACCATACCTGATTTATTATCATATAAATTATCTGATATAACTACCTTATTGCCACTAATATTATTTAAATTACTATATTTTTCTGCCTGTTCTATTTCTATATTTTTAATTATTACTTTATTGTCAAACGCAACTTGTACTATTTCATCTAAAAGCAGTGTTGTTTCAATTTTTTTTGTAGAATTTCCGTTTATAGATGTTTTATACAGTAATTTATTTTTTTCAAAAACTGTCATAAGCACTGGAGCTGGATTTGGATTTTTTATTTCACTCTTAAATATGATACCATTACGTTCTTTTACTTTTATATTAATAGCATTTTTGCCAAGTAATCCATCAGATGTTTTTTCCCATGTTTTATCAAACATACCTTTAGGTAAATTAGAAATATTATCTTGTAAGCTGTATTTTACAGGTAAAGTGCCAATAGGTTCAGTATTCATAATACTGCTTAATACATATTTATCATAATCAGCAGCATTTTCAGGTACAACATATTCTGTCATAGGAGGTAAATATCTGGCATCACCTAGTTGAGTATTACTATAAGAATAAAAAACTCTATTTTCTTCATCTGGTAATAAATTAATATTATAAGTTTTATCTGCTGCATAATTTAATAATATTTTGTTCATACTATGCTGAGAAAGTGATTTATTATCAGTAATTAATTTATTATTTTCAGCGTTATATGGCTTAATAAAAAGTATTGGATGCGATCTTAAAGCAATAGCACCATGGTCTGCAGTTATCACTATTAAAGAATTATCGTAAAATCCTTCTTTTTTAAGTTTATCAATAAATTTTTTCATTAATTTAAGAGATGCAACTGCCTGTTTCTGCCGCGAACTTTCAGTACTCATTTCAAGATTTTCATTAACAACATAAGGGGGATGTGCTCCAATTAAATGAATAAGTAGAAATGTTTTATTATCATTTCCATTTACTTTATTATTTAAAATATTTAAAAATGTAAAATCCCAGTTATCTTTTGAGTATTGTTGTAATCCTCTAATCAAATTTTTAAACATTAATGGAACTATCTTATAGTATGTAATGTCTTCTAATGAATTCAGCTGCCGCATATCATTACTTCCATCACTGACATTACTATATAATTCAATATTAGGGGCATATATAGTATTTGATGGATAAATAATATTATCCCACCCTTGTTTTTTTAACTGCTCAAATGTAGATTTACCTGAAGAAAATGCTTTTTCTTGAAACTCTTTAAATGGCATTTCATTTTGATATATTTTATCAGTAAATTGGGCTATACCAGAAGATTTTGTTTGCGGATAAAGACTTGTATAATTGCTAAAATATATAAAATCCTTAAAATCATTAGCAACATCTAATTTATTATCTTTTATTATCTCTGCTAAAATTTCATGGTCAAATGCATCTAAAACTATATATATAATATTTTGTTCTTTTGAAAGCTGCAGAATATTATATTTATCTATATTTTTTTGTTCCAGTTTATTATTTTCGCTTATCTTTATAATTTCATTATGATTATTTATATATCCATACATATATATACCTATTTGAACAACCAATATGATATACAATAGTGGATATAAAGCTTTAATATTATTTTTCTTAATAATGATAAAAAAAGTTAAGATTAATACAGCAGTATTGACAATTATGTTTATAATTGAATTCATAGAGAATATGTTTATTTTCTCTGTTCCGTCTAACACTACCTGCACTTGGAAAAAAAAGTTATTTATAAAAAAAATAAAAATAACAGATGTAATTACAGCTATAAATATTCTATAAAGTTTATCATTAAGATATAAAAGCAAAAAGGTAATTATTAACAGCCCAAAATAAAGTAATAGTAAATTAGGTATAAATCCTTTTAATAATGTGCTGTAAGAAGATGTCATTTCTTGAATATTAGTAAAATATATTTCTGATGGAATAAAAAAATAAATCATCACTGCTAATAAAAATGGAATAAATAACTGTTGTGTTATATTAATTTTTTTCATTTTACACCTTAAATAATATTTTTACACTTGCAAGAGAACCTTTTAACATATTCATATTGCGTCCTCTAATACTGTGAATCACTTGTTTGATTAAAAGTTTCAGATACAGTTTTCGTGATATATTTTTATATACAAATAAAAGTTTATTTTTAGTAACATGGAAAATAAAAAATGGAGACCATTCTTTACTGCTGCCTGTATGTATATGCCTTACTATTGAATCAGGACAATACCAGATTTCTCCCCCGTTTCTTCTAGCTCTAAAAGATAAATCAGTATCTTCATAATACATAAAAAATGTTTCATCAAACCCGCCGGCTGATATAAACTTTTCTTTTTCCATCATCATAGATGCACCACAGGAATTTGTGATTTGATATGGTTTCATATATTTTTCATCATATTCATCTGTAAACCCTATATCATATCCATCATAGTTTTCATTAACTCCAGAGCCTGCATTTTGAACTAATGTTTTTTTATTATTATCTATAACTTCTTTTGATAAATTTATTTTTATTGTACTGCTAAAAGTGTACTCGCTTTCGCCAATTATAACTTTATCGTTTTCTAAGCCGCTTATTTTATTAAGTTCTATATTGTAATCCCTTACACCGTTAATAAGTGGAATATATATTTCAGAATGTCCAAAACAAGTTAATGTATCCTGATTGTATAATAAATTCCTGCAGAATTTATTGTCTATGATATACTCTATTTCATTTATTTTTATTTTATTTGAAATAAAAAATTTATCCTGTGTATGAAATTTTATCTTTATATAGTCATTATAGAATAATAATAAAGAGTTTGCTATTACTATATTTTCTTTATTAATAAAAAAATTATAGAGATTCTGCAGCCAGTCTTCGTTAGGTTTAGTATCATTATTTAATAAAACTACATACTTACCATGTGACTCTTTCACTCCTAAATTATTTCCACCAGCAAAGCCTAAATTTTCTTTACTTTCTACAACCCTTAAGTTTTTAATTTTATCTGCCCAATGCTGTTGTATATATTTTACAGAATCATCTGCAGAGTTATTATCTACAAAGACTATCTCATATGTAAAATTTTTTGATATTTGATTTTGTAATGATGCAAGAAGCTCATCAATATATTTTTTACCATTGTAGTTTACAACTACAACAGATACATCAATATTATAATTTGTATTCATCAAACAACTCCTTATTTGCTCTAAAGTATTGTTCAATTGAAAACTTTTTGCTTCTTTCCTGAGCTTTTTCAGCCATTATTTTTCTTTTATCATCATTATTAATTAATTCACAAGTATATTTTACACATTCTTCTTCAGTATTCCATACATACCCTGATACTGTATGTTCCACAGTTTCTTTTAAGCCGCCTTTATTGATTACAACAGGTACAGCACCATAACACATTGCTTCAACTGTACTGATACCAAAATGTTCTACTTTTTCAGGCTCTATATTTTCATTAATGGTATAGCCTGCAGCATGCCAGAATATTTTAGCTGATTTATATAAATCAACCAGTTCATTATATGGGCAGTTTTCATGGATAAAAACATTATCAACTTGTTTTGCAAGCTGTTTAACCTGGTTAAGATATTCTAAATCTTCTTTTGTATTTGCTACAGCTCCTACTAAATGATACTCATACCCTTTAAAAGCTTCATGATTAGATACAAACATTTTTACCATTTCAAGCTGTCTTTTACAGTGAGCAGATACAAAAAAACGACCAACACTGATGATTATATTTTTTTTATCTTTCTCATCATATAGCTTGTCAATTTCCTGCTCTGATATAACTGGAGGAAATATAATTTTAGAATTGTTATCATTACCCCAGAATGTATGAAACCTGTGGTTTGTATATTCTGATATTGGTGCAAATACATCATAACTTTTTATATAAAGTCTGTCTGCTATTTTTGCTAAGATTTTTTTAAAAAATCCATTTACTTCATTTTCAAATCTATGTGCAGGGAACATACATACAAATAAATTCTTTTTTGCTCTGCCTATATGTTTGCTTAAAAACATAAAATTCACAAACAAATCATATTTCTTAGTTTCCTTTTCAACTTTAAATTTATTTCTTATTTTATCAATAAGTTTATTAGATGAAATAACATCTATTTTCCTTATTTTTGTTTTACTAAGTGATATATCAAATCTTTTATTTAATTTATCAATAGTAACATAATCATCAGCATAAATATCTACATTATTAAAATTATGTACAAGAATATCTATTTCTACATCTCCATAATATTCTTCCATAAAAGCACATAATAAACCCATATGTTTTTCACCACCACCAAGTGTTGGTATATATGGGTTTAACACACATATTTTTTTAGTCATTATCTCCCCGCCATTTTTATATATATTTTATAAAGTATTTTTATTATTATATTTGAAGTAAAGCCTCTGTATATATTCAGCTCATGTTCCTGCTGATTTTTTATATTTTTCAGCTCGCCAATTGTTTCATTTTGGTCATAAATATAATTTGTCTGCTGCTCTACTATACCATTTAACTCTCTTGTGCTATCTTCTAAACCACCTATTTTTTCACGCTGTTCGCATATATAGTTTTCTTTCTGTTCTATTATACCGTTTAACTCTCTTGTGTTGTCTTCAAGACTGCCTATTTTCTCTCGCTGCTCTAATATATAGTTTTCTTTCTGCTCTATTATACCGTTTAATTCTCTTGTGTTGTCTTCTAATCTTCCTATCTTTTCACGCTGTTCGCATATATAGTTTTCTTTCTGTTCTATTATACCGTTTAACTCTCTTGTGTTGTCTTCAAGACT
>CALUWI010000014.1 GCA_944324465.1 uncultured Mucispirillum sp. | reverse complement strand
TCTAGTAGTTATATTAAAAAAATACAAGACTGGATTAATAACTATCCTAGAAAATTATTTAATTATAAATCGGCTAATGATATTTTTTATGAGAATTTAAACGACTGCTTAAAATGTTGCAATCGTTTTTAGAATTTACTAACTGCACATTTTATACAAAAATATCTTGCTTATTATTAGATAATTAACTATCCTATAAATATATTTATATGAGGTTATATATGGATAGACAACATTATTACGCATTAAGTTTTGTAAATACTGATTCAAAAGGTATTGTAGCAGATACAACAAAAGTTCTTTTTGATAACGGCTTTAATCTGGCTGATTCCAGCTCCACATTACTACAGGGTGTATTTTCCATGATATTTATAGTTACAAATGATAAAGACTATAAAGAGCAGGAAATAAAAGATATGTTTAAAAATGTCCGCTCACACATGGAAGTTTTTAAATTTGATAAAAAACCTGAAATTAATGATAACGGCAGCCACTATTCTATATCTGTATATGGTGCAGATAAAGCAGGAATAGTTTATGCAATTACTAAAGAGTTAGCAAATAATAACTTAAATATTATAGATTTGCAGACAAAAATAACAGGCGGCAGTCCAAAAGTATATATTATGATGCTGGAAGTTGTTTCTGATAATGAAAATAATGAAAATATCTGGCAGGAAGCATTAAAGAAAACTGCAAAAGAAATTAACACTCAAATAAATATAAAAAAAATTGAGTTTTATGAGCTTTAATCATGGCAGTAAGAGAAGTATTAAAATATCCAAACGATATATTAAAGCAGGATGCTGCTGATGTTACAGAGTTAACAGAAGATGTTAAACAGATTATACAGGATTTAAAAGACACAATGCTTGATGCAGGCCATTCTACAGGGATTGCAGCCCCTCAGATAGGCGAGCTTAAAAGAATCATCACAATAGATGCATCACTTAATAAAAAATGCAAAGAAAACCATGGTTTTATGGTAATGATTAACCCAGAAATTATTGAGCACAGCGGCACAGTTACTTCAAGAGAGGGCTGTATGAGTGTGCCTGATTTCACAGGGAATGTTACACGGGCAGAAAGAATAGTTGTAAGCTATTTTGATGAAAATATGCAGCAGAATGTACTTGAAACAAGCGGGTTTGAAGCTATCCTTATCCAGCATGAAACTGACCATCTTAATGGTATGCTTTTTATAGACAGAGTTATTTCAAAAAGGACAGACCTATTTAGAAGAAAAAAATACTAGGGGGCAGTATGAAAGTTGTTATCACTTCCAAATTACCAAATATTATTAATAATTACTTAGAAGATATACGCATTGATGCAAACAGTATAGATGAGCCCCTTCCACCTATAAGGCTTAGGCAGATGATGAGCGATACTGATGCGTTAATATGTACATCAAGTGATATTGTTGACAGACCGCTTATGGAAGCAGCACCTAAACTAAAAGTTATAGCAAACTTTGATGCAGGAAGTGATAACATAGATGTAGACTATGCCACCCATAGAGGTATAACAGTCTGTACAACAAAGCATATCTTAACCCAAAGTACAGCAGAATACGGCTTTGCATTATTAATGAGTGCAGCACGCCATATACCTGAAGCAGACAGATATGCAAGAAACGGCAGATTTTCAGGCAACACTAACCACAGCTTAATGACTGGACTTGATTTTTATAAAAAAACATTAGGTATATTTGGCATGGGAAATATTGGCCAGGCTGTTGCAAAAATAGCCACAGGTTTTTCTATGGATATAATATACCATAACAGACACAGAGATAAACAGGCAGAATTAATTTTTGGTGCAACTTATGCTACATTTGATGAACTTTTAGAATGGTCTGATTTTTTAATCATTACTGCCCCATTAACACTTGAAACACGGCATATTTTTTCATTAAAAGAGTTTAAAAAAATGAAAAAAACTGCTGTTTTAGTTAATATTGGCAGAGGTCCTATTATTAGAGAAAGTGATTTAGCTGCAGCTCTTTCTGAAAAAATTATATATGCAGCAGGACTTGATGTATATGAGTTTGAGCCTGAAATAAATGAAGATTTAAAAAAGCTGGATAATGTAGTGCTTTCCCCTCATTTAGGCAGCTCAACACAGGCAACAAAGGAAAATATGGCCATAAGCTGTGCAGAATCAGTTGTAAGTGTATTAAAAGGCGGCATCACTCCAGATACTGCCATAAATAAACCTGTAATTATATAGTTTTATATTTTTTTAAACTGCGGTTTAAATATTCTGAAGATATAAATATAATTACAGCACCAAATAATATATAATATGGCAGCAGATTAAAAGAAAACTTATCTGCAAGCATACCAAATATCAGTGGAGCTAATGCCCCGCCTGTATAAGATACTGACATCTGCAGTCCCATAACAGTAAGAGAGGCTTTTTCACCAAACCGTCTTGGTGTTTCATGAAGCATAGCAGGATAAACAGGTGATGAGCCTATACCTATAATAAATGCCCCTGCAACCGATAAATACATATCTCCAAATATCATAAGAATACAGCCAGCAATAATTGCCATTTCACCTGCTCTTATTATTTTATAGTTTTCAAAGTTATTTGAAAAAAGCCCTGTTATTATTCTTCCTGCAGTAATTGAGCCGTAAAAAAATGCAGTAATTAATGCTGCATAATATTTAGATATTCCTAATCCGTAAACAAAATAACTGCTTATCCAAAGTCCTGTTGTAAGCTCTATGTAGCTGAAAAATGAAAATGTAATTAATGCAGTTTTTACAAGCGGTATTTTTAATGCTTCTTTATTTGATATATATACTTTTTCTTCACTGCTGTTTCCTTTATTTATCCATATTTTTCTTGATAAAAACACTGTTAAAGCTATAAAGCACAGTATAATGGCAGTAAAAATATATCCTGCTCTCCAGCCGTAATCTGATTTTATAAAAAAAATCATTGTAAAAGGTCCTAAAAATGCACCTACTCCCCAAAATCCGTGAAGAAAATTCATAATATTTGATTTAAAGTTATTAGCCACATATCCATTAAGTGCAGCATCAACACTTCCTGCCCCTAACCCTAAAGGAACAGCAGCTGCAAAGAGAAAAAATACATTTTCAGAAAAAGCAAAGATTATTAAAGCAATAGAAGTTAATAGAATACTAAAAAAAGTAACCATTTGAGTAGAATATTTATAAACCAGCTTTGAGCTGAAAAGGCTTGAAATAACAGTGCCTGCCTGTACAATTAAAATAATAATGCCGGCACTGTATATTGGTGCATTAATATCTTTTTGTATAACAGGCCATATACTGCCTAATATGGTATCTGGTAGTCCAAGACCAATAAAGGATAAAAAGATTACAGAAAGAAGAACTGCCATATCTACTCTTTAAAAAATTACTGCCCTTATAAAAAAGGCAGTAATATTGTATAAAAATTAAAATATTTTTTCTGGAACAATTGAGCGGGAATGAGCAGAACGGGCTCTAATATCTACTTCTTCTTTAGAAATAATCTGCTCAGACTGTATTGAGCCGTCTTCATTATATACTGTAAATTTAAATTTATCTACTTTTGCATCAGCAATAGAAAAAGCAAGCATTAATAATACTGTTACTGCAAAAGCAATATACCAGTACTTCATATACTCGCCGCCAAAATACCTAGAAAACTTTTTAAATCTTTCTCCCATTATATTCTCCGATTAAATGCTGTGTTTTTTAATATTTTCAAGCAGCTTTGGAAAATCATCAAGATTTACCATATTAGCTCCGTCAGATAATGCTTTTGCTGGCTCTGGGTGAGTTTCTGCAAAAAAACCGCGAATGCCGCAGGCACTGGCAGCTGCTGCAAGATATGGAGCATATTCCGGGTTGCCGCCACTTTTGCCATCTAGTGCACCAGGCTTTTGTGTAGAGTGAGTTAAGTCCATAATAACAGGAACATTAAACTGCTGCATATCTATAAGGTTGCGGAAATCTACAACAAGGTTGCCATATCCAAACATCGTGCCCCTTTCTGTAAGCATTACCTGTTTATTATCTGCTGTATATACTTTTTCAAGTGGATATTTCATATCTAATCCGCTTAAAAACTGAGCTTTTTTAATATTTACTATTTTTTTAGTTGCTGCAGCTGCTAATAATAAATCAGTCTGTCTGCATAAAAATGCTGGTATTTGTATTATGTCGCATATATTTCCAACTGGCTCTGCCTGATAGCTTTCATGGATATCTGTAACGATAGGCACATTAAATTTATCTTTAACAGCCTGTAATACTTCTAAACCTTTTTCAAGACCTGTGCCACGGAAGCTGGATGCAGATGTTCTGTTTGCTTTATCAAAAGATGCTTTAAAAATATATGTAAAGCCGTATTTTTCTGATGCTTCCTTTGCACGCTCTGCGATTTCAAAACATATATCTTTACTTTCTATAACACATGGACCAGCCATGATAAATAAATTATTTTTTAATGTTTCATATAATGTCATAAATTTTCCTATTTTAATGATATAAAATTTTCATACAGTTTGCCGTCAATAACTGCCTTAACTGTAATTTTCTTAATATTATCTTCTTTTAACGAGCCTTTGTATAAATGTAAATCAAATATTTCATCATCTGATTTTAAAGGTATATTAATTGAAGAATCATCTTCGTTTAAAATGCCACCATTTTGAAGAACTGCTATTGCTGGGTAAATGTCATCTGTTACAGTGTTCCACACCCTTCTTGTATCAGCATCAGCAATAACTTCTATCTGCTCTAAATTTCTTCCGCGGGCAGATACACTTAATGAAAGAATAATATCCTGCTGACCGTCTTTTTCAATATAGCCTTTATTAGCAACCATATCAATACCGTCAAAGTCTTTAAGTGCAATGTTTAAAATTTTGCGAGGTTTATATGATGATGCATCTCCATAATAACTTAAATCTGTGCGGATAGTATTGCCGTTAAAAATGATATAGTCTTTCTCATCGCCTATTAAACCTATAAAATAACCCTGCTCATTTGGCTGACGGATTTGGCTTGAAATATCAAGACTTATTTCATTTGTATCATCTTTTGTAACTGTTTTAAGTGGTGCAATTCTCTGCATAGAAACATTACCGCTTTTATCCACCACTCTTTTAAAAAGTACAATTTCTGCTTTATTTTTAATATTTAAGCCAAGTACATTCAGTTTTAAATATGCTTCTTTAAAATAAAGCATATCTTTACCGATAAAGTCATTTGTTTTAAGTTCAAGATAGCTTTTATTAGCAGTGCCTGCATTAAGAGGCATATTGTTTTGGCTGCTGTATTTCTGCACTCCATTTTGCAGCACAGAAAGATTTAATGTTATACCAGTATCTCTAATATACGGACTTTCTGTAATAACAGTAAATTTATTTTTATCTATAGTAAAATCACCACTGCCAACACCAATAGCCTTACCCTGCACTACATAATCAGAAACAAGGCTGCCTTTAAATATTTTACGGCAGTTTAATGCAGAACCGGGCTCTGTACAGTCTGTATCTATTGTAACATTATCGCCCCTTACATAACCTGTAACAGGAAATCTTTTATTAAGATTTGTATCTATAAGGTATCCTGATACCCTGTTATTTTTAACAAGAATATTAAGTAATCCACTGAATACTTCCTTATCTTTATTTTTTACTTCTATAGGATAAAAACCTGTTGATAATGCAAGCCTTTCTCCATGAATAGGAAATGGAAGCATTACAGTTTTAACCATAGAAATAGATTTACCTTTTCCAGAAGTAACATTGATGCTGAATTTTCCAGATTTATCACTTACTGTGCTTTGATTTGTTTCTACTGCTGTAATTTTAGCATCAGGCACAGGTTTATTATTAGCATCAAGCACTATACCGCTTATTAAAACTGAAGCTATTTTATCCCCTGTGAAAGAAAGGCTGTCCATATATAATGCAGTGCCTGTTTCTACTTTTAAGTTTATTCTGTTTACTGCATAATTTATGCCTTTTGTTTTAAGGTATTTATATATATTGCTTTCAATAGCACCAGACATATCCATTTGAGCAAAGCCATCATCAGAATATACCTGTATTACAAAGTTTCTAAAAATATAGGTAACATAGAAATTAGCCTGCTGACTTTTACCCTGTTTTTTCTGCAAAGGCAGTGCAACCATTATACCCTGCTCACCAAAAGGAACTGGAGCAACCTGTTTACGCTTTGCATGTTTTTTAGAAATATCTGCAAGCTCTTTATAGTTTTTCAAAGCGACAGCAAAATTATCACATTCAAATATACGGGCAGAAACCACATAAGTATTTTCACGCTCAATATCTAATATTTTTTCTTTTTTAGTAGAATAATAAGCATAAGTATTTTCATAAACAGTGCATCTGTCCCGTTTTTCTGTCTGCACACCTGTTACAATCCATGAAGAAGAACCGCCTTTCATATCTGCTGCTTTAGGAAAAATATCGGCAACAGTTTTTACTTCTTCTGCAAAACAGGTAAAAAATGAATAAAAAATAAATATTGTAATAAGTAATGTTTTTCTCATAATATTTCTTTTACCATATTTTTATTTAAATTTAAATAATTTTTTATTTAACTTTTAAGTATTTATATGTTATAAAAATTTAAATTTGTTTAAACTGGAGAAAGTATGCTTGCAAAACGCATTATCCCATGCCTTGATATAAAAGACGGCAGAGTAGTAAAAGGTGTAAATTTCGTTAATATTAGAGATGCAGGCGACCCTGTAGAAGCTGCAATAGAGTATGAAAAACAGGGTGCTGATGAAATAGCATTCCTAGATATTACAGCCACTCATGAAAAAAGAAACATTATGATAAATGTTATTGAAAAAGCAGCAGAAAATGTTTTTATGCCTATCACTGTTGGCGGCGGTATAAGAACTATTGAAGATATACGCAGTCTTTTTGCAGCTGGAGCTGATAAAGTATCTATAAACTCAGAAGCTGTAAAAAACCCTGATTTTATAAAAGAAGCAGCAAATAAATTCGGCTCGCAGGCGGTTATTGCTGCAATAGATGCAAAATCTACAGAAGATGGCTCATGGGAAGTAGTTATTGCAGGCGGCAGAAAAAGAACAGGTCTTGATGCTGTAAGCTGGGCAAAAACTATGGAAGATTTTGGTGCTGGTGAAATACTGCTTACAAGTATGGATAAAGACGGTATGAAAACAGGCTATGACATAGAGCTTACAAAAGCAGTAAGCCAGGCTGTAACAATACCAGTAATAGCATCAGGCGGCGTTGGCACTATGGAGCATTTTTATGAAGGCTTTAAATACGGACTTGCAGATGCTGCCCTTGCTGCAAGTGTATTTCATTTCCAAGAAATGACTATATTAGAAGTAAAAGAATACTTAAAAAATAAAAATATACCTGTTAGATTATAGAGGATAATATGGAAAATATACTGCTTATATTAAATGAAACAATTAAAGAAAGACAGCAAAACCCAAGCCCTGCTTCTTACACTACCACATTACTTGAAGGGGGCGCTAACAAAATCATAAAAAAACTTGGTGAAGAAAATGCTGAATTTATTAAAGCATTTTTAACTGAACCGCCTTATGAAACAGCAGCAGAAGCAGCCGATTATATATATCACTTAATGGTTGCACTTCGTTTTAAAGGTATAGATTTTACAGAAGTTTTAAAAGAACTTGAAAAAAGACATGCACCAAAAGGAGATAAATAATGAGTGAAAAACCATGGGCTGGCAGATTTAACCTGCCTACAGATAAATTTGTTGAAGAATTTAATGCATCAATCTACTTTGATAAAAGATTATATAAATTTGATATTAAAGGAAGTATAGCACATGCTACAATGCTCAGCCGTCAGGGAATTATTGCAGAAAGCGAAGCAAGAGCAATAGTTGCTGGACTTGAACAGGTTCTTGATGAAATAGAAAAAGGCGAATTTCATTTTGATATTGGTGATGAAGATATACATATGGCAGTTGAAAAAAGACTTACAGAAATAGTAGGTCCTGTTGGCGGTAAACTGCACACTGCACGCAGCAGAAATGACCAGGTGGCAGTTGATGTTAGAATGTATATTATGTATGAAGCAGAAACTGTAAAAGCATACCTTATTAACCTTATAAGAGTACTTGTGGATAAAGCTATTAACCATATAGGCGTTGTTATGCCTGGCTTTACTCACCTGCAGACTGGGCAGCCTATTTTATTTTCACACTACTTAATGGCTTATTTCCAGATGTTTAAAAGAGATTTCCAGAGAATAAATGACTTAATGATTAGAGCAAACTACTGCCCATTAGGTGCTGGTGCTCTTGCAGGAACTACATTCCCAATAGATAGAAACTATACAGCAAATACTCTTGGATTTTACGGACCTACAGAAAACAGTATAGATTCTGTTTCTGACAGAGATTTTGTAATAGAGTTTTTATCAGCAGCAAGTATATGTATGATGCACTTATCAAGATTTTCTGAAGAAATCATACTTTTTTCTAACCCAGATGTTAATTTTATCACATTAACAGATGACTACTGTACAGGTTCATCTATCATGCCGCAGAAAAAAAATCCTGATATTCCAGAACTTATCCGCGGTAAAACTGGCAGAGTATATGGTTCACTTGTTACTATGCTTACTATTATGAAAGGCCTTCCACTTGCATACAATAAAGATATGCAGGAAGATAAAGAGCCGCTTTTTGATGCAGTTGATACATTACTTGCTTCACTGAAAGTATTTGCACCAATGATAGAAAAAATGAATGTGAATGTAGATAAAATGCGTCAGTCAGCTGGTAAAGGATATTCTACAGCTACAGATTTAGCAGACTATCTTGTCCGCAAAGGTATCCCTTTTAGAGAAGCTCACCATATAGTAGGCAAAACTGTTGCTTATGCTATTGATAATAATAAAAATTTAGAAGACTTATCTATTAATGAAATGCAGATGTTTTCTAAATTTATAGAAAATGATGTTTATAACTATATTACTCTTGATGCGTCTGTAAACAGCAGAAATTCTTACGGCGGCACATCAGCAGAATCAGTTATGACTCAAGTGAAACTTGCTAAGAGCTTTTTAGATGACAATTTATAAATATACTGCTCTTTTAATCACAGTATTTATGCTTTATGCCTGCGGGTTAAAATCCAACCCTGTGCCAAAAGGTACGCTGGATATTCCATACCCTACAGCTATTGACTATGCAATAAACAGTGATGGTGTAGCTATTTATAACGGCAGTGATAACTATACATTATTTGTTGAAAAAGCTGATGAAAGTATAGGCTTTTTTAATCTGGCAGGCTTTAAGCGTGTTGCTTTAATTAACCCTAAACAGACTTATACTGATACTGATGTTGTAAATAACAGAGTATATAAATACAGATTTCGCCATTATTATGGAAAAGTGAAAACATATTCACCAGCATTAATGAAAACTATTAAATATTACAGCCCTATAAAACACTCTATTATTAAAATAACTTATGAAAGAAATAAAAGAGTATGTGTATATCCAGGACTTAGTGATGTTGTAGCAAATACAATTGTAACTATTAACGGCACAAAAATGGGCGAAGCTAAAAACGGCATTAAAACATGCTTTGATGACCTTCCTGTAAATTCTGCAACACTTTCTGTTATGGCTATACCTTATGATTATGATAATAATACAGGCATACCATATAGGCAGGATTTCAAAAGAGATACAAGTAAGTTAAACCTGCCGCCACAGAATATTGTAGTCCGCCGCAACGGTAATGATATTGTACTTACATGGGATAAAGAAAAAAACAATCCAAAATATAATGTTTATATTACAACAAATGGCAAAGATAAGTTTATACAGCAGGTAGATGTGGAATTATTTAGATACAGTACAAAAGATAATAAATGTGTTGATTTTAAACTAACTACTATAAGAGATAAAAAAGAATCTAAAAAAATATCTGTTTCTGCATGCAAGTAAATGAAAAATTAAAGATTTAAAAGAAAAGTGCAAGTGCAAAGCTCTATAAAGTTTTGCACTTTTTTTATATTAAATAGAATATTATTTGTGCCTTTCAATTCTTGCCCAGGCATTATGGTTATGAATTGATTCCATATTTTCACATTCTACTTCAAACCATGTGATTCTGTCATCTTTCATCAGCTTTTCAGCTAAACTACGGACAATATCTTCTACAAATGCAGGGTTGTCATAAGCATATTCTGTAACATATTTTTCATCTTCTCTTTTTAAAAGTGAATAAATAGATGAACTTGCTGAGCTTTCTGCAATCTCTATTAAATCTTCTATCCATACAGTTTTATTGAAACGGACAGATATAGAAGCTATACTTCTTTGGTTATGTGCTCCATATTCTGATATTTCCTTAGAACATGGACATAATGACTGAACAGGAACTTTTACTTTTAATACAAAATCAAGACCGTTTTCTGAACAGCTTCCAGAAAACTCACAATTATAGTCCATAAGTGATTTCATTTTAGATACTGGAGCCGTTTTTTCCATAAAGTAAGGAAATGATAATGAGATAAAAGATGAATCAGAGGCAAGTCTTTCACGCATATCCTGCAGAATAGAGCCTACATTATGGATATCCATATTATCTTTATGTTTGTTTAAGATTTCTACAAATCTGGACATATGAGTGCCTTTATACTGATGCGGCAGCATAACACTCATAGTGATTTTTGCAGTAGTGTTTTGAACACCTTTATTTCTGTCTTTTAAAGATATAGGGTAGACAATATCTTTTATGCCTACCTGGTCTATATCTATATTTCTTGTATCTTTTGAGCTTTGTATATCTTCAAGCATAAATTCTACTTATCTTCTAGTTATTTTTTGTCTACCTATTAATGTTTGATACTGTTTTATACCTTCAGGCATTTTTGCTAAATGAAGCTGCAGCCATAAAGTATTGTAAGCCTGCATTTTTATTTTCTTTCTGTTTTTAAGTGCATCACTTGCATTCTGCAGTCTTTCATCTGACGGCAGTTTTTTCATAGCTTTTGCAAGTACAGCAATAGCACCATCAACATCGCCAGTTTCTGATAAGAAATAAGCATAAAGACATTGAGTAAAACTGTCTTTTTTATTAGCTTTAGATGATTTTTCCATAACAGCTTTCATATTAGCATAATCTTTCTGACGGTAGTAATATGCAGCAAGCATACTCATTGCCATCCAGTTGCTTTTCATAGCTTTTTTAAGATAAGGCAGTGCTTCATCAAACCTTTTATTAGCATATAATATTATACCGATTTGAGAATCTATCTGCTCTTTAACTAAAAACTGCCATTTAGAATATTTATAGCCTGTTTTTAATTTTTCTATTGCTATATCTGTTTTGCCTGATTTAATGTCTTTTTCAGTAGAGTTAAATATTTCTGTTAATTTTTTCATAAAGTGACGACCCATGAAAAAATTAAACACTAATACACCTGCAACAAATGTTAAACTTGCAAGTACATAACTTGGATATATTAAAAAACCTAAATAACCAGTAACAACACCAACTAATAAACCTATCAATAATGTATACATTATATCTCCTAAATCCTAACGATTTGTATTTTCGTCTATAAACTTATTTTTACATTCTTCTGAACAGAAATAATATATTTTATCATGCAGCCTTACTTTATATTTAGTAGTTTCTTCTACATAAGAGCCACAGACAGCATCCTGTTTCATTTCAACAGCTTTTACTTCTTCATTATCATCTGCATACTTCTGCTCATCCTGTTTTTTATCTTTTATTTTAAAAAAGAAATAAATAGCAGCAAGTATTGCAGTCAGAACAAAAACTTTTGCAACCATTAGTTTTCTTCTCTATTATTATATCTATGATTTCTTCTATTATTAAATCTGCCTTTACTGTTTCTTGGTTTATCAGGCACAATAGATACCTGTTTTAATGGGCCTTCACCTGTAGAAATAGTTGTAACACCAGGCACATTTTTTAATGCTATATGTATTTCTTTTCTTAATATACTGCTCATTGGAGCAAGTTTAAATGGTCTGCCTGATTTTTTAACTTTTTCTGCCATTGCAAGTGCTTTTGCAACATTTTCTTCTACTCTGCGTTTTCTGTAAAAGCCAACATCTACAATAAGGCTTATTTCGCTGTCTTCTGGTAAATTTATCATTTTATCAAATACATACTGCAAAGCATCAAGAGTTTGAGCAGATTTGCCTATTAATAATTCTGGCGTTTCTGTTTCTATATTTAATAAAAGTCTGTTATCACTTTCTTCTGCACTAACATGAGCATCTGCAAAGCCTGCTTTTTCTAAAAGCTCATTAAGCATAAGTTTTGCTTTCTTTTTAACATATTCTAATTCATTATAAGTTATTTTTACTTTTGCATTTTTTTTGCCAATACCAAAAAGCCCTTTAGAGCCTTGTTCAATCACTTCATAGCTGATGTAATCAGCAGGAACATTCTGCTGTTTTGTAAACTGGGAGATAATCTCCTCTACACTATCTCCTTCCACTTCAAAAATTCTCATAATATAACCTCGTATTAAATACTAGTTTGTTCTTTCACTATTTTCGCTTGTTAATTATATACTGCTGAATAATAGACAGCACATTGTTTGTAAGCCAGTAAAGTACAAGACCTGACTGGAAGTTTATAAATAAAAATGTAAATATAACAGGCATAGCTAAAAATATTTTCTGCTGCATAGGGTCTGCAGTAGATGGTGTCATTTTCTGCTGAATAAACATAGTTATACCCATAATAATAGGTGTAATATAGTATGGGTCTTTTGCAGATAAGTCTACAATCCAGCCAAAGAATGGTGCACCTTTTAATTCTAAAGATAAAAGCAGTGCTTTATATAATGCAAAAAATATTGGTATTTGTAAAAGCAGTGGGAAACAGCCGCTTAATGGGTTTACATTATGCTCTTTGTATAAATCCATTGTAGCCTGATTAAGTTTTGCAGGGTCATTTTTATATTTTTCCCTTAATTCTAAAACTTTTGGCTGTATTTTAGTCATCTCTTTCATTGATACCATACTTTTTAATGTAAGTGGTAATGTTAATACTTTTACAATAATAGTAAGTATAATAATGGCAATACCATAATTATGGAATATACCATTTAAGAAATTTAATATATAAAGCATAGGAATAGCTATAAAATAAAACCAGCCGTAATCCATACTTTTTTGCAGAGAAAGACCTAAATCTTTTAACTGGTCATAATATTTAGGACCAACATAAAAATCAAAGGAAGCCTGATGTCTGCTGCCAGGGTTTACAATAAAGTCAGTATTAATAGATGCTACTGCTGATTTATCTTCTGGAAAAATTTCTGCTTTTTTAAATAAATCATTACTTGCAGCAGCAAATAAGAAATATTTAGAAGTATAACCAGCCCATACAGCTTTATCTAAAACTTCACTGTCAGTATCATTCATTTTTACTCTGTATGTTTTGCCACCGTTAGAAATAACAGCACCTTCAAATACATAAGTTGCATCTTCAAAACCAGAGCCAAGTTTTGGACCTATATTTATTTTAACAGGAACATTTAATGAGTTAGTACCTGTATTTGTAACATCAATTGTAGATTTTATTAAATAAGAATTATCATATAACTGGTATGACTTATTAATAATTAAAGAGCCGCTTTGAGCTGTAAAAGTAATTACTTTGCTGTCTTCTAAATGCATTACTTTTTTTGTATAACCAGTCGTTACTGGTGTTAAGATTTTAGCATAATCTGATGTACCGTTTTTGTTAAAAGTAACAAATCCGCCTTCAGTATCTGCCCAGGCAGGTAAAGCAACACTTCTAATATCACCTGTTGTAGTATTAAAAGTTACTTCCATTAATTTAGATTTTTCAAGTGTTAATTCTTCTGGAGCTGAAGCCTGCAGTCCTTGATTAATATTAACTGGTGTTACATTATCAACTGCTGCATTTTGGGCTGGTGCCTGTGGCATTTTGGAAACTGTTGTATTATCTATTTCAGTCTGAACAGGTGCAAACATAGGTGCTATAAAGTAAGTCCAGCCGATTAATACTACAAAACTAAGCACAAAAGCTATAACGGTTCTTTTATCCATATATAAAAAATCCTTAATTATTTTAATATTCCCTATTTAACAGGGTCATAACCACCCTTACAGAATGGATTGCAACGCAGAATACGCCATACAGTTAAGATAAATCCTTTAATAAAACCCTTTTTTTGAAAAGCATCTATAGCATAACTTGAGCAGCTTGGATAAAAACGGCAGTGATTGCCTAGATAGGGAGAAATACAATATTTATAGCATTTAATCAGCATTACTGCTATATTCTTTGGATGCAATAACTTTAAAAAGCGAAAGAACTTCATTTTTAATTTCATTAAAATCAGCTCCTGCGGCTTGCGGCAGCACTCGTATAATTATAGATACATTCGCAGGCAGTAAATTTTTATTTCGCCTGTATATTTCTCTTAATCTTCGTTTAAGCTTGTTACGCTCAACTGCTGATTTACTAACTTTTTTACTGACTGTAAAACCTGCTTTGCCTATACTGCCCAATATATTATAATATATTATAAACATTGAGCCTGAAACTCGTTTCCCCGTATATATTGCTGTAAATTCTTTTGATTTACAAATATGCAGGCTACGGGGAAAACATTCAGGTTTAAATTGCAAGGCGTTTACGACCTTTTGCACGTCTTCTTTTGATAACAAGTCTGCCACCTTTAGTAGCCATTCTTGCACGAAAACCTTGTTTGCGAACTTTTTTTAAGTTGGTACGCTTTGCCAGAGTAAGCTGTGCCATCTTTTGCCTCCATAAATTTATAAGAGAATGTCTGATATTTCAGACCCACTTTTTATATAATGAAAAATGATAATAAGAATTTTATATAAAATTGTCAAATAAAATTTTAAATCTTTTTAAAATTTCTATTAAATTGCTGTTTTTTTTATATAAACTGCACACCAATTTTTCCATTTGGAAATACTGTAAATCTGCCTGTTTTACTGCCATTACTGTATTTCCTGTTATCAAATACTACCTGCAGGCTGCTTAATATATTTTTTACTGTGTCATTACAGTTATCAAGCACTTCTTCACCATTTACAGATAAACCTGTTACTTTACTGCATAATGATAAAACATCATCATTATTTGATACATCAAAAGTTATATACATTAATGGTTTATGAGCAAATTCCTGCTCAAAGGCATCTGCTGCAGCAATTAAGCTGACTGCTTCTGCACTTTCATCACCATCTTCTACAGCACAGAAAATATCAAAAACAAATTCTTTATAAGCAAGTGATGATGAATCTGTCTGATTTTCTCCATTATTTTTAAAGTAAAATAATACAGAAAATAAATTAAGCTCGTCTACTTTCTCTCCAAAGTAGTCATACATTGCTGGATAATATTTACCATACTGAGAGCCTAATTCTTCCATATAGCTTTCATCATTTATATCTTCAAGAGTATCTTCTATAATATTTACTTCTATAAATGGATTGCCTGCAGTATTATAGTATGGATAAACCATTGTAAAATTTTCTGTATTTTGGATAAGCACCATACCGTTATCCCATTTTGCCACAGGGCTTAAAATATCAGAATGAAGTTTATTCATATAATTTAAAGCATACTCTTTTTCATTACCATGTTCTGGGAAATAATCATTATCTTCATCATCATAATAATGCTCATGATGACAGTTTTCATCATGAATATGCTCGTGTTCTTCGTCAAATTCATCTTCTTCTACAGGGTAATATGTTATGCCGTATCTGCCGTCTTTAAAAAGAGTAACTGTAAAGCCTGATATATCATAAGCTGAAATGCTTGATAAAAGCTCATTAATTTCATTTATAAATGTTTTATCTTCTTTATATATTTCTGAAAAATCCATTTCTTCTACACCATTTTCAGAAAGCATTAAAAATGATGTTTCCTCTTTTGTATCAAGCCTGCCGTCTTTTACAGCAAATGTACAGTTTAATATCTGCCAGTTTAAGTCATAATCTACCATTAATTTTGCTGATAATTTTCTTAAAGCAGCTATTTCTTTATCCTGTGATTTACCTTTATTTATTAATGCCGGCTCATCTTTTCTGTAAAAAAGTCTGGATGCACCAGTTAATTTTTCAAATACAAACTCTACTTCATCATCACCAAAGCCTGTAATAACATATCCTTCTTTTCCATCACTTAAGTATAAGCCATAAAAAATATCATATTTATTATCACTGATTTCATTACCGCCAAGAACTTCAAGACCATACATATCATCAATTATAACATTCCTTGCAGCATAAAGCTCAGATGATGAATTATCAAAAAGACTGTCAAAAACGATTTCCAGTTTGTCCTGTATTTCATATTGTGTGCAGCCTTCTGCTTCCATTACAGATAATAAATAATGGTTTGCATTATCAACCCATGAAAAGCATATACCATTATCTGCTGCAGCTTCTATGGTTATTTCTGTATCATCAATATTTTCTATTAAATTAAATTTTAAGTTAGTCTTATTTATATTTTCTTTTTTTAATGCTGGAAACGCTTTTTGTATTGCAGACAGCCAGTTATTTACCATATAGTATAATCCTTTTTATATAATATTAAAAAAGGCGATTTAAATAATCGCCATAGACTGTTAAAAAGTCATAATTAATTTAAATACAAAATAATATTTACAATAATATATTATAAATTAATTTGACGAACTAAACTTAGAGCGTGTATCTATGTTTAGTTCTCTTTGCTGCCTGATAAATGCGGATGAGCATTGTCAGGCTGGCAGGAAATTGTGGAAAAAATATTTTTCCACAATTTAAAGGCGATTTAAATAATCGCCTTAATATGCTGATTAATTTTTACATTGCTGTAATATTAAAGCCACCATCTACATAAACTATTGAGCCTGTAATATTTTTAGCTTTTGGGCTTAAAAGAAATGCTGCTAAATTACCGCAGTCATCAATATCTACATTTCTGCCAAGCGGTATGCGTGGTTCATTTGATGAAAGCATTGATTTAAAACCAGAAATACCAGCAGCAGATAATGTTTTGATAGGACCTGCTGAAACAGCATTAATTCTTTTGCCAGTTTTACCTAAATCTACAGCTAAATAACGAACAGTTGCTTCAAGTGCTGCTTTTGCTACACCCATAACATTGTAGTTAGGAACAACCTTTTCACTGCCGTAGTATGTTAATGTGATAACACTTGCATCATCACTCATAATTCTTTCAAATTTTTTCACAACAGCAATTAATGTGTAAACACTGATATTCATAGCAACAAGGAAATCATCTCTTGTAACTTCCATAAATCTGCCAGAAAGTGCTTCTCTTGAAGCAAAAGCAACAGAGTGAACTATAATATCAATTTTACCGAATTTTTCTTCATATTTATTTACAAGGCTTTCTATTGCCTCATCATTTGATAAGTCACATTCTTCAACAAATGCAGCACCTAATTCTTCTGCAATAGGTTTTACTCGTTTTTCATGAACTGCAGCATAAGATAATGCAACATCTGCACCTTCTGCCTTTAACTGTTTTGCAATACCGTAAGCAATACTTAAATTACTTGCAACACCGAAAACTAAAGCTTTTTTACCTTCTAAAATACCCATAGAACGCACCTTTATGATTTAAATTAATTATAATTAGCCAATATACTTGTAATCTGCAAAATAGCAAGAGTTTTTTTAAGTAAATGCACTATTTAACTGATATTGAAAAACTTTTCAAAAAATGTTGTTAATTTTTCAGCAATTTTATTTTTCTTTTCCTGCCGATTTTCTGTTTTACTAAACCTTGAAATTGGTGGTAGCAGTTTATCAAAATCAACACCACTTGTTTTTATTTCTCCATCTCTAAAAGCATTATTAATAAAAGTTTTAGTTTCTTCTTCTTTTAGTTTTTCTTCATTTATTATATTTGTAATTTCTTTCTCTTTTTCATTTTCTATATAGTTTTGCCAACGGATATAGCCATCTTCTTCACTTTCAATATGTGTAGAATTAATAAACTGTTCTATCAGCTCCTTTTTGTTTCTTAATTGTATAGTAGAATCTATTGTTTTATAAATTTTTACAGAAAGCTCTTCATCTTTTTTATTATTTAATAAATACTGCATAACAAGTTTTAAAATATAATCAATATTTACTTCCACCTGTTTAATAAGCTCTATTTCAAATACTATATCATCTAATATACTTTCTTTCTCACTTTCTTCTTTTTTTACAAATTTACTGTATAAATCAATATATATACTTTGATAATCTTGTAAATCTCTTTCTTTATTTTCTTTTATAAATGGGTCATTTACTATAAATTCTTCAAAAGTTGATAATATATTTCTAAATTTTAAAATTACACCAAATAATTTAATAAATTCTTTTATATCTTGTTCTGTTATAATTTCACTATTTAGTGGGTATTTATCATAAAGTTTATTTAGATAATCAATATATCCAAAAATATGTTCCCCATTTTCATCATATCCATAAAAATAGCTGTTAAAACTTTTTAATAATACAATATTTTCAGCATCTTTATTACCAAATAAAGCAATGGCATTTTCTACATCTTTTACAAGATTTCTAAAACATATTATATTTCCAAAAGTTTTTACTGAATTTAATATTCTATTAGTTCTTGAAAAAGCCTGAATCAATGAATGATATTTTAAATTTTTATCTACCCACAAGGTATTTAATGTTTTAGCATCAAACCCAGTTAAAAACATATTTACAACTATTAATAAATCAATCTCTTTATTTTTCATTCTTTGAGAAATATCTTTATAATAATTTTCAAATTTTTCGCTGCTTGTGTCAAAAGATGTATTAAATATATTATTATAATCAGCTATTGCACTATCTAAAAACTCTCTACTGCCTACATCAAGATTTTCTGTATCTATGCTTTCATCATCAATATATCCATTTTCTTCTTCATTAGGGTTAAAGCTAAATATTGTAGCAATTCTTAATAGTTCACTACCTGTATTTAATTTTTTAAAAATATTATAATATTTTATGGCTGCTTCAATACTGCTTACTGCTAATATTGAATTAAACCCATTTACTCTTTTTCCAGATAAGTTATACAAACTATTTCTTTTTGTTTTAATATCAAAATTTTGCAATATATAAGCTACTATATTAGTAAGCCTTTTTTCATATAAAAAAACTTCTTCTTTATTAATAGCTGGCACTTTTTTATCTTCTATTTCATCTTTATTTTTAAAAGTATTATGATATTCTACTTTAAAAGGAAGAACAGTTTCATCATGTATTGCATCTACTATTGTATAAGTATGCAGTTTATCGCCAAATACCTGTGGTGTGGTTTTTCCTTGAAGTTTATTAATATTTGACGCATTTTCTTTAAAAATAGGAGTGCCAGTAAAGCCAAATATAGCGTATTTTTTAAAATGTTTAGTTATATTTGTATGCATTTCTCCAAACTGAGACCTGTGGCATTCATCAAATATAATAACTACTTTTTTATTATAAATATTATGAACTTTATTTTTTTTAATAAATGTAGAAAGCTTTTGAATAGTTGTAACTATAATTTTATTATCATTTTCTATTTGTTCTTGCAAAATCTTAGTGCTTTTATTAGATGATACACAGCCCTTTTTATATTTTTCATATTCTTTTATTGTCTGATAATCTAAATCTTTTCTATCTACTACAAAAAGCACTTTATCAATATAATCTGTTTTTGAAGCTAGCAGTGATGTTTTAAAAGAAGTTAAAGTTTTTCCACTTCCTGTTGTATGCCAAATATATCCCCCTGCTTCTATTTTACCATATATATTTTTATTTTCTGCATATTTTATTTTATTTAATATTCTTTCACAAGCCACAATTTGATAAGGTCGCATTACTAAAAGATTATTATCTTCAGTTAATACACAATATTTAGTTAGAATATTTAATATAGTATGACGGGCAAAAAAGTAATTTGTAAAATTTACTAAATCAGTTATCCGCCTATTTTCTGCATCTGCAAAAAATATAGTAAACTCAAAAGTATTATTTGTTTTTTTATGATGATTTGCACTATTAAGCCTTGTGGTATTTGAATAATATTTTGTATGAGTTCCATTTGATATAACAAATATCTGCACAAATTCAAATAATGAGCTTCCCGCCCAAAAACTATTTCGCTGATATCTAGTAATCTGATTAAAAGCCTGCTCTAATGCAACCCCTCTCCTTTTAAGTTCAATATGTATAAGTGGAAGCCCATTAATTAAAATTGTTACATCGTATCGTGATTTATATGTCCCTTTCTCTTCTCTGTATTGGTTTATAACCTGTAATTTATTTTCATGAATATTACTTTTGTCTATTAGTTTAATATTTTTGGATATTCCTTTATTATTAATAGTTGTTGTTAGACAGTCATCATTATGTATTATTTTTGCTTTTTCTAAAACACCTTCTTTTTGTATCTCTTTTTTAAAAAATATATTCCATTCATCATTCTCAAATTTATAATTATTCAGTCTTTCAAGCTGGTTTTTAAAATTATCAATAAGCTCTTTTTCATTTTTTATATTAATATATTCATAGCCCAGTTTTTTTAAATTTTCTATTAATTCTATTTCAAGCTCTTTTTCAGACTGATAAGATTTATTACCTGTTCTTTTATCTTCATATTTTGCAACAACTGTTTCATAATCTGTTTCATATAAAATATCGTAATCCATAAATAAATCCTTAAATATTGGTAATAAATACTTTTGTTATTCTAAGTAGCCCTATCTTTCTACTTTTGTCATTCAGAGCCTGTTGTAAGCAGACGAAGAATCTTATAACACTCTAGTTAGTGAAATTTATAGACTCTTCGGTCGCAAGCTCCCTCTGAGTGACATATGTTTAATTGTGTTCAAAACTTAATAGCTTATCTTTTTATCTATAATAAAAAGTCCTAAGCCTGTGCAAATTCTAATTCCTCGCTACTCACTCGGGAATTTGGCAGTCCTCGCAAGCTCGTCCTAGACTTTTTATTCAGACGCACCTACGAAATAAATTCGTTTAGGTGCTTACTAAAGGCGGGCTTCCTGCCCTTTAATCAGGCTTGCCTTTTAATTTGTAAAACTTAATAACTTATCCCTATAATATTCATATTGCTTTTTTCTCGCTTCAATCTCTGCTGGCAAGCCCTATTATCCATAATAAAAAGTCCATCCTAGACTTTTTATTCAAATGCACCTACGAAATAAATTCGTTTAGGTGCTTACTAAAGGCGGGCTTCCTGCCCTTTAATCAGGCTTGCCTTTTAATTTGTAAAACTTAATAACTTATCCCTATAATATTCATATTGCTTTTTTCTCGCTTCAATCTCTGCTGGCAAGCCTTCTGTTAAACTATTACACATACTTTCAAATTTATCTAATATATCAACTATCTCTTGCTGCACTTCAAGGGGTGGAATAGGGATTTGGATATTATTAACCATTGGTGTAGTCAATTGTGGAATGCCAGAATTAGTCCCTTTTATGTTAATACAATCTAAACTATATTTTAAATAATCTGCTATTAAAATATTTTCATTTGGAATAGCACATATTAACCTAACAATAGGATAAAAAGGAGTTACATGCAAATGACAGTATCCTATCGTTCCCCTAGCAGAGATAGAAACACATTTTCTATTTATTTTTGCTATACCTGTGTATCCATACAACATATTTTTATCTGTTCCGTTACTATAAACAGGAATATTATAATTATCTGTTTTATGTTTAGAAATTTTATTTTTAGGTATATCTCCACCTACTACAAACTCACACACTTCCCCTAATTTTTTAGTTACCCCCCCCCGTTTTAGAATGTTATCAAGAGATAAAAGTTTATCTCTGTAATATTCATACTGCTTTTTTCTAGCGGTTAGCTCGGCGGTTAGCTCGGCGGTTAGCTCGGCGGTTAGCTCGGTAAAATTGTCAAGTATCTTGACAATTTCCGCTTGCACCGCAAGCGGCGGAATAGGGATAAGAATTTGATTAAAATCTTTTAAATTAAGATTGTCCCTATCGCCTTTTATTCTATTATATATTTGAAATTTTGCTATACCAGAGTTTAGAAAATAACATACATACTTATTATCTACTTTTGAATTATTTTTTATTCTGCTGACTATTGTTGCAAAACCAAGACTTCCATCCAATAAATCATCAATAATTGCAGATGTTCCTACATCTCCAGTATGAACTGTTATAATATCACCTTTTTTATGCATTTTATTTTTATGTTTCATTGCAAATTTAGTATCTAAAAATATCATTTTATTAAAAACAAACTTATTTTCTTTAATTGATGAATTAAATATCAATGGTGTTCCAGTATTAGAATAATATTTTGTCATTGTAGTCACTAATCCAATAAAAGTGTCTGCAATATCTGTAATATTCTTCCATTCTACTCCGTTAGGGCATAATTCTTTTATCATTTTTTCTATTTTATTCATTGTTTAATCCTTATCTTTCAGCAGTTTCTGGCTGAATTTATCAAAATCAGAATTAATTTTCTGATGTTTATTAAAAACATTATATTCCTGCTCTGCTTTATCTTTTGCCTTATCCATTGATATACTTCCCTTATCATGCAATATTTCATATCTTCTAAAATTTAAAAATTCTGATACACTTGCAAAAAATTCTTCCATTGTAAAAGTATTTTCCCGCTCTATTAAATCTTCAATATAATCAAAATAACCAGTTACTGCTCTTTCCAGCTGTCTTATTTCTTTTTCTGATAAATAATTTTTAGCAATCAATACATCTGATTTTAATATTCTTCCATCAGGTGCATTTTTCCAAGTTGTAAGCCCCATATTTTCTTTTTTGCTGTCAGCATTATTATATATTATTTCTGCAGCTGTTTGATGAGTAATTGCATAGTGAAATTTATTTTGAATAGTTGCAAAAAATTCTTTTGTTATATTAGAATTTTTATTATAATCTATTGAACATTCTGCAAAAATATCTGTTATCTGCTGCCATATTCTTCTTTCACTTGCTCTTATTGAGCGAACTCTTTCTAAAAGTTCTTTAAAATAATCTTTACCAAAAACAGTTTTACCCTGCTTTAATCTTTCATCATCTAAAACAAAACCTTTCTGTATAAACTCTTTTAGAACACCAGTTGCCCATATTCTAAATTTAGTGGCTTTTGATGAATTTACACGATAACCAACAGAAATTACAGCATCAAGATTATAAAAATTTACCTGCCTTGTCTGCTCTTTTCCTGCTATTGCTCCATGTTGAGTGGTTATTGCAATTTTTGCAATAACCAGTTCTTCTGTTAATTCGCCTTCTGAAAATATATTTTTTAAATGTCTAGCTATTGTAGATAAATCAACTCCAAATAATTCCGCCATAGATTTTTGGGTAAGCCATAGCGTTTCATTTTTTATAACTACATCTACCGATATACTTTCTGATATATCTTTATATAATATAAATTCCACTGGTGTCATTAAATATCTCCAAGTTCTACAACTATTTTATCAATATTATCCCTTAACACCTGTTGTTTTTTTACTATTTCGTCTATCTCTTTATTTAATATATTTATATCTATTTTTTCTCTTGTATCTTCTATTTCCACATAAGTATTTACTGATAAATTATAATTTTCTTCTACAACTTTCTCATACTTTACAAGTGATGAAATATATTCTACATCTCTTCTTTCTTCATAGTATTTTAAAATATTATTGATATTATCCTGTGTTAATTTATTATTATTTGTAACTTTTACAAATTCTTTTGATGCATTTATAAAAAATATACTACTATCTTGTTTATTCTTTTTTAGCACCATTACACAGGTTGCAATAGAAGTGCCGTAAAAAAGATTTTCCGGCATCTGTATAATGCAATCAATAAAGTTATTATCAACTAAATATTTTCGTATTTTCTGTTCTGCTCCGCCACGGTAAAAAATACCCGGAAAACACACTATTGCAGCTGTGCCACTGCCTGCAAGCCAAGAAAGGCTGTGCATTATAAAAGCAAAATCTGCTTTTGATTTAGGGGCTAACACACCAGCTGGTGAATACCTATGGTCATTAATCAGCACAGGGTCATCATCACCTTTCCATTTTGTAGAATAAGGCGGATTAGAAACTATTGCTTCAAAAGGCTCAAAATCATCATGCTGCGGGTTAGTTAATGTATCCCCATGGGCTATATTAAATTTATCATAAGGTATATTATGCAAAAACATATTAATACGGCATAAGTTATATGTTGTTATATTGGTTTCCTGTCCAAAAAAACCTATTCGCACATTACTATGTCCTAAAATTTTTGCATATTTTAATAATAAAGAACCACTACCACAAGCTGGGTCATATACTTTATTTACTTCTTTTTTACCTATCAAAGTTAATCTTGTTAAAAGCTCTGATACTTCCTGTGGTGTGTAATACTCACCACCACTTTTACCAGCATTTGATGCATACATACCCATTAAAAATTCATAAGCATCACCAAAAATATCTATTGTATTTTCTCCATAGCTACCTAAATTCATAGAAGCTATACCTTTCATTATTTTATTTAATTTCTCAACCCTTTCTTTAACTGATGCACCTAGTTTTTTACTGTTTACATCAAAATCATCAAATAAACCTTTAAAATTATCTTCACTTTTGCTGCCTATTGCAGAATTTTCAATCTCCTTAAAAACACTACTTAAAGTCTCATTTAGATTTTCATCATTTTTTGCATTTATATACACATTATAAAAAAGCTGGCTTGGTTTAATAAAATAACCTATTGTATCAATTAAATCATTTCTTATTTCATCATTTATTTCATCATCAGAAAAATTTTTATAATCAAATCTATAATTTTCTGCTTCATGCTCTATTTTATTTATATATTCTGTTATATTCTCAGATATATATCTATAAAAAAGCATTCCTAATACATACTGCTTAAAATCCCAGCCATCAACAGTGCCTCGCAAATCATCGGCAATATTCCATATTATTTTATGTAGTTCTGCTCGTTCCTGCTCTTTTTTATTATCCATTTATCCCTCCTTAATGCTTTAATAAATCTGAAATATTTTTTACATTAACTAACTTTATATTTTTGCTTTTTTCATCTTTTATATTAGCATATAAAGTTTCAACACCAAATCTGGCACACTCATTTATTCTGCCCTGTAAATTTGAAACTGCACGGATTTCGCCAGTTAAGCCTACTTCTCCCGCAAAAGCCATTGTATATGGTACTGGTTTATCTTTAAAAGATGAAATAAGTGCAGCACATACTGCTAAATCTGCACTTGGCTCATTTATTTTAATACCGCCTGCAATATTTAAATAAATATCTGCTCCAGATAAATTTAAACCGCCTTTTTTTTCTAAAATAGCTATAAGCATTGCAAGCCTGTTGTTATCATAGCCTGTAGCATTTCTTTTAGGGTACTGGAAAAATGTTGGTGCAACAAGTGCCTGTATTTCTATTAAAAATGGCCTTGTACCTTCTAATACAGGGCATATAACTTTACCGCTTGCTTCTATGCTGTCTTTATCAAAAAATGCTCTGTCCCCTGCTTCTATTAAGCCGGACTGGCTCATTTCAAAAATACCTACTTCATCAGTTGAGCCAAACCTGTTTTTTACCGAACGCAGAATACGCACACCTCTTGAGTAATCGCCTTCAAAATAAAGAACAGTATCTACTAAATGCTCTAAAACTTTAGGACCTGCAATATTTCCGTCTTTTGTAACCTGGCCTATAATAAAAACTGTAAGACCAGTGCTTTTTGCAAGCTCAACAAGTCTGTATGTTACATGGCGAATCTGCCCTACAGCACCGCCGCCTGAAATAATTTCTTCACTTGTTATTGTCTGGATAGAATCTATTATTAAATAATCGTACTGTTTTAATGATGATGCTGAAAGTACATCTTCAAAGGAAGTTGTTGCAAGCAGTTCTAAATTTTCTGCTTTTACATTAAGCCTGTCTGCACGCATGCGAATTTGTGATGGAGATTCTTCCCCAGATACATAAAGCACTTTTTTATTCTGCTTATTAAGAATGCCTGCTACCTGCAAAATAACTGTAGATTTACCAATACCTGGCTCACCGCCTATTAAAACTACAGAGCCTTTTACTATTCCGCCGCCTAATACCTGGTCCAGCTCCCTTATACCTGTTGCAAAACGGTGAGTTTCTATACCTGTAACATTTGATAATGCTACAGGTGTATTTTTAGGAATGTAGTTTTGTGTATAATTTGATTTTGATGACGGCTGTTTTTCAATAACTTCTTCTACTAATGTGTTCCACTGATTACATTCTGGGCATTTTCCCATCCATTTAGACTGAACTGCCCCACAGTTTTGGCATACATAAGTTGTTTTTAATTTTGCCATTATTCATCTTCCAAAAATTCTTCAATAGAAGTTTTATGATTATAACGGATACCTAAATGGTCATAAGTCATTTTAGAAGCTACTCTGCCTCGCGGAGTTTTTTTAATAAACCCTTTATATATTAAAAATGGCTCTATTACATCTTCTATAGTGTCTTTTTCTTCACTTGTGGCTGCAGCCAGTGTTTCTAAACCGACAGGGCCGCCGTCATATTTTTCTATTATAGTCATTAAAAGCCGTCTGTCGTTTGCATCTAATCCTGCATTATCTATTTCAAGGCGTTTAAGACCGTCTTTTGCAATATCTAATGATATTATCCCGTTATTAAATACATGGGCAAAATCTCTCATTCTTCTAAGTATTCTATGAGCTATCCTAGGTGTACCTCTGCTGCATTTTGCTATTTCTAAGGCTGCCGCTTTTTCAATAGGTGTATTTAAAAGACCTGCACCACGGGTAATAATTTGTGCAAGTTCTTCATCACTGTAAAATTCAAGGCGGATAATCATGCCAAACCTGTCCCTAAGGGGAGAAGTTAAAAGACCTGCACGGGTAGTTGCTCCAACAAGAGTAAACTTTGGCAAATCTATGCGCATACTTCTAGCACCTGGACCCTGACCTATTAATAAATCCAGCTTAAAATCTTCCATAGCAGGATATAATATTTCTTCTACACTGGAATGAAGCCTGTGTATTTCATCTATAAAAAGCACCTGCCTTGGTGAAAGGTTAGTTAAAAGTGCTGCTAAATCGCCAGATTTTTCTATAGCCGGTCCACTTGTTACAGTAATATTTACACCAAGCTCATGGGCAATAATATTGGCAAGAGTAGTTTTACCAAGACCTGGAGGACCGTAAAAAAGACAGTGGTCAAGGCTGTCGCCCCGCTCTCTTGCTGCTTTCACATAGACCTTTAAGTTTTCTATAACTTTTTTCTGTCCTGTATAGTCATCAAAAGATTCTGGACGCAGTGCACCAAGTTTATCTTCAGTTGTTTCTGAAATGCTGTATATATCTGTTTCTTTCATTATTTTTTACCTGATAAAAGCTGCAGAGCATTTTTTAAAACTGTTTCAAAATCATCACTAGGGCTTGATTTTTCCACAGCTTTTCTGCTTTCTGGCACTTTATAGCCTAAGTTTACTAATGCACCTACCACTTCTTCGCGAACATCCTGCGGTGAATATGTTATCTGCTGGCTTTCAAATTTATCTTTTAATTCTACAACTATTCTTTCAGCAGTTTTTTTGCCTATGCCAGGAATTGTGGCAAGCATTTGATGGTCTGATGAAGATATGGCAGAAATAAGACTTTCGCATCCTATACCGCCTAATATTTTTACTGCCATTTTAGGACCAATACTGGAAACTGATGTAAGCATTAAAAATAAACGCTTTTCTTCTTTTGTTGCAAATCCATATAAATATACGCCGTCTTCTCTAACAGCCATATATGTATAAAGCTCACATATTTCACCTATATTTCCAACAGATGAATATGTAGCAAGTGAGCACATAGCTTCATAAGCTATACCGCCAGTATCTACAACAATCATATTTGTATCTTTTTCTAGTATTACCCCTTTTATTTTGTAAATCAAAAGGAATACCCCCTTTATACTTTATATTATAATACTTCTTGTTTCATTATAGGCAAGACACACAGCACATGCAAGAGCATCAGTTACATCTAAAGGCACGCCGCCTTTTACTACAATATTTAACTGTAACTCTACCAGCTTTTTTACCTGCTCTTTTTCTGCCTTGCCGTAGCCTGTAACAGCTTTTTTTATCTGTAATGCAGTAAATTCTTTCACTGGAATATCGTGAGCTATCATAGCAGCAATTAAAGCACCGCGTGCCTGACCTAAAAGCAATGCACTTTTTGCATTAACTGAATGGAAAATATCTTCTACTGCACCCATATCAGGCTTATATTCTAAAGCAAGCTCTGCCACACCGCTGATTAATGCTCCAAGACGAAATGGCAGCGGGTCACTGGCTTTTGTTTTTATAAGACGGTGGGCAACATATTCTACCTTTGACTTATCAGCATATACAATGCCCACACCAGTCTTATTAAGCCCTGGGTCTATACCCATAAAAATCATAATATATTAAAGCTCATCAAATACAGAATCATCTATTTTATAATTGCCGTAAACTTCCTGAACATCATCTAAATCTTCTAATGCTTCAACAAGTGCAATTAATTTTTTAGCTGCTTCGCCTTCTACATCTATTGTAGTTTTAGGTTTCATAGAAAGCTCTGCAAAATCTATTTGAATATTATTATCTTCTAAATGTTTTTTTACATTTTCAAATTCAGAAGGCTCTGTAGTAATAGAATAAACATCGCCGTCAGTTACCACATCTTCTGCACCTGCTTCTAATGCATAGTTCATAATATCATCTTCTGAACATGCAGTTACAGGTACTTCTATAATACCTTTATTTTCAAACTGCCATGCAACTGAGCCAGCTTCAGCCATAGAACCGCCTCTTTTAGTAATAACAGTGCGCACTTCCATAATAGTTCTGTTTCTGTTATCTGTAAGAGTTTTTACTAAAATACCAACACCGCCGGGAGCGTATCCTTCATAAGTAATATCTTCAAATACCTGGTCGTTACCTTCGCCAGTTCCTTTTTTGATAGCTCTTTCCACATTATCTTTTGGCATATTTGCAGAACGAGCTTTATCTAAAGCTAAACGAAGACGAGAGTTAGACGCAGGGTCACCGCCGCCGATTTTTGCAGCAACAGTTAATTCTCTTGCTATTTTAGTAAAAATTTTACCTTTTTTATTATCCTGAGCTTCTTTTCTATGCTTAATATTCGCCCACTTACTATGTCCTGCCATAGTTTTAGTCCTCCATTATATATTTCACTTTTTTAAATTATAGACTATAAAAGATACCCTATATAGAAATTAAAATCAATAATATTATTTAAAAGTTGAAAAAATTTGCCATATTTGATGCTGTAACAGCCTGTCTGCATTAATAAGCAGATTAGAATAATACTTAATTTTAAAATGATTTTAATATGAAAATATTTTTTGAAAATAATATGCCCCTGATTAATTACAGTCAGGGGCATTTTTATTTTATAAATCGTTAAATAATAATCCTGTTGCTAATTTTGGATAGAAATAAGTTGATTTTTGAGGCATAACAAGACCGCTTTCAGAAACATCTCTAATAGATTCCATATTTTCCCCGTTTAATATAAATGCAACTGCTGAATGGTCTTTTCTATATTCATCTATTTCTTCCCAGCTTTGGAGAAAGTGGATTCCTGCTTTTGCAAGTAACCTTTCATCGCTGTATTTAAAATAGCCTTTTAATACTAAATCTTCTAAAAGATAAGTGCTTACTTTCCTGTAAACTGGGTGCTGGTTTTCAACTGCTTCCTGTAATAAACTCATACTGTATATTCCTTGTTTGCCATAGAATACCCATGCGCCAGGATGATTTACATTTTCTTTTAAGAATTTATCAGCACTTTCCCTATCTTCTAATTTATGAACTTCAAATAATGATGCAGCATAGTCAAGAAACTCTTTATCTTCAAAATTATCTGCCACATCTATAACCCTGTGAGTAGGGAATACTTTTAAACCTTCATCCATAAAGTTTACAAACATCATCATCACATAATCATAGTTACGCTCTTCCCCTTCTGTTAAACCTTCTTGGGCACGCATATCATCTCTGTATTTTAATGCTGTTTCATATCTATGGTGGCCGTCTGCGATATATATAGCTTTATCTCTCATAAAGCTCTCTATTTTAGTAATATCTTCTTCATCAGATATAGCCCATACAGAATGTTTTACTCCTGCTTCATCAATAGCTGATGCGGAAGGCATTGTTTTTTTAACATCATTAAATAATGCTGAAAGCCTGTTTTCATTATCCTGATATAAGCCAAAAATTTGTGAGAAATTAGCTTTTGATGCTTTCATAAGCTCATATCTATCAGCTTTTGGACCTGAAAGTGTTTTTTCATGCGGGTAAACCTGACCTTTTCCAAATTCTGATAATTTTAATGCCCCAACAAACCCAGAACGGACATAAGTTTTACCGCCGTATTCATACACCTGTTCATAAAGGTAGAAAGATTTATCTTTATCTTTCACTAATATGCCTTCATCTTTCCATTTACGATATAGATTGCCAGCAACAGCATATCTGTCATCTCCGCCAACTGGTAAATCAATTAATGCCACATTGTAAGGAGATTTAGCCACATAAGCTGCTCTCATTTCTGGTGTAATAACATCGTAAGGTGGTGTAATAACATTTTTTAATAACACTTGTTCAGTATTATATCTTACGCCTCTAAAAGGCCTAACTATAGCCACAGTATTGCCTCCTGCTATAAAGCTAAAAATTAAAATTAGATTTCTTTAATCTATATAATCTAAACATCACCTGTCTTTTTATCATATTAAGATAATCATTACAAGTATATTTTGCCTAGATTCGTTTATTTTATTAATTTAGCAAATTTTCTTTTGCCAACTTTTAATATTCCTTCATGCTCTGGTGTAAGAGTTAAATCGTACACTTTTTCATTTTCAAAATGAACGCCGCCCTGCTCTGCAAGCCTTCTAGCTTCAGATTTTGATGATGCAAAATTTAATGCTAATATTATATCTAAAAAGCAGCCTTGTATTTTATATTCTTGAATATCTGTTGGAATATTTTTATTTGAAAATACTCTAACAAATTCTTCTTCTGCTTCTATACCTGCTTTTGTGCCATGGTAGCGAGAAACTATTTCTTTTGCTAAGTTTTTCTTAGCTGTCATTGGGTGAAAATCACCAGTTTCTATATCCTGCTTCATTTTTTCTATGTCTTTTAAGCTCATATCACTTAATAATGTATAATATCTAAACATTAATTCATCAGTGATAGACATCAGCTTTCCAAACATATCTTTTGGACTTTCAGAAATACCTACATAGTTGCCAAGAGATTTACTCATTTTTTGAACGCCGTCAAGACCTTCAATAATAGGCATAGTGATTGCAACCTGAGCTTCTTTGCCATACTGTCTTAATAAATCTCTGCCTACAAGCAGATTAAATTTCTGGTCTGTACCGCCAAGCTCTATATCTGTATTCATATTTACAGAGTCAAAACCCTGCATTATTGGATACATAAATTCATGCATACCAATAGGTTCGCCAGCTTTATATCTTTTTTGGAAATCATCTCTTTCTATAATTCTTGCGACTGTAAATTTTGCCATTAAAGATAATGTTTCTTTCATAGTTAATGGCTCAAGCCATGCAGAGTTAAAGCATATTTTAGTTTTTTCAGGGTCTAATATTTTAAAAACCTGTTCTTTATATGTTTCTGCATTTGCTAAAACCTGCTCTTTTGTAAGCGGTTTTCTTGTTTCTGATTTGCCAGTAGGGTCACCAATCATACCAGTAAAATCACCGATTAAAAATGTAACATTATGACCAAGTTCTTGAAAATGTTTCATTTTCTGCAGCACTACTGTATGACCTAAATGTAAATCTGGTGCTGTTGGGTCAAAGCCTGCTTTTACATTAAGAGGTCTGTTTTGTTTTAATTTTGCAATTAAATCTTCCTCTGAAATAATTTCTGCTGTGCCGCGTTTTATAAGCTCTAACTGGCTTTCAATATCCTGCATGAGCAATCCTCACTAAATTAATTTATTATAAAACTGCTCCAGTTATAACTGTTAAGCAGTTCCTCAAAAAATACATATATAATTGCCGATACACCAAGCATAGGTGCAAAAGGTATCGGATAATTTTTATCTTTCGTTATTATAATTACTATAATTCCTGCCACTATGCCAAAAAATGCGGCAAATGTTAATACAGCAGCTATTGAGCCAAGACCTGTAAAAGCTCCAATCATGGCAAAAAACATAAAATCACCCTCTCCCATACCCTCTTTATGTCTTATTTTAGAATAAAGATAAGCTGGAAAGAAAAGAATTAAATATCCAGCAGCAATTCCTGCAAGATAATAAGCAAAAAAGCCCTCAATTAAACCAAAAATAAGCCCAGCAAGTATTCCTAAGGCAATATAAACTGTTGGTATCATACCTGTTTCAAAATTTTCATCAGCTGATGTATATATATCTGTTAATGAAACAGTAAGAACTAAAAATATAAATATAACATACTTAAAAAATAGTAAAGTTAAGCCAAACTTTAAATAAATAACAACAAATAAAAGAGCTGTTAAAATTTCCGTCATCGGATACATTATAGGTATAGTTTTTTTACAGTGCCTGCACCTGCCTTTTAATAAAATATAGCTGATTACAGGAATGTTATCTTTCCAGGCTATATCTTCCATACACTGAGGGCAGAATGAAGATGGCTTTACTATACTGATATTTTTTGGCACACGCATTATTAATACATTCATAAAACTGCCAAAAACTAAACCAATAATGCCAATAAAAATAATTGATAATATATCCATCAGCTGCCTTTTTTCATATACTTTAATAAATCAGTGCCGTTAAATGCAAAAAACACAAGCCCGCTTTTTGATGCATAATTCATACAGTCTTTAATATTTAATACATTAACTTTTTCAGCTTCTAAAGCTATGGCTTTGCCGCCGCACTCTACAGCATATTTTAAAAGAGATAAATCTATTAAGGGATTTACACTTTCATCACTTTTAGAATATTTACCTGAAATAACTATAACAGCTTTGCCGTTTGCAAAATGGCAGCCTCTGCTGATAGTATCTAATCTGCCTTCAAATGCTTCCACCGCCATTATAGAGTTATTTTTTACAACAACAGTCTGACCTGCGTCATTTCTTCCTATCTCTTTACTGATATAATATCCAAAAGCAGCATCGGCTAATATTTTTTTATCCGGCTTTGCTTTTGAATAACTGCCAGCTGTTATTGGTGCCTGTTGATTATGCTCCATATATTTGCTATAACTCTACTTGCCCAAATATGCCTTTGCGTAAAAGTTCATCTGTTTTAAGAGCAACATTTAATGAAAGTAAATCATGCTCAACAGTAACTGTTCTTTTTGTTTTACCTGTTACACAGTTAATAAAGTGCATTATTTCACTTTTTAATGGATTTTCTTTATATACAAATAATCTTTCTTGTATAAATTCGTTTTTATATCTTAATTCTTTTTCACTGATAGTCTGCTGAGTCTGACCCTGACGGTAAATATTAATATCCTGAGTAGTAAAATCAAGTTTATAAAGAGCATGGTCTTCATAAACTGTCATAAACCTTTCTTTTATCTGGCTCATACGGCTTACATATAAATTTGCTACAGCATTATTTTCAAAAGCAATATTAACTGTTGCAAAATCTGCCAGCTCTGTGTGAACTTTTGAGCCCATAGCTTGAATAGCTTTTACAGGACTGCCTATTAAATTTAATACTATATCTATATCATGTATCATTAAATCAAGAACAATACTGTCTGCCTTAAAGTTAGGATTAAACTGAGCAACCCTTTTTGATTCTACAAATCTTGGATTTTCTGCAATTTTTCTAATTTCCTGCACTGCTCCATTAAAACGCTCTACATGGCCAATATGAAGAACCAGATTTTTAGATATTGCAATATCAAAAAGTTCCCTTGCCTGGTCATAGTCTGTAGTTATAGGTTTTTCCACAAGTAAATGTTTGCCAGCAAGCAGACATTCACGAGCTATTTCATAGTGAAATCTTGTAGGTGCAGCAATTGTTATTGCATCAACATAAGGAAACATTTCTTTATAATTAGTATAGCCCTGCACACCTGTTTTTTCTGATAATTCATTAACTACTTCAGGATTTGCATCACAAATACCCATTAATTTTACATCTCTAATATCACTGTATAAATTTAAGTGATATTTTCCCATTTTACCTAGTCCGATTAAACCGACATTTAACATATTAACCTCTCTATATAAAAAAACGTCCTGTTTTTTTATAACTAACGCTCTGGCGAAATAAATTCGCCTATCGCTCTCGCTTCGCGACGCCACTTCCTGTGGCTTTTATCTCTCTATAAACCCAGCCAATATTTCTGATTCCTCGCTACACACTCGGAAAATATTGTCCTCGTAAACATCACTCGCCTATTCGGTCGGGAAATATTGTCCTCGCAAAAAACGCTCCCCAGCCAATATTTCTGATTCCTCCCTATTCGGTCGGGAAATATTGTCCTCGCAAAAAACGCTCGCCTCTCTATATAAAAAAACGTCCTGTTTTTTTATAACTAACGCTCTAATGAATACAATCTAACAGTTCAGCATATATTACTAAACTCTTGTTATGCCTCTGCGTGAAGATTCTTCTATAAAGTTTCTAAAAGTAACAACTTCATCAAACTGCTCTAATTCTTTTAATTTTTCTTTGGCAGCATCTAATGTATAAGACCTGTCAAGAAAGATTTTTAAAGCACGAGCAAGCTCTCGTCTTGCTTCGCTTGATACACCACGCCTTTTTAAGCCAACTACATTAAGACCAGCAATTCTGCCTTTAACTGGATTTGCTGCAATACAGTATGGCGGTACATCTAATGATATGTGGCTCATACCTGCAACCATTGCCATTGTACCAATATGTACACCCTGATGTATGCCAGCATAGCCTGAAATTAAAGCATAATCATCAACATGAACATGACCTGGTATCATAGATGCTACAAGTGTAACATTATTACCAAATTTGCAGTCATGACCAATATGAGATAAAGCCATAATTAAACAGCCATTACCGATTACTGTTTTCCAGTCTTCTTTTGTTGTGGCTCTGTGAATTGGAGCAAACTCTCTTATAAGACAGTCTGTTCCAATGATTAATTTTGTATCTTCATTTTTAAAGGAATAATCCTGCGGCGCACCACCCACATGTGCATTTGGTGCTAAAATAGTTCTGTCACCTATTTCTGTGTAACATTCTACAATAGCATTCATGCCTATTTTTACATTTTCACCTATGACACAATGTGGTCCTACATAAGCATTTCTGCCTATCTCTGCACTTTCTGCTACGATTGCACTTTTATGTACTTCAGCACTTGGGTGTATTGCCATATATTCCCCCTTATATTACTTTAATGCTGCAGATAATTCTGCTTTTACTGCTATTTTATCATCAACTTTTGCACAAACATTAAACCACCAGATGCCCATTTTCTGTTTTACAAATTCAGCTTCCAGTGTAAGTCTGTCGCCCGGTCTTACAGGATGTGAAAATTTTACATTATTTATACCTGTAAATAATGTTTTAAGTCCGTCTTTATATGTGCCGTCTTCTTTCATTTTTAAAATACCAAATATACCTGAAATCTGAGCAAGTGCTTCAACGATTAATACACCAGGCATAACAGGAAAATCTGGAAAATGGCCGTTAAAAAATTCTTCATTTACAGTTACATTTTTGTAACCTATAATTTTATTATCAAATATTTCAGTAACTCTATCTACAAGTAAAAAAGGATATCTGTGTGGAAGTATTTGTTTTATTTCATCTATTTCTATAACTCTATTTTCCAAGGTCTCTAACCCTCCGTTTTAATTCTGGCAGCTCCTGAAATACTGCATGAGATTTAGCAAACTTGCCAAACTCCATACAAGGTGAACCAAGATACATACCTTTTTTATCAATACTGCTTGGCACTCCACTTTGACCGCCAAACATTGAACCAGATGCTATAGTTATATGGTCAGCAAAACCAACCTGACCACCTGCAACAATAAAATCTCCAGCTTTAATACTGCCGCTGAAGCCTACCTGACTAGCAATTAAACATGCTTTACCAAGATGAGTATTATGTCCAACCATAACTAAATCATCAAGTTTTGTACCGAAGCCTATTTCTGTTGAGCCTATTGTAGCTCTGTCTATACATGCATTTGCACCAATTTCTACAAAGTCATGTAATATAACAGTACCTTTTTGTGGTATTTTTGTAGGATTTTCGCCCGGTATAAAGCCAAAGCCGTCTGCACCAATAACTGCTCCAGCATGAATAATTACATTATTTCCAACAGTAATATTTTCATATATTGTAACATTACCATATATAATACAGTTTTCGCCTATTGTAACATTATCGCCGATAACTACATTAGGGTAGATTTTTGTATTTTTACCAATACGAACATTTTTACCAACTGATACAAAATTATCTATATGGCATGGATGTTCAATAACAGCACTTTCATCTACTGCTGCAAATTTTGAAACATATTCTTTAACTGGTTCTGCAGGATAAATATAAGATAATATTTTAACAAGTGCAGGTCTTGCATCTTTTACAATTACTAATGGTTTATCTGTTTCTACATTTAAACCCTCTGTAACAATATATGCTGCAGCCTGACCTTCTTTTGTGTACTGAATATACTGTTTTGCTGAAATTATACATATTGAGCCATTTTCCTGATTTTCTGGAGTACAAAAACCAGTAATCTCAATATCATCCCCTTGTAAAAAGCCGCCTAAAAGAGCGGCTATATTAGATAACTTAACTTTTATATTATGATGTGCCATAAAAAGCTACCTTTTATTTAGTGCCTTTTTTTGACCATTTAATATCAAATCTTGAAATAATTTCTTTTGTTATATCAACAGCAGGGTTAGCATAAGCTAATATACCAGGCTGAACAATAAACACTAAATCAAAGCCTTTTTCTTTTGCATAATCATTAATAACTGGTTCAACTTCTTTTAAGATACCGTCCCATTTTTTAGCCTGTGCTGTTTGAAACTCTGCCTGTAAATCTTTTTCAAGTCTTTCAAGTTCTACACTTTTTCTATTTAATTCAAGGTTTTTGTCTTGTAATGCTGATGGAGAAAGAGAAGCTTTTTGATTATTAATACTATCAGCTAATTTTTTAACTTCAGCTCTTTTTGCTTCTATTTTTTTCAAAGCTGTTTGTTCTAAAGCTTTTAATTCTTCAATTGATTTTTTACCTGCTTTAGACTGGAAAGTAATAGCCTGTACATCAATGATTGCTATTTTTCCTTGCGCAAAAACAGTGTTAGCTGCTAAAAAGCAAAATAAAACTACTAATAATAAAGATTTTTTCATTGTAATCTCCTATTTTTTTATGTTGTAATTTATTTATTTTTATAAAATAATTTTAATAGTTATAGCACAAATCTTCTCTACAGGCAAGATTTAAGAAAACTAATTTCTTAATTATCTTAGAATGTTCCACCAATAGAAAATTCAAATTTATACGGCTGTGAAGTATCATGCGATTCTCTATTCAGCTTATAACCCCATTCAATTCTAAATGGTCCCATTGGAGTAACCCATCTTAAACCTACACCAGCAGTAAAAAGGGGCATTTTACTAAAATAGTCTTCATTTTTTGTATCTACAGCCTGCCCCATATCCACAAAGATTACACCTTTTAATTTAATATCCTGTTTAATAGGGAAAATAAACTCTGCATTTACTTGATAATATGCATCGCCGCCATATCTGTGGCCGTCTTTATCAATCGGGCTTATATCACCATAATCATAACCACGGACACTGTTAATACCACCAAGACGGAACCTTTCATCAACAGGCAGAGGTACACCTTCTTTAATAGATGTAATATAACCCGCTTCACCATGCAGCATAAAGCCTAATGCTCCATTAAAAGCTATTGGGAAATACTGAGTAGTTTCAGCACCTATTTTAAAGAACTGAGCATCACCGCCTAAGAAACTGCCCGCAAAATCAAAATAAAGCTGGCTTTTGTTTCCTCTTGTAGGGTCCATAGGGTTATCAAGGCTGTTCCACATAATAGATGGAGAAAAGCTGTGTGTTTCAAGCATACCCTGCTGCTGCCTTACATAATCAGATGCATCATCTTGTATATCAAATATATCTACAGTATAAACAGAAAATCTGTAGTTCATAAAAAGTCTTCGTTTTATAATAGAATGTCCTAAGCGTAATGCACCACCAACAGAACGCCTGCTGTATTCATACCATTCCCTTTCAAGAGAGAATAAGTCAATACCTGCAGATACTGGCCAGTCAAAAAGCCAAGGGTCTGTATAGCTGAAATAAAAGTCCATTCTTTCCTGAGATATTTCTGCTCTTAATGAAAGAGAATGTCCCCAGCCCATAAAGTTATTACGAGATAACTGCACCATACCTAAAAGACCGTCTATTGTAGAATAGGCTGCACCTAAGCTGAATGTACCTGTAGACTGCTCTTTAACAGTTACATCTAAATCTACCACATCTTTTGTAACATTTCTTTCAGCAATCTGCACATTTTCAAAGTAACCTGTTCCCATAGTGTTGGCTTTTGCTTCACGGATAAGACGGCTGTTATAAAGTGCACCTTCCATTTGGTCAATCTGGCGTCTGATTACACGGTCATTTGTAACTGTGTTGCCTTTAATATTAATTCTACCGATATGCACAAGGAAACTTTCTTCCACTTTATAGGTAATATCTACTTCTTTTGTTTCATCATCAAGGTTTATTACAGGTTCAACATTGGCATAAGCATAACCAATAGAAGTATATGCTTCTGTAAGTTTTGCAATATCTTCCTGATATTTACGAATATTAAATACATCTTTTGGTTTCAGGCTGATATATTTTGAAAGCTCATCCTTTGACAGCTTTTCATTGCCCATAATATCTACTGAGCGGACAAAATACTGGTCATTTTCCTGCACTCTGAAATAAAGGCTTGCTCTGTCTGGAGCATCTTTTTCATATACTAATTCAGGATGACCAACAGATACTTTTGCATAACCTTTTTCAAGGTATAACATTCTGATTAATTCCCTGTCTGCATCCATCATTTCCTGAGATATTTTACCACTGCTTGTAATGAACGACCAGAAACCACGCTCTTTTGTTGGAATAGCCGCAACTATTGCATCCCGTGTAATATTATCATTACCGTATATATAAATATTATAAATTTTTGCTTTTGGTTTTTCTTCTATATCAAAATAAATATCAACACTGTTTACTGTTCTTGGCTCTATTCTGAAATTAACCTGAGTGCCGTATCTATTTTCTTCCTCATAAACTGTTTTGATTTTTGAAAGAGCTTTTTCAAGACTTGAAAAACTTAAGACAGAGCCAGTTTTAAAAGGAAAATCTTCCTTCAATTTAGAGTTTTTTACTTCTTTATTGCCCTTAAATATAATACTTCCTACAATAGGCATTTCTTCAAGCATATATGTTAAAACGAATTTATCGCCGTCAACAGATAAATCACCATCTATATTTAAGAAAAGACCTGTGCCGTATAATTTTTTAATACTGTCATTAAATTCTTTAATATCAAACTCTTTACCAGCTTTTACAAGATATGGAGTAATCCTTGTATCAGGTATCCGTTTATTTCCTTCAAAACGAACTTCATCTATAACAGCCGCGTAAATATTATTTATATTAAAAGATGTTATTGCAATAACAGCCGTAAGAAAAATAAGGCATATTCTTTTCATCATTATAATTACTGCTCCAGTAAGTTTAAAATCTCTTTTATTCTTAAATGTTTGGCTCTTGATAAACTTTTATTTGCAACAAGCCTTGCAGTTGATTCCATAATTGTTTCTATTTCACAAAGGCCGTTTTTCTTCATTGTTTCTCCAGTTGATACTAAATCAACAATCAAATCAGAAAGGCCTGCAATAGGTGCTATCTCTATTGAGCCGTAAAGTTTAATAATATCCACCATAATACCTTTTTTGGCAAAATATTCTTTAGTTATATGTGGATATTTGGTAGCTATTTTCATATTCTGTCTGTAAGAATTATCTCTGCCAGCAATACCAGCAGAACAAAGCCTGCAGTATCCAAACCCTAAATCCATAAACTCATAAAGAGGACTTTTACTTTCTGCAAGCACATCTTTACCTGCAACACCAAAATCTGCAGCACCATACTCTACATAAGCAGGTATATCTGTATTCCTTATAAGAAGAAAACTTATATCATTTTCTTCATCTGTAAAAATCAGTTTTCTTGAATTAAAATCTACAACATCATTTCTGCAGATGCCTTTTTTTATAAATAATTCAAGAGTTTCTTCTGCCAGCCTGCCTTTTGGCAAAGCTACTCGTATTGTATTATTCATTATCTTCTGCCCTGACTATTTTTGCACCAAGTTTATTAAGTTTTTTCTCAAAACCTTCATAACCTCTGTCTAAATGATATATTCTATGCACTGAACTTGTATGGTCTGCCATAAGTGCTGCAATAACAAGGCCTGCACTTGCTCTTAAATCAGAAGCCATAACTGGTGCACCGCTGAAATGTGGAACACCTTTTACTACTGCATTTGAATCATTTAACGATATATCTGCACCCATTCTTTTAAGTTCTGGAACATGCATAAATCTGTTTTCAAAAATAGATTCATTTATTACCGATACACCATCACTTTTTAGCATTACTGCCATAAACTGAGCCTGCATATCAGTTGGAAAAGCAGGATATGGTGCAGTCTGCACATTTACTGCTTTTATTTTTCCACTCATTTTTGCATTAATTGTTTCATCATCAATAATGTTTATTTCAAGCCCTGCATGACGCAGTTTTTCTATTACAGCATCAAGAGCATACACTGGGCATTTTTTTAATGTAATATCGCCGCCAACACCAGCTACTGCACATAAAAATGTACCTGCTTCAATTCTGTCTGCCATAACTTCATGGTCTGCACTGTGCAGTTTCTCTACACCATGAATAGTTATAGTATTTGTGCCGTCACCTTCAATCTGAGCGCCCATTTTACGAAGAAAATCTGCTAAATCCTGCACTTCTGGTTCCTGTGCAGCATTTTTTAATATGGTAGTGCCTTCAGCTATTGCTGCAGCCATCATAATATTTTCTGTACCTGTAACTGTTACTTTATCAAATATAATTTCTTTGCCTGTTAATTTATCACATTCTGCAAATATATAGCCGTCTTTTACTTCTATTTTTGCACCCATTTTTTCAAGAGCTGCAATATGTAAATCAACAGGTCTTTCTCCAATTGCACATCCGCCAGGCAGTGATACTTTTGCTCTGCCTTTTTTAGCAAGCAGCGGACCTAAAACTAAAATAGATGCCCGCATAGTTTTTACAAGCTCATAAGGTGCTTCAAATTCTTCACTATCATTATTTGTTAAAACAGCACTGTTATTTTCAAAGCTGGAATCTATACCAACATTTTTAAGCAGTTTGAACATTGTTCTTATATCTCTTAATGCAGGGATATTGCTTATATGGTATGAACCTGCTGCTAAAATTGTTGCAGCAAGAATAGGCAGTGATGAATTTTTTGCACCGCTTATTACTACTTCCCCATGTAATGCTGGACAGCTTTCTATAATCAGTTTTTCCATTAAATACCTCTTTTACTGTTTTTAACTATAATTACTCTATCATTACCGCTGTAATCTTTAACACATTCTGCATAAAGACTGCATGCAGCAGCATAATCAAGAACACTACAAGCCTGATATGCTCCTATTTCAAAAAATATTACTCCGTTACTTTTACACAATATTTCAAAATTACTCAATATTTTTTTATAAAAAATAAGTCCATTATCTTCTGCAACTAATGCATGATACGGCTCTTTTTTTACTTCTTCCTGCAGTCCTGCATACTCATTTTCTGCGATATACGGCGGATTGCAGACTACTATATCATATTTTTTTTCACTAGTATAGTTTAATATATCACTGCACACAAATTCTATATTTTTTATAATATTAAATTTTTCTGCATTCTGCTTTGATACTTCTAATGCTTTCTTATCTATATCTAAAAGTGTTAAAAAAGATATATTAAGCTCCTGCATAAGTGTTAAGCCTATAGCTCCGCTTCCAGAACATATATCAATAAGCTCAATATTTTCTGTATTTCTATATCTTTTTATTACTTCTTCAACTAATATCTCAGTTTCTACTCGTGGTATAAGAGTATTATGATTTACTGTAAATTCTCTGCCGTAAAATTCACGCCTGCCTGTTATATATGCACAAGGCTCTTTATTTTCAAGCTGGCATAATACATTATCTGCCACTTCATTATCTATTTCTTTATCACAGGCATATTTTGCCTCTGAATAATCAATATTCAGCATAAATGCTATTAAATCATAAACTTGAGAAATGGGCAGATTATATTTTTCTGCCCTTTTTATAAACTGATTTACTGTCAAAATTATAATCCAGCACTTTTTAATCTTTCAGCCTGGTCATAAGCTGCCAGTGCTTCTAAAATTTCTTCCAGCTCCCCTTCCATTACTTTATCAAGGCTGTAAACTGTTAAGTTTATTCTGTGGTCTGTAAGCCTGTTCTGTGGAAAGTTATATGTTCTTATCCTTTCAGAACGGTCTCCAGAACCAACCTGAAGCCTTCTTTCTTCAGAACGCTCAGTTTCTGCTTTCCTTATTTCTTCTTCTAAAAGCCTTGATTTTAATAATTTCATAGCTTTTTCTTTATTTTTTATCTGGCTTCTTTCATCCTGACATGTAACAACTATATTTGTAGGCAGGTGAGTAATACGAACTGCTGAGTCAGTAGTATTTACATGCTGACCGCCTGCACCGCCTGAACGGTATACATCAATACGCAAATCTTTTGGCTCAATCTGCACTTCCACATCATCTGCTTCAGGAAGAACTGCTACAGTACAGGCAGAAGTATGTATTCTGCCAGAAGATTCTGTATCTGGAATACGCTGAACACGGTGGCCGCCGCTTTCATATTTTAATTTGCTGTATACAGATTTACCACGGATTGCTACAATTATCTCTTTATAACCGCCAACACCTGTTTCATTCATTTCAACAATTTCAAATTTCCATCTGTTAAGCTCTGCATATCTTGTATACATTCTAAAAAGGTTTGCAGCAAAAAGTGATGCTTCATCGCCGCCTGTTCCGGCTCTGATTTCAAGATATATGTTTTTATCTGCATAAGGGTCTTTTGGTAAAAGAAGAAGTTTTAATTCATGCTCTAATGCAGGAATAGTTTCTTTTGCTTCCTCTATTTCCATTTCTGCAAGCTCTTTTAATTCTTTATCATCGCCTTTTAATATTTCGTGAGCATCATCTACAGCCTGTTTTACTTCCTTTAATTTTAAAAATGTTTCTACAATCGGTCTTTTTTCAGCATGCTCTTTTGAATATTTTGCAAAAGCTGCCTGGTCTTTTAATATTTCAGGGTCAGAAAGCATTGCTGTTAATTCATCATACCTTTTTGCTACTTCTTCTAACTTATCATACATCTTCTCATATCTCCTAATTAATTACAATATTCTACATTCTCAGGCTTTTGATATGTTTCATCATCATCTTTTCTTAAAGCCTCTTTAATAGATACAATAGCTACTTCCAGCATAGAATCATCTGGCTCTCTTGTAGTGATTCTTTGCAGCCAAAGCCCCGGTGCTATTAATATTTTTACTATAAAATTATCTGCATATCTGCCGCTTAATTTAAGTATTTCATAACTAATGCCAGCAATTAAAGGCAGAAAAATAATCCGTGAACCAAATTTTATTAAAAAGTGAGAATCTTTTGGGATTAATGAAAATACAAAAATCGAAACAATTAATACAATAAGCAGAAAACTTGTACCACATCTTGGGTGGAATCTGCTCATTTTTCTTGCATTTTCAACTGTTAATTCCTGACCTTTTTCATAAGTAAATATACACTTATGCTCTGCTCCGTGATAAGAAAATACTCTTTTTATATCTTTCATCTGAGATATAATTAATAAATAAAGTACAAAAAATATTATTCTTAATACACCATCAACTAAATTAAACACTAAAAATGAATGTTCAACTATTGGGAATAATTTTTTAGATAATTCTGTAAGCTGAAGAGGAAGATATAAAAACAAAACTATACCTAAAAGCAGACCTAATGCCATTGAAAAAAATGTCTCTAATTTAGATGATTTACCTTCTTTTTCAAACTCATCAGGCATTGCCTTTTCTGCCGAAAAATTTAAGGCTTTTATACCTAATACTAATGCATCATAAAGACCTATTAAACCACGAAGAATAGGCTTCTTTAATATTTTATTAGAATCGAGCTTAATATCATCTCTTTTAACTGCAATTGTGCCGTTAGGCTGGCGGACAGCTATTACAAACTTACTTGGGGCTCTCATCATAACGCCTTCAATAACAGCCTGTCCTCCTATATTTTTCTTTTCTTCACTCATTTTATTCACCTTTTTTATTATTTTATTAAAATCTACTGTCTGTTTTTTACAGTTTCTTAAAATTTACTTTAAATATTAGCTGAATTAATACAATAATAAATACCTAATTTAGAAAAAGACACTTTTTCTTCAAGAATAATAATATGAAATGGATAAGGAACGCTAATGTTTTTTAAGAGCAGCAATACGCTTGCGAACAAGTGCAGCCTGACCACAGGTAAATTTTCCCTCTGTACAGCCTTTATTTACACAGCCTGGACCTGCTTTTTCAAATATTGCAGGTGCAACAGCATAACATAAAGCAAGCATTTTATCTGAAAGCTCTCTTATTTCCCATTGAGCTCTGTTGCATGACCTTAATGCAAAAAAATGTAAAAGTTCTCTAGCATTCATTGTAACAATAATCTTTGTTTCGCAGGCATTAGGCAGCACATACCTTGCATCTTCTGCAGGTATATCAAGTGCAGAAAGTTTATTGTAACATTCTGCAATCTGACTCATTGCATTATTAAATATTTCAAGAGCCTCACTGTTTTCTTTGATAGTATGAGGTATAATATAAGGAAACTCAGTACCTGCTTTAACATAACGCTGAGATTTTTGTGAATAGCTTGCAAGCCTGTGGCGGACAAGCTGATGAGTTAAGGCACGAGAAACACCCTCTATGCCAAAGGAAAAAGAAACATGCTCAAATACAGAAAAATGACCCATACCAATTAATTTTTGTATAAAATCAGTCTGCTCGGAACTAGAAACTTTTTCCTGTAAATCAGAAAGCTCTGCTCCAGAGTAGCAAAGTTTAGCTGCTAATGCTGCTATCATTTCAGGTTCTGCATTATGCTGCAGAAGTTCTACTTTTAATTCTGTATTTTTTTGCATTTAATTTCCTGCTTACTACTAATAAATAATATAAATACAGCTTATAGTAATTATAAGCTGTATTTATATAGAATAAATTATTTTTTGCCTTTTTTATCAGTTTGTTTTTGCACCTGTTCGTATTTACGCATAAATTTTTCAACTCTGCCAGCAGTATCAACAAATTTTTGTTTGCCAGTGTAGAATGGGTGGCAGTTAGAGCAAATTGCAATAGATGTTTTAGTAGTAGTAGAACGAGTTTTATGCTCTGCTCCGCAAGCACATTTAAATACTACTTCATGATAATCTGGATGAATTCCTTGTTTCATTATTAGGGCTCCTTATTATATTTGACGGTTTCTGACCGTCATAGTCCTTATAAAATAGTAGATATTTCTATCATACTATACTATAAATTTCAAGTTATTTTTTTGCAGACAGAAAAAATTAAAAGTACTCATTAATTACCAAGTTTTTTAACTCTTGCTGATGCCTGTTTTTTCATATTTTCTGGTGATGCACTGTTATTAATAATATATTTATACATTGTGGCAGCTTCACTGTTTTTTCCTTGTTCTTCAAAACATAATGCAGCATAGTAAGCTGAATTAACATCTGCAGGGTTTGCTGTTATTGCATCTTTATAAAATTTAACAGCTGCATCATACTGCTCTTGTGACTGAGAATAGTAGCCGCTGGCAAATAAAATATATGATGATTTTTCTAATGTATTTGCATACTGTAATAATTTATTGCTTTCAAGAAAATATTTAGAATTAATCATGCGTACAGCTAATGCACTGATTAATTTAGCATCAGTCATACCATTTCTTACTACTACTTGAAATGCCATATTAGGATTTTTTAATTCTAAATACATATTTGCAATATTAGCTGATAATACATCATTTTTATTTAAAGCAAGTGCATTTGTATAATACTCTATAGCTCTTTCATAACTGCCTTCGTTTTTTGCTTTATTGCCGGTTGTTACATACTGGTTATATAATGAAATTGTGCTTGCAGAAACTGTGCCTTGCGGGCCTTTTGTTTTTATAGCTTTTACTTCTGCTATTTCTGTTTTATCAGTATAATCTTTTACACTGCTTTTATTTGGTGATGAATTTTGGCTCTGCTCAGCATAATTTGCCTGTATTGCCTGAGCATTTTTTAAAGCACGGGCTTTTTCTTCCTCTACCTGTTTTTGAGTATATTCATTAGCTTTTTTTAATTCTTCCTGGCTGATATTCCCTGCCCCCACATTACTGTTTACAGGCTGAGATTTAGATACAGCATCTTTTTTTTCTACTGCAGGTTTATTATTCTGTACATTATTTTTAACTGGTGCAGCTGTAGTTTTTTGTGCAGGCTGTTTCACTGGCTGATTATTTACTGGTGCAGTCTGCGGTGTAATTACAAAAAGCTGATTAGCTGGAATAATATCAACAGGTCCCTGCTTAGAGTCAGTTTTACTGCCTGCTTTTTTTGTGGCTGTATCCTGACTGCTGCCAGGCATAGATGACATTTGAGCCTGAGTCTGTCTTGCCTGCATACTATTAATCGGCTGAACATTTACAGATTTTGCTGCTGCCTGTACAGATTTTTCAGCAGTCTGTGTTTGAGCTGGTGCAGGTTTAGAAACTGTATCTGATGGTGCTGCCTGCTGTGCAACTTTTGCATCAGGATTATACGGTTTTCCAAGAGATTTAACTGTACTGCTGTTATTTACAGGCTGTGCAGACTGCTGGTTATTTGATACTATACCTGCCTGTTTAATAAGGGTATCATCTTCTTTATTAAGAAAATAAGCTGTAGCAGCACCAATAACAGCTACTAAAATAATACTAACAACAATAAAACCTTTTAATGGAGCTTTATTACCATTAACATCTTTGATTTCTGCATTTTTAACAAATTCTTGATATTTTTTTGTATTAACAACAGCATTACGCAAAGCAGGCGGTGCCATCATTTTATCATCATTTTCTTCACTGCCCTGCTCTTTTTTCATTTTATTAAGAGTATCTGTAATAAGACTCATTAACTTTCTCCACATAGTAATTTAATCTTTAATTAATATATGCAATATATATAAAATGCAAGCATTTTATAAGAAAATACGCTTATTTTTTACATGATAAGAAAAAATGATAATATAATAAAAATTCAATGCTTTAAATTAACAGAAATCAGAAGTTATAAATATATTTCCAGTCCTGTTGTATGAAGTTTATAACTGGTAAAATTATAAATTAATATTTTAAAAGTTTATCAGATATAATAAAACTTAATTAATATAATATTTTCTGCACTGTGCTTTTAATGAAAAACTTTATATTTTTTTGTACTGCAGTATATTTTATACACTCATTAAGTAAAAGAGGCAATAAAAAACGCCACCTGCATAAGCAAATGGCGTAATATATATAAACAGTGATATTTTTAATATTATGCCCCGCCCCATTGTATATTTTACAAGAGGAATAATAAAACATATAGGGCAAGGATAAGAAATATCGTAAAAGCGAATACCCGCTGCGATTAACGTTTTGAGTATTGGTCGCTTTTTCTTGCTTTTGGTTTCCCGTATTTTTTTCTTTCAACCATACGAGAATCCCTAGTCAAGAAGCCTGCTTTTTTCATTTCAGAACGGAATTCTGGGTTGAATTGTTCTAATGCTCTTGCAAGACCATGACGAACAGCACCAGCCTGACCAGATTTACCGCCGCCAGCTACTGTAATGTATAAATCGAATTTACCTTCTTGATTTAATAAAGCAAGTGGTTGTAATACGATTTGACGAAGTGTCATGCGCTCAAAGTATTCTTCAAGTGTTTTATTGTTGATTTTAATATCACCTTTTCCTGGTTTGATGAAAACACGGGAAACTGATGTTTTTCTTCTACCTGTTCCGTAGTTATAGTTAGACATCTTCAAACTCCTCCTACATTTCTACTTTTACAGGCATTTGAGCTGCATGAGGATGCTCTGCACCTGCATAAATTTTTAATTTTTTTATCATTTTACGGCCAAGACGAGTTTTAGGAAGCATTCTTTCTACTGCAAGACGAAGAACTTCTTCAGGACATCTATCCATCATTTCTGCATAAGAACGTTCTTTAATACCGCCAAGATAGCCTGTATGCCAGTAATATTTTTTATCTCTTGATTTAAATTTACCTGTTGTAGCAATTTTATCAGCATTAACAACAACAACAAAATCACCAGTATCTATAGATGGTGTATAGATAGGTTTGTTTTTTCCCATAAGGGTCATAGCAATTTTAGAAGCCAGTCTACCTAAGATAACATTTTCTGCATCGTAAAGATACCATTTTTGTTCAAAGGAACCTGGTTTAGCCCATGTTGATTTCATAGTTTATAAATCCTCATTCATTCGTTAGATTTTTTTAAATAAAATATTAAACATTGTCAAGAGAAAACATTAAATTTTCCCTTATTTTCCCTAATATAATATTAGAAACCTTTTTTCCTTTCTCTAATACGAGTAGCTTTACCACGTAATGCACGGAGATAGAAAAGTTTAGCCCTGCGAACACGACCAGTTCTTTTAAGCTCAATGCTGTCTATTCTTGGTGAATATAATGGGAAAGTTCTTTCTACACCAACATCACCAACAATTTTACGAACTGTAAAAGTGCTGCCTACGCCTCCTCTATGGATTCTGATAACAACGCCTTCATAAGGCTGAACACGCTCTTTGTTACCTTCTACGATGCGGAAGTTTACACGAACAGTATCGCCTGAGCGGAATGATGGCACAACTTTAGCCATATATTCTGACTCAACCGCCTCGATGATTTTGTTTTTCATTTTATTCCTCCTGAAATATGTTATATTTCTGTAATTCTATCAAGAAGTATTGCAACAGCACTGCGGACTGATAAATGGTTAAATTCACCAACACCTTCAATAGGTTCCACTATATAATCTGCTGTTTCAAGCACTTCGTCAGCAAAGCCCCAGCCTGTACCAAATATTAATAAAACCGGCTGCTGCTCAGCTATAACACCTAACTGCTTTGCTGTAATTGTTGCCCTGTCGGGTCTAGCAGTTGTTGCCACAATTAATGGACGCTGTTTATGGCGTTTTTCTATATCAAGTATACTTTCAGAAAAACTTTCCTTTATCTCAGTATGAGAAAAAGCCTCCATTCTGTTTGGGTTATAGGTAGAGCCAAAACCATCCATCCAGTGATTTATAACTCTTGAAGCTATCTCCCTTTGGGCTTCTATTGGTGTTACTACATAATATTTTTCTACACTGTATGTTCTACAGCTGCGGGAAATATCGTGCAAATCTAAGTTTGTTATAGCTGTTGCAACTATATCCCCTTGTTTATCTCTCATTGGATAATGCATTAAAGCAACATTCAGCTTAAGTTTTTTACTTAAACCTCGTTTCTTCTCTGCACATATTTTTTTTCTGCTTTCTATATCTTGCAGAGAAATATCTAATAAATCAGGCCTGTTTTTACGAGTAATCTCTAAGGCTTTATCCCTGCGCCATTTTAAAATTTCTGCATGGTTGCCTTGAGTAAGTACATCAGGCACTTTTAAGCCTTTATATTCAACCGGGCGTGTATAGTGTGGATACTCAAGCATCCCCGTAGTGAATGATTCATCATCTGCACTTGTTTCATCTCCAAGAACCCCCGGGACTAAACGGGCAATGGAATCTATTGCAGTGATTGCAGCAAACTCACCACCGGTAAGTATAAAATCACCAAGAGACAGCTCCATATCAACAACAAGCTGTCTGACACGCTCATCTACTCCTTCATATCTGCCGCATATAAATGTTATATTATCATAATCTGCAGCAAATTTCTCAGCCTGCTTTTGATTAAACTTTACACCGCGTGGGTCTAAAAGTACAACAAAAGTATCTGACTTTTCTTTAAGAGCAGCTACAGCCTCACATATAGGCTCTGGCTTCATTACAAGCCCTGCCCCACCACCATACTGATAATCATCAGTAACTAAATGGCGGCCTTCGGCATAATCCCTTAAATTAACAGGGTTTATGCTGATAATTCCTTTTTCTACAGCCTTTGATACAACACCCTGCTTGAATACAGATTCTATCATCTCAGGAAAAATAGTTATTACATTATAAGTCTTCATATACTAACCCCTGTTCTGATATGACAACATATCTACCTTCTGTATTTATTTCAAGCACATGGTCTTTATTATTAGATATAAGTGCATATCTGCCATCCTGCAATGCTATGCGGAATATATCAGTTGAGCCTGACTCCATAACATCTACAAGTCTGCCAATCTCTTTTTTATCAGATGTAACTACTGGAAGATTTTCTATTTCAAACCAGTAAACTTCATCATCATCTGCTTTTGGCAGCATATCTTCTGTGATTGATACATTTAAGCCTTTCAGCTTTGCAGCATCACTTTCAGAAGCAATTCCTTTAAGACGGACAATCAAAAGATTGTTATGCTCTCTTATATCTTCAATTTTCAAAGACCTTTTTAACTCGTTATCTTGAGTTAATAATAAAAATTCCATCTGGCTGAAAAGTTCAGGATGGCTGGTATTTGGCTTAATTTTAAGCTCGCCATCAAGCCCATAAGTACCTGCTATTCTGCCTATGGAAATAAACTTCATATAATACCTGCTGATAAGTACTATTCAACAATTTCTAAACCGTAGCGTTCGCCTTTACGAGCAGAAGCTGCAGCTAATATAGAACGGATAGATTTTGCTGTTCTTCCCTGTTTGCCAATTACTTTACCTAAATCGCTTTCAGCAACATAGAGTTTTAATACTTTACCTTTTTCATTTTCCCCTTCTTCAATTTTAACTTGTTCAGGGAATTCTACTATTGATGTAACAATATAATTAACTAATTCTTTCATATTTATTTTCCAGCTTTTACTTTATTTTCTGCAAATTTTTTAATGATGCCTAATTTGCTCATAAGGCTTTTAGCTGTATCAGTTGGAATTGCACCTACTGATAACCATTTTAATGCTTTTTCTTCATCAATTTTTAATTCAGCTTCATTTGGTAATGGGTTATATGTACCGATAACTTCGATAAAAGCACCATCACGTCTTGTTCTTGAATCTGCAACTACTATACGGTAGAATGGACGTTTTTTACGACCCATACGCATCAGTCTAATTTTTGTTGCCACTTATGCCTCCTAAATTATATAGACTTTAGTCTATTTTTTCTTTTAATTTTATTTAATTTTTATTAAAAATTTGCCAAAGCTGTTTTTCTTTTTCCTTCCTACTCAGGCGGGAAAAACAGCTCTCGTAAACTTCACTCGTCCTTAAAATTTTTAAACCACGCTCTGACGAAATAAATTCGTCTATCGCTTACAGCCTGTGCAATTTCTGTTTCTTCGCTATTCGCTCAGGAAATTGGCAGTCCTCACAAAAAGCGTTCGCCCTTCGCGACGGCACATCCTGTGCCTATTATTTAATTTTTATTAAAAATTTTTATATTATAAAGTTCTTAGAACTTCATACCTTTCATTATTTTTGCCAAATCTTTCATATTCATATCTGGCGTTTTGCCGCCTACTTTACGGCTTACTTTTTTCATCATTTTATTCATATTAGTAAGCTGGTCTATTAACTTATTAACTTCATTAACAGAAACACCAGCACCACGGGCAATACGCTTTTTACGGCTGCCGTTTAATGCATCCTGTTTTGTGCGTTCTCTTTTTGTCATACTGTATATGATAGCCTGTGTGCGTTTAATACGGCTTTCATCAATATCTGCACTATTTATTTTTGGAAGCCCAGGTATCATTTTTAATATGCTTTCAAGAGAGCCCATTTTATTCATCATAGAAAACTGCTTTAATATGTCGTTATAGTCAAGACCAGTTTTAATCTTGTCTGCCATACTTTCAGCTTCTTCTATATCAATAACTTCCTGAGCACGCTCAACAAGAGATACAATATCTCCCATACCTAAAATACGGGAAGCCATTCTGTCTGGGTGAAAAAGCTCAAATTCATCTGGTTTCTCACCAGTACCTATAAACATTAAAGGCTTGCCTGTTGCATATCTGATTGAAAGTGCTGCACCGCCTCTTGCATCACCATCTGTTTTTGTTAAAATAACACCAGTAATTTCAAGACGGTTGTTAAATTCTGTGGCAGCATTAACTGCATCCTGACCTGTCATAGCATCTGCAACAAAAAATGTATAATGTGGAGCTATTGCTTTTTTTACATTCTCAACTTCCTGCATAAGTTCTTCATCAATATGAAGCCTGCCTGCAGTATCCACTATAACAACATCTTTTGCAGCTTTTTTTGCATATTCTAAACCGTCACGGGCAATTTTTACTGCATCTTTTGAAGATTTATCTGAATATACATCTATATTTAAATTTTTACCTAATACTTCCAGCTGGTCAATAGCTGCAGGTCTGTAAATATCTGCTGCAATTAATAATACATTTTTACCATCTTTGGCAAAATATCTGCCAAGTTTACCTGCACTTGTTGTTTTACCAGAACCCTGTAAACCTGAAAGCATTATAATTGTAGGTGGTATAGGCTGTAATGGAAGTGACGGCTCATAATCTTTACCGCCAAGAATATCCACAAGATTATCGTGAACAATTTTGATAAACTGTTGAGCTGGAGATATACTTTTAATAACAGATTCACCAAGAGCTGCTTCCTGCACTCCTGATACAAATGATTTCACAACTTTATAGTTAACATCCGCTTCAAGTAAAGCCATGCGAACCTGCTTAACAGCTTCTGCAATATTCGCTTCACTAATGCGGGCTTCCCCTTTTAAGCGTTTGAAAACGCCAGAAAGCTTTTCATTTAAATCCGCAAACAAGTTTCAATCTCCTGCGTCCTATTCTTTTGTATAAAAATATCCCTGTAAAAATAATCAGGGATATTCTTTATATATAACTTTAATTGATTTGTCAAGTAAAAAAATTAGAATTTGTTATGTATATTTGGCAGAGAGTTACCGCCATCAATAATAATATTCTGCCCTGTTATCCAGCATGCTTTCTCTGAAAGTAAAAAGGATACCATATTAGCTACATATTCAGGCTTACCTGCATATTGAACAGCATCAGCATTTGTTTCACCTTTTTTTACGGATTCTTCAACCATAGGGGTTAATATAAGACCTGGAGATATTGTATTCACACGAATTGAGCGTGAATATAATTCATTAGCCATAACCTTTCCTGCAGTAATCAATGCAGCTTTTGCAGAACTATATTCAAGTAAACCTTTAACACCATAAAGTGCTGCATCTGATGCAATTATCACAACAGAAGACTGCCCTGTATGTGCTTTACGATTAGAAAAACCTTTTATAAGCATAATCTGTGCATTTAATAAAATATCCTGTGCCGTTTTTAAGGATGAATAATCAACTATGCTTAATGGTTTTACAAATGATACACCAGCAGAAAGAACAAGACCTTTTAATTTTCCATATTTTTTAGATAACTCAATTACCCATTCTGCATGGCTGTCAATATCTACAGCTAAATCACGACTTTCAATAAAAATATTTTCAGAATTTACTGCCTCATCTTTTACTTCCTGCAGCTTTTCCTGCCTGCGACCAGTAATAATTACAGATGCACCAAGTTCATTTAACTGCAAAGCAGATGCTCTGCCAATACCTGATGATGCACCAGTTACTAAAAAAATATCTTCTTTTGAAAAGGAAATCATTAAATACTCCTATTTACATTATACATATAATACCTCTATATTCATTTAAAATAATAAAAATGTAATTGTTAATTTATCACATTAATATCCTAGTTTATACAGGTATTTTGTTAATGTATTATATATGATTATATTATATATATTATAAATCAATTCAAATTATATAGTATAATATTTTAATCTGCTGTGTAATTCTCAATTTTTTCTTTCCAAAATTTAATAGCATCATCTTGTGATTGAATATTATCAAAATGATGCAATATGATACCAGATGAATAAATATTATTAAGACGGATAATTGCAGATGCTATAGATAAGCCTATTCCAAAACTGACAAAACAAATGTTTAAAGAATTATTATTTAGATATTCTGGCTCGTATTTATCCAATAAATTACTTAAACAAGAAGTACTCGATGTATTACCATATCTTGTAAATGTATCAAGAAATATTTTGTCAATATCTATATCTGCTTTTGATGCAATAGATTTTACAATCTGTTTGTTCCCCTGATGAATTGCAAAAAAATCAATATTGTTTATATTACTATACATAATACATTCTTTAATATGTTTTGGAACACTGGTTATAGTAAAATCAAATGTTGATAAACCATCTATAAATGCATCTGTTAATCTATGAGGGTTACCATCTTTATCATATATAATCTGTTCATATAAGCCATTCTTCAAAGGTATTCTCTCTCCGCCAGCAGGAACAATTAAAGTATCGTAATATTTTCCAATTGTGTCAATTGTAAAATAAGAGTGATGACATTCTTCTGAATACTCAATTAAAGTTGCACTACCAGAACTTGAAAATAATAAATTTATTGTTTTATTCCCAGAACTAACATAATCTTCTGATGCATTATCTCCAACCAACAATAAAACTCTTTGACAAACTTTACTTTCAATATATGCAAATGAAGTGTGTAAACCATAAATATAACCAGTACATCCTTGATTTATATCAATAGCAATACAACTCTGAGATAATCCTAATCTACCATGTAACACTTGTGCTGAACAAGGTGCTTTATAATCTGGTGACTGTGAAACAAATATGATTGCATCAATTGTAGAAATATCTATGTTTATATTCTTTATCAGGTCATTTGCTGCATATTCACATATATCTACTGCTGTTAATCCATTAGGAGATATATAGGTATCTCCATATCCAATTATTTTACATGCACGATTTAATTTTTTTTTGTCATTTCCAAAATATTCTATTTTATCGTCTAATGTTTTATGAATATTAGATGGTATAACATAACTTATACCCTTAATAACAGCATGACTAAATTGATTTTGTTTCATATTTACCTCCTCAAATCTTGTAACTATATATAAAATTTTGATATGCAAAAATTATAGTCACTATTATTTCTCATTCATTAGAGCATTTACAGATACGCCGCCATCTATAATATATGTCTGGCCAGTAATCCATGATGATTTTTCTGATAAAAGAAAATAAAGGATATCAGCAATATTTTCTGCACTTCCACTACCAAGAAGGTGCTTACTCTCAAATTTTTCTGCAGTGTCATCAATAAATACTGCCATAGAGTTTGTTTTTACTCTGCCTGGAGCAATCGCATTAACCCTTATTGGAGCAAGCTCAACGGCAGCACCTCTTACAAATGCTTCTATTGCTGCTTTTGAAACAGAATACATTATCTGAGCTTTTACACCAAAATGTGCTGCAACACTTGAAATTAATACTACAGATTTCATGCTCTGCTTATACTGTTTTTTCATCAACACTCTAATAATCTCTACTGCTGATAATAAGTTAATATTAAAAATCTTATACCAGTCATCTATTTCTGTTGATTTTAAAGGCAGAACAGGAGCAATACCTGCAATATGAACTAAGCCGCTTATATTTGATATATCATGTTTTTTTAAAAAATCTTGAAAAGTTTTACCAACAGCAGAAATATCATTAAAATCAATTGAAAAATATAATATTTTACTTTGTGTATCTATACTTTTAAGCATAGATACTGTATTTAAAATGGAATTTTCATTTATATCAAGCAGTATTAAATTATGTGCGGATAATAACTGTTTAGATAATGCTGCACCCATATCTGAAGATGCACCAGTAATTATTATATAACTTTTTTCATCCATATAAAATATTCCCTGATTATATGCCTGCTTTATGTAAAATATCTGCTACAGTTTTCATTTCTCTCACTTCTGCAGGTAGTAAAGTAATAGATAATACATTATTAAAAAAAGCCATTAAAGCCATTGCAGAAAGAGAATCCCATTCTTCTATATCTTCTAAAACCATATCTTCAGTAATTTCTTCATCTCTTTCTAAAACATCTTGTAATTTCTCTAAAAATTCTTCCTTATTCATTAACAACCTCTCAAATATTATTTTTTATTTTTTTATTAGTTCCAATAGATATATCTTTATTCCAGTCTTTTTTTAGAAAAGGCTCACCATGTCCTTGATAAAAAACTGTATCATTATCAAAATGATTGTCTATAAAATCAAGACTTGCTATTAGCTGCTGTTTTGATGAGTTTAAAAGAGTTGCTGGTGTTTTTACATCTAAAACAGTATCGCCTGTAAATAAGCAGTGCCCTATTTCTATAACTATTCCACATTCAGTATGACCTGGAGTGCTGTATGTATTAATAATATGCTTATTAAAATGAAAAGCTGATTTGTCTTCTGTATAAATATCAACCCCGTCTTCTTCAAATCCTATACCATCTGAATAATAAGACATATTGCTTTTTTTATCTTTTATTAAATTTGCAGTTAAAGATGATGAAACTATAAGAATATTTGGATATTCCTTTTTTATTTGCATTACTCCTTCTATGTGGTCAAAATGTTCATGAGTTAAAAACATATAAGCAGGATTTAGTTTATTTTTATATAAATATTCAATAGTTTTAATATTGCAGTCAATAATTACACAGTCATTATTTTCTATAAAAAAATATGAATTTGCTTTAAATTTATCATTAATTACTTTTTCTATCACTGTCATATTCAATTAACTCACAATGCTCTAGTTTACCTAAATCCATTATAATAGATGCACAAGTAAGACCTGCACCGAATGCAGAAAAACATACTTTATGTTTTTCTTTTACAAAAACATCACTATAATTAAAGGTGGTAGCTAAAGGTATTGTTCCACCACTTGAATTTCCAAAATTTTCTACTACATTAGCAGGCATTTTACTCATAGATATACCCATTTTATCTGCCAGCTTTTCAAGCATAAATCTATTTGGCTGATGAAATAAATATGCAAAAATATCTTTATCTGTAACATTTGCAAAATCCATTGCTTTTTTTATTTCAACAGGAGCAACTGTTTGAACAAAATTAAAAACACCACTTCCATCCATAAGGAAATGGTCCAGCGACCTTTCATTGCCATCTTCTAAAATACGCATTTTAGCTGTTTCCTGATTTGACGGCATACGAAGCCCGCCTGCTGGGATAATTAACGCTTCATACCCTGTACCGTCCATATAAACAGAAGCAAAAATATCACTGCTGTCGCCATTTTCAATAACAGTAATACTGCATGATTCTCCACCAATTGGCCAGCTGTTTCTATCCTTTTTTGATACTTTACTTTTTAAAGTATCTCCAGTAATCAATACTGCTTTTTTTACTGCACCAGTATCAAGCAGCATAAAAGCCTGCAAAAGACCTATAATAAAACCTGCACAAGCCTGTTCAATATCAAGGCATATCATATCTGTTTTTAAACCAAGGCGTCCCTGTATAATGTTAGAAGTTGGTGGAAGTATATAATCATGAGAATTTGAAACATAAATAAGAGCATCAATATCATCCTGATTAATCATTTTTTTGTCAAACATATATTTTAAGCCAAACACTGCAACATCTGATAATATAACACCTTCATCAAACAATCTGTGTTCATTAAAACCCATTATCTCTTTCATTCTAAGAGTTCTTTTTTCTGGGAAATTATACTGTTTTACTTCATCTTCAAATTTTATTATTTTATCAGGAACAATAGAAAGCATCTGTGTTATTTTTTTATTTTTAAACTTAAAAAACATTGCATTTACTCCAAATGACTATTTAATTCAGCAGTTTTAATTCATCAACAATTATATCGCCATTTTCTTTATAAAAGATAATAGATTTTAAACCATCTTCTTTAAATTTCATCCGTTTATAATAATCTAATATTAAAGGATTATCTTCTCTAACATAACCCATAAACAGTTTCGGCATCTGGTAAATATCAAGTAAATTAGCAGATACTGCACATAATATCATACTGTATACAGTACCTTTATACTCTGGAAGAACACCCAAAAGGATACCATAAATTCTAATACCTTTAATATCATACACAGCAATTCCAGCAAGTTTACCATTAATCATAAGCTTAAGTACAGTTTGATTTTGTATATAATATTTTAATTCCGCATCTGTAATAGATAAATCAAGATAATTATCAAATAAGCTGTATATAAGTTTTTTTATTTCTTCATAATCTTCCATAGAAGCAAAGGAAATACAGTCTGGAAATTTATAATCTTTATAAGTATTCTGTTTTATATTTTTAGTTATATGGATTTGTTTGCCTCTTTCCTTAAAACCACACTGCTGCAAAATTTTTTGTTCATTTTCTAAATTATCTCTGCCTAATATTTCACATGTAATAACAGTTTCAGGCATTGGCAAATGAAGCAGGTCTTTATATAAATCTTCATAAGAATGTGAAATATAATATAATTTAAAATAATTATGGAGTTTTAAATAAAAAAATACAGATTTATCTGTTTGGAAAGAATATAAAAGCTGATTACTAATAAATAGATTTAATTTATCATCTGAAATAAACAAATTACTTACAGAAGTATTGGTATGCTGTTTAATTTTACTTATTGATTCTTTTATTTCATTAATACTTGTAATTAAATGATAATTCAAAATAAAATATCTCCATATAATAAATACATTAAATACTACATAAGTTACAAATTTTTTATATGAAAGTCAACTACAATAATTTTATCAAAAACAAGTAAAAATAATTATCTTGACTTTTTAAATATTGGAATTATAGTATTAGTTAATTTATAAAATACAGGATATATATATGACCAATTTAGAAAAATACAGCAGCACATACAAAAAAGTTTTTGAATTAGATGACAGTATTGATGTTACAACACTAACATTTCAAGGTATTCCTCTTTGGGATTCTATCGGACATATGAATTTAATTGCTTCTTTAGAAGAAGCATTTAATGTACAGTTTGAAATTGATGATATTATTGACCTTAGTTCCTATGAAAAAGGAAAAGAAATTCTTACAAAGCTTGGTGTTGATTTTAATTAATTTTTATTATGATTTTTGAAAGGCTTAACCAATTCAGAAATAATATCGCATTTATTGAAAAAAATAATACCTGCAATTATAGTGATATAATTGAATATGGTATAAAATTTGCAGATAAATTTTATACTAAGAATATTTTATGTCTTATAGTAACTGGGAACAATGCAGCTACTATTATTTCTTATCTTTCAGCAGTTGAGCATAATATTCCTGCATTGCTTGTAAATAAGCCTAAAAAAAATACAGAACTTCTTTCTATAATCAATAATTATAAGCCTAAATATATTTTCCTAAGCACTCAGGATAGTTTTGATGAAAATATAAAAAATATTACTTCTAAACAAATATATTCTATTTTTGATTACTCTCTTATAGAAACCATATATGATACAGATTATGATATACACCATGATTTATCTATATTATTAACAACATCAGGTTCAACAGGAACAAACAAATATGTAAGACTGTCAAAAAAGAATATACTTTCTAATGCTCAATCAATTATACAGTATTTAAATATTTCAGAAAATGATAGAGTTATTACAACACTTCCTTTTAGTTACTCTTATGGCTTATCAATAATTAATACACATATATTATCAGGTGCTTCAATTATGTTATCAGAATATTCTATTATTCAACGAGAATTCTGGCAGCTTTTAAGTGCAACAAATGCAACAACCTTTGGTGGAGTGCCATATACCTATGAGATGATGCAAAGGCTAAAATTTGAAAGAATGAATATTCCAAACATTTCATACATCACTCAAGCTGGTGGAAGATTAAATACAAATCTTACACAATATTTTTTAGAAGAATGCAGTAAAAAAAATATTCAATTTTTTAAAATGTATGGACAGACTGAAGCAACAGCAAGAATATCTTATTTAGAGCCAAAATATTTATATGAAAAAACAGACAGTATTGGTAAAGCAATTCCAAATGGAGAGTTATTTGTAGTTGATGAAAATAATAATTATCTAAGCAGCAATGAAACTGGAGAACTGATTTATAAAGGCAGTAATGTATGTATGGGATATGCAGAAAGCTGTTACGATTTACATACTGGTGATGAAAATAACGGTATTCTGCATACAGGGGATATTGGATACTACGATAAAGATGGATTTTTCTATATTACAGGCAGAAAAAAACGCTTTTTAAAAGTTTTTGGCAACAGAATAAATCTTGATGAACTTGAAAATAAATTAAATATAAACGGCTGTTTATGTGCATGCAGTGGTGTTGATGATAAAATAAAAATATATGTATGTTCAGAAGATATGAAAAATAAAGCTGCATTATTATTAAAAGATACATTAGACATTCATCCAAGTGGATACAGTATTGAGATTATAAAAGAAATACCACGCAATTCTACTGGTAAAATACAATACAGTTTGTTAGGTTGATTATGATTAGCAGAGAAGAACTTTTTAAATACAAGCCATTTCAACTGGATAAAATAACTAAAGAAAAAATTTTCGGCGATATTATTACAGAATTATCTCTTTATCATTATGAAAATTGTAATGAGTATAGAAAAATATGTGATGCTCTAAACAATAAAAAGCCATTTATTCCGGTAAGACTTTTTAAAGATTTTGAATTAAAAAGTGTCAGCAGCGAAAATATTGTAAAAACAATGACTTCTTCAGGAACAAGTGGCCAGAAAGTTTCAAAAATATTTCTTGATAAAGAAACTGCAGCAATGCAGACAAAAGTATTAGCAGCCATAATGTCAGACTTTACTGGCGGTAAAAGAATGCCTATGCTTATTATTGATACTAAAGCTGTTTTAAAAGATAGAAATATGTTTTCAGCAAGAGGTGCAGGTATTCTTGGATTTTCTATGTTTGGGACAGATATTACTTATGCTCTTGATGAAAATATGAATCTTGATATAGATACAGTTCAGAAATTCTATGAAAAACACAAAGACGAAAATATTTTTATTTTTGGTTTTACATATATGATATGGGAGTTTTTTTACAAAAAACTATTAGAATTAAATATTACTTTACCAAAAAATAATGGTTTTATTCTTCATGGCGGAGGCTGGAAAAAGCTGATTAATCAGGCAGTATCAAATGATGAATTTAAACAGTCATTAGCAGAAACAGCAGGTTTTAAAAGAGTCTATAATTATTATGGAATGGTGGAACAAACAGGCTCTATTTTCATGGAATGTGAGCATGGACGGTTTCATACATCTATTTATTCTGATATTAATATATTAAACTACAGAGATTTTTCAATTAACAGTATTGGTGAAGAAGGATATATTGAACTAATGTCTGTTATTCCAAAAAGTTATCCAGGACATATCTTATTAAGTGAAGATGCAGGTATTCTTCTTGGAGAAGATGACTGTCCTTGTGGAAGGCTTGGTAAAACATTTAAAATAATTGGCAGAATAAAAAAAGCTGAAGTGAGGGGCTGCAGTGATACATTTGAATAATGTTAAATATATGGCTGGTGGAGATGTAACAGTATGCCCTGCCCTGCCATACAACGATACAGCAGTAGAATTTTTAGATTGTCTTTCTAAATCTTTAATGAAATACAGAGAATATCCTGATATAGTATCTTTTGGATTTTATATAAGAAAAGCAAACATATTAAGACTAAAAGAAAGCTTTGAAGATAAACATTATAGAATAGGCAGAGGATTAATCTTTCATATAGCACCATCTAATGTTCCAATTAATTTTGCTTACTCTTTTCTTTTTGGTCTTTTATCAGGCAATACAAATATTGTTAAAATTTCGTCCAAAGAATATGAACAGGTTAACATTGTATGCAGTGAAATAGAACAACTTTTCCAAGAAGAAAAATTTAAACAAATTAAAGATACTAATGCATTTATAAGATATTCTAATATTGATGAAATAACTGCATATATATCATCAGTTTCTGACGGCAGAGTTATATGGGGCGGAGATAAAACTATTACTCACATACGAAAATTTCCAATTAAAATCAGAGGTGTAGAAATAGTTTTTGCAGACAGGTATTCTGTATGTATATTAAACAGTGATGCTGTACTTGATTTAAATGATAGTGAACTGCAAAAATTATCAGATAAATTTTATAATGACACATACTTATTTGACCAGAATGCATGTTCTTCTCCACAAATTATATTCTGGTATGGTGAAAATATAGAAAAAGCAAAAAATATATTTTGGAACAGCATAAAACATTCTGCAGAAAAATATGATTTAGCACCTATTAAAGTAGTTGATAAATATACAGATATGCTTACAAATATTATACAAGATAATGTAAAAAGAGTAGAAATGTATGGCAATGAAATATACTGCCTTGAAACTGAGAAAATACAGGATAATTTAAATGGCAGATTTGGATTATTTTATGAATATTCTATTGAAGAATTAAGTGAAATTGCCGATACTATTAGAGATAAATGCCAAACAATAACATACTTTGGTATAGATAAAAATAAAATCATTTTATCACTTATTAATAAAAACATATCAGGAGTAGACAGGATTGTTCCTGTAGGTATGGCTCTTGATATGAATGTTATATGGGATGGATATGATATTATAAAAGAACTTTCAAGAGTAATTGATATAATTTAAGAGGTAATAATTATGATTTTTGGTAAAAAACCACGAATGATGGAAAAATTTAAAAAACATTATGATAGACATAAAAATAATAACTTTATTGGGGGGGGGGCAAAAAGAATTTGCGCCATGGTCTGTTATATTAAATTATGATAATAAGTGTAATCTAAAATGTCAGCATTGTTTTACAAAATCATCTCTTGGTGATTATGGCAAGCCAACATTAACTATTGATGATGTAAAAAATCTTGCTGACCAGGCTGATGAGCTAGGGGTATATGAATTTGATATACAAGGTGGCGAACCTTTAATGAATAAAGATTTATTTAAAATATTAGAGGTTATTGATACATCCCGTTTTTATACATATATTACAACAAACGGCTGGTTTCTTGATGAACAAATGGCTCAAAAATTAGCTGATGCTGGTGTTGATAAAGTTGATATATCAATAGACAGTTTTACACCAGAAGAACACGATAAATTTCGTGGCAGAAAAGGTGTATATGAAAGAGCAATGAAAGCAGCAGAGTATGTTCAAAAGGCAGGAATGAGAGCATATTTTTCAATTACAGTAGGAAGCTATAATGCTCAAAGCAAAGAACTAGAGGATTTTACAAAATTTGCAGCCTCTAAAAATATTGGTATTGTTGTAAACTGTGCATCTCCATCTGGTGCTTGGAAAGGTAACTACGATATTATGATGAATGATGAAGATAGTAAAAAAATAGAAGAATTAAGAAAAAATAACCCAGAAATTATAAGAGATAACTGGAATATTTTAAATACGAAAGAGCTTGTTGTTGGATGCCCTACTGTAAACTTTTTCTATATTAATCCTTATGGAGATGTTTTACCATGTGTATATATCCATACTACAATGGGTAATATAAAAGAAAAACCATTAAAAGAAATCTTATTAAATGGATTTAACTATAAATATTTTAATACTCTTACAGATAAGTGTTTATCAGGAGAAAATAAAGAGTTTGCAAAAAAATATTTAAGTCAAAATGCTTCTGTTATGTCACCTGTGCCTATAGAAGAATTTTTTGAAAATAATTAAATAGGAGCAAGTGATGGCTAAATATATAAAATTTCACGAATTGCAGCAGCAGTTAAAAACAAATCCTATGACAATAGGTATAAGTACACAAATGGATATGCTCCAAGAAAGATATGGAGAAAAATATCTTTCAGTTTCAGAAAGTTTATTAAAACTGCTTGAAGATTTAGGCTATAATACATTTGAACAGGCAAAGCACTACATGGTTGATTATATAAAAGGCATGATGAAATTTCTTCAAAAAGGTTCTTACAGCAATGGAACATACGAAGAAATTCAAGAAGCTGTATATGATAATGAAGAAAAGATGCTTAATATTTATCTGCCTGGGCTTATTTTAGCACATGCAGTTACTATACTTGTTTATACAAAATGCCATTTATTTTTTAATGAATTTTTAAATAAACTTAAACCAGGTGCAGCAGGTGTTGATGTTGGTTTTGGAGAAGGGTTTTATCTGCTTGAAATACTGGAAAACATAAAAGACAGTAAATGTTATGGTTTTGATATAAGCACTCACTCTTTAAAATTTGCTCCAAGATTATTTAAGCAGGCAGGAATAGATGAAAAAAGATACTCCCTTTCTATTGGCGATATAAGAAAAAAACTTCCATTAGATGATAACTCTATGGATTTTGCAGTAATTGCAGAAGTAATAGAACATATTACAAATCCAGAAGATGCATTAAGTGAATTAGCAAGGGTTCTCAAAAAAGATGGGTTGTTATTTTTATCCACAGTTAAAGACAGCAATCATATGGACCATATCACCAATTTTCCATCATCTGAATATGTAGAAGAAATGATTGAAAAAGCCGGCTTTAAAGTTATGGCAAAATCAATACAAAGAAATCAGGATGATTTTCCTGATTCTAAAGATATAAGTGTTGGTTTAGCTTATGTATGCAGAAAAATATAACAAATAAGGTGTTAGATAATGAACGAAGGAAAGAAATTTTTAGATAGTCTTATGAACTCTGTTAAAATGGTAGGTGTTGGAGCAAAAGATGTGTGTGATAAACACAATCAAGACTGCTCTTGGCTTTTAGACCCGCTTGCAAGATGGAGTGAAAAAGCATATGGAGAAGATATTTTCTTAGCAACAGCAAAAGGATATGCTGAATACAGCATTAATGTATCAAGAGCTCAGGCAATTTATGAAAAAAATGGCAGGTATATGCCAGAACTGCTTGATACCATAAAAGCTACTGTATATGATGATGAAAAATATATGGTTCCATATATGTGGGCAGCTATTTTAATATATGCTTTTTGGCCTTCTATGGTTTCCCATATTCCTTTTTTTAGAGATGAATTTTTAAATAATGTTGCAGAAAATGGCAAAGTCCTTGAACTAGCATGCGGACATGGTGTTTTAGGATTGCTGGCAGCTGACTATAGAAAAGATATTCATGTTGACGGACTTGATATTAGTGCTCCAGCAATTAATATTGCCAATAAATTATTAGATGCTTCAGGTATGCAGGACAGAGTGTCATTTCAGGTAAAAGATGCCCTTGACTTAAGCAAGGCATCAGAAGGCGGCTCATACAAAGGAATCATTGCGGCAATGCTTGCAGAACATTTAGAGAATCCTAAAATATTATTTAAAATTCTTAAACACCATTTGGCAGAAGATGGCATTATTTATTTTTCAACAGCATTAGAATCTTTTCAAAAAGACCATGTATATGAGTTTAATAATGAAAGTGAACCTATTTTAATGGCAGAAGAAGCAGGACTGCGAGTTGAAAAACTAATAAGCTGCAGCAGCAAAACAAACACAAAGCCAACAAGATTTAATCCAAGAGCAATGGCTATGATTTTAAGACATAAATAAAAATTACAGTATTGGTTAATATTATAATATTAACCAATACAAATTATTTTATTCCAGCAAATTAAATCAAAAATTTTGTATAAAATATATTTTCTAC
>CALUWI010000013.1 GCA_944324465.1 uncultured Mucispirillum sp. | reverse complement strand
TCTGGTATTCATAGAGCAGGATAGGTAAAAATATAATCATAGAAAACTGAATTTACAGACTTTTTTTCACAGGCTCTATAGGTTATTATTTATATTAGTGCTTAGATATATCTTACTTTCTTACACCCTCTGTGCCGATAATTTTATATAATTTTTCCCATTTTTTACCTTTTTCTATACAAGTTTTATAAGCGTTATACAAATCTTCTTCACTTTCTATTTTTGGTTCAAAATCAGTAAAGCCAAATGGGATAAGCTCTGCTTTATATCCAAACTTTTCCATATACTTTTTTATTATTTTATCCATATTTATCTCCTTTTAGGAAAGATTGTATGCTGCTAAAAAATATTTTGTATTAATTAATCAAGTTTATTACCTAAGCAAATAAGAAATCATACCATAAGTTAACTTAGTTTGAAATTATAAAAGAAAATTTGTAATCATATTAAATATTCTAAAAATTTTTTTGGTATAAATATTATCAATATCTATTTATATATTAAATATCCTAGCTTAAAAAATATAAATCAAAAAAAGAAAATTTATCACCATTTGCATTTTTAATTCTAAACTCAGATGTTAATTTAGCCCATTTATCATAAATCAAATTTGATGGAATATTATAAAGTATTTCGTGAGGATATTCAATTATGACATATTTTACAGTATCCTCTATCTCATATAAAGAATTAAAATAGCATATAAAGTACTTATCTATAATTCTGTCTGCAAGCATATATTCTTTTGGTGTATATTTTAATAATTCATTTAAAAATATTGATAATTCTTCTTTCCAGTGTTTATTTGAAATAGAATTTGGAAAGATTATGCATTTTATAAAATGTTCTTTAATAGGTATTTGTAAATTATTAAATTTATCTGCTGTTTCTTTTTTATTCAATGCTGATTTAAAAACTTTAAACTGCTCTAAAATAATTTTATAGACTAACATAATGAGTCTCCTGGTAAATTTGATAATGCATTATATTATAAACTCGTTTAATAATATATGCGGGCGACAGTTGATGTCTTTTATTTCACTGCCTTAAGCATCCTGCCTGATTTTTTTTGCTGCTTGGCTCAGCATTCAATGGCTTCAAATCCCTTGTAAATACAAAAAGGACAGTATTGCTACTGTTCTTTAGTATTTACTTAAAAGAGAGGGATTCGCCTTTCCAAGTAAATTGTCCTAATTTACTTTTCCAGACCAGGCTTTTTTCTGTCGCAGACATCCTGTCTGCTTTTCCTCCTTATTCAGTCGGCGAAAAAAGACCTTCGAATCCCTATCCCTAATCATTTTGTAAAATAAAAAAGCAGCCATAAAGGCTGCATATTTTATTTTACGGAAAGAGAGGGATTCGAACCCTCGGTGAGTTGCCCCACACACGCTTTCCAGGCGTGCCCCTTAAACCAGACTCGGACACCTTTCCATTATATTATTAACCATTTTAGAAGTATATATGTATAAAAGAATAAGAAAAAAATCAAGCAGTAATTTATATATAAGTAAAATTAATTGATTTTACGGTGTTTATATAAATATTCATCTATTACTGCTACAATTGATGAAAGTCTTGTTAAATTTTTATTTAAATCTTCATATACACCTGTATAGTCATGGCTTTCTGCCATAAAACCAATGCGGGAAAATTCATCGCCTAAATGTTCTAATTCATCAAGAACCTGTTGTTCAAATCCGCAGCCGCTTTCATATATTATTTTAAAAAGTCCATGTGCTTTATAAAGGCAGTCAAGCACATAGTCAAGTTTTCCTATATCGCTTAAGTTATTAAAATCATTTATATCCATAATGCCACCATTCAGCTTATGCTTTACCTACTCTTTCTAAAATATTAGTACCAAGCTGAGCTTTTTCCTTACTTTTTACTGCCTGTTCAATAGATTTTTCCATAGCTAATTCAGCCTTGCGTCTTTCAGCCTGCAGTTCTGCATATTTTCTTCGTCTTTCCTGCACAGCTTCAAAAGCAGCCATTTTTCTTTCATAGTTACGCAAATCTACCATAATAGCCATATATGCTGCAACGCCAAGTATAGCCATTAAAATATCAATTTTATCCATAAATATTCCTCACCTGTACAGTAAGCAGTATGTTTTATGCACACAGCTTGACTATATACATATATACTAGCTATCGGCAGTAATATGATTTACTTAATAGATAATTACTATTAAAGATAATATAATTTATAAATAAATATTTATCAAGTTATAAAAAACTGTTGCAAACATAAATAATATAGTAAATAATGTATGTATATAAAATTGATGGAGTATGGTATGAAAAAATATGTAATTTCCCTAATGCTTACTTTGTTAGTATTTTCTGGCTGCGATGCTCTCGGTATTAAACAGGCAGATAATTCTTCTAGTGATAATGTATCACAAAATGCAGATACTGCATCATCAGTATCCCTTGATAATGAAATAAGTGCATCAACTGGACAGCAGGCAGCTGCAGAAGAAATATTAAAACTTCAAAAAGAGATAGATGAGCTTGTAAGCACTGTTAATGCAAAAGATGTTGCATTAACTGAGCTTGAAAATAAATTAAAACTTTTAGAAGATGAAAAACAGCAGACAGCTGCAAAAGCTGCATCAGCAGAAGCAGAACTGGCTGATTTAAAAGACACTATCAGTACAAACAACCAGTATCGCAATATTGCAATAATTGTAGCACTTGTATCACTTCTTCTTAATATTCTGCTTGCCTATCTTCTTATAAGGGCACGCATTAGAAACAAAAGAGCGGCTTTACCGCCTGCAAAAGAAGATGCACAGGCTGATAATGATGCAAAAGAAAATACTGAAGAACGAATTTTCCACTATGCAGGTAAAAATATAGAAATAGAAATAACTAAAGATAATAATGACAGTAATGACACTACTGAAGAAAACTTATCAGAAAAAAAAGATGATGCACCTGCAGAAAAGCCTGCTAAAAAACGAGGCAGACCAAAAGCAGCCGATAAACCTGCAGCAAATGCTGATAAGATAGCATCAAGGCGGGGAAGACCTAAAAAAGAAAAATCAGAAAAATCAGAATAATATGTAATAATTAAAAAGCCCCTTTTGTAAAATCAAAAGGGGTTTTTACTAAAAAGGGAGTATATGTTAAAAGTAGAATATTTTTCTGTGTTACAAATTATATAATATGTGTTACAGAAAAAGTCAATAGTAAATATAAGGAGAAGATTATGGAAAGAGTTATATATGCAGTTGGGCTTGGTCCTGGTGATTATGAAATGATAACATTAAAAGCAAAAAGAGTGCTTGAAGAAAGCGATATTATTTTTTTAAGCGGCGGCAAAGTATTTAACGGTTTTGATGAAGTGAAAAAACTGCTTGATAACATTAACTGCGGCAGCAAGCTGAAGTTTTATGAATATCCTGATAATAAAAATGACAGACAGGCTCATATTAAACAGTTTGCAGAAGATACTACTGCATCTTTAGAAAAAGGTATGAAAGTAAGTTATGTTACAATGGGAGATATGACTATATATTCATCTTTTCCAGATATATATAGAGAGCTTGCAAAACATAATATAACATTAAAGGCTGTAACAGGTATTTCTTCCTGCTTTGCTCCAGCCTCGTTAACAGGCAATTCTATTGTGGACTGGAAAGATAAGGCTGCAATTATTCCATGCCCTGAAGATTATAATGAAATTGAAAATCTTCTTGATAAATTTGCAACTGTGATAATAATGAAAATCTCAGATAATGGAAAGGTTTTAAAATCATATTTAGATAAGTGTATAAATAAGCCATCCACTGCTTATGCAGTTTTTAATGCCTATACAGAAAAGCAGAAAATATATGATTTAACAAAGGAATTCCCTGATAATACAGAAGAATTTTTTATGAGTGTAGTGATGATAAAAAAATAATCATTTTTTTAAATAATTCTTTTGCTTTTTTTGAAATAATCACTATAATACAGCTTAATTATTTTAAATCAGGTGGCTAATGGAAAAATATTTAAATCTGCTTTACAATTTATTTATTGTTGATGATAGATATATGCTTTTAGTAAACGGCTTAATTTTTACACTAGGTGTTACATTTGTTGCAGCCGTTATTGGTATTCTTTTAGGTATGCTTTTATCTATTATGATGATTGCAGATTTAAGACCATTTAAAAATATAAAATCTCAAAAGCTGGCTTTTTTAAGGAATTTTAACCCTGTACCAAAAATAGCTCTTGTATATATTACTGTTATAAGGGGTACACCAACAGTTGTTCAGCTTTTTATTTTAGCCTATGTAATATTTGTAGGTAGTCTGGCAGATACTCCAGTATTTGTTACAGCCAGCCTTGCATTCGGCTTAAATTCAGCAGCTTATGTGGCTGAAATAATAAGGGCAGGTATTCAAGGTCTTGATAAAGGTCAGATGGAGGCTGCAAGGGCACTTGGTATGTCATATAAGCTCTCTATGAGAGTGGTAGTTATCCCTCAGGCAGTAAAAAAGATTATGCCTGCACTTGTAAGTGAATTTATAGTGCTTTTAAAAGAAACATCAGTTGTAAGTATGATAGGTGGTGTAGATTTAACTTTTGGAGCAAAAAGCATAGCATCAGTTACATACAGGGCAGCAGAGCCTTGGATAGTTGTGGCTTTAATTTACCTTGCATTAACAACTATATTTACATACTTTATGCGTAAAATAGAAAAGAGGTTAAGAGAAAGTGATTAAAATTAGTAACCTTCATAAAAGTTTTGGCGACCTGCATGTATTAAAAGGTATTGATTTGCAGGTAAACCAGGGCGATATTATTGCCATTATTGGTCCTTCCGGCAGCGGTAAGTCTACACTTCTGCACTGTATAAATAAACTTGAAGAACCAACAGTAGGCCATATTTTTATTGATAATGAAGATATAATGAGTCCAGAGTGTAATATAAATGCAGTAAGGCAGAAAGTGGGAATGGTATTTCAGCATTTTAATCTTTTCCCTCATAAAAAAGTTATAGAAAATATTACACTGGCACCTACACTTGTAAAAAAAGTACCAATACCAAAGGCGGTAGAAACAGCAGAAAAACTGCTTAAAAAAGTAGGGCTTGAAGAAAAGGCTGGAGTATATCCAAGCAAACTTTCAGGCGGTCAGAAACAGCGTATAGCAATAGCCAGAGCTTTAGCAATGGAGCCTGAAGTTATACTTTTTGATGAGCCAACAAGTGCTCTTGACCCAGAAATGATTAAAGAAGTGCTTGATGTTATGAAAGATTTAGCAAAAGAAGGAATGACAATGCTGATAGTAACTCATGAAATGGGTTTTGCAAGAAATGTTGCAAACAGGCTTCTTTTTATGGATGGTGGTAAAATTGTAGAAGATACTGACCCAAAAACATTTTTTGAAAACCCAAAAAGTGAGCGTGCAAAGGAGTTCTTAGATAAAGTATTAAATAAATAGCTTAACTTTATTTGAGGAATATCATGAATATTGATAATAAGCAGAAAAAGCGTAAATTATATTACCGCATTATTTTTTTGGCAGTATTTGTTGTTTTAGTAGCGGTGGCGGTAATTCTTACTCAATATAGATTTAAACAGAATTCTTATGCACTGGGTGTAGAAGCGGTGTCTGGCTTTTCTGCAAAAGCAGAATATACAATAAATGCATATCATGTTGCCATTGATTTTGCTTCCACTTATGTAGAAAATTTAATAAAATATAATGCAGATAAAGAAAAAATATTCAAGTGGCTTACTGTTTTTAATAACAACCTTTCTAAAAATGTATCTAATAATGCTGCTCATTCATATATTATTATTGATGATAATTTTTTATGTTCAAGTCATAAACATACAGATATAAATAAAATGCCTGCAAAAAATATATGGTATCAAAAAGCATTAAAGGCAGAATTTGATAAAATATTTTTTACAAGCATTTATAAAGATGAGTCAACAAAAGACTATGTTTTTACTATTTATAAAAAAATAAAAGTAAATGATAAAATAGTAATTATTGCTTCAGATATTATTGTTAATACACTAAAACAGGAATGGTTTAAGAATTCTGCAGAATTTGATAAAAATATTTATATTCTTACAAATTTTAAAGGCGATGTAGTATTTACTACATTTAACATAGATTTAGTTATAAATGAGCAGTATCGTTTTTACAATGTAATAAAAGAAATTGAAAAACGAAATACAAAAGTTGGTTTAATACATGATAAATACAGCATATCGCCAAAATATGGTATTTTTTATTTATATGATAAAAGTAATCATTTTGTTTCTATGGTGGCTGTTCCATTAAGTGTTATAAACGGTTCATTTAACAGGTTATTTTTATATTATTTAATAATAATTATTATACTTGCTTTAATAGTAGGTATTATATACTACAATGAAAAAAAGCATAAAGATAAAATAGATTTTTCAAATAACATTATTAATATAGTAGGCAGTCCGTATTATTTAATATTGTGTATAAATATTAAAAAAGACAGGTATATTCGTATTAAATGCAGTGAAGATATTATTAAGTTTATTCCTGCAGATGACAGTTACAGCAATATTAATAAATTAATTTCTATGGTGGTGGAAAAAGGAACACAGCTTGATTTTACAGAGGCTTTTTCTATAGAAAATATTAGAAAACTTACTGAAAGCGATAAAGTAGATTTTGGTAGCGATTTTCAGTATATCTTAATGGAAGGTTATAAATGGATTAATATTAGACTGCTGTATGATAAAGCTGTTGAGAAAGACTATGCAGTGCTTTGTTTTAAAGAGCGTGATATAGAAAAAAAACGAGAACTTGAGCATATAGAACTGCTTGAAGAATCAGTAGAAGCAATGAAAAATGCTAATATGTCAAAAAGTATGTTTTATTCAGGTCTTTCCCATGATATGAGAACTCCCCTTAATGCTATTATTGGTCTTACAGATTTAGTAAAATACCATATCCATGAGGAAGCAAAAATAAATGATTATATGGATAAAATTAAATCAGCAGGCAGTCAGCTTATAACTTTGATAGATAACTTTTTAGATTATTCTAAAAATGAATTTGAGCATATAGATAATGAAGTAGTTAACTTTAACTTAAAAGAATATTTAGATGAAAATACTGCAATATTTAAAGTGATTGCAAAAAATGATAATAAGAAATTTATATTTCAATATGATGTAAAACATAATGATATAAAAGGCAACACCGCTAAACTTTACAGGATTCTTACAAACCTTTTAGGTAACAGTTTTAAATATACTGAACATGGGGATACAATCAGTTTAGAAGTAAAAGAAATACTAAACCAGGGATGTCCAAAATATAAGTTTACTATTTCAGATACTGGTATTGGCATGAGTGAAGAATTTATTAATAAAGTATGCTCACCTTATCAGAGAGAGAAAAGGTTTGATGCAAATAAGACTGGTGTTGGTTTAGGTATGGCTATAGTTCAAAACTATGTGCACTATTTAAATGGCGATATGCAGATAGAAAGTGAAATAAATAAAGGTACAAAAGTTACTATTACACTTGCTTTTGAATTGGCAGATGATTATAAAAAAGATGAAGAAGAAACAGCTAATAAGGCATACGATATTTCAGGTCTTTCTATATTAGTAGTAGAAGATAACAATGTAAATATGTACCTTGTAACAGAGCTTTTAACACTACACAATGTAAAAGTTACTCAGGCATGGAATGGTAAGGAAGCAGTTGATTTATTTTCAGAAAATCCGGCAGGTACTTTTGATTTAATTCTTATGGATTTGCAGATGCCTGTAATGGACGGTATAGAGGCTGCTAAAACAATCAGACATCTTGAAAGGGAAGATGCTGCAGAGATACCAATAATAGCTTTAAGTGCAAATGTATATACAGAAGATGTAGCTTCATCAAGTGCTGCTGGTATGAACGGTCACTTATCAAAACCTATCAATTTTGACACGCTTTGTAAAACAGTTTATAATGCAGCAAAAAAATAATATAAAAAAATATTTGACAATGTATTAAAATTATAGTAATAAGAATTATTACTAATATTGCTATAAAATAGTGCTGCGACATAAGCATTAAATTATATGGTGGTTGAAAAGTAAATATAAACATACTTCTGGAGGTAATATGGCAATTTCTAAATATTCCCGCCAGCGTGAGCTTATCTATAAAACAGTAATGGAAAATAAAGTGCATCCTACAGCAGAGTTTGTTTACAATTACTTAAAAAAAGATAATCCACAGCTTAGCTTGGGAACAGTATACAGAAATTTACAGCAGTTATCTGATAATGGCGAAATAAGCAGGCTTTCAATACCAAATCAGCCAGACAGGTTTGATGGTATAATTGAAGAACATTATCATGCAGTTTGTGAAAAATGTGGCAAGATATATGATATTCATATAAACGAAATGCCAGAAGTTGACAAATTAGTTGCTGAAAAAACAGGACTTGATATTACAGGTCATGAAATAATATTTAAAACAATATGTCCCATGTGCAAAAATTAGGGATAAAAGGAGTAAAATATGGAATTAAAAGGTTCTAAAACTGAACAAAATCTTATGACTGCATTTGCAGGTGAATCACAAGCTCGTAATAAATATACATATTACGCAAGCAAAGCAAAAGCTGAAGGCTATAACCAAATCGCAGGTATTTTTGAAGAAACTGCTAATAATGAAAAAGAACATGCTAAAATATGGTTCAAACTTCTCCATGGCGGTCAAGTACCTTCTACAGATGTTAACTTAAAAGACGCTGCAGACGGCGAACACTATGAATGGACTGATATGTATGCAGGTTTTGCTGCAACAGCAAAAGAAGAAGGTTTTGCTAGAATTGCATACCTTTTTGAAGAAGTTGGTAAAATAGAAAAAGAACACGAAGCAAGATATTTAAAACTTCTTGAAAATGTAAAAGAACAAAAAGTATTCAAAAAAGCAGAAAAAGTTGTATGGCAGTGTGCTAACTGCGGTCACTTACACTTTGGTGAAACTGCATTAGAAGTTTGCCCAGTTTGCGAACACCCTAAAGCATTTTTCCAAATCAAAGCAGAAAACTATTAATAAATCTATAGAGCAGCTTTCAAAAGCTGCTCTCTTTATGTTAATGATAAAAATATCTTGTAATAATTAATTATCTTGTGTAATATGGGAAACCATAAATATAAAATAAGGGGAATGCTATGAAAAAAGTTTATCTTTTAGCATCAGTTATGATTTTTGCAGCAGCAATCGCTGGCTGTAAAAAAGGTGAGGAAGCACCAGCAGCACCAGCTGCAAACGCACCACAAACAGTAGCAGCAGCTTCAGAACCAGCAGCAGTAGTTGATGAATTAAAACCAACTGAAGATGCTCTTATTCTTGAAGCAAGAAATAATTTTGAACCTATTCCATTAAATGTTGAAGAAGGTTACAAACAATTAAAAAACAACACTCCAACAACTGAAAAACTTGAGCTTGGTAAAATGCTTTATTTTGAACCACGTATTTCTAAAAGCCAGTTAATCAGCTGTAACACTTGCCACAACTTATCTTTTGGCGGTGATGACTATCAACAAACTTCTATCGGTCACGGCTGGCAAAGAGGTCCTAGAAATGCTCCAACAGTATTAAACTCTGTTTATAATACTGCACAATTCTGGGACGGTAGAGCAGGCGATTTAAAAGAACAAGCTAAAGGCCCACTTCAAGCAAGCGTTGAAATGGCAGCTACTCCAGCTTATGTTGTTGAAGTATTAAAAAGTATCCCAGCTTATGTAGACCTTTTCAAAGCTGCATTCCCTGGTGAAGCAGACCCTGTTACTTTTGATAATGTAGCAAGTGCAATTGAAGTATTTGAAGCAACATTACTTACTCCAAATTCTAAATTTGACAAATTCTTAAGAGGCGACAGCAACGCTCTTAACGAAACTGAAAAAGCTGGCTTAAAAGTATACATGGAAAAAGGCTGTACTTCTTGCCACGCAGGTATTAACTTAACAAGTGATGGCTACTATCCATTTGGCTTAAAAGAAACTCCAGAAGAAAAATTATTAGCTGGTGACAAAGGCCGTTTTGGTATCAGTCAGGCTGAAGGCGATGAATTCGCATTCAAAGCTCCAACTTTAAGAAACATTGAATACACTGCTCCATATTTCCATTCTGGTTTAGTATGGGATTTAAGAGAAGCAGTAGCAGTTATGAGCTCAGCTCAATTAGGTATTGAATTAACTGATACAGAGATAGACCAAATAGTAGCTTTCTTAAAAACTACTACAGGTGAAATGCCAAAAGTAGAATATCCAATTCTTCCAGCTTCTACTATTAACACACCTAAACCAACATTTACTATTGACTAATAGTAATCATTATATAAATACCTGCTCTTATGGGCAGGTATTTTTTTTCATTTTTTTCAATAAAATCTGGAATTTTCTATTAAAATAATATATATTATAAGAAGTATATTTTAATCATTAAATTAATAGAACTATATGTATTTTAAAGTATCTAATATCTTATAGTTAATTCTGGAGGGTATATGAAAAAAATTCTATATGTACTTACTGCAGCACTACTGTTAATGTATGGCTGTGCAAATGAAAAAGATAATAATACATCAGCAGCAGCGGCACCTGATTTAAAAGATGATTTTTATGAATCAGTTAATTATGACCAGTTATCATCATGGGTTATTCCTGCAGACAAATCGTCTATCAGCCATTTAACTAATATGATTGATACAAATTATGAAAGGCTTAATGGTCTTATGCAGCAGGCAGTATCATCTAACCCTGTAAAAGAAACAAATAAAGATGAATACAATATAAAAGCACTGTATGAAACAGCTGCAGACTGGGAAAAAAGAAACATAAGTGGATTTGGAGATTTACAGTCATATCTTGATAAAATAGATGGAGCTGTAACTATATATGATTTATTAAAAATCAATATGGAAATGAATAGAATATATGGTATTACACCTATTTTTAGTATTTCAGTAGGACCTGATTTAATAAATGCTAAAAAATATTCATATTATTTAGGAGTAAACTTTGCTCTTTCGAGAGAAAACTGGACATCAGAAAATGATTTATTTAGAAGTTCTTTTACAGAATTTTTAAAAAATTTATGGATTTTAAACGGAACACAGCCGCAGGATGCAGAGCAGATTGTAAGTGAAGTAACAAATATGATGCTTGAAATTGCAAAAATGGCTCTTACTATTAGCGATTCATCAAATCCAGATAAAATTTATAATCCATTTCCAATGTCAGATATTCCTGCAAAATTAAATAACAGTATATTATTAGATGATTTACTCATGTATTATGAAGCTGGTGCAGATGATACAGTAATTATTATGGATACTGGTGCATTAAATAAACTTGCAGAATATTTCACTGAAGATAATTTACTGCTTCTGAAAAACTATATAAAATCATTAATTTATATGCAGTATTCAGATGTTGTTGGTTTAGAATCATATAAAGAATATTTAGCTTATACAGCTCAAATATCCGGCTCAACAGAAATTAAGTCTGTAGAAAAAAGTATCAATGAGCAGCTTCAAAATGAGCTGTTTTTTGAACTTGGCAGAATGTATGCAGCAAAATATGTCAGTGAAAAAAATTAAGACAAATATTAGAAATATGATTATTGAGATACAAAATATCTATAGGCAGCGTCTTAATAACCTTAGCTGGATGAGTGCAGAAACTAAAGCAGCAGCTCTAAATAAGCTTGATAAAATGAAAGTAATTGTTGGATATGATGAAACAGGTGTATGGCCGCAGGACTTATATGAATTCTACTATACACCTAAAAATGAAGGTGGTATTTTTATAAATAATATACTTTCAGCAAAAAAAGCAAATACGGATTATTCATTTAAAAGCAAAAATGAGCCTGTTAGGAATGATATATTAGTAGAAGGACCGCAGACAGTAAATGCATTTTATTCACCAACAAACAATTCCATAATGATTTTAGCTGGAATTCTGCAGTCACCAATATATTCTATAGATGCAAGTCCAGAAGAAAATGCTGGCGGTATAGGAACTATAATTGCTCACGAAATAACTCATGCATTTGATAATAATGGTGCAAAGTTTGATGCAGACGGTAATTTTGCAAACTGGTGGCAGGAAAGTGATTTTCAGAAATTTAATGAGCTTACAGAAAAAGTTATAAACTACTATAATACTTATGAGATTAAAGGATATCATATTAATGGTACACTTACATTAAGCGAAAATATAGCAGACCTTGGTGCAGTTTCATGTATTACAGAATATGCTTTAAATAAAGAATATGATTTATCAAAAGTTTATACAGCATATGGCAAAATATGGGCAACTAAAAAAACAGATGCAAGTGAAATAAGTGCAATATTAAATGATACGCATTCCCCTGCAAAAATAAGGGTAAATGCAGTCCTTTCTGCAATGGATAAGTTTTATGAAGTATTTGATATACAGCCAGGAAATGGAATGTATAAAGCACCAGAAGAAAGACCTTCAATATGGTAAAATAAAGTATAATAAGAAAAAAGCTGGATTAAATATCCAGCTTTTTTATGAATAAAGGAAGAAATTATTTTTAGGAAAAAACTATCTAAATATGGTAATATGAAAGGCTGCTTTTTTTCATAGTGCTTGTAATAATCTGTGTCTGTTCATATACAGAAGGTACATTTGAAGCATATTCCTGCATAGCATTATAGGCTTCTATCATTTCTTTCTGATTTTCGGATACTGTTTTTGCTTTGCCGGCAGTTTCTGCATTTTTAACTGCATAAGTAAATAAAGCAGTATCTTTATTTTCATTAGCCATCAAAATATTATGAATAGAAGCAGCAGAAAGGTCTGTAAGTTTCATATTTCCAATATTTGAGAAAAATTCATCAGATGAAAGAGGCAGTCCTGAATTGGACTGATTAATTGTATATATGCTGTAATCTTTTTTATTTCCGTTTTCATCAAATACATTATTCCAGTAGCTTTCTGAATCAAATTTTGTGTTTTTGTATTCTGCATATTCATTTGCAGTTAAATTATCTTTTAAAAGATTTTTACCACGCTCTACAATATTTTTGGTATAAAAGTATGCTTCCACATCTTTAATAGTTAACTTTGCAAGTTTTTCTGGGTCAGTAAGTCCCATCTGTTCACCCATTTCTACAAGAAGTCCCCATGATACATCATCCATTTTTACTCCATCAGGCTTTGTTTTTTCCTGAGATTTTTTTACAATATCTGCCATATAAGTATCATTTATTGCTTGAGCACCTGCTGAATTATCAGCATTAGATGAATTAGAATAATATGACTGTTCTTTTGCTTTCTGGGTAGAATTAGAAGAAATATCAAGTTTATATGATTGGAGATTATTTTTTGTTAGTTTTACAGTTTCTTTATCTGGTTTATTAATACTGCTGTGCAAGTCAGATGAGGTAATTTTATTTTTATTTGTATTATCTTGCATATTTGGAGTATTTAAGCTGCTGATATTATTTAATTCCATAAAAGCCCCCTTAGATTAATTATTAATCGTCTAAGAGGGCATAAAACTTTAATTATATACCATATTTTTCGTTATGCTGGCTGATATCTAAGCCTATATCTTCGCTTTCTTCAGATACCCGCATAGGAATAAATTTATTAATAATGTAGTAAAGCAGATAACTTGCAGTGAAAGTATATATTACAGTAATTGCAAGAGCAGCAGCATGCATAAGAAATTCATGAGTGTTGCCGTCAAGAAGTCCATTTACAAATACACCTGTTAAAAGACTTCCCACCATTCCGCCAACACCATGAGTAGGAAAAACATCTAATGCATCATCTATTGAGTTGGAAAAAGCATATACAGTTAAGTTGCATATAAGTGCAGTAATAAACCCAACAAATAAACTTTCACCGGCAGTAACCATTCCTGCCATTGGTGTAATACCTACAAGACCTGCAACAGCACCTACAGAAGCAGATACAGCACCTGGTTTTCTGCCCATAAGAGCATCAAAAGTAATCCATGTAATCATTGCAACAGCTGCTGCAGTATTAGTATTTAAAAATGCCTTTACAGCTATACCGTTTACAGCTAAAGATGAGCCTGCATTAAATCCAAACCAGCCAATCCATAAAAGGGCAGTACCAAGCAGTACAAATGGAATATTTACAGGTATATTTGAAGACTGTTTTCTTCTGCCAAGAAAAATTGCACCAGCAAGGGCTGCAACACCAGAAGATGTGTGCACTACAAGACCGCCAGCAAAGTCAGTAACACCCCATGATTTAAAAAGACCGTCAGGGTGCCACAGCATGTGAGCAAGTGGTGAATATACTATTAAAGAAAAGAGAGCGATAAACACTACATAAGCAGAAAAATGTACTCTTTCAGCAAATGAACCAGTAATAAGCGCTGGTGTAAGTATTGCAAATTTCATCTGAAAAAGAGCAAATATTGCAAGCGGTATTGTTGGAGAAAGGGCAGCATTAGTGTTCCAGCCCACATTATCAAACATGAAAAATGTAGCAGGGTTGCCAATAATGCCGCCAATATCATCACCAAAAGCAAGGCTGAAACCAACAACAAGCCAAAGTATGCTGATTAGTCCCATAGCAATATAACTTTGAAGCATAGTAGAAATAATGTTTTTAGCTTTTACCATGCCGCCGTAAAAGAAAGAAACACCTGGTGTCATTAAAAGAACTAAAATAGATGCAGTAATCATCCATGCAGTATCTGCAAAGTTAATATTCTCATCTATACTGTTAAAAAGTTCCTGTTTTTCAGGAAAGAAAAGACCTGCTGCAGAAATGACAGCAGTAATAATAAAAAGTATAATCCATCTTGTTTTCATAGATTCCTCCTTGATGAAAAATATAAAAACAAAGATTATGCCAATTATATAATTATATAAAGTATTGATAAATAAAAAAATAGAATAAAATAAAGAATATAAATTTATTACAATTTTGTAAAAAATAAAAAATAAGGAATAAAAATGTAAAATTCATCCGCATTAAAGCGGATGAAGAAATTAATATCTTGGACGGTTTCTTTCTTTAAAGTAAGAAAAGATAAGGAAAATAAGGAAAACGCCGGCAATAATGCCAAAAACTATAAATACAAGCAAATCTTTACCTTGAATACCTTTTGATGATAAATGTCTGCTTGCAGCATCATAAGCAGGGGATACCTGTGCATAAAAATTAATAAAAAAATAATTTAATATATTACTAAGCAGGGAAAACATTAACACCTCCTTAAAAAAAGTATGTATATATATCAAAAAAATAATGGAATATCAATACTTTTATCAATTATCTACAAAAAAATAACATTTATATAAAAAAATCTATTGACAAACGAGCAAATATTATGTAGAAATATCTTCGTCAAGACAAGTGAATGAAAAAAATAAAATTTTTGAAAAAAACTTCTTGACAAACATTTCAAAAAAGTATATAAACTATTTCCGCTTAATAAAGCGATATGCTGGTGTAGCTCAAACGGTAGAGCAGCTGACTTGTAATCAGCAGGTTGTGGGTTCAATTCCTATCACCAGCTTTTAATAAATGACCCGCCTAATGCTAGGCGGTGATTTTTTACGGGGAGATACCCGAGTGGCCAAAGGGGGCGGGCTGTAAACCCGCTGGAATTTCCTTCGGAGGTTCGAATCCTCCTCTCCCCACCATCTTTGTTATGCGGGTGTAGCTCAGTTGGCTAGAGCATCAGCCTTCCAAGCTGAGGGTCGCGGGTTCGAATCCCGTCGCCCGCTTATCAATTAAAAGCACATAAAACAAAACGGAAAGGAACTGCCCGAATGGCTCAGTCGGTTAGAGCGCGTCCTTGGTAAGGACGAGGTCCCCGGTTCAATTCCGGGTTCGGGCTTTTAGTTGAATAAGAAGATATTGTGTAGAAATATATAATATTTTAAAAAATTAAAAAAAATACTTGCATTATTTTTAATGTAAGTGTATAAGCATAAAAAATTACCGCTCCAAATCGAGCGGGAGCCGGGAGCCTTAAAGGTGTGACGGCGCTAAAAAATAGAAGGTTTGGTTCAATGAGAGAAATTGTCATTCTTGCTTGCAGCGAATGTAAGCGTCGTAATTACACTACTACTAAAAATAAGAAAACTATGACTGGCAAACTTGAAATCAAAAAATACTGCAAGTTTGACAAAAAACACACTCTGCATAAAGAAACTAAATAGCAGATAATTGTTTTTATTTTTAGTGGTGTTACCACATTAAGATTCCTATTATGGAATAATGGTATAAGGCTGGTATTTTAATGCAGAATTTATGCCACATATCTTTTGCAAAAGCAAAGATATAAAATATGCTTAATTGTCATCTTGATGGCATGAAGCTTTAGATGATATAGACCAATAGCTCAATTGGCAGAGCACCGGTCTCCAAAACCGGGGGTTGGGGGTTCAAATCCCTCTTGGTCTGCCATCAGCTTTAAGAGAGGACTTATTGTGAAAAGTTTTAATCCAGTATCATTTTACAATCAGGTCAGGGATGAGCTAAAAAAAGTCAACTGGCCTACAAAAGAAACTACTATATCAACCTCTATAGTTGTTGTAGTTGTAGTAGGCTTGATTACTGCTTATTTGGGAATAGTTGATGCAATAGTATCAAGACTTGCAGGGCAGATAATAGGTTAATTCTATGGCAAAACAATGGTATGTAGTTCACACATATTCTGGCTTTGAGAAGCATGTTAAAACTCTTTTAGAGAACAAAGTGCAGACTCATGGTTTAGAAGAAGAAATTGGGGAAGTATTAATTCCTACAGAAGATGTGGTAGAACTTAAAAACGGTAAACGTAAAGTTAGTAAGAAAAAAACATTTCCAGGCTATATATTAGTTAATATGGAAATGAATAAAAATTTATGGCATGTAGTTAAAAGCCTTCCAAAAGTTACAGGCTTTGTTGGCGGCGTTGACCCAGTGCCTATATCAGAAACAGATGTTAATGCAATGCTTGCACTTGCAAAATCAGAAGCACCGCGTATTGCATCAACATATATTAAAAATGATGTGGTAGAAGTTATAGACGGACCATTTCAAGGCTTTGATGGTGTTGTTGATGAAGTTACACCAGAAAAAGAAAAAGTACGCGTTATAGTTAGTATTTTTGGTCGTCAAACTCCTATTGAGCTTGATTATTTACAGGTTAAACGCAAAGATAAATAACCTGATAATTTTAAATTAAATTAGTCTTTAAGACGATAATTTTTAGAGGTGCCAAATGGCAAAGAAGGTATTAGGGCAGATTAAACTGCTGATTGCTGCTGGTAAAGCAAATCCTTCACCACCAGTAGGACCAGCACTTGGTCAACGTGGTGTAAATATTATGGAGTTCTGTAAAGCATTTAATGCACAGACTCAGAACTTAGGTGATTCTTCTGTACCTGTAATCATTACAGTATATGAAGACCGCAGCTTTACATTTATTACTAAAATGCCACCTGCAACTGAACTTATCAAAAAAGAAATGAAAGTTCAAAAAGGTTCTAGTAATGTTGGTAAAGCAAAACTTGGCGTTATATCTCGTGAGAGCTTAAAACGCGTTGCAGAAATTAAAATGCCTGATCTCAATACCAAAGATATGGACCAAGCTATAAAAATTATAGCTGGCTCAGCTAAAAGTATGGGTTATGAGATTGAAGGCTAATGTAGAAAACTGGCAAGAGGAGCACGGAAATGTCCAGAAAAGGTAAAAAGTTCGCAGCAGCTTTTGGTTTAGTAGACCGCACTAAATTATATGATTTAGAAGAAGCTATTGCACTGTCACAAAAGGCAGCCTTTGCCAAGTTCGACGAAAGTGTTGATGCTGCAGTTAAATTAGGTGTAGACCCACGTCACTCTGACCAAATGGTTAGGGGTGCTGTAGTTCTTCCTAACGGAACAGGTAAAGTTGTTCGTGTAGCAGTATTTGCAAAAGGCGACAAGGCTAAGGAAGCTGAAGCAGCCGGCGCTGACATTGTTGGCGGCGATGAATTAGTCACTAAGGTTGAGGGTGGCTATATGGAATTTGATAAAGTTGTGGCAACTCCAGACATGATGGCTAAGGTGGGCAAACTTGGTAAAGTGTTAGGGCCACGCGGGCTTATGCCTAACCCTAAAGTAGGCACAGTTACAAATGATGTAACAAAAGCAGTGAAAGAATTAAAAGCTGGTATGGTGGAATTTAGAGTTGATAAAGCTGGTATTGTTCACGCACCTATCGGTAGAAAAAACTTTGAAACTAGCAAACTTGTTGAAAATATGAAAACTCTTGTTGATGCACTTGTAAAAGCTAAACCTGCATCAAGTAAAGGTATTTACTTAAGAGGCATTAATATTTCAACAACTATGGGTCCTGGTGTTAAAGTTGACCCTAAAAATTTCTAATTAACTTTTTATAAGGTTAGTTAATTAATTATTGATTTATTACAACGAAAAAAAGCGGGTTGAAGAAACAGGGTCTGCCTTCAGTGTGCAGTATAAGGCCTGTGGAAACTTTCGTCATATATTCAACCGGCTCTGTAATTTATGAGGTGATTACCTTGAAAATGCGTAAAGAGCAGAAAATAGAACTTGTAAAAAGTATTACAGCTGAGATAAAAGAATCTGCTGGTGTAATTATCACTAATTACAAAGGTCTTACTTTTGACCAAATGGATGAAATCCGCAGAAGCTTTAAAGAAGCTGGTAATGACTACCGTGTTATTAAAAACACACTTCTCAAAAAAGCGTTAAACGCTGATAATATTACTGAGATTGACTACACACTTGTAGAGCCCACTGCACTTGTAGTAGTTAAAGAAGACTTTGCTGCGGCTGCCAAATTAGCTAAAAAATATGCTAAAGATGCTGCAATGTCTAAATTTTTCGTTATTAAAGGTGGTTATTTTGACGGTATGGCACTTGACCAGAGCGGCATTGAAAAAATTGCTGACCTGCCATCCAGAGATGAACTTTTGGCGAAAGCTCTCGGCAGCATGAACGCGCCGATTACGAATTTCGTGTCCGTGCTTGCGAATATTCCGCGCGGTCTCGTAAATGTGCTTAATGCATTAAAAACTAAAAAAGAAAACGAACAGTAGTAAAATTGGAGGCTTAAAATGGCTGTAACTAAAGATCAAGTTTTAGAATTTTTAAAAAATATGTCTGTAATTGAACTTGCAGACTTCGTAAAAGAATTAGAAGATGTATTCGGTGTTTCTGCAGCTGCACCAGTAGCAGTAGCAGCAGCTCCAGCAGCAGGTGCAGCAGCTCCAGCAGCAGCTGAAAAAACTGAATTTGATGTTATCTTAACTAACGGCGGCGCTCAAAAAGTGCAAGTTATTAAAGTAGTTCGTGAAATCACTGGCTTAGGCTTAAAAGAAGCTAAAGCATTAGTTGACGAAGCACCAAAACCAGTTAAAGAAGGTATCGCTAAAGCTGAAGCTGAAGAAATCGCTAAAAAACTTACAGAAGCAGGCGGTACAGCTGAAGTTAAATAATTAGCTTTAAAGCTGCTAACTTATTGTAAATAAAACACTTTATGTGTTAAAATATTGAGAGGGGGTCGCTCTGTATGGGCTTCCCCCTGTTTTGCTCAAAAAATCACGAACCAGCGGTGGTGAGAAAAGGATGCTTAATACAAAAAAACCAATAGAGCGTATCAATTTTTCTAAAATTAAGAAAGTAATTGATATACCAGACCTTATAGAGGTTCAAAAACAATCTTATGCTGAATTTCTTCAACAGGATGTTCCTGAAGATAAACGCAAGTTTCAAGGACTTGAAGAAGTTTTCCGTGAAATATTTCCTATAACAGACTTTAACGATACTTCTGTGCTTGAATATGTTAGCTACACTATTGAAAAAGCTAAATATACTCCACGGGAGTCTATTGATAGAAATACAAACTATGCTGCACCATTAAAAGTTAAAGTTCGCCTTTCTACTCATGATGTTAATGAAGAAACAGGCGAAAGAATTACTTTATCAGCAACTGAAAGTGATGTATATCTTTGTGATATTCCACTTATGACTGATAGAGGTACTTTTGTAATCAATGGTGTTGAAAGGGTAATTGTTAGCCAGCTGCACAGGTCTCCTGGTATCTTTTTTGAAGACTTAACTGCTGGTAAAAGTGTTTCTGAAAAACACTTATACAGTGCCCGCATTATCCCATACAGAGGTTCTTGGCTTGATTTTGAATTTGACTCTAAGAATGTAATGTATGTGCGCATTGATAAAAAGAAAAAAATTCCTGTAACAGTTTTATTAAAAGCATTAGGCTTAACTAATCAGGATATATTAGATACATATTACCAAAAAGATAAAATAACTATTGAAGATGGCAGATTTTACAGAGAGTTTAATAAAGACCATGTAATTACTGACCATAAACTTACTTTAGGTATTAAAGACCCTGCAACTGATGAATACATTGTTAAACCAAATGTATCTATCACAAAAGGTGCTTTCAAAAAAGTTATTAAATCAGGTCTTACAAAATATGAAATAGACCCAAAAGATTTAATAGATACTTATTTAGCAGAAGATATTATTGATGCTGCTAATGGTGAAGTTATTGCAGAATCAAATACTGCAGTTACAGAAGAACTTTTAGAGCAGATTACAGGACTTTCTATAAAAGAATTTTCTATCCTTTTTATCAACAGACAAACATCTGATGCAGCTATCAGAGATATTATGGCTATTGATAAAATTAAAACTAAAGAAGAAGCTTTAATAGAAATTTATAAAAAACTTCGTCCAGGTGAGCCTGCAACAGATGATACAGCAGCTGCACAGTTCCATAACCTTTTCTTTAATCCTAAGCGTTATGACTTATCTCGTGTTGGTCGCTTAAAAATCAATAAAAGGCTTAAAATTTCAGAAGAAATTGTTCCACTGGATAAAGTAATTCTTTCAAAAGAAGATATTGTTGAAACAGTAAGAGTTCTTAATAATATCCGTCTTGGTGTTGAACATATAGATGATATTGACCACTTAGGCCACAGGCGTGTAAGAGCTGCAGGCGAACAGCTGCAAAACCATATACGCATTGGTCTTGCTAGAATGGAAAAAACTGTTAAAGAGCGTATGAGTATTCAAGATTTAGAAGACTCTACTCCACAGGATTTATTAAATGCAAAACCTCTTTCTGCATCAATTAAAGAGTTTTTTGGCAGCTATCAGCTTTCTCAGTTTATGGACCAAAACAACCCATTATCTGAGATTACACATAAACGCCGTCTTTCTGCATTAGGTCCTGGCGGTTTAAACAGAGACAGAGCTGGCTTTGAAGTTCGTGACGTTCACACTTCTCACTATGGCAGAATATGCCCTATTGAAACGCCGGAAGGTCCAAACATTGGTCTTATTACTTCTCTCACTACTTATGCTAAAATCAATGAATTTGGTTTTATTGAAACACCATACAGAAAAGTTGAAAATGGCAGAGTAACAGATGAAGTTGTATATATGTATGCACTGCAGGAAGAAGATTACTACATTGCACAGGCTAACTCACCACTTGATGAAAACGGCTGCTTTTTAACAGATGATGTTGCATGCCGTTATGCTGGTGAAAACTTAAATGCTCCAAAAGAGCAGGTACAGTTAATGGATGTTGCTCCAATGCAGATTGTATCAGTATCAACAGCTCTTATTCCTTTCTTAGAGCATGATGATGCTAACCGTGCATTAATGGGTTCAAACATGCAGCGTCAAGCAGTACCATTAATTAGAACTGATGCTCCAATTGTTGGAACAGGTTTAGAAAGAAAAGTTGCAGTGGATTCTGGCTCTGCATTAATATCACTTCACGATGGTGTTGTTGATTATGTAGATGCAGATACTATTATTGTCCGCTATGTAAATGAAGACGGTACTTTTGGCATAGATGTTCATGATTTAGTTAAATACCGCCGTTCTAACCAGGATACATGCATTAACTATAATGCTGGTGTTGTTCTTGGTCAGAAAGTTAAAAAAGGCGATACATTAGCAGACGGTGCATCTACTGACAGAGGCGAACTGGCTCTTGGAAGAAACATAGTAGTAGCATTCATGCCTTGGATGGGTTATAACTACGAAGACTCTATCTTAGTGTCAGAAAAACTTGTTAAAGAAGATGCTTTCACTTCTATACATATAGAAGTATTTGAAATAGATGCAAGAGATACAAAACTTGGTGCAGAAGAAATCACTAGAGATATACCAAATATTTCTGAAGAAGCATTAAGAAACTTAGATGAAAGTGGTATTATCAGAATTGGTGCTAAAGTATCAGAAGGTGATATTCTTGTTGGTAAAGTAACACCAAAAGGTGAAACTCAGGCAACACCTGAAGAAAAACTTCTCCGTGCAATTTTCGGTGAAAAAGCAGGTGATGTTAAAGATGCATCATTAAGAGTGCCGCCTGGCATATCAGGAACAATCTTAGATGTTCAAGTTATGACTCGCCGTGATATTAACAAAGACCATAGAACTGAGTTAATAGAACAGCGTGAAGCAGAACGCATTGCTGCAGCATACACAAGAGAAGTTTCTGCTATAGAAAATGCTAGAAAAGACAGAGTAATTTCTCTGCTTGTTGGCAAAACATTAAAATCTGACTGTGCAGGCTTAACAGCTGGTACAGTATTAACTGAAGAAAACCTTGCTCCTATAACTGCAAGGGAAATGGCAAAATTTGATATTGAAGGAAAAGCAGAATTTGATGCTGAATATGCTAAAGCTGATGCTGTATGCACACAAGGCAAAAAAGATGCTGAAGAAAAATTCCAGGATAAACGCAGAAAAATTGAAAAAGGCGATGAATTATCTGCTGGTGTATTAAAATCAGTAAGAGTATATGTTGCAATCCGCAGGCGTTTATCTGTTGGTGATAAAATGGCAGGCCGCCACGGTAACAAAGGTATTGTTTCTCGTATATTACCAGAAGAAGATATGCCATACTTACCAGACGGCACACCAGTAGAAATAGTGTTAAACCCACTTTCTGTGCCTTCTCGTATGAATATTGGACAGATTCTTGAAACACACTTAGGCTGGGCTGCTAAAAAACTTGGCAAACATGTTGCAACAGAAGTATTTAATGGTGCAAAAGAAGCAGACATTAAAAAAATGCTTACAGAAGCAGGCTTCCAAAGCGACGGCCAGACAGTTTTATATGACGGAAGAACTGGTGAAAGATTTGACCAGGAAGTTACAGTTGGTGTAATGTATATGTTAAAACTGCACCACTTAGTAGATACAAAAATCCACGCTCGTTCTACTGGTCCATACTCTCTTGTTACTCAACAGCCACTTGGTGGTAAAGCACAGTTTGGTGGACAAAGACTTGGAGAGATGGAGGTTTGGGCATTAGAAGCATACGGTGCTGCAAACATATTACAGGAAATGCTGACTGTTAAATCAGACGATGTGGAAGGAAGAACAGCAGTTTATGAATCTATTGTAAACGGTAACTTCAGCTTTACTCCAAATATGCCAGAGTCCTTTAACGTTCTTATTAAAGAGCTGCAAGGTCTTGTACTTGATATTGAGCTGCTTACAGGCGATGAGCTTATTACAAACGAACAGCTTAATAATATGAGTGCTGGTATTAGAGATGAAGATATCCTTAGCAGTGATGATGTTGTTAGAAGCATCAGTCTTGATTTAGACGGTGATGACGACGATGACGATGAACCTTTTGATGACAAAGGTGAATAGATTAGAATATCCTGCAGAGTAATAAGCTCTGCAGCGAGTTTTGGCAAATGCTAATAAACTTCAGTTAATGAGGTAAATTTAATATTATGAAAAAAAGTATTAGAGAGAATAAGAGTTCAGTGTTTTTTGATGCTATACGCATAAAAATTGCATCTCCTGAGAAAATATTAAGCTGGTCATCAGGGGAAGTAACTAAACCTGAAACAATCAACTACAGAACTTTCAAACCTGAAAGAGATGGTCTTTTCTGTGCTAAAATATTTGGTCCAGTAAAAGACTGGGAATGTTTATGCGGTAAATATAAACGCATGAAACATAGAGGTATTGTCTGTGAAAAATGCGGTGTTGAAGTTATTCAGTCAAAAGTACGCCGTGTTCGTATGGGACATATTGATTTAGCATCACCTGTATGTCATATTTGGTTTTTTAAAGGTACTCCATCACGCATAGGCTCTATTCTTGACTTATCTATTAAAGATATTGAAAGAGTAGTGTATTTTGAGTCATACATTGTTACTGACCCAAAATCATCTAACTTAAAAGAAAGACAAATATTAACAGAAGAACAGTATAGAAAAGCTGTTGAAGATTTTGGTGCAAATGGTTTTGTAGCTAAAATCGGTGCAGAAGGTATAAAAGACTTACTTAAAAAAGTGGACCTTGATTTACTTTTAATTGAACTTAAAAGCGAATTAAGAGAAACTAACAGTATGCAGAAACGCTTAAAACTTGCTAAAAGATTAAGAGTTGTTGAAGCATTTAGAAAATCAAACAACCGCCCAGAATGGATGGTGCTTGATGTTATACCTGTTATACCACCAGAATTACGCCCGCTTGTACCACTTGATGGCGGCAGATTTGCTACAAGTGACTTAAACGACTTATACAGAAGGGTTATCAATAGAAATAACCGTCTTAAAAAACTTATGGAGTTAAATGCACCTGAAATTATTATCCGTAACGAAAAAAGGATGCTTCAGGAAGCAGTAGATGCTCTTTTTGATAACGGCAGACGCGGAAGAATTATCCGTTCAAGCAACAAACGCCCATTAAAATCTTTATCAGATATGATTAAAGGTAAAAATGGTCGTTTCCGTCAAAACCTTTTAGGTAAAAGGGTTGACTATTCTGGCCGTTCAGTTATTGTTGCAGGTCCTCACTTAAAAATGCACCAGTGCGGTCTGCCTAAATTAATGGCATTAGAATTATTTAAACCATTTTTATACTATAAACTTGAAAAAGAAAGAGGCATAGCTTCTACAGTAAAACAAGCAAAAAGAATGGTAGAAGAACGCAGACAGGAAGTATGGGATGTATTAGAGGAAGTAATCAGAGAACACCCTGTATTATTAAACCGTGCCCCTACACTGCACAGACTTGGTATTCAGGCATTCGAACCACAGTTAATTGAAGGTAAAGCTATACAGCTTCACCCACTTGTGTGTACTGCGTTTAACGCCGACTTTGATGGTGACCAAATGGCAGTCCATGTGCCTTTATCATTCCAGGCACAGCTTGAAGCAAGAACATTAATGCTCTCTGCTTACAATATTTTATCACCTGCTAACGGTCAGCCGCTTGCTATTCCTACACAGGATATGGTTTTAGGTATTTACTACTTAACTCGTCCTTTAAAAAATGCTCTTGGCAGCGGCAAAGTATATTCTTCTCCAGAAGAAGTTGTTATTGCTATTGACCATGGTAAATTAAGCCTGCAGGCAGAAATTAAAGTAAGAATTGACGGTAAAATGTATGATACATCAGCAGGCCGTGTAATTCTTTACGGTATTGTTCCTGAAGGTATTGATTTTGAACAGGTAAACAAAGTTTTAGGTAAAAAAGAGTTAGGTAAACTTGTTGACTATATTTATAAAAAATTAGGCAACTGGTACAGTGTTACATTCCTTGATAACTTAAAAGACTTAGGCTTTAAATACTCTACTATTGCAGGATACTCAATCTGTATAGATGATATGATTATCCCTAAAGAAAAAAGTGAGCTTATTGCTGAAGCCTATGGCAAAGTTCAGGAAATTGAAAGACACTATAGAGAGGAAGCAGCCCTTTCTAAAGGTGAACGCTATAACCAGATAATCGATGTTTGGTCAAAAACTAACGAAAAAATTACTGATAAACTGATTAAAACAATTGAAAACTTAGGCGGCGACGCTTCTAAGGAAAATAAAAGAGAAAAATACTACAATACTCTTTATGTCATGAGTGACTCAGGTGCTAGGGGTTCTAAAGCTCAGATTGCTCAGCTTGCTGGTATGCGTGGTCTGATGGCTAAACCATCTGGTGAGATTATTGAAACACCTATTGACTCTAACTTCCGTGAAGGATTAACAATGAGCCAGTACTTTATTTCAACTCACGGTGCTCGTAAAGGTCTTGCCGATACTGCGTTAAAAACAGCAAACTCAGGTTACCTTACTCGTCGTCTTGTTGATGTTGCTCAGGATTTAATTATTTCTGAAGATGACTGCGGAACTATTAAAGGTATTGAAGTAGGTCCATTATTCCAAGGTGCATCAGTTGTTGAAACTCTTGGCGAAAGGATTTACGGCAGATATACATTAGAAGATTTATTTGATTCATTAACTGATGAATTAATAGTAGAAGCAGATACATTTATTGATGAAGAAGTTATTGAAAAAATAGAAAAAGCTGGTATTGACAAAGTAATGGTTCGTTCTGCATTAACATGCGACAGCGAATTTGGTATATGCAGAAAATGTTACGGTTTAGATTTAGCTACACGCCGTATGATAGAAATAGGTGAAGCAGCAGGTACTATTGCAGCTCAGTCTATTGGTGAACCTGGTACTCAGCTTACAATGAGAACATTCCACATTGGTGGTATTGCGTCTGCTGGTGGTATAGAATCATCTATGAGCTCAAGAATGGGCGGTACTGTTGCATTTGAGGGTATGAAAACTCTCCGTAACAGAAAAAATGAAATCGTTGTTCTCAACAGAAACGGTTCTGTTATGATTAAAGATTCAATAGGCCGTGTATTAGAAAAATATACTCCAGGATACGGCAGCGTTATCCGTGTAGAAGAAGGGGATACTGTAACAAAAGGTCAGCTCTTATTTGACTGGGACCCACACGTATCTGTTATTATGACAGAGTTTGCAGGTACAGTTGCTTATGGAGATTTAGTAGAAGGGGAAACTTTAAAAGAAGAAGTAGACCAGACAACAAATATTTCTCAAAAAGTTGTTGTTGCTAACTCTAAAGAAAAACGCAGACCTCGTATCTCTATTAAAGATGCAGATAACAAAACAGTTTATCGTTATGAGTTAACTCCTGGTACTATTATTTCTTATAACGAAGGTGATGAAGTATATCCTGGTGATATTATTGCGAAAATCCCACGAGAAGCACAAAAAACTAAAGATATTACTGTCGGTCTTCCTCGTGTTGCTGAGCTTTTTGAAGCAAGGAAACCAAAAGACCCTGCAATTATTGCAGAAATTGACGGTATAGTTAAAATTGAAAATGCTGTCCGCGGTATGAAAAAACTTACTATTGAAAACGAAAATACTGGGGATAAAAAAGTATACAGCATAAACACTATGCGTTACATCAATGCTCACGAAGGCGACTTTATCCGTGCTGGTGAAGCATTAATTGATGGTAACATTAACCCTCACGATATATTAGCTGTATTAGGTGAAGAAGCACTGGCTAAATATTTAGTTGATGAAATACAGATAGTGTATAGAAAATCTGGGGTTAGCATTAACGATAAACACATAGAAGTAATTGTTCGTCAAATGCTTAAAAAAGTTATTATTGAAGACGCTGGTGATTCTGACTTTATGCCAAACGAAGAAGTATACAAAAGCGAATTCAAAAAAGTTCAGCAGGAGCTTTTATCTGAAGGAAAAGAACCGCCAAAAGGCAGACCTATACTTCAAGGTATTACAAAAGCTGCACTTAATACAGAAAGCTTTATTTCTGCAGCATCTTTCCAAGAAACAACAAGAGTTCTTACAGATGCAGCATGTTCTGGTAAAACAGACAGACTTCGCGGCTTAAAAGAAAATGTTATCATGGGTAAACTTATACCTGCGGGAACAGGTTCTAAACACATTATTGACGGTAAATTTAAATTTATCAGTCAGGACAATTAATACAATAAATAATTATCATAAAGGGGAGCATAAGCTCCCTTTTTTTGTTATTCAGTAGATAGATTTTATTTTAAAATTTTTATATAAAATCTAATAATGAATTAGTATTTAAGCAAAATATTCTATTAATTTTGATTTATAAATTTAAATTATGTAATTTATTTTATATAAAAATATAAATTATTTATATTTAATAAGATAATTATAATAAAATTAAATTACAAAAATTATTAATAAATATTTGTATATTAAGCATGGCTTGCTCTAACCTACTGTGTCTATCATAAGTACATACCAATGAAGATTATTATGTTCTAGTTTTAACAATGTAAGCATATGTAGAATATTATTTTTTTCAATGGCTAATTTATATTTAATTATTTATGGTTTATATGTTATTAGATAGTTATATAAATTATTTCAAAATAGTAAAGATACAATAAAATAATAAAATAAAAAAATAATTGCATAATATATATATATTTATTATAATATATTGGGAGATTTTTATGGGGAAAATTATTTCTTATATTGCAGACGAAACGTGTGGAAAAAGTTTTAATTCTTATCGATATAAACATGAAAACATTGGATTATCAACTATTCAATATGATGATTTAGCTGAATATAATTTAAAATATATTGGTGAAACAGATATAAAAAATAATCATATTGATTTAACATCATATTCAAAGGAAGTATCGAATAAAGATAGACCTATATTCGTTTATTTTTTAGATGGCTCTAGAAGGACATTTAAAATAGATGATATAAGTTATAATAATGAAATTTTCCCTATTATAGCTGGTCAAGTTTGTGTTGCTTGTTGTAAAAGAGAAAATAGAACTGTAAAATCTTTTAAATTAACAAAACAAAATGTAATAGCCTTACCTAATAAAAGTTTAAGTGAATGGAGTAAGGATTTAGAAATCAATAGGTTGATAAAAGAAATTAATAAAATAAGTAGTAATATTAAGTTTGAAAAAATACTAGTATATAAAACAGATGAGAAGGAAAAGTTAGAAGATAAGGCAGTTGCTAAAATACAAATGTGTATGATGGACGAAGAACAAAATATGGTTAAGGAATTAATGAATGATAGATTATTATCACAAAATAGATATTTGTTAAAAGATGGTTCTTTGGAATATAAAAACAGGAATATGAGTAAAGACGAGTTATATAAATTTAAAGAAGCATATAAATATGTAATTGGTGTATCAAAATCATTTAATCCTGCCAACTGTATAGATAAGAAAGGAAACGTAATAACAAAACTAATTGCAGAATTACCATTATATCATAGAACACCTGTTAGTAGATATGAAGATAAAGAAACAAAACTTACATTTGCAGTATGGTATATAAGAATAAGAGATATAAAATATACAAATGATGTTTTTAGTGGAATATTAAAAATTGAAAAAATATTAGTGACAGATAGTGAAGAAAAAAATGGTATAGACAGTAAAGAAGTGGATCTAATAAGTGCAAATATAATAAATGAGAGAAACCCAGTATGTTATGGCAGTGATAAAAGGTGGGCTAATCATTTGTACCCTGTATATATGACAGAGCAGTATGCTAAAAGCCAGTATTTAAGTAATCAAATGTTTTTAAATATATTTTAATGGTGAAATCATGCAAAAAGATAAAATAATTGGAAAAGTTATTGCAACAGAATCAAAACCAACAACAATAGATAATTTTTATTTTTGGACAAAACAAGATTTAATATTAAATCCTTTTGATGTTGTAAAAATAGAACATATAAATAATAGTGTATCTTATGGTGTTATAGAGGAAATCTCTCATATAACTGATAGTGTAAGTTTTTTAAGCAATTTTATATCAAGTGATTTTGGAGATATTAATTGTAGTTGTAATACTTATCGTGTTGGAATGAACTATGTTTATGGAAAAGTAATTTATAATACAGAAAATATTTATTTACCTCTTCAAAATGATGCAAAGGTATCATTAGCTAATAAAGAAGAAATAATAAGAGCACTTGGACTTTTGAAAGAAGATAGTGAATATGGTCTAGTTTGTGGTTATTTGAATATGTATCAGGGTATGAATGATTGTGCACCTGTAAGAATTCCAGTTCCTATGGATACAAGGTTTTTAATTGGTCCAGAAGGTGCCCACTTAAATATTTCAGGTATTTCTGGACTTGCTTCAAAAACATCTTATGCAATGTTTTTACTTAAAGCTCTTCAAGACAAAATGATGGCTGCAAAAGATGATAATAAAGATGATGTTGCTTATATTCTTTTTAACGTAAAAGGAACTGATTTATTATCAATTGATAAAGAACCTGATAAAATTTCAAAAGGAGTAGGAAGTTATTCTGATATTGTAGATGAATATAAAAAATTAGGACTAAGCCCTACTCCATTTAAACAAGTTCAATATTTTTATCCATACTCAGATAAAAATCAAAATAATACTTATGCCAATAAAAACAATATATTACAAGAACAAATGGATGAAAAAAAAGCGTTTTATTATAAATTCCCTTGTAATCAAGATAATAAAGAAAATTTAGATTTAATGTTTTCAAATATTGATGATTCAAATCAGACTATGGATGCTATATTAAACTTTATTGCAACAGACCATAGTTTTCAACATGAAAATTCATGGGAAGAGTTTATAAAAAAAATAGATAATAAACAACAAGCAGGTAGTGCAGATTCAAAAAAAGAGATAACTGTTCAAAGTTGGAGAAAGTTTGCAAGAATTATAAAAAGTAATATTAATGGAAAAAAAATATTTGATGATGTAAAAATGAATAGTAATGAAATAGAATTACTAGATAAAATTAATGAAATAAAACCTAATGATGTATATGTTATTGATATAGCAAGATTAGATGAAAATATGCAAAATTTTGTATTTGGAAATGTAATTCGTTATATTTATAATCTAAAATTAGGTGGAGATGAAGGCTGTAATCCACCTTCAAAAATTATTATTTTTATGGATGAACTTAATAAGTATGCATCTAGTGATATTCCAAAAAATTCTCCAATTTTAAGACAAATATTAGATATTGCAGAACGAGGACGGTCTTTAGGAATAATATTATTTGCAGCAGAACAATTTAGAAGTGCAATACATGATAGAGTAACTGGTAATAGTTCTGCAAGTGCTTATGGCAGAACAAATGCAATAGAAATAGAGAAAAAAGATTACAGATATATTCCACAAGTATACAAAAATATTATGACACGTTTAGAACAAGGTGAATATATTATTCATAATCCTGCATTTAGAACAATGCTAAAAATAAAATTTCCAAAACCAATATATAAAGAGTCTAAATAGATAGGTGTGCTATGGCTTTAATAGGAAAAAATGTACTAGAAAACTTAACTACAGGAATGTATGAAGATAGTAAAATCATCTATAGAGAATATATTCAAAATTCAGCAGATGCAATAGATAAGGCAATTAGAGATGGTTTGTTACAAAAAGATGAAGCCTTTATAGATATTGAAATTGATGAAAAAAATAGAAAAATTGTTATCAAAGATAACGCAACAGGTATATCAAAAGATGAATTTACAAAATTATTGTCTGATGTAGCAAATTCAACAAAAGACAGAAATGAACACAAAGGTTTTAGAGGAATAGGACGTTTAGCTGGTTTAGCATTTTGTAAGAAATTTATTTTTGAAAGCTCATATAGTGGTGAAAATAGAAAATCTATTATGATATGGGATGCTGAAAAATTAAAAGAATTATTATATGATGATACAGTACATATAGAAGCAGGTGATTTAATAGACCAAGTAATTAAAATAGAAGAAAAAGAGGAAGATATTGATAAACATTATTTTTATGTGATATTAGAAAATATCAATGAAGAAAATTCAGATTTACTAAATGTAGGGTTAATAAGAGAATATTTAGAAGAAGTAGCTCCTGTAGAATATAAAAATACTTTTATATACAGATATGAAATTTATAATTATGCTAAGCAGGAAAATTTTAAAATAGATGAATATCAAATAAAAGTTAATGGTGAAAATATATATAAAGAATATAAAAGTGATTTATATAATAAAAATAATAATAAAATAGATAAGATAACTGGTATCCAATTTGAAAAAATTGAAAAAGATAATATTCTGTATGGGTGGTTTTGGTATGGTTTATGTAGTTTTCAAGGTCAACTGACAAAAAATAATAAAATGCGAGGAATAAGATTAAGAAAAGCAAATATTCAGATAGGGGAGAGCAATGCTCTGCATAAATTATTTAAAGAAGACAGAGGTAATTTTTATTATGTAGGAGAGTTACATATAGTTTGTAATGATTTAATACCAAATGCAAGAAGAGACTACTTTATTGAAAATACGTCTTGTAAACAATTTGAAACAATCTTTATGAATAAATTTAAAGATAAATTACATAAACTATATAACTTAGCTTCTGATTATAGAAGTGCAAATAAGAGAGTGGAAGATAATTTAAAACAGCAATCAGAAATAAAAGCTAAGGAAGAAAAAGAAGGCTTTTTACATTCAAAAGATAGAGATAATTCATTGAATAAGTTAAAAACATTAGAAGAAGAATTACCTAAACTAAAAAATGATATTACAAAATTAAAAGAAAGGCATTCATATGATGAAGTAATAAATAAAATATTTGAATCAATAGATAAAAAATATGAATTAGAAGAGGATGTGGATAATAAAACTCAAAATATAAATGCAAGTAAAACTAAGATGAATTACAAAGCCAATAAATTATCAAAATTAACTAGAAATGAAAGAAAAATAGTAACAAAAATTTTAGAAATTATTGAAAAGAATTTACCAAAAAATGAAGCAGAAAAGATAATAGATATAATCATGGAAGAATTACAAAAATGAATAGAAATGTATTGTTGATAGAACCAAATTATAAAAATAAGTATCCACCAATTGGACTTATGAAAATATCTACTTATTATAAAATGTTAGGGGATAAGGTTACTTTTTTTAAAGGAAATTTAAATGAACTTGTTTTAAATGATATATATGAAGAAATTATTAAAAAATTATATCAAATTAACCAAGAAATAATGTGGGAAAAATATAAAACAAATATTATATATTATTTAAAATCAGGTGACAAATATGATATCAGTCAAGATATTTTTTTGAATGATGATATTGTTGACATATTAAAGTATTATAGAAAGTATTTTTATAATAAAGATTATTTTAAATATAACAAAAAGTGGGATATTATATGTATTACTACATTATTTACTTTTTATTGGAAAATAACTATTGAAACAATTAATTTTGCAAAGTTGTTATGTAAGGATATTTGTAATGTTAAAGTCGGGGGAATTGCCGCATCTTTGCTACCAGATAAGATAGAAGAAGAAACAGGAATAAAGCCTATAATATCTGTATTAAATAAGCCTGGCATGTTAGGTGATGATAATGACTTGATTGTAGATACGCTCCCTTTAGATTATTCTATTTTACATGAAATAGAATATGAGTATCCAGCAAGTAATGCTTTTTATGGTTATATGACACGAGGTTGTGTTAATAAATGTTCTTTTTGTGCTGTACCTAAGTTAGAGCCAGAATATATAGGATATATACCTATTAATGAAGCAATTAAAGATACAATGGTAATGTATGGTGATAAAAAAGATTTATTATTACTAGACAATAATATATTAGCATCTAAAAATTTTAATCAAATAATAGATGATATAAAATCAATAGGTTTTTATAGAGGAAGTAAATCTATTGAAGAAAATCAATACGAATTAGCTATGAAAAACCTACAATTAGGTATCAATGATAAAGGATATATAAGATATATTGTAAAACTATATCATATATTACTTAAATCATATAAAACAGAAGTTATTCAAACAGTTTATAATATGTTATATGATAAAAATTTACTTAAATATGATACTGCAAAAAAAGAAAATATTATAGAGATACATAATGAAGTAAGACCATATTTTGAAATGTACTATAAGAAAAAGAAATCTAAAGAAAGAATTGTTGATTTTAATCAAGGAATTGATGCACGATTAATTACAGAAAATAATATGATAAAATTATCTGAAATACCTATAAAACCAGTTAGAATTGCATTTGATAGTTGGTCTATGAAAGATATATATGAAAATGCGGTTAGAACAGCTGTAAGAGCTGGGCATAAGAATTTATCTAATTATATTTTATATAATTACAATGATACTCCAATAGAACTATATCAACGATTGGAATTAAATGTTAAACTTTGCGAGGAATTGAATGCTAATATATATTCTTTTCCTATGAAATATCATCCAATTCAAGATGAAAAATATTTCAAAAATAGGGATTATTTAGGAAAGCATTGGAATAGAAAATTTATAAGAGCAATTCAGGCAATACTTAATTCGACTAAAGGAAAAGTGGGAAAAGGAAGTTCTTTTTTTTATAAGGCATTCGGTAGAACAATAGATGAATATGAAAAATTACTATATATGCCAGAAACATTGATTATATATAGATTATTTTATGAACAAAATGGAATAACAGATGAGTGGTGGAAAAAATTCAGTACTCTTAAAGAAGAAGATAAAGAATGTGTAAAAAAGATTATAGAAAAAAATAATTTTACAGATATTAATATTATCTCTCATAATCAAGCAATACTAGATGTTTTATCATATTATTTGATAAAAAGAAGTGATGTAGTATAAATATTTAATATTAACAATATATAATCATATAAATATTTTTTATAAATAATATTTATTCTTTTAATAAGAAATATATTATGTTATATATGAGTAGTATAAAATATAGAGGCAGCATTGGACTTTAAAATATCATCAGAGTATAAACCAGCAGGGGACCAGGTAGAAGCTATAGAGCAGATTGTTTCATCATATAAGGCAGGAGCAAAGCGTCAGGTATTATTAGGTGTTACAGGCTCAGGTAAAACATTTACTATGGCAAATGTTATAGAAAGGCTGCAGGTACCTACATTGATTATTGCCCACAACAAAACTCTTGCTGCTCAGCTTTATGGTGAATTCCTTAAATTTTTTCCAGATAATGCTGTTGAATATTTTGTCAGTTACTATGACTATTATCAGCCGGAAGCATATATCCCATCAAGTGATACATATATCGAAAAAGATTCTGCAATTAATGAAGAAATTGAAAAACTTAGAAACAGAGCAACCCGCTCATTAATAGAAAGGCGGGATGTTATTATTGTTGCATCTGTTTCCTGCATATATGGTCTTGGTTCGCCTGAAACTTATGCCACTATGATACAGCATTTTGAAGCAGGGGCAGAATATAACTTTGATGATGTATTAATGAAACTTGTGCAGGTAAGGTATGAAAGAAATGATATAGACTTTCACAGGGGAGTATATAGAGTAAAAGGTGATACTATTGAAATCTTTCCAAGCCATGAAGATGAAACTGCATACAGGCTGGAATTTTTTGGAGATACACTTGACAGAATAAGTGAATTTAATGCAATTACAGGCAAAACTATAAATGAACTTACAGAACTTTCTGTATATCCTAACACTCACTATGTAACAAGTGCCATTACAATGGATAGTGTAATAGAGCAGATGAAAAAAGATTTGCTTGAAAGATGTGCTGAATTTGTAGCTCAAAATAAACTTTTAGAAGAACAAAGGCTTACTCAAAGGACTATGTTTGATATAGAAATGCTTAAAGAAACAGGCTATTGCACAGGAATAGAAAACTATTCCAGATATTTTGACGGCAGAGCACCTGGCTCCACACCTTATACATTAATAAGCTACCTTCCAAAAGATGCACTTGTTATTATAGATGAAAGCCATATTACAATACCACAGGTGCGTGGTATGTATAATGGAGATAGGTCAAGAAAAATGACACTGGTAGATTTCGGCTTCCGCCTGCCTGTTGCTCTTGATAACAGGCCTTTAAAGTTTGATGAGTTTGACAGCCGTGTAAATAATGTTTTATATGTAAGTGCCACACCAGACAGATATGAAATAGAGCAGGCTCACGGAGTAATAGCTGAACAAATTATCAGACCTACAGGACTTATGGACCCAGAAATAGAAGTGCGTCCTGCAAGAACTCAGGTAGATGACTTGTATGCAGAAATATTAAAAGTAACAGGTGAGGGCGGCAGAGTGCTTGTTACAACCCTTACTAAAAGAATGGCAGAAGAATTAACAAGATATTATAAAGATATGGGCATAAAAGTAGAATATCTGCATTCAGAAATAGATACTCTGCAAAGGATAAAAATAATCAAGTCACTTCGTCTTGGAGAATTTGATGTACTTGTAGGCATTAACCTGCTGCGTGAAGGATTAGATATTCCAGAAGTAAAGCTGGTGGCTATACTTGATGCTGATAAGGAAGGGTTTTTACGCTCTACAAAATCACTTATTCAGACAATAGGCCGTGCTGCCAGAAATGCAGAGGGCAGAGCTATATTTTACGGCGATAAAATAAGCGGAGCAATGCAGCAGACAATAGATGAAACTGCAAGACGCAGAGCAAAGCAGAAAGCATATAATGAAGCCCATGGAATAACACCTGAAACAGTAAAAAGTGCAATTAGTGATATTTTGTCGTCAATTTATGAAAAAGATTATTTTACTGTTGAAGTAAAAGACAGTTTTGATGTAAAATTAAGCGGTAAAACAGATAAAGATATTGAAATGCTTGAAAAGAAAATGTATAAAGCAAGTGATGATTTAGACTTTGAAACAGCTGCTAAATTAAGAGATTTAATATTTGAATTAAAAGCTAAAAAATAGATAATATGGAGTAGGTAATGTCAGAAAATAAGTTTGATAATAATGAAAATAACATACCATTACTGGCAGAAGAATTAAATAATATTGCAAATAATAATGACAATAATGACAATAAAAAACCCAAAAAACGCTCTAAACTGCGTATTATTTTATATATTATAGGTGCTATGTTTGCTCTTGGAATAATAGGGCTTGTTTCTGTTATAGTATATATTTATATGCTTAGTCTGCAGCTACCTTCTACTGATGAATTCAGTAAATTTAAATATACAGAGCCAATGGTAGTCTACGATGCCAAAGGTAATATTATTGCAGAACTTGGAGCAGAAAGACGATATCCTATATCTATTGAGCAGATGCCGCCCTATGTTTATCAGGCTGTTGTAGCTGTTGAAGATGCAAGATTTTATGAGCACAGCGGTATTGACCCATGGGGTATTGCTCGTGCTATGGTATCAAACATTAAAGCTGGCAGAATGGTAGAAGGCGGCTCTACATTAACTCAACAGCTTGTTAAAGTAATATATCTTTCACCAGAAAGAAAATTAAAGCGTAAAATAAAAGAAGCAATTATTGCATACAGGCTTGATAAAGAATTAAGCAAAGAAAAAATATTAGAATTATACTTAAATCAGGTAAACTTTGGACGCGGTGCTTATGGTATACAGGCTGCAGCAATTAACTATTTTGGTAAAAAAGATGTAAAAGATTTAACTATTGCAGAAGCTGCTATGATTGCAGGTATTCCAAAAGGTCCATCTATTTATGCTCCACATTTAAATATGAAAAGAGCAGTTAACAGACGAAACCATGTATTAAAAAGAATGTTGGAAGTAAAATATATTACTCAGGAAGAATATGATGCGGCAGTAAATGAAACTGTAAAGCTGGCAGAAAGTATTCCGTTAAGACTGCGTCATGCAGGCTATTTTATGGATTTTGTACATAAATATATAGAAGAAGACTTAAAAATAGAAGATGCACAAAATAAAGGTATTAAAGTATTTACTACATTAAATTTAGACTATCAGATAGCTGCAGAAGAAGCATTGATTAAAAATTTAATGAGTATTGCAAAAAGAGAAGGCTATACTGGTCCACTTGGTAAAATTTTAGTGGAAGATGAAACCGATGTGGAGCAGACAGAAGATGCAGTAGATAATGCGGTAGTCAGTGAAGAAACTGATAACAGTACAGTAAAATATGTGCGTCTTGATAATGATGTACCAGATTATTTAAAAGATTTAGGATACCAGAAAGCTGTAATTACTGAAGCAGCCAAAACTACTTTAAAAATTAAATTAAGTGACGGTTCATCTGGTTCAATTAATTTTAAAGAAAACAGCTGGATAACAAACAGTAAAAATGAAAAAGCAAAAACATTTTTAGATGTTTTTGCAGTTGATGATATGATATATGTTTCACCTGTATTAAAAGATAATGTATCAACAGGTGTATATATGATTGAGCAGAACCCTGATTTAGAAGGTGCTGTTGTATCTATGAACCCACAGACTGGAGAAATATATGCAATGGCAGGCGGTATGTCATATTTTAAATCTTTCTTTAACAGGGCAGTACAGGCAAGAAGACAGGTGGGAAGTACATTTAAGCCACTTGTTTATGCGGCAGCTTATGAAAGCGGTTATTATCCTATGAGTATATTCTATGATACACCAGTTATTCAGGAAAGTGAAAAGGAAGGGGAAGAAGACTGGCGTCCAAAAAACTTTGATGGTCAGTTTATGGGAGAAATGACTCTTGAAAGAGCACTGCAGGTATCAAATAACTCAGTAACTATTAAACTTGCACAGAAAATAGGTATTAAAAAAATTATTAGATATGCAAAAATGTTTGGCTTTACAGGTGAAATTCCTGTTGATTTATCTGTAAGTCTTGGCAGCTTGTCAGCATCTCCGTTAGAACTTGCAACAGCATATTCTACTTTTGCAAATCAGGGTATGCGTCCTTCAAAACCATTTTTTGTTACAAGAGTAGCGGATATAGATAACAAAACTTTATTTGAATTTCAGCAGCCAGAAATGACTCGTGTGCTTGATGAAAAATCTGCCTCATTAATTACAGATAGTATTGTAAGAGTTGTAGAAAAAGGCGGTGCATGGAGAACAAGAAATGCAGTAAACAGAATGATTGGCGGGAAAACTGGAACATCAAATGATTCTAAAGACGGCTGGTTTGCAGGTGTTCTTCCAAACCTTGTAACTGTTGCATGGGTTGGTTATGATGATTACAGAAAAATGGGAGCTTATGCTGTTGGTGGAAATACAGCACAGTTTATATTTATAGATTACTTTAAAAGCATAAATGAAAAAGTGCCTCTTGCACTTTTCCCTGCTCCAGTAAATGCAACTTATTTTAAAGTAAATAATGATACACATGAGATTACAGATTCTATTACTGGAAATCTTGGATATTCTATTTATCCAGTAGACAGCAGTAATAAACCTACTGTATACGATTTTAAAAAGTAGTGCTTATGGATAACGAAAATATAGAAAAAATTAATCAGGACAATTTGCAGGCAGCAGAAGAACAACAGACTTCTAAATATAAAAGCAGAAGTATTGTAAATAATTCTGCAAAAATGAAAAAAATATATGATTTAGTAGAAGTTGTTGCCCCTATTGATGTAAGTATACATATTACAGGGGAGGACGGCTGCGGTAAAGACAGGCTGGCAGAATATATTCACAGCCAAAGCGGCAGAACTGGTGATTTTGTAATAGTCAACCCTGTAGAATTAAATGATGTAGTAGGTTCACTTGGCTTTAGTAAAGTATATGACTACTTTAAAAAGGCAGAAAAAGGCACAGTTTATATTTCAGATATTGCCTCAGCTAATGCAAAACTGCAGGAATACCTGCTTAATTCTATTATTAAAATAGAGCAGGAATTAGGTATGTTTTCGCCGCGGTTTATATCTTCTACTAACAGGAACTTAACGGAGCTTTCCCGCCAGCAAAGATTCAACCAAAGATTAAGGGACAGCTTTGCCATTATTATAAATATACCACCCTTAAGGGAAAGAAAAGAAGATATTGAAGATTTAATCAGAATAATAATGCGTGATTTAGGTTATTTTGGTAAAAAAAGTATTCCAATATCAGAAGAAGCCGAAGAAACTCTGCAAAGCTACGACTGGCCTGGAAATGTAAGGCAGTTAGTTAATACTATATATCATGCAGTAAACCATACAAGTAATGGCACTATAGTATTATCATCTTTACCAAAGGATGTTAGAAGAAAGCAGGGCTTTATTGAAGCAGGCAGAAATACTCTTGATGAACTGTATAAATTTGCCCGTGGTTTATTAGAAAGTGGTATCCATTCTGAAGCTATTAACCCTTATGAAGAATACTGCAAAGCTGTGGAAAGACCTTTAATTCAAGCAGCACTGGATATGACAAAAGGCAACAGGTCTCGTGCTGCTCAGCTTATTAGGATAAACAGAAATACACTGCATAAAAAAATGCAGACTTATGATATGGAAGATTAATTAATGAAATATATAAAATTAATAATAATTACTGTACTGCTTTTTCAAAGCATATATGCCTTTGCAGAAGATGACAGAGCAGTAATGGTCCTTGAAGTAAATAATATTGAATCCTCAACTGGTAATATTATGATACATTTATGCAGAAATCAGCAGGAATTTATAGGGCAGGTACCTGTTCCTTATGCTTTTTTCTTTCCAGCTAAAAAAAATACTGTTACTGCAAAAATAACTATACCAAAGGGTATGTATGCTGTAAAAATTTTTCATGACGAAAATGAAAATAAAGTGCTTGATTTAAATGCAGCAAATCACCCTGTAGAAAAGTTTGGGTTTTCTAATAATTTTTTTGGCTCATATTCAGAACTTCCGCCTTATGAAAAAGTGCTTATAAGCATTGAAAAGGCAGAAAATTTTATAAGAATTAATTTAAGATAATATATAATTATACAAAAATTAAATTTTACTCTTGTTTTATTTTATAAAAAGAGTATATTCAGACAAAAAAAGTCTTTTTTAAAAAGACAATAAGGAAGGGACATTATGAGTGAAATGCAAAAAGAAACAAATTCTTCTCGTTTACAGTATTTTCCTGTTATGATGTTTGCAGTTATAATGGGGTTTTCAGGTATTACTCTTGCTTATAAAAAAGCAAGTGAAGTTTTTTTACTGCCTGAAATAATTTATCAGACACTATCATATATTACTGCATGTCTTGCTGTAATTATTGCATTAATATATATTGTAAAACTTTTTAAATATCCTGGTGAAGTGAAAAAAGAAATAAAACACCCAGTCAGAGTAAACTTTTTTGCAGCAATCTCTATATCAATGCTGCTGCTTTCCACAGTTTTCCATGAATATGAAAATATTGCTTTCCCTCTTTTTGTAATAGGTACAGGTCTGCAGACATTTTTTACATTTTATACTATTACATACTGGCTTAATAAAAATATTGAACTTGCTCATTCAAACCCAGCCTGGTTTATTCCTGTTGTAGGTAATATAATCGTTCCAATTGCAGGGGACGGGTTTGCTGATATTTATCTGCTTGATTTCTTTTTCTCTCTAGGCATTTTCTTTTGGATAATATTAACAGCTATAATTTTTAATAGAATTATTTTCCATGGTATGCTTGCACAGAAATTTTTACCAACACTTGCTATTTTTATAGCTCCGCCATCTGTTGGAATGCTTAGCTATTTAAAACTGCAGGGTGCTTATGATATGTTTGCAGTTATTCTTTTTAATGTGGCTTTAACTTTTGGATTAATACTTTTAGCATTAATTAAAAATTTCTATAAAATTAAGTTTTTTATATCCTGGTGGGCATTTACTTTCCCAATGGCAGCATTAACTATGGCAATCATTACTGTATATGAAAAAACTAGCTTTGAATATTTAACATTTAAGCTGCTTGGTTATGCTTCACTTATTATGACATCTATTTTAATACTTATTGTATTAATCAGAACTATAATAGCTATTAAAAATAAAGAAATATGTGTTAATGAAATTTAAAAAAAAGTCAGCAGGTTTTATCCTGCTGACTTCTATTATCTTTTTTAATTTCAATACTTATTTTACAAATGATATTTTGTGCGGCTCATATTGTATTATTGTCGTTACTATCACTGCATGCTGTAATAAAAAATGCAGTTAAGATAAAAAGGCATATTGATGATAAATTTTTTTACTTTGCATATAATACTCCTTTGATTTATTTTTTATTTTATCACTGTAAAAATTACCAGTAAAAATAATATAAAAACTGGTAATTAAATTAAATATTTCTTTTATATGAGTAATTTTACCTTTCTATCTAAATTCTTGATTATTTATTTATAATAATTTATAATCAATGGTTATATATATGTGGAGAAAATTATGAAGAATATTGTACCTGCTATGCGGGAATATTTTAAAAGTGGGGAGACTTTAAGTATAAAATACAGGCTTGAGCAGTTAAAAGCCTTGAAAAAAACACTGCTTAAATATGATGAAGCACTTTTACAGGCTTTACATGATGATTTAAATAAATCTTCCTTTGAAGCTGTTATGACAGAAACTGGTATGGTTATGGAAGAATTAAATTATTATATTAAAAATCTGAAAAAACTAAGTTCGCCTAAAAAAGTAAAAGTTCCATTAACTCTGCAGCCGGGAAGAAGTCGTATTCACTATGAACCTTACGGTGTAGTATTAATTATTTCGCCATGGAATTATCCAGTACAGCTTACTTTATCACCATTAATTGCGGCAATAGCCGCAGGCAACTGTGCAGTAGTTAAGCTCTCGGAATTTTCTGAAAATACATCTTTAATACTTTCGCAAATAATTAATGAAACATTTTCACGAGAATATGTAAGAGTAGTAAGGGGCGATGCAGTTGCTGGAGCGGCTTTGCTTTTAGAAAGGTTTGATTATATATTTTTTACAGGCAACCAGAATATTGGTAAAATAGTAATGAAATCAGCAAGCAGCAACTTAACGCCTGTAACATTAGAGTTAGGCGGTAAAAGCCCATGTATTGTTGATTTAAGTGCAGATATAAAAGATACTGCAAAAAAAATAATATGGGGTAAAGTTTTAAATGCAGGTCAGACATGTGTAGCACCTGACTATATTTTATGTCATTCAAGAGTAAAAAGCCAGTTAATAGGTGCTATGATTGCTGAAAGCTCTATGCTTTTTGGAGCACATTCATCAGAACATGAAGAATTTCCTAAAATTATATCAAAAAGGCATTTTGAAAGAGCGGCCCGTCTTATAGACAGTTCAAAAGTAGTTTTTGGCGGCTTAACTGATATGCAGAAATTAAAAATAGATTTAACTATTATGGATAATGTAACATACAGCGACAGAGTTATGCAGGAAGAAATTTTTGCACCGATTCTGCCTGTTATAGAATATACTAATATTGATGATATAATAGAGCAGTTTAAAACACTGGAAAAACCTTTAGCATTATATATTTTTGCTCATGATAAAGCATTAGAAAATAAAATAATAAATAATATATCTTTTGGCGGCGGAGCAGTAAATGATGTAATAATGCATATTACAAATAATAATGCACCTTTTGGCGGAGTGGGAGCAAGCGGCATAGGCGCATATCATGGAAAATACAGCTTTGAAACATTTTCGCACCAAAAGCATATATATAAAAAATATTCTTTTTTTGATAATAAGTTACGGTTTTTTCCGAAAGGGAATAAAGAGAAATTAGTAAGATTTTGGTTTTACAGATAAATTCTTTCTTTTCTTTATGAAAAAACTTGTGTAATATTACATTGCTAAAAATTATAAAAGGACAGGTTATGGACGCAAAAGAAATTAATCATATTGCCAAACTTGCCCGCTTAAAATTTGATGAAAGCGGCGTAGACAGTATGGCAAAAGACTTAAATGACATTTTAAAATGGATGGATATTTTACAAAGTGCAGATACTTCTTCTGTTACTGGAGCTGAGGAAACTGCCCCGTTAAGACAGCGTGAAGATAAAGTTACTATTGGAAATTTATCAGAAAAACTTATGAAAAATGCAACTGAGCCATACGAGCATTTTTTTACTGTTCCTAAGGTGGTGGAATAATGGCAGATTTAACATCATTATCAATAGCTGAACTTTCAAAAGGCTTTAATAATAAAGAGTTTTCTTCAACAGAAGTAACGAAAGCTTATATAGAAAATATGGAAAAAGGCAGAAAATACAATGCCTTTATTACAGAAACTGCAGAGCATGCTTTAAAACAGGCTCAAGAAAGTGATAAAAGAATATCTAAAGGCGAAAGACTTTCTGATTTAGACGGTGTACCACTTGGTATTAAAGACTTATTCTGTACAGAAAATATTAGAACTACTGCTGCAAGCAGAATATTAGAAAATTTTGTGCCGCCTTATGAATCTACTGTTACATCAAAACTTTTACAGGCTGGCAGTGTTTTTATTGGTAAAACTAACCTTGATGAATTTGCAATGGGTGGTGCTAACTTAACAAGTTATTTTGGTCAGGCTGTAAACCCTGTTAAAAGGCAGGACGGAGCAGAAGTAGTTACTGGCGGTTCTTCTGGCGGTTCAGCGGCTGCTGTTGCTGCAGATATGTGTGCTGGTGCTACAGGAACTGACACAGGCGGTTCTATTCGTCAGCCTGCTGCATTCTGTGGTATTGTTGGTATTAAGCCAACTTACGGCAGATGTTCCCGTTATGGTATTATTGCCTATGCTTCATCACTTGACCAGGCAGGTCCTATGACTAAAACTGTAGAAGATGCAGCTATTATGCTTGAAAAAATGGCAGGATTTGATGAATTTGATTCTACAAGTGCAGATGTAGCAGTGCCAGATTTTAAAGCCGTACTTAAAAATGGTGTGAAAGGCTTAAAAATAGGTATGCCTAAAGAATTTTTAAATAATGATTTAAATGCAGAAATTGCTGCTGCATGGCATGAAGGTAAAGAAATATTAGAAAAAGCAGGTGCAGAAGTAAAAGAAATATCACTTCCTAATATGAAATATGCTCTTGCTACATACTATATTATTGCACCAGCTGAGGCATCATCTAATCTTGCAAGATATGACGGCGTTCGTTTTGGTTTAAGAGTAGACGGTTCATCTCTTGATGAAATGTATGAAAATACAAGAAGTGCTGGTTTTGGTGCAGAAGTGCAAAGGCGTATTATGATAGGTACTTATGTTCTTTCTGCAGGGTATTATGATGCATATTATTTAAAAGCCTTAAATGTTCGTAAACTTATAAGACAGGATTATATTAATGCATTTAAAGAAGTAGATGCAATACTTACACCAGTTGCACCTACAACAGCGTTTACAATAGAAGAAAGTAAAACATTTGACCCAGTTACAAACTATCTGCAGGATGCTTTTACAGTCCCTGTAAACTTAGCAAAACTTCCTGCAATATCAGTTCCTGTAAAAACAGCAGCAAACGGTCTGCCTATCGGCTTACAGCTTATTGGTAAAGATTTTGATGAAGAAACTCTTTTTAAAGGAGCTTATGTACTGGAACAAAATAATAGTTGGAGCAGAAAATAATGAGTTACATAATAAAAGGAAGAACATGCGACTATGAAGTAGTAATAGGGCTTGAAGTTCACTGCCAGGTTATATCAAATGCAAAACTTTTTTCTGGAGCAAGTGCAGCAAGCGGCGGTACACCTAATGACCATGTAGCATTTATTGATGCTGGTTTTCCTGGAATGCTTCCAGTTGTAAATAAATTTTGTGTAGAACAGGCTGTAAAAACAGGTCTTGGCTTAAATGCAGTTATCAATAAAGAATCTGTTTTTGCAAGAAAAAACTATTTTTATGCAGATTTACCACAAGGTTATCAGATAAGCCAGTTTGATAAACCAATAGTTGGCAACGGCTATCTTGAAATAGAACTTGAAAACGGCTCAACTAAAAAAATAGGTATAGAAAGGCTGCATTTAGAGCAGGATGCTGGTAAGTCTATACATGATATGCTTCCCGGCAAAAGCTGCATAGACTTAAACCGTTCTGGTGTTGCATTAATGGAAATTGTTTCAAAACCAGATATGAGCTCACCTTTTGAAGCTGGTGCATACCTTACTAAATTAAGAAGCATTGTTCGCTATCTTGAAACATGTGATGGCAATATGAATGAAGGCTCTATGAGATGTGATGCCAATGTATCTGTAAGACCTGTTGGCTCTACTGAACTTAGAACAAGATGCGAAATTAAAAATGTTAACTCTATCCGCTATCTTATGCAGGCTATTGAATATGAAGCAAACCGCCATGTAGATGCTTATGATAATGGGGAAGAAATATATCAGGAAACAAGGCTTTTTAATGCTCATAAAAAAGAAACAAGAAGTATGCGTGGTAAAGAAAATGCAAACGATTACAGATATTTTCCAGACCCAGATTTAGCATTTCCTTTAATAGTTACTGATGAACTTCTTGAAAAAGTAAAAAACAGTATGCCTGAAATGCCTGATGAAAAATCTAAACGCTTTATGACAGATTATAAATTAAGCGAAGAAGATGCAAAAAGGCTTGTTTCAGAAAAATCTGTTGCAGAATATTTTGAAGAAGCTGTTAAGGAAAAAGGCAGTGATGCGAAAAAAGCTGCTGCATTAATACTTGTTGAGCTTGCTGCTATAATGGGCGAAAAACAGATAGAAAATATCAGAGATTTAAAAACTACTGCTTCCCGTCTGGGTAGAATTACTGCATTAGTAGAAGACGGCACAATAGGCTTAAGAATAGCTAAAGAGCTTTTACCTATGATTGAAGAAAGTGATAAAGAGCCAGAAGCTATTATTGAAGAAAAAGGCTTAAAACAGGTATCTGATACAAAAGAAATAGAAAAAATTATTGATAAAATTATTGCTGATAACCCTAAAAATGTAGAAGAATACAAAGCTGGCAAAGAAAAACTTTTTGGCTTTTTTGTTGGTCAGGCAATGAAAGCTACTCAAGGTAAAGCAAACCCTGGTATAATCAATAATATTTTAAAAGAAAAGTTAAAATAGTTGTATATCATGTAAAAATTGTAAACCCTTAAAATGAATGTTTTAAGGGTTTTTTATTATATGCAATATTATCAATATGTTACGAGTGTAAATATCATAGAACAATTTTTTAAAAATAAAAAATTTAGTAGACAAAATATCATATTATGTTATAATGCTTTGTAAAGAATGTCTAGGAGGCCGCAGTATGAAGCTGTTAAAAAAAATATTTGGCTGGTTCTTTATAATTCGTAATATAAGTATAAAAGTTAAAATTATCTTATTAGTGTTTTTTCCAGCACTTGGTATCATTTCTTTCTTCTCTTTCACTTTTTATGATACATACAACTACATGCATGCAAATACAGAATTAACTGGTATGATTCAGATTTCTGTTGAAGTTTCAAAAGTTTCACACCAGCTGCAGATAGAAAGGGGACTAACTGCAGGCTATATGACAGACAGGTCGCCAACCTCAAAAGAAGCAATTGATAACCAAAGACTTAATTCTGATGATGCTATAAACAGCTTTTTCAGCTTTATAAATGCTACAAATGTACAAAAATATGACCCTGCTTATGTTGACCAGATAAAAAAGGCAGAAGAACTTTTAAAAGGTTTAATTTCATTTAGACAAAAAGCAGATAATTTCCAGGTTACTAATAAGGAAGTTATTGCATATTATACAAAAACAATTTCCACATTAATAGATTCTGTTTTAATCGCATCAAATGTAAGCCCAGACAATAATATTACAAAAATTTTAGGCGGCTATACTAACTTTATGTATGCAAAAGAAAATACAGGTCTTGAAAGGGCAAATGGTAATGTTCTTTTACGCTCTAAAACATTTAATGAAGAAACATACAGGTCATTTTTATCTGTTATTGCTAAACAGGATGTATATTTATCATCCTTTTTTGGTCAGCTGCCAAAAGATAACCAGAAAGCAAAAGACATTTTAGAAAACTATAACTTAACAATGGAAGAAACTGTGCCTATAATAGAAGGTTACAGGCAGGATATTATACATAATGCTATTGAATGTAATTTTACTACAACAGGTGACCAGTGGTTTGAAGATATTACATACCATATAGATAACCTGCAGATTATTGAAGAAATTATTGCAGAGCTTGTAAATGATATTTTAGTAGCTAATATTCATGCTGCAAAAATAAAACTTATATATATAACTGCATTTTTTGCTTTTGGTATGATTTTTAATATTATACTTGCAGTTATAATTGCATCTGATTTAATTATCAGAATCAACAGAATTAAACAGTATTTAGCAGATGTATCTGATAATAAAAACTTATCAGAAGAATTATCTCTTGCTTCAAAAGATGAGATTGGTCATATTGCATCATCTATTAATAACTTTATTGCATCTATTAAAAATATTCTTATAGCTCTGCAAAGCCAGAGTGAAGCAAATATGAATATTGCTGCAAAATTAGTCAGTGCGTCAACAGCTGTTACAAATACACTTGCAAACAGTGAGCAGTTAGCTCACAGCAATATTGATATAGGTATGGATATTGGTAAAATTTCTGAAGAAAATATTGAAGAATCAAAAAGAACAATGGATTTAATGGTAGAAACTCAGAACGAACTTACTACTATGCAGCAGCTGATTAATACATTAAGTCAGGAAGTTGAAAAAGAAAGTAAAGCAGAAAGCGAAATAGCTGGTAATATTAATGAACTTGTTCGTGAAGCTGAAGATATTAAGACTGTATTAACTGTTATAGATGAAATCGCAGACCAGACTAACCTTTTAGCATTAAATGCAGCAATTGAAGCAGCAAGAGCTGGAGAGCATGGCAGAGGGTTTGCGGTAGTTGCAGATGAGGTCAGAAAACTGGCAGAAAAAACTCAGTCATCACTTGGAGAAATTAATAATATTATTAATACAGTTCTGCAGGGTATTATTAATGCAAGCAAAACCATTACTGCCAATTCAGAAGAAATATATAAAATGGTAGAAACTGCAGATGTTGTTCGTAAAAGTGCTGTAGAAATGGCTGCCAGTATGCAGGATGTGGCAAAAGTTGCAGAATCTTCTATGGAAAGCTCCCATAATATTGACGGCAAATCAAAAGATATGATAGAAGGACTTGGTGAAATTAATGGTGCTATTTCAGAAATAGGCCAGCAGATGACAAGTATGCATTCCTATGCTGATGAAATAGAAAACCATGTTACTGAATTACGAAATGCATTGTCTGTATTTAAACTCAATAAATAGTTATTAAAATATATTGCCCCATTATAAAAAATAATGGGGCTTAATTTTATAAGTTAACTATATCATTTTTATGTAGCAAAAAAAATTATAATAATGTATAATAAAACTTGTGTACAGTAAAATTATTGTATTAGTAAAATTTGATAACTTATTAATAACAAGGTGCAGTGATGATGAATAAAGAAGTAAGAGAGTTTATTGAGCATAATCCTATACTTATGCTTGCAAATGTAGGATTAGATGGTCTGCCTAAAATAAGACCTATGATAACTCTTGGCATTTTTAAAGAAACATTATGGTTTGCAGTTACTGAAAGTAAACTGGTTTATCAAGAACTTATAAAAGATAATAATGTAGAATTATGTACAGTAACTTTAAGCAGATGGATAAGAATAAAAGGAAAGGCAGTTTTTGAGCAGGATAGAGCATTTATCACTCATATTCTTGAAAACTCAGACATTATGGAAAAATTTTATAAAAATAAAAATGAAAAAGAAGAAAATGTAAAAGTTTTTTATATTGAAATAGAGCATGGAGAATTATCTGATTTTGAAAGAGATTTAAAAATAGAATTCTAGCTTTATTTTTATATTTTAACCTTATTTAAAATTATTTCTTAAAGTTGTATGATAATACTTACAAAAAGGGCGGGGGTGTTTATGCGTAGGTTATCTAATTTAAGATTAAGAACAAAGGTTATAATTAATGCTGTTGCATTGATTGTTGCTACATCATTTTTAGCTTTTGTATCACTGCTTGGTATTTATACCGTGCAGAATGCTGCAAAAGTCAGTGCTACATATTATTCATCAATTGTAGAAAGTGCTATTACTATTAATAATGATTTTATTGTAAGCACAAATGATTATCAAACATATTTGAAAGAACCAAATGACAAAAATATTGCAAATTTCCAAGAACAGTTAAATGCAATTCATAGATATTTTAATACACTTAAAGCTTCAGTAGATAACGACAGCAGAGCGGAAATGATTGCTGTATCTATTCCAGATTTTGAAAACGAACTTAATTCCTATGGTGATTCTTCAATAGCACTTTTACAGCACCAGCAGGTTATATTAAAAAATCAGGCAGAAATCAATAAAAGAATAACTGTATTTTTAAATGCAGCAACTGATTTTTTAAATTCTATATATAATAATATCTTAACAGCAGAAGACCCGGAAGTAGAAAGACGGATACCACGGGTACAGGAAATGGTGGCAGTAATTGACGGTATGAAAGATGCTGTATATGAAGTAAATAAAGGAATATACAGTGCAGATGCTGCAGCAAGAAAGCAAACTGTCAATAAAATAAAAACTATTAAAGATACTGTTGAAAGACTGTATAACCAGACAAAAGTAGCAGAAACAAAAAGACTTGCAAAAATTGCTTTAGATGAAACAGACAGTATACTTAAACTTGCTACTAAAATATTCAGAGGGTTAGATAAAGGCTCTACAATTACAGAAACTCAGAAAAATGCAGAAACAAATGTCCGCAACTATATAAATGGTGTAAATACAATGGCTTCTGTTTTAATAAAAGACAGCAGTAATGAGATTGTATCTATTGCACAAAGAACATTTATTTTAATCTTTATATCTATGGCTGTAGGCTCACTTGTAGCGTTATCTATTGTATTATTTATGATAGTGGATATTATAAGGCCGCTTAACAGGTTTATAGAACTTATTAAAAACTTAACTGAAGGGGATGGTGACTTAACAAAAACAGTTAATGTTACTACAAAAGATGAGTTCGGCATATTAGCAGGCTATATTAATTCATTTATAAAAAGCGTACGAAATGTAATGAAAGAAGTGCAGGGTGTTTCTCATGAAGTTACATCTGCCAGTAATGAGCTTGCTTCTGTTGCAGAAGAACTGCAGTCTACATTCCAATCACAAACTGAACAGATTACAGATATTTCTCATAATATGATTAACTTATCAGGCTTATCTGAAAGTGTATCTAGCAGCCTTTCACAAAGTTCTGAAAAACTGCAGAATACTACAAGCTTAACTCAGGCTGGTGCAGTATCCCTTGTAAGCATTAAAAACGAAATGAAAGTAATAAGCGAAAATACAAGTAAACTTGCACAAACTATCAGCACTCTTTCTGAAAGCTCTGAAGATATTGGAAGAATATTAACTGTTATTAATGATATAGCAGACCAGACTAACCTTTTAGCATTAAATGCAGCAATTGAAGCAGCCAGAGCTGGAGAAGCTGGCAGAGGCTTTGCTGTAGTTGCAGATGAAGTTAGAAAACTTGCTGAAAGAACATCTTCTGCTACTCATGAAATATCTACAATTATACAGTCATTCCAGCAGGAAAGCGACAGTGCTGCAAAAAATATGAATACTACTTCTAAATCTATTGATGATGGCTCTAATAAAGTAGATAAAACATTAGAAGACTTTAAGCATGTGGTAGACGGTATTTCTGAAGCTAATAATGATATTGTAAATATTACTCATATGGTGGAAGAACAAAATAACTCTATTCAGGATGTCACAAATAATACAGGCAGTATTAGTGCAGGTATTTCTCAATCGAATGTGGCTATTGGCGAAGTTACAAAAACAATAGACCATCTGCAGGTTAAAACTACTAACTTAGAGCATATTTTAAGTCAGTTTAAAGTTGATTAGTAAAAGTATCATTTAAATATGATATAGCACCCCTGATTTGTATAAGTCAGGGGTTTTTATGTAAAATGAATATAAAATCTGCCTGAAATTTAAGTAGCTGAATATTTATTTGTAATTACAGATATTAATTTTGTGTAGTTTTTACGGCTGTATTAAGCAATATAAAATACTAAAAGCATTTTCTTAATTAAAATATTCTGAAATTTATTTGTCTATAAGGATAATGAATGGTAAAAAAATAACCCTTCCCTTATTAATGGGCTTGTAAGGGAAGGGCGTTGAGAAGAGGTATGAGAAATATATTACTAATCTACTAAATGTATCAAATGCCCGTATCCTTGGGCTTCCATTTCTTCTTTTGGTATAAATTTTAAGGAAGCACTGTTAATGCAGTAACGCATACCGCCTTTATCTTTTGGTCCGTCATTAAATACATGACCTAAATGAGCATCACCTGCTTTACTTCTTACTTCTGTTCTAATCATACCATGGCTTGTATCTCTGTTTTCTTTTAAATCAGTGCCATTTATTGGTTTTGTAAAGCTGGGCCAGCCGCTTCCAGAATCAAATTTATCTTTTGATGAGAATAAAGGCTCGCCTGTTGTTATATCAACATAAATACCTTTTTGCTTGTTATTCCAGTATTCGTTTCTAAATGGAGGCTCTGTGCCGTTATTTTGTGTAACATTATACTGCATATCTGTTAAAGTATTTTTTAATTCTGCTTTACTTGGAGCTTTGTATTCTTTTTTGTTATTTCCAGCTGCATTTATGCTTGTATCTACTGCTTTTGCAGCATCTTCAAATTTATCTTTACCTATATGGCAGTAGCCAAAAGGGTTTTTATCTAAATATTTCTGATGATATTCTTCTGCTTTATAGTAGTTTACAATCGGCATAAGCTCTATGGCAATTTTTTTGCCTTTATACTGAGCAGCTAATTTTTGCAGAGATTTTTCTGCTGCTGGTTTATCTGCTTCATCAATATAATATATACCTGTTCTATACTGTGTGCCTCTGTCATTGCCCTGTTTATTTACTGATAATGGGTCTATAACTTTATAATACATATCCAGTATAAATGGCAGGCTTACTACTTTTGGGTCGTAAACAATATGCACTGTTTCTGCATGGTTTGTATTTCTATATACTACATCTTCATAAGTTGGATTTTCTGTATATCCGTTAGCATATCCAACATCTGTTGATATAACGCCTTTTATTGAGGCAAAATATTTTTCCACACCCCAGAAGCATCCGCCAGCTAAATAAATATCTTTATAACCATTTTTCATATCTGCTTTTAAACTTTCTATATTAGAAGGCATATTTTTTGTATCCACTGCTACCGCCATCCCGTTTTTGTATAATAAAATTGTTACAGCTGCAAGGACAGCTAAAAATAGTACTGCAAATTTTTTCATAAAATCTCCTTGTAATTTTATAATATTCTTATATACTGCAATAAAATATTTGAAAACTTTTTAAAAAAATATCTACATAATTTATACATAATAATAGTAATAATTACTGTTTTTATTTGGGTGGAATATGAAAAAATTTATATGGTTATTTGCACTATTTATTACAGCCTGCGGTGGCGATATTGTTTCAGACAACAGTTCATCATCAAACAGCTCTGGCATATATACTGCACCAATTTTATCAGGTGATTATGTGGAAAAGCCAGCTACAAGTATAGTAGTGAAAAGCAACAGTTTTTCAGATGATACTAATTCATTAATAGAGCTTTCACCAAATGTTTCCGCACTTGTTGAGGCTGTGCTGCAGCCTGTTGCAGTGAAAAATGCTTCCTTTTTTGAAGTAACAAGTATGCAGAAAAAAGACTTCTTAACAACTACATCATGTCATACAAGTCTGCCATACAGTACATGTTCTACAACATTTACATATAAGCCGTACTGCAGCGGTACAGATTTTACATATCTGAAATTACAGGCAGATAAAAGTGCACCAGTAATTATAACTGTTGCTGGTCATTCTGATGCATTTGCAGATAACTGCTCTAAGTATCAGCTTGATAATGTTACATTAAGCACAGATAAAGCAAGCCACCGTTTTACATATCCTGGTGAAACATTTTATTTTACCTTAAAAGCAGATAAAGAAATACCGGAAGGCTTTTCATACAGCACAAATGGTGCATTAAATGGGTTTTATTATTCTTATGCCTGTTTTGCTGGTGATAATACATGCACTGGATTTGCACAGTTTTTAGGAAAAGTGGGACAGTTTGAATGTAGAGGGGAAACAACCCATTCTTTTAAAATATATGCAGACCCATTTTCTACAAAAGGTCATACACCTGTTACTATTACTCTGTATGGTGCAGGTACAGGCAGAGATGAAAATTATCCCTGCCAAATGAAGTAAAAAAGTATTAAGTAAATAATCATAAAAGCCGATAATAGATATAGTAATATATTTATTATATCTGCATGGACGCAGTAAACATTTAAGCATGGAGGCTTTTATGGATTTATTTATACCTTATATAACAGTGCAGCCTGCAAGCCCTGTAAATGACAGTATTGAAACAAAATCAACTTACAATACAATGGCTGTTCCCCAAAACAGCGAATTTCAAAAAATATATTTTGAGGAGCTTGCAAGAAAATGCTATGAAGAAGACGGCAATTTTAATGCAATATCAAATATGGCTCGTATTCATTATGAAGAATATTACGGGGTTGGTTCTGCACCTTTAAAAAGGTGGAAAATATATTTTTCTAAATATAATATTTTAGTAAATATTGAAGATAATAATGGTCAGCTGCATATTAAAGCTGCATAGGAAATATAATAAATAAGGATAATAAAAAAGCCCTGTATAAATAAGTGATACAGGGCTATGATATTTTATAAAATAAAAAAGTTTATCTTAAAGCTATGATTCTAGCCATATCAGGTCTGCCAGGCTCTTTATTTGGCTCCATTTTCACAAGTACTCTGATATAATTTTCAAGCCTGCCGTACATATTTGTTTCAGCATTACGCATTTCTTCTATTATAGCATCTTTATTAACTGCATCATAATCTACAACACCTACATGTGTAGAGCCGCTCATCAGTTCTACAACAATAAGTTTGCCTTTTATGCGTATAATAGATGCTTCTAAAGGGTCGCCTTCTAATTCATCTATATTTTTATTTCTCTGCTCTAAAAGATTATGCCTGTATTCTGAAATAAATGTCATTATTTTATTTAAATCCTGTTTCTGCATGCCGTATGGAGAAACTTGATATGCAATAGCATCATCTATATCATTAAAGGAATTTTTAATAACAACATAAGCATTTTCAAGTATATTAGTAATAAGCTGGTTTTCTTCTAGTTTTTCATTTTCATGCAGACTAAGGTTAATGTGCAGATAAAGTGCTTTATCTGATAATAAAAGCATATCAGGCTTGCGTTTAATAAAAGCAGCAGCTTTACTATCATCTGTGTTTATTGTAACATGAACACCAAGTTTTGCTCCATTTTCATTTTCTACAACAAAGTTAAGTTTACTTGTATTATCCTGACTGCTGAGAGAAACAATAGATTTAAATTTATCTTTTAGATAAAACTGCAAAAGATAATCGATTACATATCCTTGACCTATATATTTACTGCTTTGAACCATAAAAAAACTCCTTAATAATAGCAGATATGAATATATGTGTTTACATGAGAAAGCAAGACAGCATATCGTCAATATGAATATAATATGACAATAAAATCTAGGAATTTATATATATTTTTTTTTAAAAAAAGTCAATCAATAAAAACAAATTAAAAACAAAATAGAGCATTTTATTAAAGGTATTAATGCTAAACTAAATTATAAACATAAAATTTATTATATTCTTATTGATTTTATAGGAAAATGAATTATTAGATATCAATATGCATTATAATAAAAAAACTGTTATGTTTATATATCTGTGTATAAAGCTGTAACAGGCTGTAATTTTATGTAAAATTTTATTGTATTTGTGGTGCATTAAAAAAAATTATTTATTATATATTATTCTTATAAAGCAGTCTGCAGCATTTAAAGTAAAATAATTATAATAGAATATATAGTATTTTTATTGAGTTAATGCAAAAAATATATTATATTTATTCTCTGAGAGGCTATAATGAAAAAAAGTGTTATATTATTAATATTTGTTTTACTTCTTTCTGCCTGCAGTAAAGACAGCAGTAAAACAGATTTAGGTGATACATCTACTAAAGCAGCTGAGAATAAACCAGCAGTAAGTCAGAATGAAGTAAATAATAAACCTGAAAAAATGGTAGCACCAGAAAAAAATCCCCGTAAAGCTCTTGAGCAGCTTGGGTTCTGGAATAAGCAGTATTATAAACTGGAATATAATCCTTTATATGGTTACTGTTATCAGCATTTATTTCCATCTATGGATACTTCTCAGGAAAAAGATGTTATTTCTTTTCATGTAAAAACGCTGCCCTTTGACCCTATGGTTATTTTTATTGTAAACAAGATAGCATATAAAAACGGCGAGTTTGAGCTTTCTGGCACTATTAATGATAAAAAATATATTGTTCAAGTAAAAGTGCAGGATGGTAAAACTATAAATGTGCGGCTTGGTGAATTTGAAATTAATGAATCTTATGATTTAGCAAGCGGTATTGCATATTCATCTTTTATTAATACTTATAATCATCAGGAAGACCCTGTATTTGATTTATCAGTATATGATACATGCGAGGAACAGGATATTGCAATTATATCAGATATTTCAGATAAGCTGACTGATGATAAGGTACAGGAGCAGCACGGCATAGATGTTAAAACAGAAAAAGGTTTAGACTGCTGGGGTAAATGGGCAAATATAAATGACAAGCAGCATGTATATTATGAGCTTGATAAAGAAAATCTTTTATTTAAAGACTACAGCGAACAGATTTTTGCAGACGGTGAAGTCCGTACAAATACTATAGAAGATATGACATATAAAAATGGTGTATTCTATTTTAATTTTGAAGATAACGAATTAATAGGTCATATGTGCCTTCCAATAGATAATAATACATCTATGTGGGTATTAGATGATGTAAATTTAGGTATTTTTGAGAAATATAAAGATTGATTGTTTTATAACTTATTGATATATAAGGTTTTTAAATTTTTTTAAAAAATATAAAAAAACTGCTTGACAAAATATAGAAAATCGTGTTTTATATAAATCTCTTAAAGAGAGTAAATGCCCGCCCGAGTGGCGGAATTGGTAGACGCAAGGGACTTAAAATCCCTCGGGTATTTCACCTGTGCCGGTTCGATTCCGGCCTCGGGCATAAAATTAAGTCTTCCTTATGGAAGGCTTTTTGTATATCTTGATTTATCCTGCTGTATATAAAAGTATATAAAACAGTTTCTTAAAATACAGATTATATGATTTTATAATTAAGCCAAAATTTTTATTATTCCTGATAGTTTATTTTTATGAAATGATTAATAAGATATAATATTATATAGTATTTTTATGAAATTTGTATCAGTATAATTTTTAATGAAAGGCTGTAAGTACTGTTAAGTTAGATTATATATTTTTAAAAGATTATATGTATATAAAAAAGCCTGATAAAATAATTATATTCTATCAGGCATAAATGTTTTATTTATTATGCTGCAGTTTTACAGAGCAGAATTCTCCGCACATAGCACATTCTGCTTTATCTTTATGAGTTTCCCGCCTTATATCTATAATCTCTTTATCAAGTGCATATTCTTTCATACCCTGCCAGTCAAGTTTCTGACGCATTTTAGACATATTGTTCTGCATATCTACTGCATATTTTCTTTTTAATGCAGTATCTCCAGCCATTGCTGCAATTTTAGATGCCATGACGCCATTATATACATCTTCTTTGTTTGGCAGAGTTAAATGTTCGGCTGGTGTTAAGTAGCACAGGAAATCTGCCCCTGCCATAACAGCAGCAGCTGCACCTATTGCTCCAGATATATGGTCATAACCTGGGCTGTTATCAATAACAAGAGGTCCTAATATATAAAGCGGTGCATTATGAGTTAATTTTTTTATAGTTTTTATCTGGCTTTCCACTTCATCTAAACTTACATGTCCAGGACCTTCTATCATTACCTGTACACCATTTTTAAAGGCATATTCTGCCTGCATACCTAAATGAGATACTTCGTTAATCTGTGGATAATCGCCAGCATCAGCACATGCTCCAGGACGCAGGCTGTCGCCAAGTGATAAAGTAACATTATATTTTGCAGCAATTTTTACAATCCTGTCAAACTCAGTAAAAAGCGGGTTCTCTTTATTATTTTTTAAAATCCACCTGCTAATCATTGAGCCGCCGCGGGAAACAACACCTAAAAGCCTGTTTTTTTCAGCATAATCAGCAGCTTCACGGGTTATACCTGTATGGATAGTCATAAAATCTACACCCATTTCTGCCTGTTTTTCTATTTCATCAAAAACTTCTTCAAAGTCAAGCTGTTCTATTGTTCTGCCTTTATCTGCATTATGCTTTGCTGCTGCATAAAGCGGCACAGTACCTATAGGAAGTGTAGATGAATTAATCATATCTTTTCTAATTACATCTAAATCGCCGCCTATTGATAAATCCATATAAGTATCTGCCCCGGCTTTTTCTAAAATCTGCAGTTTTTCCATTTCTTCTTTATGGGAACATATAAGGGGAGAAGTGCCTATATTTGCATTTACTTTTATTTTAGCAGGCTGACCAATTAAAACAGGCTTTACATTTTTATGATTAATATTTCCAAGCAGAACCATAGTGCCGCTGTTTATACCGTCTTTTATTATTTTTTCAGTAATAAAATCATTTTGTTCAAGGAAAGTAATATTATTATTTAAGATTGTATTTAAAAGATTATTTTGTGATAGCATATTTTTATACTCCATCTGTTACAAAAATTTTAAAAATTATGTTATTTATTTAGATAAAAAGCGGCGAAAAAATTTTCGCCGCTTATTTTCTAGTTATCTTTTTCTCTGATTGCTACACGCCTTATTTTACCGCTGATAGTTTTAGGCAGTTTATCAACGATTTCTACTATTCTAGGATACTTATAAGGTGCAGTAGTTTGTTTTACATAGTTTTGTATATCTTTTATCATTTCTTCATGGTTGCAGTTTTTATATTCATCAGCAAGCACAACAGTTGCTTTAATTACCTGCCCCCTTAATTCATCAGGTGCACCAGTAACAGCACATTCTACGATAGCCTTATGTGTCATTAATACACTTTCTACTTCAAAAGGGCTTATTCTGTAACCAGAACTTTTTATAATATCATCAGCTCTGCCAACAAACCAGAAATAGCCGTCTTTATCTCGCCATGCAATATCGCCAGTGTGATAAACATTATTATTCCACACAGCATTTGTTCTTTCTTTATCTTTATAATATTCTTTAAAAAGTCCCAGTGGTTTCTTTTTATCTGTTCTAATAATAATCTGGCCATGTTCGCCAACATCAGCACTTCTGCCGTCACTTGTGATAATATCCACATCATACTGCGGATTAGGAAGCCCCATAGAGCCAGGCTTTGGCTCAATCCATGGCAGAGTAACAACAGTTAAAGTTGTTTCTGTCTGTCCAAATCCTTCTCTTAATTTAATGCCTGTCATTTCATAAAAAGTGTCATATACAGCAGGGTTTAATGCTTCCCCTGCGATAGTGCACCATTTAAGGGATGAAAGGTCAGTATTCATAATATCTTCCCTAATTAAAAAGCGGAAAACAGTTGGTGGAGCACAGAAAGAAGTAATTTTGTATTTTTCAATAGCTTTTAATATTTCTGCTGGTGTAAATTTTTCATGGTCATATACAAAAATATTAGCTCCAGCTATCCACTGTCCGTAAAGTTTACCCCATACAGCTTTGCCCCAGCCAGTATCAGATATAGTTAAATGCAGGCTGTTTTCATTAAGATTATGCCAGTATTTGCCTGTAATAATATGACCAAGTGGATATAAAAAGTCATGAGCTGCCATTTTAGGGTTGGCTGTTGTGCCTGATGTAAAATAAATTAATGATATATCATCATTATTATTAACATGAGCAGGCTGCACAAATTCTGGTGCTTCATTAATTCCTTTATGGAAATCTTCCCAGCCTTCAGGAATTTCTGGTCCAATAGATACAGTATGCTCTAATGTAGGGGAGGCCGGTTTTGCCTTATTTACATGCTCTATAATCTGCTTGTCACCACAGGCAACAATCATTTTAATATCAGCCGCATTATTTCTGTAAATAATATCCTTATCAGTTAAAAGGTGTGTGGCTGGTATGGCTATTGCACCAAGTTTATGCAGTCCAAGCATAGAAAACCAGAACTCAAACCTGCGTTTAAGTATCAGCATAACAGTATCGCCTTTTTTAATACCAAGTTTGGCAAAAAAAGATGCTGTCATATCTGAGAATTTTTTAAAATCAGCAAATGTAAAATCAAACCGTTTACCTTCGTCATTTGTCCACAGCATTGCTTTTTTATCAGGTTCTTCTAATGCCCATGCGTCTACTACATCATAGGCAAAATTAAAATTTTCAGGAACAAGAACTTCATAATTATCAGCAAAATCCTGCTGTGAAGTAAAAGATATTTGTTTTAAAAATTTTTTAAGCATTTTTCACTTCTTTTTTACATAATTATTTATAGTATAAAAAATAATATAACTGTTTTATTTATCTTTCAAGTTATTTTTTTACTTACTCTAATTTGTTTCAATCAGCATATCTTTTTGCCTTTATTTTTAATGTAAAATAAATATGAAGAAAGTATGTAAATAAAAAGTTTATGTATTGAAGAATTTTTATAATTTAAATAAGATAATTTTGGTATAAAAAGAAATATGAGGTATGAAATGAATACAGTTACATTTAAAGGAAATGTTTTACATTTAGAAGGCGAAATGCCTGCACTTAATTCTCAAATTAAAGATTTTTCATTACTTGCTAATGATTTATCTGCTAAAACACAAAAAGATTATGAAGGCAAAGTATTAGTTATTGTTGCTGTTCCATCTCTTGATACTGGTGTATGTGATATGGAAGTTAGAAAATTTAACGAAAAAGCAGCATCTTTATCTGATGATGTTAGAATAGTTGCTGTAAGTTTAGACCTTCCATTTGCTCAAGGCAGATGGTGTGGTGCAGCTGGTGTGAAAAATGTTGAAACATTATCAGACCACTACAGTGCAGAGTTTGGCAAAAATTATGGTATATTAATAAAAGAATTAAGACTTTTAGCAAGAAGTATATTTGTTTATGATAAAACTGGCAAATTAACTTATTCTGAGCTTGTACCGGAAGTAACTAATGAGCCAAACTACGATGCAGCATTAGAAGCTGTTCAAAAAGCATTATAATTTTAAAAATCAATTAATTTATTACACATATTAAGGGCAGTGAAAAGCTGCCCTTTTTTTTATGAAATTTTGATACTTTTTTGAACATATTTCATTTTTTTGTTTTATTTTAAAACTTTTTTATGATAAAAAAGGTCATTTCATATTATATGAAAATAAAAGGGTACAGATGAAATATTTATATAGTGGATTAATAATAATTTTACTTTCCGGCTGTGTTCATACAATGACTGATGATGAAATAAAAACAGCATACAGTCTGCCAGATAATTTTAGAAATACAGCTTATATTGATGACTTAAACAATAATAAAGTAACATTATCATATAAAGACCCAGTGGCAGAAATAAAAGCTATGCTGCCAGATAGTAGTTTTATTTCCGTTTTAGATACAGCATCTCAGGAAAACCCTGATTTATTAATACTGCTTTCTAAAATCAAACAGGCTCGCTATCAGTTAAAAAGTGCAACTGGTGCTATGATACCTAAAGTGTCAGGCTCTCTTGATTATTCTTACGGGGACAGCAGTGATGGCTTAAACGGCAGCCTTAATTTATCATGGGAAGCAGATATTTACGGCAAGCTGGATGCACTGCGTAAATCTAAAAAAGAATTAATTAAATATGCAGAAGAAAATTATGTAAATGGCCAGGTTACAATGGCAGCAGATGCAGCATCATATTACTTTTCTATTAGAAAATCAGCTGCACAGGCATATTTTGCAGGTAAAATGCTTGAAAATTATAAAATGATACTTGATATTTATACTCAAATGCGAAGTGCAGGACTTGTTGATGAATCAGAATATATTGAAACAACTATGGATTATTTAAACGGTCAGAATAATGTGCAGAAATATCAGCTTGAAGTAGAGCAGAATAAAAATGCACTTTATGCACTTATTAATAATAAAGATATAAATATTACAACAGATATGGTTTATGATACATCATTTTCTCCAGCTGTTCCAAAAATAAACGATATACCAGCAGAAGTAATATTAAACAGACCTGATGTAAGAGCATCGGTTTATACCTTAAACAGTGAACTTTATAACCATTATAATAAAAAAATGTCGCTTCTTCCAAGCCTTTCTATCAGTGGTAATTTAGGGCAGCTTCTTGCTTCATCTACAGGGATAGGCGATTTAGTATGGCAGATAGGTATGTCCCTTGCAGCACCAATATTAAACAGGCAGGAATTATATTCTCAGCTTAAAATACAGGAAGAAACAGTTAAACAGGCAGAACTTACTTTGCAGAAATCAATAAATACAGCAGTAAGTGATATAGAAGATGCAAGTTTTGCAATGTCATCATCTAATAAATCTTACGGTAATACAAAAGATATTTTAGAAAATGCAAAAATATCTATGAGTATATTAGAATCACGCTGGAAAGCAGGGTTAATAGATGATGTGGAATATTTAAAAGCACAGAATGATTTTTTAAATACATATATATCGTTTTATTCTGCATGGTATGAAAATATATCATCATCCATAATGCTTTATAAAGCCTTTGGCGGCAGCTTTTCATCAAAACAGCTGCAGGGAGAACTATAATGCTTACAACAGAAGAAATGTATAAAACACTTCGTCCTAAAAGTACTAAAAAATCCATTATTATTACATCTGCTGTAGTTATTTTAATAATATCAGCTGTTTTATATTATATATTCAGAGATAAAGGTCCTGCATATATATATACTACAGAAAAAGCGCATACTGGTAATGTAGCATCACTTGTAAGTGCAACAGGCACTATTTCTGCCACTAATGAAGTATTAATAGGCAGTCAGGTTTCAGGCACTATTTCTGCTGTATTTGTAGAAGAAAATGATGAAGTGAAAAAAGGTGATATTTTAGCAATAATTAACCCAGATACTATAAACCAGACTATTGCCCGCTATGAAGCTCAGCTTAATTCTGCTAAAGCTACACTTAATTCTTCGCGGGTGCAGTATAATAATAAAAAGTTAAATTATGACAGGTTAAAACAGGTATATGATGCAACAGGCGGTAAATCTCCGTCTAAAACAGAGCTTGATAATGCAAAAATGGAGCTGGATACTGCCAGTGCTGATATTTTAGTGAAAGAAGCATCTATTATAGAAGTGGAAACAAACTTAAACAGTGCAAAGATTGATTTGAAAAACTCAATTATTACAAGCCCTATTGATGGTGTAGTGTTAACAAGAAGTATTGATGCAGGTCAGACTGTTGCAGCATCATTTTCTACACCAGAACTTTTTGTAATAGCAGAAAATTTAGAGAAAATGAAACTGGTTGTAAATGTATCAGAAGCAGATGTGGGTAAAGTGTCAGAAAATCAGAAAGTCCGCTTTACTGTAGATACTTTCCCAGATGATGAGTTTGTTTCAACAATATACAGGGTAAATAAAGGCTCTACAGAATCAGAAGATAATATTGTAAGCTATGAAACAACTATATATATAGATAATAAAGATTTAAAACTCCGCTCTGGCATGAGTGCTACAGCAGATATTGAAACAGATGCGGCAGAAAATGCAGTGCTTATTCCTGTTGCAGCATTATTTTTCCAGCCAATAGTGGAAGATAATTCAGAAGCAGGCAAAAGACCTGCAATGCTGCAGGGTCCGCCAGGAAGAAGACCAAGAGCCACTAAAGAAGTAAAGACAGATATTTCAAAAAATGCTTCTATTTATGTGCTTGTAAATGGAAAGCCTGAGCTTAGGAACATTGTAACTGGTGTAAGCGATGGCAAAAATATACAGGTTATTGAAGGCATCAGCAGTGAAGATAATGTTATTACAAGTATGAAAAGAAGAATATGAGTGATTTTATTAAGTTAAGAAATATTGTAAAAGTGTATGGCAGTGGAGAAAATTCATTCCTTGCATTAAAAGGTATTGATTTAGATATTAATGAGGGAGAATTTGTTGCACTTATGGGACCATCAGGCAGTGGAAAGTCTACTATGGCAAATATTCTAGGCTGTCTTGATAAAGCTACAAAGGGTTCATATTTTTTTAACGGTGTAGATGTGTTTTCTCTTAACAGGAACGAAACGGCACTTTTAAGAAGAAACTATATTGGCTTTATTTTTCAGGGTTTTAATCTGCTTGCAAGAACTACTGCACTGGAAAATGTGGAACTTCCATTATTATATAGAGGTGTGCCGAAAAAACAAAGGCGGGAAAGAGCAAGGCAGGCTCTTGAAATGGTAGGGCTTTTAGAGTGGGAAAAACATACAAGTGCCCAGCTTTCAGGTGGTCAGCAGCAGCGTGTAGCTATTGCAAGAGCTATTGCATCAAACCCATTATTTTTACTGGCAGATGAACCTACTGGCAACTTAGATACAAAACGAAGTGTTGAGATTATGGAAATACTTTCTAATTTAAACAAGCAGTTAGGCATTACAATATTAATGGTTACTCATGAGCCTGATATGGCTCAGTATGCTTCAAGGGAAGTGCATTTTAGAGATGGAGAAATAAATACAGCGGAGGCAGTTTTAAGATGATATTTAATGCTGTATTTTTAGCTTTAAGACAGATAAGCAGAAACTATTTAAGAGCATTTTTAACTATGCTTGGTGTGATTATTGGTGTTGGTGCTGTTATCATTATGATAAATTTAGGCAACGGCACACAGGCTATGATTAAAGAAGCTATTGAAAGCCTTGGCAGTAACCTTTTAATGATACATGCACCCCCACACTTAAACCCAAGCGGTACAACAAGAAGCCGTTATTTTACTATGAAAGAAGTAGAAACTATTGAAGACAGAGTGCCGGGTATTAAGGCTATTGCCCCTATTAATATGAGTGCAGCAGTAGCAAAATATATGAATAAAAATGTGCAGACTTCTGTATCAGGTGTAACAGAAGGGTATTTTACTGCAGTGGACTGGAAAATAGCAGAGGGCAGAAGTTTTGAAAATAAAGAATATGTGGCAGGCACAAATACATGTATTATAGGGGAAAGTGTCCGCAAAAATCTTCTTGGCAGCACTCCAGCTGTTGGTGCCAGATTAAAAGTAGGCTCAGTAGTATGTGATGTTGTAGGTGTTTTAGAAAGCAAAGGACAGGGCGGCAGAGGAAATGACCAGGACGATACAATACTAATGCCTTTAAAAGCATTCCAAAGAAGTATCAGTCCTAGTGATTCTATATATAACATTAAAACTATAATGGTTTCTTTAAATGAAGAAGTTGATTATAAAGTAGCATCAGAGCAGATTGCTGTAATATTAAGGCACATGAGAAATATTACAGATAAATCAAAAGATACTTTTGAAATACAAAGTACAAAAGAAATACAGCAGACAGTAGAAAAATCTATCGGCGGAATGACTGTATTTATCGGAGCTGTTGCAGGAGTAAGCCTTCTTGTTGGCGGTATCGGCATTATGAATATTATGCTTGTGTCAGTTACAGAAAGAACAAGAGAGATAGGTACACGGCTTGCAATTGGTGCATTAGAAAAAGAAGTGCTTTTACAGTTTTTAGTAGAAAGTGCAACAATTAGTGCAGTTGGCGGTCTTATCGGTATAGTCTTTGGCTTTTTTATGACGCTGCTGCTTTCTGCAAAACTACATATTCCTTTTACATTTGATGTAAAAATTGCTACAATTTCATTTATTTTTTCGGGCTTTATAGGAATAGTTTTTGGATATCTGCCTGCAAGAAAAGCATCACGATTAAACCCAATAGATGCACTGCATCATGAATAATAAAAGGAGCAGGTTTATTCCTGCTCTTTAAGTTATCTAAAAATATATTTTTAAAAGTTTATTCTTTATTTTCTTGCCTTTTCTTTATTTACCTTTTGACATAATGGTGATATTAATGTATTACTAACTTTTAAAATATAATCTTGGAGAGAAGATATGAAAAAAATATTGTTATTAGTTTTAGTATCAGTATTATCATTAGTTATGCTTTTTGGCTGTAAAAAAAGCGAAACAGCATCTGCTGATACATTAATTGTTGGAACAAATGCTGAATTTCCACCATTTGAATACATTGAGCAGGGCAATATTGTTGGCTTTGATGTAGATTTAATGAGTGAAATTTCTAAAATCACAGGCAAAAAAGTAGAGTTTAAAAACATGGCTTTTGACAGCCTTTTAATCGCTATGCAGACAGGTAAAATTAACTGCATTATTTCTGGTATGACTGCAACTAACGAAAGACGCCAGCATGTTAATTTCAGCACACCTTATTTTGTATCAAAACAGGCTGTTATTGTGCCAGAAAATTCAGATATCCAAAAATTTGAAGACTTAAAAGGTAAAAAAATCGGTGTTGTAATTGGTTACACTGGTGATATGGTAGTAACTGATATGTATAAAGATACATCATCTATCACAAGATATGAAGCAACAGGCCAGGCTATTATGGCTCTTACTGCTGGCAAAGTAGATGCAACTGTATTAGATATGGAGCCAGCAAAAGAATATGTTGCAAATAACGAAGGTATTAAAGTGCTTGATACTGCTTTAGCTGAAGAAGAATATTCTATTGCTCTTCCTAAAGATAATACTGCATTATTAGATGAAATAAATAATGCTCTTAAAACATTAAAAGAAAACGGCACATACGATAAAATATACGCAAAATATTTCAATAAGTAATATATAAATATAAGCCTGCAATAATTTGGGGTAAATCCAAATTTATGCTTAATAAACAGGGTTTACCCATAATATTATTTCTTTTTATACCAAAGTGATTGTATAATTAATAAATATATTGCTTTTAGTTATTTTTTACCTTAGAATAGTCATAAATAATTTAATGAACTTTTAAGGATAATATAAATGGTACAAAATGAACAATTTGCAGAAAGTCTTACAAGAAAGTTAATGCAATTTGATATTGGTCAGAATGATAAATTTTACGTTTACCCTCAATCAGTTGATAAAACATTGGTAGAAATTAAGGATTGTTTAGATAAAGCTGGGGGTAAACCAAAAGAATGTGCATTAACAGATTTTTCTACTACTACAAAAGGGACTGCAAAACCAGAATATATCATTACATATGATGAAAATCCTAATACACTATTAGTGGTTGAATGTAAACGAAATAAAAAAGACCATATTTCAATAGATTTATCCCATCCACAAAAATATGCTGTTGATGGTGTTTTATATTATGCAAAATATCTGAAAGATAAATTTAATGTTATTGCTGTTGCTGTTAGCGGAACAAAGATAGATGATTATTCTGCAAATGCTTATTATTGGAAACAAGGAGAAGTATCTTACACAGAACTTGAGAAAACAAAAGATATTTTACTATCTCCAATTAACTATTTAAATCTTTTGGAAAGTAAAAAATTAGTAAAAAAGTTTTCTGTTGAAGAGATTAAACAGTTGGCAAATAAGTATAATAATCTTATGCGTGAATTAAATATTATACCGCAAGAAAGAATTATGTTTATTGCTAGTTGTTTATTAGCTTTACAAAATGTTTTTTTTGCTAAAACATATAATATTTCAGCAGACAATTCTACATTGGTGGAGACACTTATTACTTCTGTTGAAATAGTTCTTAAAGACAATAAAATTCCAGATAAAAAAATACAGCAGATATGTGCAAATGCGAGACTAATTAAGAATTATCAAAAAATGCTAGAATTATCTCCTCATAAAGCAGGTTCTTTAATATATTTTTTAAAACAGTTAGAATTAGTTATTATTCCTATGATAAATGATTCTAATTCTCATCAAGATGCATTAGGAATATTCTATCATGAATTTATTAAATATACTGCAGGGAATGCAGGTAATGAATTAGGCATAGTTCTTACTCCTGAACACTTATGTGACTTTATGTGTGAATTAGCAAACTTAAATATAAATGATACTGTTATTGATATTGCTTGTGGAACAGGGAGTTTTTTAGTATCAGCAATGAAACATTTAATTGCAAAAGCAAAAAATGTAGAACAAATAAAAAAAATAAAAGATACTCAACTTTATGGCATTGAGTTTCAATCAAATATATACAGTATTGCAATCACTAATATGATTTTAAGAGGTGATGGACAATCAAATATTTACAATGAAGATTGTTTTAAATTTAAAGTACCTAATAATGTAAATTTTTCTGTAGGTTTGTTAAATCCTCCTTACAGTCAAAAATCAGAAGTAGAGCTTAGTTTTGTAAAAAAAATGCTTGATTTATTAACACCAAGAGGTATTGGAGTTGTTGTAGTTCCTATGTCCTGCGCTATTGGAACTAAGTTTAAAGAAGAAAGAAAAAACTTGCTCTCAAGCCATACATTAAAAGCTGTTTTCTCTATGCCTGATGATATTTTTTATCCAGTAGGTACTAATGTTTGTGTAATGGTTTGGGAGGCACATACTCCCCACAATAGTTCTTTAGCTACATTTTTTGGGTATTATAAAGATGATGGTTTTATTAAAAAGAAAAATTTGGGAAGAGTAGATTTTAATAATAAATGGAAATCTATAAAAGCAGAATGGTTGGATTTATATAGAAAAAATCAAGAAATTACTGGTAAAACTGCATTAAAATGTATTACATCAAGTGATGAGTGGTTATGTGAAGCATATATGGATACTGATTATTCTAAATTAACTAACAAAAATTTTGAACAAACAATAAGGGATTTTTTATCCTATCAAATAAGATATAGGGATATTGTACAAATTAAAAATAATATTGGTCAGGTTATAGATAATATAGATATGCATAATTGGCATACTTTTACAGTAGGAGAGATTTTTCACTGTGAAACAACAAAACATCTTATTATAGATGATATGTTGCCAGGAGAAGTACCATTTGTATCAAGAACTGCTAATAATAACGGGGTAGAATGTTTTGTTGATATAGATATATCTAAACAGATTAAAGGTAATTGTATTACTATTGGTGCTGAAGGAAGATATGCATTTTATCAAATGGAAAACTTTGTTGCAGGTGTAAAAGTATATACATTAAGGCATAAAAAGTTAAATAAATACAATGCAATGTTTATATGTACGATTCTTAATCAAGAGATTTTTAGATATTCTTATGGTCGAGCAAGAATAATAAACTTAATAAAAATGGAAAAAATTACTCTACCTGCTAATAGTCAAAAAGAACCAGACTGGGAATATATGGAAAAATATATTAAATTATTACCTTATGGTGAAAGTGTATAAATGTGTTTACAATATATTTAATTATAATTTATAATTGTTTCATATTCCTGCATAATACTAATTTTATATTTTGAAATTTGTAATATTAATAAGCTAATATTACTATTTATGTCTTGCTTATATATTTTCTTTACTTTGATATGCCTGCAATTATTTCTTTTATATTTCTTGCAGGGGATGAATGAAATAATTTTTTATATTCTCTTGTAAACTGTGTAATACTTTCATAACCTACATTATATGCTGCATCAGATGCTGTAATACTTTCAGCAAGCATTAACCTTTGTGCTTCATAAAGTCTTAATCTTTTTTGATACTGTAATGGGCTCATCATTGTAATCGCTTTAAAGTTTCTAAAAAAAGTAGATGGTGCCATATTTACTTTTGATGCAATATCATCTATATGCAGGTATTCCTTGTAGTTATTTTTAATAAATTCTACAGCCTGGTATATTTTATTGCTTTGTGAGCCAAAAGTGTATAATGCTTTTAAATCTGCTCCAACAGGACCGTTTAATATTCTGTAATATATTTCTTTAATAATTAACTGTGCCATAAAGTTTATTTCATCAGGCTTATTATATAAATCAATAAGTCTGCTGTATGCTTCAAGCAGCTTATCGTCTGCTTTGCTTTCAGAAATACCTTTAAAATTTACTGCAGGAAGCTGGTTAATATCTTTTATTATTTCAGTAATCACTTTATTATCTACAGGAATATATACAGAAAGGTATGGGTTTTCTTCTGAGATGTTATAAAAATGAGAAGAAACTGGGTAGTCAATATATGTAATATTATAATACCCTTTTTTAAATATAAAATTTTCACTGCTTATGTGGGTATGTTTTTCTCCGTTTGCAACAAAAATAATGCAGGGGCACTGTATACAGATATGAGTTTTTTCTGTATCATTTCTTCTGTAAAATTTTATACCATTAAAGCCTGCATCAATTTCACATTCTTCCGGCATAATATTAATCAGTTTTCTTTTAATTTCTTCAAGTAATCTGTCTTCCATAGATATATAATACTACAAGTGAGAATTTTAGGCAAGAATAAAATAGTATGATATATTGAATAATTATAATAAATACAATAAAAATTAGTATAAACTAAATGGAGGCAGAAATGAATAGACGAGAGTTTTTGAAAATTACATCATTTATGCTGGCAGGTGCAGCAGCAGGATTAAATGGAGCAGATATTATGGCAAAAGAAAGTAAAACTAATATGCCTTTAAGGGTGCTTGGCAAAGATTTTAAAGTATCAGCATTAGGTCTTGGCTGTATGGGTATGAGCTCAAACCATGGACCTGCAAGAGATAAAAAGGAAATGACAAACCTTATTGCAGAAGCATGCGATTTAGGTATTAATTTTTTTGATACTGCAGAAATATATGGTCCTCATATAAATGAAGAACTTGTTGGCAGTGCATTAAAAAAATACAGGAAACAGGTTGCAATAGGTACAAAATTTGGTCTTTACTATCCAAATGGCAAACAGTTAGAAGATGCAAGACCTGAAAGTATCCGCAAAGCATTAGAAGGCTCTTTAAAAAGACTGCAGACAGATTATGTAGATATTTATTATCAGCATAGGATAGATAATAAAATACCTATAGAAGAAGTGGCAGGCACAATGAAAGATTTAGTAAAAGAAGGTAAAATTCTTCACTGGGGTATGAGCGAGCCAAACATAGAAACTATAAAAAGAGCTCATAAAGAATTTCCTGTAACAGCTGTGGAAAACCAGTATGCAATGAGTTTCAGGCGTCATGAAGAACAGACTTTCAAAGTACTTGAGGAATTAGGGATAGGCTTAGTTGCATACAGCCCGTTAGACAGGGGTTATTTAGCAGGGCAGATGGATGGAAATACTAAATTTGACCCTAAACTTGATATGCGTGCAGGCTTTCCAAGAATGAGCCCTGAAAATATGGAAAAAAACAGAGTTATTATTGATTTCTTAAAAGAATTAGGCAGTGAAAAAGGCGGGGCATCACCTGCTCAGGTTGCTCTTGCCTGGATACTTGCACAAAAACCATGGATTGTACCTATTCCAGAAACAACCAACCCTGCCCATTTAAGAGAAAATGTGAAAGCAGTAAATATTTCGTGGACTAAAAAAGAAATGGAAGAAATAAATAAACGACTTGCAAAAATAAAATTATACGGAGAAAGATATACTCCTGGCAGTGATGCAGCAAAAAGTGTATATAATCTAATATAAAATTCTTTAAAATCTGCTGATAAAGTGCATATTTATCAGCAGTTTTATTCTTAATTATGCAATAATCATAAATATAAATAATTTATATATTGAAAAAAATAATAAAATTCTATATAACATTTCATAATTATAAATATATGTAAAAGGTGATAAATGGGTTTCAGCTGTGGTATTGTAGGCCTGCCAAATGTAGGTAAATCAACTATTTTTAATGCTTTATCAAAAGCACAGAATGCAGAAAGTGCAAACTATCCATTCTGTACTATTGACCCAAACAGGGGTGTTGTTCCTGTTCCTGATGACAGGATGAATTTTATTATTCAGTATGTTAAACCAAAATCTATTGTTCCTACAACTGTTGAGTTTGTGGATATTGCAGGCCTTGTAAAAGGTGCAAGCCATGGGGAAGGCAGAGGCAACCAGTTTTTAACTCACATCAGGCAGACAGATGCTATTGCACATGTTGTACGCTGTTTTGAAAATGATGAAATTGTCCATGTGGAAAATAAAGTAGACCCTGCAAATGATATAGAAATTATTAATACAGAACTTCTGCTTGCTGATATGGAAATATTAGATAAAGCTGTTACAAAACACCAGAAAGCTGCAAAAAGCGGTGATAAGGCTTTAAAAAAGAAAGTAGAAGTATTAGAAGAATTTTTAAAATGTGCAGATGAGGGTAAACCTTTAAGAACATTACTTAAAGACCACCCAGAATATATTGATGAAATAAGAGAGTATAATTTTATTACAATAAAACCGATGCTTTATGTTGCAAATGTTGATGAAGATACATTAGCAGAAGATAATGAGCATGTGAAAACTGTAAGGCAGATAGCTGAGGCAGAAGGTGCAGAAGTAGTAAAAATATGCGGTAAAACTGAATGTGAGCTGCAGGATTTATCTGAAGAAGAAGCAAAAGAATATCTTATGTCTCTTGGTATGGAAAGAAGCGGACTTGACAGCCTTATAAAAAGCGGATATGACCTGCTTGGTTTAATTACATTTTTTACAGCCGGCGAAAAAGAAGTGCGTGCATGGACTGTTGAAAAAGGTGCAACTGCTCCACAGGCAGCAGGTAAGATTCACTCTGATATTGAGCGTGGTTTTATCCGTGCAGAAGTATGCTCCTATGCTGATTTTGAAAAATATAAATCATTAACTACAGCAAAAGAAAACGGCAGATTAAGGCTTGAAGGAAAAGATTATATCGTAGAAGACGGCGATATAATGTATTTTAGATTTAATGTATAAAATAGTATTAACTTTAATTATTACAGTTTGTTTTTCATCTTATGCACTTGCTCAGACTGCGAAAAATACTGCAGTAAATAATGCAGGTAATACAGCCAGTGAACAGTTTGCTCCAAATGAAGAAGCGGATAATCCAGATGAAGCAGGGGCAGCAATGCCAAATATAGGCATCAGCGAAGAAAAGCAGATTGTAGAAGTGGTTGAAGGTGTAGGCCATATTCCTTATAACAGAATGCCTTTTCGTGCAGGGCCTTCCCTTAAATCAAAAGTATTAAGATATTCCTCAGGTGCTGAAAAAGTTATTTTAATAGGTGAAACAGATGACTGGTATAAAGTTATTATGTATAATAACGATGAAGCCTATATCCAGAAAAAATATGTAAGAACTACAAAACTTTTTATGGACGAAACTGTTGCAAAAAACCGTATGAATAAAACAGTATCTATAGAGCTTGAAGATTTACTGCAGAAATTTGATGCTACACTTGAAAACTCAAGTTATGCAAAAAAACATCAGGTTCGACCAATATTTGAGCTTATAGATGCTAGAAATGTTAAAAATAAAGTAACACTTATTTTTCACTATGCCTGTGCAGATATACAGGGTAAACCCATACCATCATATAACGATAATGATTTATATACTTATATGCAGCAGCTTGTTGATTTAATATTAGGAAGGCTTGTATTAACAAGTGCAGAAAGTTTTAATATAATCATTAAAGTTCCAACTTATGATGAAAGCGGTAATGTGGTTGATTTTGAAAAAGAATATGCAAATATATTATTAATGCCTGACAAGGTGGATATTGAAAAAATTCGTAAAGAAAATGTTTCAATATTAAGCCTTGCAGAATGTAATATACCTGTGGAAGAATTATTTAAAGTTTTTCCAAAATAATAAAAGGGGTTGGATAATGGAATTTACTCATTTTGATGAAAAAGGTGCAAGCCGTATGGTAGATGTTAGCGGCAAAGCTCCAACTAAAAGAGAAGCAACAGCAACAGGCAGAGTTACTATGCATAAAGATACTCTGCAGCAGATAGTAAATATGAGTATAAAAAAAGGCAATGTGTTTGAAGTGGCAAGAATTGCAGCTATTATGGCTGTTAAACAGACACCTCATTTAATACCATTATGTCATCCGCTTGCAATAAGCAAAGTAAATGTGGAGTTTAATTATAATCTTGAAAAAGGTCAGGTTGATATTGAAGTAACAGTTGGACTTGATGATAAAACAGGTGTTGAAATGGAAGCATTAACAGGTGTTTCTGTTGCTGCACTTACTATATATGATATGTGCAAGGCTGTAGATAAAGATATGATAATCAGTGATATAATGCTGCAGCATAAATCAGGCGGTAAAAGCGGAGAATATATCCGCAAAAGCAGCACTATTCAGGAATAATTATGAATTATTCAGAAATACTTGATAACTTAGTATTATCTTTTAAAAATGCTTTTGATAAAACAGGGGCAGAAAATGCAGTTATAGGCATATCTGGTGGAATAGATTCTGCCCTTGCATGTGCTGCTGCCTGCAAGGCTCTTGGTGCAAATAAAGTAAAAGGCTTTTTTATGCCTTATAAAACTTCATCAGAACATTCTTATAATGATGCTAATAAGTTATCAGAAAAATACGGCTTTAAATTAGAAGTTGTAGATATTTCTGTTGCGGCTGATGCTTTTATTAATATGAGCAGCAATATTACACCACTTAGAAAAGGCAATATTATGGCACGATGCAGAATGGTTGTGCTTTTTGATAAGGCGGCAGAACTAAGCGGTGTAGTTATAGGTACAAGCAATAGAACAGAACTGCTTTTAGGTTATGGCACATGGTATGGAGATACTGCATCTGGCATAAATATAATAGGTGAACTTTATAAAAGAGAAGTCTATGGTGTAAGTGGTGCGGCAGATATGGTTGAAAGCATTATGACAAAAGCACCTACTGCAGATTTATGGCCTGGTCAGACAGATGAGGCAGAGTTAGGCTTAACTTATGAATTAATAGATAATATTTTATATGATATCGAACAGCAGCATTTATGCAAAGATGAGCTTTATAAAAAGTATGATAAAGAAAGTGTAGATAAAATAATAAAGCGTGTGATTTCTAACAGTTTCAAAAGGCGCACACCATTTATATGCCAAAGTGGAATAAACAAACGATGTGCGATTGATGAAAATATATTTTTAAATCTTGATAAATAGTATAGATTTGTCATATAATAAAATGATAGATATAACTTTAGACTAATTAAAAGGTTTATTATGTATTATTAATAAACTTTTTGATTTGTCTTTAATTGGAGGCTTTTGTGAACAAATTTACTCAATACTACGAAAATAAATTCGTAGGTGAGGCACTTACATTTGATGATGTGCTGGTTACCCCTGCATACTCTGAGATTTTACCATCAGACGTGATTACTGCCACTAAACTGACTAATTCTATTACATTAAACATTCCGATTGTTTCAGCGGCTATGGATACTGTAACAGAAGCAAGGCTTGCAATAGCTATGGCTCAGGTTGGCGGTCTTGGATTTATCCATAAAAATATGTCTATTGAAAAACAGGCTGATGAAGTAGATAAAGTAAAACGCTCAGAAAGCGGTATGATAGTTGACCCTATTACTATCGACCCAGACCAGACTATTGGGGATGCCTGGGAGCTTATGACAAAATATAAAATTTCTGGTATACCTGTTGTTAAAAATGGTAAATTATGTGGTATCTTAACTAACAGAGATTTGCGTTTTGTTAGAGATACTTCATCTAAAGTATCAGAATATATGACAAGCGAAAATCTTGTAACAGTTCCAGTGGGCACATCTTTTGAAGATGCTATTGAGCATTTACATAAGCACAGAATAGAAAAACTTTTAGTTGTAGATGATAACTACTGTTTAAAAGGTTTAATTACTATAAAAGATATTAATAAACGCTTAAAATATCCACTTGCATCAAAAGATAAAATGGGTAGACTTTTATCTGGTGCGGCAGTTGGTACAGCACCTGACACATTAGAAAGGGTTGCTGAACTTGTAAGCAAAAAAGTAGATGTAATTACAGTAGATACTGCACACGGACATTCTCAAAAAGTTTTAGATGTAGTAAACCAAATCAAAAGAAAATATCCTGATTTACAGGTTGTAGCAGGTAATGTGGCAACAAGTGAAGCAGTTCTTGCATTAGCAAAAGCTGGAGCAGACTGTGTAAAAGTAGGTATTGGACCTGGCTCAATATGCACTACTCGTATTGTAGCAGGTGTAGGTGTGCCACAGATTACTGCAATTCTTGACTGCTCTGCAGCAGCTAGAGAAGCAGGTATTCCTATAATAGCAGATGGCGGTATAAAATATTCGGGTGATATTGTAAAAGCATTAGCAGCAGGTGCAAACTCTGTAATGCTTGGCTCTTTACTTGCAGGTACTTTAGAAGCACCGGGCGAAATAGAGCTTTATCAAGGCAGAAGCTACAAAGTATATCGTGGTATGGGTTCTGTTGGTGCTATGAAAGATGGCTCAAAAGACAGATATTTCCAAGACGGCACTGTAAGTGATGTTAAATTTGTTCCAGAAGGTATCGAAGGCCGCGTTCACTTTAAAGGTGAATTAAATCAGACAATTTATCAGTTAATTGGTGGTCTTCGTTCAGGTATGGGATATGCAGGCTGTAAAACAATTGATGAATTACGCAGCAATGCAAGATTTGTTCGCATTACAAGTGCTGGGCTTTCTGAATCTCATGTACACGATGTTCAAATCACAAAAGAAGCTCCAAACTATTGGGTAAAATAGTTATTTAATAATTAATATTGTTGACTGTTTGAGCGACAAGTGCGGTCAAACAGTTACATATATATCAATAATTACGGTGAGTAATTATTGATATGTAATAACTGGCATAAAATCGATAGATTTTCTGCCAAAATAAAGTTGCTCCAAACTATTGGGTAAAATAGTTATTTAATAATTAATATTGTTGACTGTTTGAGCGACAAGTGCGGTCAAACAG